>JAXMAT010000003.1:0-174874 GCA_046350235.1 Gemmataceae bacterium | reverse complement strand
ACGACGATTCGCCAAACCGCGCCGAACAAGACCGGCCGCGGCACCGTGATCTTCGACGACAATCGATCGATCCCCAGCGGATCGACGACGGCTGAACCGCCTCTCGGCGCCCCGGTCGTGGCACCGAAGTCCATCGCTCCCGCACAACGCTTGCCTTCGGGTCCGGGCGGCGGCTCGGCTCCCGTCGGCGCGCCGGTCCCAGGCCCGTTCAAGCTCAGCAACTATTCCAACGACAACGCCAACGACAGCATCATCCCCAGCTTCAAGTCGGCGACCGTGCCCGCCTCCTCTCCGGCTGCGATTCCGACCGCGAAGGTTCCCGCTTCCCCGGCCGAACTTGCTTCTCGACCGAACCGCATCAGCCCCGCGCTGGCAGACAAGGTGGGCCGCGACGAGAAATTCGCGTGGATTACCGGCCAACTCCGCAACGAAAACGGCCGCTGGGTACTGTGGTACGCGACGCCTGAAGTGATCGATCCGTATGACGGCCACCTGCCGATCATGACGGAAATGGACATGAGCAAATTCCGCGACGGCGACCTGGTCAGCGTGCATGGACAAGTGGTGACGCAGGGCCGCACCGTCTCCTACCGCACGCAACGCGTCGATCCGATTCCGGTGGATCGCCGCTAAGCTCTCGACCGCACTGCGACGAGGCAGCACAATCCGAAATGAAGCAACCCGACAGGTCGATGGTCTGTCGGGTTGCTTCGTTTTCAACAGCTAGTTTGCCGTTGCTTTCCTTTCGCAATTCGACTTTACGGCAGCGATGCGCGAGTCTCGGTGCGGATCTTCGTGCCGTCATCCGTCGTCACGCTGATGCTCGGGAAGAGCAACCGCGTCGCTTCCTGGGCGTGCGGAACCAAGCCCGCATCGAACGGCTTCAAACCTTCAACTCGACCGACGAATCCGTTGCCCCCCGCGATGAGCGGCGGCAGGGCGGAAAGGATCATCTCGATGCCGGGCCGCGGATCGCTCACGCTGACCGCAGAAAACTCCTTGGGAAACGGCGCCATCGCCTTCTTGACGTCGTCCGTCATCTTCCAGCCGGGCAGCTTGCCTTCGGCTCGCAAAATAAAGCCCTTCACCGCTTGCGGGTAGTCGGCGTACACGATCCAACCCTTGTGGATCGCGAACGTCGGCACCTTGTAGTTGCCTTCCTGATTCATGTGAAACTCGGTCATCTCCACGCCCTGGTAGGTGCGTTTCTTGACCTCCGTTTCGCCGACGCCTGGCAATTGCGGGATCGCCTTTCCCACGGCTTCGATCGCTTTGCGAAGCTTCTTTTCGTCCTTCACCTTCATCGCCATCACGCCGCCCAAACCGAGAATGCCGTCGGAGGGGGCGCTGTAGTTCACGAGCAGGTCGTCGAGCGAGCCGATCAGGTCGTCGCCGAACTTGATGCCGGCAAGCACTTCGATCTGCTGCACCATGTCGCGCGCGAAGTTTTCCTGGCCGAGAATCATCTTCGTCACGCCGCCGGCCGCATCGAGGACGGAGTTGTACGCCTTCGTCGGACTGAAGCTCATGGCCGAAAACGAAGCGACGTCGCTCGGCAGCGGCGGCAGTTCCGCCAGCTTGATCTTTCGGCCCGAAGCGAGCAGGTTGCCCAAGCCTTTGCGTGGGCCGGGGAGATCCACTTCATACACGCTACGGCATTCATTACCGTCGAACCCGGTATAGCCGATGATGCTTTTGACCCCCTTGAGGCCGAGGTCGTCCATCAAGGTCGCCGCGTCCGGCGAAAGGTCAGCGCCGAGTTTTACCAGCGCGGCGGCATCGAGGTAGCCTCGGGACCATGATGTGAACTCCGGCGCCCCGTTTCACGGCCTGAAAGAGCGGATGTTTCTCGAGGCCGACTTTTTCTCATCGAGCTTTCTTGGCGTAATCGACCGCGGCTTCGGTTCCGACGACGATGATGAAGTCGTCGCCTTCGCTCCACCAGCCCGCACGGACGATATTGTCCACAAAGCTCACTGTGCGATTGCCGACTTTCTCTTCCTGGGCGAAATCCCCCGCAAAGTCGCGGGCCCGGCGGATCAGCGACTTGAGCTTCGATTTCCTCGCCGCCGGCTTTGTTGAGGACGATCACGGCCTGGGCCTGAGCCGGCTGGACCGAGGAGACTTCAATGCCGACCGCCATCCCGTGGCGACAGAGGTTGGCGCCGACATCGAGGAAATCCTGGGCGGCATCGATCGCATTCGGATCGGTGTGCTGCTTGGCGATGTCAAGCCCTTGGCGGACGTACCGATACGCGGCGGCAATGAACTTCCCGGTATCGCCGGAGAGCGTTTGGCCGAAAGCGGTTTTGTCGATCGCTTCTTTATGGTTGCCATGCCCGTCCCATTGCCAGAAGAGCTGGCTCTTGCTGGGCAGGTATTTTTCCGAGCCGACTTGAGCATGCAAAAGCGAAGGGGCGATCAAAAGCGCCCACATCACCGCAAATCGCCGAACCATGGCGAAACTCCTCGCTGAGAATCCGAAGACATGACCTGCTCAGCAGTATCGCCGTGAGGCAGGCGTGAGGCAAGGGTGAGCCGAAGCGGAAGCGTTTCCGATCACGGAAGTACGGAAATGGCGAAGGCAGCATGAAGATGTCGAGTTGCCCCAACCGCCGGTTCCATTTGCGTTACCACCGGGAGGACCAAACCCAACCGGAACAACCCAATACGAAATGGGTTGCAGCGTCCTTGCGGTTCCATTTCGGTTCCATTCGCTTCCCCGCCACCGGAAGATTTCGCGAAATCCGCCCGCAAATCACTGGCCTGGTAAAATCACCCATCGTTCCGCTTCGCCGCAGGCGAAGAACACCGTTTGCTTTCGGCGCGGAAACGGTTTGCTGACGGCGAGAAGACTCGGAAACCACGCACAGTGCCGCGAACCGCTCCAGAAAACCACCCTACCCGGAAGACCCCCATATGGCAAAGTCGGTGGTCCGCCCGCTGCCGACTTTGTGTTTTCCGCCCACCGGCGATAGGATTGGGTTAAAGACCGTTATAGGCGGTCGAGCGGACTCGCAATACGAGCGGCTGCCTTCTGCATCACATGGGTGTAGATCATGGTCGTTCTCACATCCGCATGGCCCAGCAACTCCTGGACGCTGCGGATGTCCTGTCCCGCCTCCAACAAATGCGTCGCGAACGAATGCCGAAACGTGTGGCACGTCGCCCGCTTCGTCCATCCGAGCGACCGGACCGCCGATGTGATCGCGCGCTGCACGGCCCCTTCGTGGACATGGTGTCTGCCGACTCGCCCGGTCCGCGGGCAGCGCGACAGCTTGCCCGACGCAAACAGAAACTGCCAACTCAGTTCATGATCCGCCTTGGGAAACTTCCTCGCCAGCGCCGTCGGCATATCGACCCGTCCGAACCCGCGAGCGAGGTCCTGGGCATGCAGATTCCGCCGCCATGCCAACTGCTGCTCCAACGTCCCGCGCACTCCGTTCGGCAACATGACATAGCGATCCTTGTCCCCCTTGCCGCCGCGAATCGTCAACTGGCCGCGAGCCAGGTCCACGTCCTTCACCCGCAGTCGGCAGCATTCCATCAGACGAAGGCCCGCACCATACATGAGCCGAGCCATGACCGCATACGGTTCGGTGGTCGGCATCGCATCCAGGGCTCCGAGCAACTCCCGAATCTCAGCGACCGAGAGAACGGTGGGCACGCGTACGGGTCGGCGAGCCCTCACGGCATCGAAACCGCCCAACGGCCGATTCAAGACGTCCCGATAAAGAAAAACGAGGGCGTTGAGTGCCTGGTTTTGCGTGCTGGCGGAGACATGCCCGTCCACGGCAAGATGCGTGAGAAACCGTTCGACGTCCGAAGCATGCAACTCGATGGGATGCCGCCACGTTTCGCCGTCTTTGTGGAAGCGCACATAGCGAAGGATCCACTGGCAATACGTGCGTTCGGTGCTGAGCGAATAATGCTTCACCCGCAAGCGCTCTCGGATGAGGTCGAAGAGTTTCATGGGGACTACTCTGCAGCCAGCTGGGATATTGGTGCTATGCAGCGCGCGCTGGATATCCGCGAGCGTACATATGTACACGCGTCCAAGTCAATAGATAAATAGGTATTTGCGTTGCGACGCCGAATGACCGGTGATACTATCCAACCGGCGCAAGGATAATCAAAGGTTCGGCAGCGTCGAAGGGATTTCGGATGGGCCTGTTCGACTGGTTTCGACAACGCCCGACTGATCCGCCAGCCAAATCGCCGGTTTTGCTGGAGGGAGTTTCTTCGCACCAAAGGACTGGCCCGGTATTCCTCGGCCAACAACGCGGCGTTGCTGCCGACTTGTTGCATGCCGAGTTCCGGCCGGCCCTCTTGGGCCTGCCGCAGGTTCAGCGAGCCTACTTCTGTAAGCTCCATTACCCAGGCGAGGCGCGGGCAGGCGCTGCAGTATGTGTGGCATCAAGCACCGGCGAAGACCTTCGTGTGGTGGAGGCGGTGGCAGCCGTGATCCGTGCCAACGTCGAGTCCAGCTCGCACATCGACATCCTCTTCCTCTCGCCATCGCTGGAGGCCACGTTGTCCGGCGTTTGCGAGCCGTTTTACAATCAAGCCGAACCAGACGCTGCAGCCAACGGCGAGGAAGCTCGGTAGTTTCAGTACTCGCCGATTGGTGGGGCCCCCTCAGGCGTTTCGCCGTGGCTGAGCGTGGTCGTTCGGCGGCGGAGGCGACCGGAGTGGCGATGCCACACACTAACGCCACGGCTGACGCTATCCGGGAGATGGTCCGGTTCTTCCCGCCGCGGTGCGCCGACCAGTCCACCCTCCGGGAGCTGGACGACATGGCCGGGGACGACCGAAGTGGCGGCACGCCCACGCACCGTTCAGCCGCATCCGGGCCAAGACTCTCCGGGCCGACGCTGCCAAGGACGCGCAGCTCCAGCACCAAGGTACGGGTTCGAGGGAGATCGCGCCAAGACGCTGTACAACATGTCGGGGCACGCCCCCGGCGGGGAGTGGCCGTATCCGTTCGACGACGACTCGCCGTTCTGGAAGAAGCCGCTGGCGGTCGGGTTCGGCAAGGCGCTCGGGGTCGGCGCGACCCGTACAGCGTCTCGTCGCTGCTCCGATCGAGGGCGGGATGTAGCCGGTCCAGCAAGGGCACGCCGAACCAGCCGCTGAAGCAGCAGGTGATGGCCTGTTTTTCGTGACCACAGCTCACCGATGCCCCGCCGCTGCTGAGCTTGGTCGTTCGGCGGCGGAGTTATGATGCACCACAAATCAATGCGAACCCACCGGCTTGGAGGCCGCTACGGTCGTGACCAACGGAGGGGACCATGGCGACTCAGCTGGATCACGAGTTAGCGAAACTTCGCCGAGGCGATCACCTCTGTCCGATTCACGACAACTTGGTGGACCAGACCGCCAGCGCCGTGGCGTTCATCGCCGCCGGGCTACAGTGTGGCGAGCGTTGCCTCTATGTCGCGAACGATTCGCCGTTCGAGGAACTCGTCCAGAGGTTTGCTGTCCTGGGCGTGAATGTGGCCCAAGAAGCCGAAAGAGGCTCGCTCAAGATCTTGACCAAACACGACGTCTACCTGCGAGAGGGGAAGTTCGACGCCCGCAAGATGCTCGACTATCTGGCGGAGTGCGAGTCTGCGGCGTTGGCCGACGGCTTCGCCGGCTTGCGGTTCCAGGGAGAGATGACCTGAAGCGCCTGGATGCGAACCTGGAAGGCGATCGCTTGGTCGAATACGAGGGCGCTGCTCAACGAATTCGCTGGCCAACCACCGGGCGGGTGATCGCGTGCCACTACTTCGCGGCCGCGGTTCGACTCCTCGCTCATCCACGACATGCTCATCACGCATCCGTTGGTGGCCATCTCCGATCTGGTCTGTCCCAATCCGTATTACCAGCCGCCGGAACTCGTCCTCCGACCCGAACCGATGCCGGCTCGAATTCAACCAGTGCTCGACGGTGGCCTGAACGTCTGCGTGCGGCGATGGCGGGCGAGTCGGAGCGCAAGCAGGCGACGGAAGCGGTTCGCGAGCGGGAGGAACTCGTTCAATTGTTGCTCGACTCCACGGCCGAGGCCATCTATGGAATCGACCTTCACGGCAACTGCATGCTGGCGAACCTCGACGCGCCTGCCTCCTCGGCTACTCCGGCCCCGAGCAGCTGAAGGGCCGGAACATGCACGTCCTGATACACCACCACCGCCCGGATGGTCGTCCGTACCCCGAGGAAGAATGCCCGATCGTTCGGGCGATTCAAACGCGGCAAGGGACTCACGTCAAAGACGAGGTGTTCTGGCGTGCGGACGGGACGAAGTTCGACGCCGAGTATTTCTCTTACCCGATGTGGCGAGGCAAGGAACTTGTCGGCGCGGTGGTAACTTTCCTCGACACGAGCCACCAGAGGAAACTCGAGGAGCAATTGCGGCACGCACAGAAGATGGAGGCCATCGGGCAATTGGCCGGCGGAGTGGCGCACGACTTCAACAACCTGCTCACCATCATCAACGGATACAGCGAACTCTTACTTCAATCAACGCCCCCGGATGATCCCAAGCGCGGGCTGCTGTCCGAAATCCTCAAGGCCGGGGAGCGGTCGGCATCCTTGACTCGGCAATTGTTGGCTTTCAGTCGGAAGCAGGTCCTGGCCCCCAAGGTGTTGGACCTGAACGACGTGGTTCGGGACACTGAGAAAATGCTTCGTCGCGTCATCGGCGAGGACATCCACTTGACCACCACGTTGCACCCTCAACTCGGACGCGTGAAAGCCGATCCGGGGCAACTGGAGCAAGTTCTTCTGAACCTGGCGGTGAACGCCCGCGACGCCATGCCGCAAGGCGGCAAACTCACCATCGAAACCAACAACGTCGTCCTCGGCGAAGACTACGTCCGGTCCCATGCGGACGTGCGGGCCGGTCGGTAAGGTGATGTTGGCGGTCACGGACATGGAATCGGCATGACCGAGGAGGTCAAACGTCATTTATTCGAGCCGTTTTTCACCACCAAAGGGCCCGGAAAGGGTACTGGTCTGGGACCGCGGTGGTTCACGGTATCGTCAAGCAGAGCGACGGGTCGATCGAGGTTTACAGCGAACCGGGCGTGGGAACCTCGTTCAAGATCTACTTCCCGCAGAACAGGCCGCGCCGACCGAGTCCTGGCCCGCCTCGGTCCGGCCCCGCGCGGAACGGAAACATTACTACTGGTTGAGGACGAGGACGGGGTACGGGCACTGAGCCGCTTCACCCTGCAGCAGTGCGGCTACACCATCCTGGAAGCGAGCCACGGCGAGGAAGCCATACGAGTCGCCACGAACCACCGGGAGAAGATTCACTTGCTCGTCACGGACGTCGTGATGCCTGGGATGGGCGGGCGGGTTCTCGCCGAGCGGTTGCTGAGCCTCCATCCCGAGATGAAGGTGCTCTATCTTTCCGGATACACCGACGACGCAGTCGTTCGGCACGGCATTCTCCACGAGGAAGTGAACTTCTTGCAGAAGCCGTTTTCTCCGAATACTCTGGCCCATAAGGTCCGGGAAGTTCTTGCGAAGTGATAAGATGTCCGTCGCGCAAAGCGGACGCCGAACCAGACGCTGCAGCAGACAGCGGGGGCATGTAGGCTTTCCCCGATTCATAGCTCACTCGGCCCCCGCCGCTGCTGAGCGGGGTCGTTGAACCAGCTCGCTACGCGGTGGCATGTCGTCGGTTCTTGTTCAGCGCGGCCGGTTTCGGTCGCTTTTTGTTTTCCTGTAGTCCTTGGTTCTTGGATGCTGGAGGGGACGCGGTCTCCCGGCGGCTGATGTCGCTGGGGAGTTTCCGCCATGACGCCGTTACGGCAACGCTACATCGAAGATCTGCAAGTCCGCAACAAGTCGCCGCGCACCATCGAGACCTACGTCCTGCGCGTCGCCCTCTTCGCCAGGCATTTCGGCCGCTCGCCCGAGACGCTCGGGCCGGAAGATCTGCGTCACTATCAGCAGCATCTCATCGCTCGCCGCGTGTCGTGGAGCATGTTCAACCAGGCCGTCTGCGCGCTGCGGATTCTGTATCAGACGACGCTGGGCCGCAGCGAGGAGATCCGACATCTGCCGTTCGCCAAGAGGCCGCGTACGGTGCCGCGCGTCTTGAGTCCTGAAGAAGTGGTGCGTCTTCTGGAGGCGGCGCTGCCGGGGCGGGACCGCACGCTGTTGGACGTGCTCTATTCGTGCGAGTTGCGGCTCAAGGAACTCTTGGGGCTTCAGGTGCACGACATCGACAGCGCCCGCGGCGAGGTCTACCGGCGACCTGTCGCTGGCGCGCTCGTCAGGGCGTCCTCGAACTAGTGCACGGTCGCTAGCGGATCCGTGGCGACAATTCCGGCATCCCTTGCGAATCTTCGCAGGTAAATTCCCCTCCGAGCGGCCCATCATGCCCGGCCCACAAAGCAAAACGCCCGACGTTGCGGGAAACGTCGGGCGTTGCTTGGTGGTTTCGGCGTCGTCCGCTGCTCCGGTCGTCGCCGAAGGCCGTCTCACCAGTTCGAGAGCGCTTGCATCGCGAGTTCGCTAAGGGATTCCTCGGCCACGCACACGGCTTCGCCGCAATCGGGGCAGTGGATGGCGCCTTGGTCGAGGATGGTGTTGAAGATCATGTCTTCGAACGTTTCGCCATCGCCCAGTGCGAAGCGAGGTCCCTCGTCGAACATGCGGTCGATCAGCTCTTCCGGGCTCGTCTGCGGAGGAGCGGCGAAGCGGCAGGCGCAGGCGGGGCAGTGCAGTTCGATCTTCATGAGGGAGACCTCCGTAATTTCGTTTCCGCGTTGGGAGCGATGTGGTTCGCTAACGAAGGCTCCATCAAAGCAATGCCGATGCCAACGGCCTCGAGTTGACCTTGACTCGCGAATTTTGCGTCGTAAGTCTCATGGGCGCATAGCGAAGCGAGATGAAGTGAAGATGGGAAGCCGACGCAAACCGGCGACTCCATCCCGTTTATGCCGATTCTCCGGCTCGCAGAGCCGGAAAAGAAGCCGCTGCGATTGCAAGGAATCTTCTCAAGTTTGCAAAAAGCTCCAGTGCGAAGAGCGGCGTATCACTGCATGCGCGATCGCCCTCCCCTTGCGGCCTAGCGTTGGCCGGATGGATCGGCTCGTGTATTCGCAAGCAGGAGAGGGAGCCGGCGTGGTGCGCTTATCCATGTCGCCGCCCATTTCACCTTACTTCGGCATGGAGTAGCGAAGAACCATCCAACCCGAGGTTCCGACAAGGAACGTGTCGTCGCCGGCCTTGGCGAGCGTGCGGGGACCATCGAGGGCGGAGGCAAGGTCGACGGAATCAATCTGCTTTCCATCCGCGTCCCAGACTCGGATGGTCAAATCGTCGCTGGCGCTTACCAAGCGGTCGCCGACATAGAGGACGGAGTTGACCCAATTCTTGTGCCCGGTGATCGCTTTGCTGACGCGCGTCCGCACGTCCCAGACGCGGACGGTCTGATCCTGGCTGCCGCTCGCGAGCCTCTTGCCGTCTTCGCTGAGGGCGAGGCAGGTCACCTGGCGTTTGTGTTCTTCCATCACAATCGCTTTCCCCTTCGGCACCAGCTTCCCTTCGACGATCGGCCAAAAGCGAACGGTGCCGTCGTCGGAGGCGGAGATCAGCCATTTCTCGTCATGCGTGACGACCACGGCATTCACCGCGTCGCTGTGGCCCGTGAACGTGTCGAGCGGCTTGCCTTCCATGTCCCAGGTGCGAAGCGTGCGGTCGGCCGATGTGGAGGCGAACCAGTCGCTCTTCGGTGCGAGGCAAAGCGAGGTAACCGGGGCTTCATGCGCCTTGATCGCAGTCACTTTATCGGCGGCATCGAGCAGCCGAATCTTGCCGTCCCCCGCGCCGACGATGGTGGGCGAATCGCCGCGCGGAGCGAGCACGCAACGCAGGCCGTTGCCGCCGAGGTCGAGGATTTTCTCGCTGCCCTTCGCGCCCCAGCGGATCAATAAGCCATCGGAGCCGATCGAAAGGACTTGCTTGCCGCTGACCGCAATCGCGTTAACCGCATCGCCATGTCCGCCCCAGGCCGCGACGACCGCGCCGTCCGCGAGGTTGATGCGGCGAAACGGAGGCAGGCCATTGCCGACGACCGCTGTCTTGCCGTCCGCATCGATCGCGACTCCGCTCATCGGCTTTAGTTCCAGCGGGTTGGTCCAGACGACTTTGTCGGCCGCGAGATCGATGCGTTGAATCTTGCCGGGGGTGACGATGCCGTTTCCCTGATCCTCGGCAAAGGTCAGCAGCAGGGCCGATTTGTCGTCGATCAGGCGGATTTCGAGCATGCCGTTGGCGGCCGGAAGTTTCGCGGTTTTCGTTTTTTTCGTTTCCAGGTCCCATGCGATGATCTGCGTCGCATCAAGCACCGCGGCGGTCTTGCCCGAAGGAGAGAACGAGAAATTCGTGCGATATCCGTTCGGCAGCGGCAGTTTGGCGATCTTCGCCGCGGTCTTCGTGTCGATGAGGTGGCCGTCTTGCTGTTGGAAGATGATCGCCTGCGCATGGCCGGGCCGGAACGCGGCCGCGCCGAAGGGGCCGAACGATCCTTGCATCACGCCGCCTTCGATCTTCTTCAGCGTCTTGCCGGCCTCCACGTCGTAGAGTTCGCCGCCTCCTTCGTAGTCGCCGAGGATCGCGACTTTCGAGTCGGCCGACAAACCCATGACGAGGCGGACGCGTTCGGATTTTTCGAGGGTTTTGATCGCTTTGCCGGTCTGCAGATCCCACCATTGCAGCTCGAATTTCGGCTTGCCCGTCTCATGGCCCGAGCTGACGGAAATGAGTGCCCGCTTGCCGTCATGGCTCAGGGCGAAGCTGTCGACCGTGTCCTTCGGACGCATCTCGCTGCCGACCTGGGCGCCGGTGGCAATATCGACGGCGACGAACACCGTCTGCGGCGGCTTCTCGGGGCTGTCGCCTGAAACTTGCGAACCGACGATGGCCGTCTTCCCGTCCGCCGACCAAATGCTTCCCGCGGATCCGCTGACCTCGGGAGTGCCGTAGGCCGCTTGCAGCTTCAGGAATTTTCCTCGGCCTTGCGGAACCTCGCCGGGATTTCCTGAGCGAAGGCAGGTGCGACAGCGAAGGCGAGAACCAGCAGACCGAACATGCGGCGCGACATGGTGCAGACTCCGAGGAGACAGGACGCAAGCGTCAGCACGACCGCGATTGTGCGATGCGGCCAGACCGAAGTAAAGACGGAAGCGGCTGCAATTTGGTTTGCACACCGCGACATCGCTTCCTCCCCCAAGCCCCGCGTTCGAGAAGATGCAGGCCTACTACTCCAAACACGTGGATCGGCTGAACTTTGCGGAACGTGCGTCCCGCTGCGTCCCTCGTCTGCCTCCGCCACTCGCCGCAACCATTGGCCGCCTCGTGGAATATGGCCGCCTGAACACACCCCAAGCAACTTGGCAACACCCATGGTCCCGGCGTCATATGTGCGTCTTGACAATAATCGTTGCAACAGGTAATTCATAATTATGAGCCCCGCCCAAAGCCGATCGCTCCGCCGATTCGACTCTCCGCAACAAGAAGCGTATCTGGCGCTATGGCGTACCTACGATCGCCTCAGCGCTCTCGAAGACGACTTGTTCGGCTCATTCGACCTCTCCGCACAGCAATACAACCTGCTGCGATTGCTCGAGGCGAAACACCCCGAAGCGGCGCCCACTTTAAGTTTGGCGAACCGGTTAGTGTCGCGAGCGCCGGACGTGACTCGCATGATCGACCGCTTGGAGCAACGCGGCCTGATCGTCCGCACTCGCTCCACGGAAGATCGCCGATTGGTGCTTGTCGGCATCAGCGACGCGGGGTTGCACTTGCTGAAGGACATTGCCGGGCCGCTTCGCGAATGCCATCGCAAGCAACTGGGGCATCTCGACCCGGGCGAGTTGAAGGCGCTGGTCGATTTGCTCCGAAAGGCGCGGGCGCCGCATGAGCCTGAGGAAAGTTCCTGGAAGTAAGGTCGCCCATGACGACTCCCGCTTCGTACGACGGGAAAATCCAACTCCAAGCCCAGAGCAAAGCATCGTCCGCCTCCATGTGGCTCGGCTTCGCCGGATACGCGGCACTGATCGTCGGCGGCGCGGCGTTGTTTTTCCTTGTCCGCTCCTTCGGCGAGACATTGACCGCGCCCGTCGCTCCGAGCGACGCACGCTCTGTGGGGCGAACCGCGGCGGGGTCCGTGGATGTAGTCGCCCATGTCGTCGCGACACTGGCTGCGATTATCGCGACAGGTTACATTTTCAGCCGATTGCTTCGCTATCTCGGCCAACCCGCGGTCGTCGGGGAGATGGTCGCGGGCATTGTGCTCGGGCCCTCGCTGCTCGGTGCGATTTCGCCGGAAACCTTCCACCTGCTGATTCCTTCCGTCGCAACCGATCCGCATGGACATGTGCCGGCCGCGCTGAAGGCAGTTTCGCAGCTTGGCGTGATTCTCTACATGTTTCTCGTTGGCCTCGAATTGAATGCCGCTCGCATCGCGGGAAGAGCGCATGCGGCAGTGGCGGTATCACATGCCAGCATCGTCGTGCCGTTCGTCCTCGGAACGGTGCTGGCACTCTGGCTCTATCCGCGTTTTTCGCATCAAGGCGTGCCGTTCACGAGCTTCGCGCTCTTCATGGGCGTGGCCATGTCGATCACGGCATTTCCCGTCCTCGCCCGCATTCTTTCCGATCGCGGGCTCGACAAAACCGAACTCGGCGGCCTCGCCCTCGGATGTGCGGCGGCGGACGACGTGACCGCATGGTGCCTCCTCGCCCTTGTTGTCGGCGTCGCCCAGGCGGAACCGGGAAATGCACTCTGGGTCGTCGGCGGAGCGATCGCGTTCATCAGTGTCATGCTGCTTGTGGTCCGCCCCCTGCTACGTCGATGGACGCACGCATGGGACGCGCGAAGCGAACCGCTGCCCAGCTACGCGATTCCAGGCGTCTTTCTCGCCGTCCTCCTTGCTTCGCTGTGCACGGAAGCGATCGGCATCCACGCGTTGTTCGGCGCGTTTCTGGTCGGCGCCGTCGTGCCGCATGAAAGCCGAATCGCACGGGACATGGCGGCGAAACTGAAAGAACCGGTGACGATCCTCTTCCTGCCGGCGTTCTTCGCCTACACCGGCATGCGAACGCAGATCACGCTGGTTGAAGGCTTGGATGGATGGTTCTGGTGCGCGCCATCATCCTCGTGGCGACGGTCGGCAAATTCGGCGGCACCTTCGCCGCCGCGAAGCTCACGGGTTTCGGCACCCGCGACGCCACCGCGCTCGGCATGCTGATGAACACGCGCGGGCTGATGGAGTTGATCGTCCTCAACATCGGCCTCGACCTCGGCGTCATCAGTCCGACGCTTTTTGCCATGATGGTCATCATGGCCCTCGCCACCACCGCAGCGACCTCGCCGGTGCTGCATGTGCTGGAATCCAAAGAAATGCGCAGTCCGCGCTCCGCTGCGCGTCGCGGCTGACCTTTCGACTTGCTTCAAGCCCCCGTCGTGCGGATGCGGTTGTCGCGGCGGTAGGCGGCGGGGGCGATGCCGATTTCGCGTTTGAAGGCGACGCTCAGATATTCAGGATGCTCGAAACCCGTCATTGTCGCGATCGATTCGATGGACATGTCGGTTTCCACCAAGAGCTGCATCACGCGGACCAGCTTCACTCTCAAGATCTCTGCGTGCGGCGATCGGCCTACGCATTTGAAGAATCGGCGTTCCAGCACGCGGCGCGACAACGGCACCTCACGCAGCACGCTATTCACTGAAATGCCCGTGCAGGCTCGCTCGCGGATGAATCGCACGGCGGCGGCCACATCGCGGTCCTCCATTGCGAGCACGTCGGTCGATTGCCGGGTGCGGATGCCGATCGGAGCGATGCGGTGTGCTTCCGCGGCGGGAGGTTTCCCCGAAATCCAGCGATCGAGCATCTCGGCCGCGAGATAGCCGGCTCGGCGTGCGTCCGGCATCACGCTCGAAAGCGGTGGATCGCAGAGCTCGCAAAGGACGGGGTCGTTGTCCACGCCGAGGACCGCTGCCTCCTCCGGCACCGAAATGCCCGCGTCTCGGCAGGCGTCCAAAAGCTGAAACGCCCGAATGTCGTAACACGCAAAAATACCGATCGGCCGAGGCAGGTGCTGCACCCACCGCACCAGCTTCGCATGCTCCGCCTGCCAAGAAACGGCAAGAGAGCCGGAGGCGCCGTAAGCGGATGCGGTCAGTCCGGCTTGGTGAGCGAGATCGAGGAAGCGATCGCAACGCCACTTCGACCAATTGAAGCGCGGATCGCCGCAGAAGGCGACATGGCGAAAGCCCCGCTCGGCGAAGTGATCCAATGCGAGCCGAGCGATCGCGTCGTCGTCCGTCTCGATCCACGGAAGATCCGGCAGGAAGCGAGCGGCACTCAAATCGATGGCCGGCACCCTCAATCGCCTGACCGCTTTCGCCATCTCCGCGGTTTCGATGCGAGCGATGACGCCATCCCCTTTCCATCGCGCCAGCGCCGCGGAAGGCGCATCGCCGCGACCGGTTTCAGGTAGAAACATCGACCATGACTGATGATCGCGGACATACGCGGAGACGCCCTCGATCAGCCCACGCGCGTAGGCGTTCGATGTCTCGACCAACAAGGCAACCTGACGGCGTGCATTCATGAGCGGTGAAAAAACTCCTTTCTTTTGCGCGTATTCTCCTGATGTGCTCGAACCGAGTCCATTAGAATCCGGACACGCATCGGCGATCTCGTCGCGGTTGCATGTCGTCGCGCTGCAACGGAAAATAGCCGAAGCGTTCGACACTCCTCGGAGTCACGTTCCATGATTCGTCGCGTCCTCTCCGCGTTCGGATTGCTTCTGCTGTCCGCGTCGCTCGCCTCGGCGCAGGCGCCGAAACTCAAGCTCCTCTTCCTCGGCGACAACGGGCATCATCGGCCCAACAATCGCTATCGCCAGCTTCAGCCATTAATGGCGGAGCGCGGCATCGAACTCGTTTACACCGACACGACCAAGGCGCTGAATGCCGACACGCTCGGCAAATACGACGGCCTCGTCATCTACGCGAACACCACGGAGATCGACGCGGCTGCGGAAAAAGCGTTGCTCGATTTCGTCGCCTCTGGGAAAGGTCTGATCCCGCTGCACTGCGCGTCCTACTGCTTCCTCAATTCGCCGAAATACATCGAACTCGTCGGCGGCCAATTCCTGCGACATGACACGGGCACTTTCCGCACCATCCTCGCCGAGCGTGATCATCCCATCATGAAGGGCTTCGGCGGCTTCGAGAGCTGGGACGAAACCTACGTCCATACCAAACACAACACGAAGGATCGCACCGTCCTGGAATATCGCGCGGAGAAGAAGGGGAAGGAACCCTGGACCTGGGTCCGCACGCATGAGAAGGGCCGAGTCTTCTACACCGCCTGGGGCCATGATCAGCGGACATGGGCTCATGCCGGCTTCCACAACCTCGTCGAACGCGGCATCCGCTGGGCTTGCGGCGGCGATCCCTCCGTCGTTCCCGCGTTCTTCGATCGCCCGGAAATGACCACGGTCGCGAAGGATGCCAAGCCGTTCGAGTACATCGAAGGGGCAAAGATTCCCTTCTACCCCGGCGGCGGCAAAGCAATCTCGAAAATGCAGAAAGCGTTGTCGGCCGAGGAATCGATAAAGCACATGGTGCATCCCGCCGACTTCGATCTGAAGCTTGTTGCGACCGAACCCGTCATCAAACGGCCCATCTGCATCAACTGGGACGAACGCGGCCGACTGGTCGCGGAAACCATCGACTACCCGAACGAACTCAAACGTGATGGTCGGGAGCGCACGAACGCATCGTCATCTGCGAGGATACCGACGGCGACGGCATCATCGACAAGACCACCGTCTTCGCGGACAAGCTATCGATCCCGACGAGCTTCACCTTTTCCCGCGGCAGCGTCATCGTGCATCGGCGCCGCACACGCTGTTTCTCAAAGACAACACGACGGCGACGGCGTGGCGGATGACGCAAGATCCTCTTTGCGGGATGAATTCACCGGCGTGCCTGCCGGCCCCAGCAACATCACCTGCGGTTTCGACAATTGGCTCTACGGCATGGTGGGCTACTCAGGCTTCGTGGGCACGATTGGCGGCGAAAAGCAGGATTTCCGCACCGGTTTCTATCGCTTCAAACCGGATGGATCCGAAGCGAGTTCCTGCACGGCACGAACAACAACTCCTGGGGTGTCGGCTTCTCCGAAGACGGCCACCTTTCGGCTCAACCGCCAACGGCACCCCGAGCGGTTACCTGCCGATCCCGAACCGCTACTACGAAAGGCGTGCGTGGCTGGTCGTCGTCGGTGCTCAACAGTATTGCCGTCGATAATTTCATGCATCCGATCACCGAACGCGTTCGGCAGGTCGATTGGCATGGCAAGTTCACCGCGGGGGCCGGGCATGCGCTCTACACCGCCCGCACCTATCCGCAGGCGTACTGGAACCGCACCGCCTTCGTGAATGAACCGACTGGACATCTGGCGGCGACGTTTACATTCAGAAGAACGGCACCGATTTTGTGAGCCACCTTCATGGAACCTGGTGGCCAGCGACGACGAATGGACTTCGCCGATCGTGGCCGAGGTGGGCCCGGACGGCTGCATGTGGGTGGTGGACTGGTACAGCTTCATCGTTCAACACAACCCCACGCCTGCGGTTCGAATGGGCGAACGCGAACGCCTGAAGCAGATCACGATGAACCCGGCCGCATCCATCGCCGCCGTGCCGAAGAACGGCAAAATCGGCAAGACGCGCTCGACCTCTATCAACGACTGAAAAGACCTCATGCGACGCTGAAAAGCGACGGGCATCTTGCCACCGGCGCCTTTACGCTCAGCGATTGCTTGTGGAACGGGGTGAGCCGTGTGGAACACGAACTGCTCGAGTTGCTCGAAGACGACGGTGTGGACGCGGTCGGGCTAAATGTGGGCGTGATCCATGCGTTGTGGACGCTGCATGGGCTGGCGCCCACGCGCGGCTTACCGGAAACCATCGCTCCGTTGAGCCGCCTCGCCACGAAACATCCATCGGCGGCCGTTCGGCGAATTGCGATCCAGGTGATGCCGGTAAAGGAATTACCGACGCTGCTGAAACAGTGGTGTCGCGAATTGCTGCTTTTTGCGAGATTCCGACGCTCATGTCCGAATGGCTGCTTTTGCTCTCGCTTGCAGAACTTGAAGGCGAGTTTGGAGCAGGACGAGCGATCGCGGATTTCATGACGCCCGAAAACCGGAAGTGATCGTTGGCTTGTCGACGCTTGGATTGCCGCAGGGGCGAAGCACTCAGTGCCTTTTTGAAGCAAATCGCTTCGAGAAAATCTCTGCCAGGGAGAAGGCAGCGGATGGAGTGCCATCATCGTCGGCACTTCGCCCGTTCAGGAGATACTGGCGGTTGGAGAAGTGTCCAAGCGATGTAAAGGCGAGACAAGCTCAACCCGGCCGAACCGATTATCGACGCATTTGCAAAAGGCTGGCCGAAGGGAACCAAGGCGAAACTCGCGGATGCCGATGAACAAGCCCTCGAATCGCTGCTCAACCGCATTGATCCCACATCGCGTCCCAAGTTGTTGCGAGTCGGTATCAACTTGGGCAGCGCGCGACTTGAGAAATACGTCGGCGAAATCCTAGTTGGCCTGCGCAAGACTTTGGACGACGAAAAGGCGACCGAAAAGGAACGCCTCGTTGCCGCTCGGCAACTCGTCGAGCTGCGTCCCGATGATGCGAAGCAAACTTCGTCGCTGCTCGACCTTCTGACGCCGCGAACGTCGCCGACACTCGCTGCAGGCATCGTCGATATTCTCGGGAACTCGGCTTCGCCCGCGAATGTCGCTTCGCTGGGCGCCAAGCTGCCGTCGCTGCCTCCGTCGGTCCGCTCCGCCGCGTTGCGCTCGCTGCTGTCGCGACCTGAATCGACCAAGCTGGTGCTCGATGCCCTCGACAAGGGGACGGTGCAGCTCACCGAGCTTTCGCTCGATCAACGCCAGGCGCTCGCATCCAGCAAGGATAAGCAGATCGCTTTCCGAGCGAAGAAAATCCTCGAGCGCGGCGGCGGGTTGCCGAGCGCGGATCGGCAGAAGGTGATCGACGAACTTGAGTTCGTCGTCAAGAAAGCCGGCGATGCCCCCAAGGGGAAGGAGATGTTCAAGAAGCACTGCGCCGTGTGCCACATGCATTCCGGCGAAGGCGCGAAGGTCGGCCCGGATCTCACCGGCATGGCCGCTCATCCCAAGCATGAGCTGCTGATCCACATCATGGATCCGAGCCGAAGCGTGGAAGGCAATTTCCGCCTCTACCAACTCGTGCTCGAAGATGGCCGAACGCTGCAAGGGATGCTGGCTTCGGAGACGAAAACTTCGCTCGAGCTGATCGACGCCCAGGCGAAGAAACACGTCATCCAGCGAGCCGACGTCGAGCAGATCACGGCTACGAACAAATCCTTAATGCCCGAGGGCTTCGAGAAGCAGATGAAGCCGGAGGAAGTCGGCGACCTGCTCGAATTCCTCACGCAGCGCGGCAAGTTCCTGCCCCTGCCGCTCGCCAAGGCTGCCACCGTCGTCAGCACGAAGAACATTTTCTTCGGAACCGAATCTCCGATCGAGCGGATGATCCTTCCCGATTGGAAGGCGCGCGAGGTGAAGGGGGTGCCGTTCCATTTCGTCGACCCGCAGGGAGACCGTACCGCGAATCTCATCCTGCTGTACGGCCCGAATGGCAGCGTGCCGCCGAAGATGCCGAAGTCGGTCAAGGTACCGTGCAACGCTCCGGCGAAAGCAGTCCATCTGCTCAGCGGCGTCAGCGGTTGGGGGCATCCGGGCGGCAAGAAGGGAAGCGTCTCCATGATCGTTCGGCTCCGCTATGCGGACGGCAAGACAGAAGATCATGCGCTGCTCAATGGGGAGCACTTCGCCGACTACATCGGTCGAGTCGATGTGCCGAAATCGGAATTCGCATTCTCCATGCGAAACCAGCAGATGCGTTACCTTCGAATCACGCCCGAGCGAAACGAGACGATCACGGAAATCGAGTTCGTGAAGGGGACCGACTCTTCCGCACCTTTGGTGCTTGCCGTGACGGTCGAAGCACCGGAGCCGAGCGAGCGAAAGGAATAGTCGGTAGGATTTCGCAATCATGAAACGCGGGCGGGAAACGATTCCCGCCCGCGTTCCGTTTCAACCGCGATACGCCCAGGTCCAATGCCGGTCGCTGGTCTGCTGCACCGTTTCCGGGTCGAAACCCAACGATGCGACCATGTCGCGGATTTCGTTCAGCGTAAGGGCGGCCCGGAGCGACGCATCGAACATCGCTCGTTGATGAGCATTGGAATCGCCCGCATAGGTTTCGACGAAACGCCGAACCTCGCCCTCGTCTGTGGGCCGAAGCAAGTCGCGGACGAATAGGACTCCGCGCTTCCCCGCGACGCGTGCCATCTCGCGGAGGACGCCGAGCGGCTCGGGGATATGGTGAATGATGCTGTTCGACATCACCGCCGCGAACGAGGCATCCGCGAAAGGGAGTCCTTTGGCGTCGATCCGCTCGACGTGAACGCGCGGCGCCAAATTGGCTCGTTCGATGTTGCGTCGCGCGAGGGCGAGCATGTGTTCCGCGAGATCGACGCCGACGACTTGGAGGTGCGGATCGCGGCTTGCCAGTTCGATCGGAATCTGAGCGGTGCCGGTTCCCACGTCGAGCACTGGGCCTCGCCCTAGGTAGACGATGCGAAAATCATCCACGAAAACGCGATTGACCGTGCTGTGATCCATCGAGTCGTAATCGCGCGCTTCGTCCTCGGAATCCATTACCTCCGGTTCGAGCACGCGCGGCAACATGGCAAGTCATCCTGAAACGAATCCGATTCGGAGCGACTACTTCTTATCCTTGGGCGGGCCGTCTTTTCCCTTCTTTTTGCCGAAATCCCCTCCGCCCGGCAGTGATTCCTTGGCGTACAGCGACTCCAGGTCGGCACGGGTCAGATAACCCTGCTTCTTGGCGTCGGCTCGGTCGAACAACTCATGCAGGCGCGTGTCGGTCAACTATTGCTTCGTGAGCTTGCCGTCTTTCGCCTTGTTGAACGCCATCATCTTGGCGACGAACTCGTCGGCAGTTTCGCTCGTCGATTTCCCGCCTTTCTCCTTCTTGCCGCCCGGTTGAGCGTCGGAGATGGCGGTCATTAGAACCAACGTGGCGATGCCGAGAACCATGGCAAAGGCGAGACGCAGGTGTTTGTTCATGGCAGATTTTCCAGATGCAAGAATGGATGCGTCCAAGCCCCAGGGTAAGCGCAGCGCACCCTGGGGATCTAGGCAGTCAGTATCGAAACATGTCTCCGCGTGGGGCAGCCTCACCCCCTGCCCCTCTCCCCCGAGGCGAGAGAGGGACAAGGCACGGCTATCTTTGCGGTTCGGGCGGCGTGATGCCGAGGACGATATCGAAATTCGCGTTGTATTCGGGAACGCGAGTGTCGGGAATGCGGCGCCAGGTGGCGGTGACGAGTTCCCGTTCGACGATGCCGCCGGTGCTGCGGTAGATGCCGTCGCGAGCATTGCCAGGATCGCCGGCGATGAAGATTTGCGAGGTCAGCAGCGTTCGATCGCCTTGCTTCACCTTGAAGTGGATATGCGGGCAACGGCCCGGATACGCGACCGGCTTCACGGTGCGGAAGCGGTATTCGCCCCGCGCGTTCGTCGTGAATTTGCCGAAGCCCTGGAAGTTGCGGTCGCGGCGGGCAGCGTTGTCGCTGCCCGAATGCAGGTAGGCGCCGTTGCCGTCCACCTGCCAGATTTCCACGACCATGTTGTTGAGCGGGGATCCGTTTCGTGAGAGGACGCGCCCCGTCAGATGCGTGATCTCCCCCACCGCGGGCGTGGTCGAGTTGCCCAGGATGATCAGATCGCTATCGGTATCGAGCGGCAAACGATCGGGATAGAACGGGCCCTCGGTATGAGATGGAGTGCGAGCCAATTCCTCGGCAAATGCGCCGGGCGTGAACCAGGCCGCGGCTCCGATCGAACCGGCCGCCAAGAGTTGACGACGCGTGAGAAATCCCGACACGTTCATGGCATGCTCCAAAGATCCAGGGAGGCATCAACGCCTCCACTGGATTGTAACCGCAGACCTTAAGTCCCGATGAAGGGCGTTCACTCCGGAATCCGATAGCCCGGCGGCGCGGCAATAACCTCGAAATCGCTGCCCCGAAGGCGGCGAAATTCTTCGTTCATGTTCGGGATGCGCGGATCCGGCGCCACGGACACGGCCCAGGCGATGCCGTTATCGGCGACCAGCATGCCGTAGCGCTGGGCGGCTCGCAGTATCGTCTGCGCGTCCTTGCTGAACTTGGAAAGATCGATGTCCTTCTTGAGCCGAATGCGTTCCCCCATGCGCGGCAGGTTCGCGTCCGCCGCATGCCCCGCTTGGTGGGTCGCGGGGTAGACGTATTCCTTACGGCTACGCGGAACCGTCACGCGCAGCGCATGATCCACGACGCCTCGCTTGAGTTCGTCGAACCGCACGACCAAGGGATAGATCGGCAGGCCCGCGGCGTCGGTCGAGGTCCAACCGTCGGGACGGAGCTTGTTCGATTTCAGGTCGAAGATCGACGCTTGCGTCGCCTCCCAACCCTTCGCAGTTTTCTGGAGTTGGTAAAACTCGTACAGCGTGTGCGTTGCGGGATCGATGACGATCGCATGCCGATCCGCGTCCTCCTTCTTCGCCTGCACCTGCGGCAGCGTCAACCCCTTATAGCTCACTGGCCAACCTTCGATCGGCACCTCGTCCGGAATGGGATACGGCCCCTTGTCCGATTCGTCCGCGTACTCGACCCGGGCCAGCGGAACGCGTTTCTGGCTCGTCGGGACAAAGATGTAGCCCATGTCGAGGTTGTAGCGGAACACCAGGTCCTTCCCGATCGCGCCGATGATGTTCTTCGAATTCGGATGCAGGGGCCAATCTTCGGTGAGGATGTTGATCGCGTTGTTCGCGGGAAGCGTGTCGAGGGCAGCGTCGATCGCTTCCGCTCCCGGATCCAGGAACGAAATCGGCTTCTTGACGACCGGCATCTTCGCGGCGCGGATGCGATCGAGGCGGGCGGGATCGGTTTTCGCCACATAGGGAGGAGTCTTGTCGACCGCTCCACCTTCGAGGACGATATCGCTGAAGAACAGTTTCGCCGGCTTGCCCCCTTCGACCGCGATATACCACCGCTTCACTTCGTCGAGCCTCGGTTTCGACTTATCGACATTCGTGAGCCGCAGGTCGATGACGACTTCGTTCTTCCCCGGCTTCAATGCGATCTCGCGGACGACGCGGGTGCCGAAGTTCTTGCTCGCGGCATGGAGGATGTTGAGCTGGAGCACGACATTGGCCGACTCGCCATTGACCGCGTCGAATCGCAGCGTCTTAAACGACGCCCAATTGCGGACCTTCGCTTGGCCCACGCCGAAGCTGTCCTCGGCCGCAAGAGGCACACTCAGGGTCTTTTCGCCGAGGTCAGGATGATTCACGATTTTCGGCTTCGTCTTGTCTTCGAGCCCCGTGTCGCTCGGAAGTTCTCCCTTGCTGGGCCGAAGCAGGTAAGCTCTGCCGTCAGGCGATTGACCGAGCACGGCGCCGGCACACGCAAGCACGCACAGGGCGGAGATGCGCAACATGACTTCTGCCTCGCGAAATGAGGGACTCGCCGGCCTAGATTAACGTCCGCAGACGACGTGAACAACTAAAAGGCTTACCGATGCATTCGAAGAACGAACAAAGAGTTTGCGCCGTGGCGCTGGATGCCGTCGGTGTGTTGATCCGCCCCACGGATTCGATCGCGGCGACGTACCTCGCCATCGCTCGCCGATTCGGCAGCAAGCTCGAAGCCGAGGTCGTCGGCAAACGCTTTCGTCATGCGTTCGGCAAACAAGAGATGATCGACGCCCAAGCCGACTGGCGAGTCGACGAGGTCCGCGAACGGCAGCGCTGGCTCGACATCGTTCGCGAGACGCTGGACGACGTCGCCGATCCGGACGCGTGCTTTCAAGCTTTGTTCGACCACTTCGCGCAGCCGGCGCCGCATGGGTGGTCGATGCCGATATGGCGATATTGGTGGAGCGTCTCCACGATCGCGGCACTCCCGTCGTGGTCGCATCGAACTTCGATGCGCGGCTGCATACGGTGTTGGCCGACCATCCGGTGCGACGAAAGCTGCGAGGCGTGCTGGTCAGTTCCGAGATCGGCTGTCGCAAACCCGCTGAGGCCTTCTTTCGGAAAACGGCTGCGGCATTGGAGACTGTCATCGGCGACGTGTTGTTCGTCGGCGACGATCGCCGCAACGACTACGAAGGAGCGAGAGCGGTCGGCATGCAAGCGTGTCTGCTGAATCCAGAAGGAGACAGGGCCGGAAGTGGTCGCGTCGGGGGCAGAAGTGTGGGAGCGTTATTTTCCTATGTAGCCCTCTGCTCCGCGAGAGGTAAGGAGCGAACGCCCCGCAATCGCATGACGCGATTCCGCTTTCCTCTCGCGGAGCGAGAGGGCTACATAGCAAAACGCCCGCGACGGGGGTCGCGGGCGTTTGCATGAATCGCACTCGAAGTTAGTTCGAGTCCTTCTTCTTCTTGCCGAATTGCATGATGGTGATCGCGGTCACCTTGCCGCCGTCTTCGGTGATGCGGGCGGCAACTTCCTTGCTGAAGGCTTCGTTCTTCAGGCCGCCTTCGAGGGCTTCGCCAGGTTCGAGCTTCTTCTCTTCCTTGTTGAACTTGCCCTTGGTGATCTTGGCGTCCTTGGCGACGGTGAGGACGACTTCTTCGCCCTTTTCGCCCTTCTTCGCGCCACGCTTTTGGACGGTGATCTTGTCGCCATCCACCTTCTTGATCGTGCCGCCGAACTCCTCGGCAACCAGCACGCCGAAGCCAAGAACCAGGACCGCCATCGCCGCAACAATCTTCTTCATGTTCGACCACTCCTCGATGCTTTCGGCTCCGCCTTGATTCGGTCACGCACCGAACCGCGAACGGGTTGCCTGCCAGACTAAAGCTGTTTGAGAATCGTCTTCCAGCGTTTCCACGCTGCCTCGCGGCCCGCGCGGTTCGCCGCCATCGCGTCCGGTTCTTCGCCGGCACGCATGAATCCGTGCCCTGCCCCTTCATAGACCTCCGGCTCATACGTCTTGCCCGCGTCCTTCATCGCTTCCTTCGACTTCGGAATGGTCGCGTTGATGCGGGCGTCGTTGCCGCCGTAAAAGCCGTAAACCGGGCAAGGAATACTCTTAAGTTCGTCCGCCGTATGCGGGAAGGAGCCGTAGAAGACGAAGGCCGCCTTCAGATTCTTGCGATGCGTCGCATAGCGGAACGATTGCCCGCCGCCCCAGCAAAATCCGGCCACCGCGAGCTTACCGTTGCAGGCCGGGAGTTTGAGGACGACATCGGCTGTCGCATCCAGATCGGCGGTCACTTGATCGGGTTTCAGTTGGTAGAGCACCTTCGTCGCTTCATCGGTGCTCTTGATGTCGCTGGTCTTGCCGCCGTTCGGTCCCATGCCGGAAAGCAGGTCGGGAGCGATCGCGATGTAGCCCGCTTCCGCGAGTTGATCGGCCACGCTGCGAACCCAATCGGTCAGCCCCTTGTTTTCGTGGATCACGAGGACTGCGGTCGCCTTGTCCTTCACTTCCGGATAGACGACGAAGCAATGGACGGTCCGATTGCCATGTTTGGCCTCGACCCATTCGTGATGGCGCGGCGACTTCTCGAGCCGTTGCTTCGACGGGTCTTGAGCCTGAGCGACCCCGGCCGAAAACAGCAGCATCGCGAGCGCGAGCCGAACCATGCAAGACCTCACGAATCCGAAATGCATTGCGACTCCCTTTCTAACTAGGTGGACGACCGGCGAAAAGATCCGCCGCCAAAGTCTCATGCGTTCCTCATCTTCGGGGTTTGAGGAACGTGAGGGCATCGAAAACGGCTTGCCAAGCACGGCAACCGTGAGGGTCTGTCGCATTCGCTGGGCTTGAATCGGATTCCACCCAGTGTCCGCAAACTTTGCCGACATTGCACGCCGAAACTTGAATTGCCGAAAAACCATTCATTTCCTGAGATTCTTCGGCCTTTCGTTTGCGATGTGAACGATACTTTGGATAGGCCGTTTCACGCACGATGCGTGGCCGTCGGCAGGCTTCGGAAGGAGAGGCGAGATGCGGAAAATGCTCGTTCTGTGCGGATTTTTCGCCCTCGTCGGCTGCCGCAGCAATCTCGTCGGCCCCTTCCAGCCACGCAATCCGGAACGAGTGGACGATCCGCGGATCAGCATTGAGGAACAAGCCGCACGCGCCCGCGACCGCCTGGGCTACCCGGAAGAAAACCGCCCCTCCGGCCCCCGCGCCGCCGACCCCCGCCCGCCGGAATCCCCATTCGGGCCGCTGCCGTGATTCGACCTGCTGGCAGGCTAGACCCTACCCATACACACCGGTGCCGCTGCAACGAAGTAATATCTCGCGAAACAAGAATGCGGCTCCGATCGGCGTGCAATTCGCGGTTCGGTTTAGGCTGTTGGATGCAACGCCTTTCGCGTAACGAAGGAGGCGGAATTCTGACCAGGCCTCGCCTCTCGTCGATCGTATCGCCGTTGGACGGGAAACGCAAAGTTGGCAGTGGGCGAACCACCGACTTTGCAAATGAGGGTTCCTCCGGGTAGGCTGGTCTTCTGGAGCGGTTCGCGCGGTGCGAGGTTTTGGCGGTTTTTCGCCGCCAGCAATCGGGTTCGCGCCGATAGCAAACGGGGTATCTCGCCTGCGACGAAGCGGACGGATACGCGAATTTGCCAGGTCGGTGGTTTGCGGGCGGATTCCGGAGGATTTCCACATTCCGCAGTTCGGTAAGGGCGGCGAAATGGAACCGAAATGAGAGCCGCCGAAGAACGTAAGCCATTGCAATGCGTACTCTTCAGGCTGGATCCTCGAACGAACACTATAGGCCAAATGGAACCTGTTCCCGCATAAAGGCTGGCCAGACGCGGCATAATGGAATGGGAGGTTCCCATGCGTGTGCCGCGAATCTTGATGTGCCCGCCCGACTTCTTCGGCATCGAATACGAGATCAATCCGTGGATGAGCCGGCATCGCGGCGCCGCCCCGGACCGGGCCCGCCTGCAATGGCAGCAACTGCATGCGACGCTCGTCTCGCTGGGCGTGACGGTTGAGATGATGCAGCCGCAGCAGGGGTTGCCGGACCTCGTCTTCACTGCGAATGCGGGCGTGGTCTACGAGAAGCGATTCTTTAGCTCGCGCTTCCGCCACGAAGTCCGAGCGCGTGAAACGCCCCACTTCGATGCATGGTTCGCCGATCACGGATATACCGTCGAGCATTTGCCGGAAGGCACCTACTTCGAGGGGGCCGGCGATGCCCTTTTCTGCGGCGACATCCTCTTCGCCGGCTATCGCATCCGCAGCGACGTCCGCGGCCATCAAAACCTTGGCGAAGCGATCGGTTGCCGGGTATTGCCGATGGAGTTGGTCGATCCTCGTTTCTACCACCTCGACACCTGCTTCTGCCCCATTGCCCCCGGCTATGCGATTTGGTTCCCGGGCGCGTTCGATCGGTATGGCCGCAAGGTAATCGAAACGCACATTCCGTATCGCATCGAGGTGGCGGAAGACGAAGCCGTCCGGTTCGCATGCAACGCAGTGGTCATTGGCAAGACGGTGGTGATGAACGCCGGGAGCGACAAATTGGCGGCGGCATTGGGCGAATGGGGATATGCCGTGCGGTTCTGCGAATTGGATGAGTTCATCAAATCCGGCGGCAGCGCCAAGTGCCTCACCATCCGCCTCGACGGCGAGGATGCGGCAGCGTGGTCGTCACGCTCCGCGTAAGGTCGGTCCGGCTCCCCTCTCCCCTATGGGGAGGGGGTCGGGGGTGAGGGTGTAGTCCTTAGCGGACGCTGGTTCGCGTTCGCAGATCGAAAACAGGTTGCGGCGCGGGCTTTTACCTCTCACCCCAGCACCTCTCTCCAAAGGGAAGAGAGGGGAGCAAGGCACGACTGCTGACCACATTGCCGCTGACCTCACGCGGAGCGTGAGGACCACTCTGGCCTCCGCGCGTTTTATTCGCTCTAATGGTCTCGCTCCCTTCTTTCGCGCGCGGATCGCATGATTCAAGTCGAACGGCTTACGAAACGTTTTCCCATGCCTGGCGGCGATGAGGTCGTCGCCGTCGATGATCTTTCCTTCGCGGTGCAGCCGGGCGAGGTCTATGGCCTGCTCGGGCCCAATGGCGCGGGGAAGACGACGACCCTACGCATGCTCCTCGGTTTGCTTCGTCCCACTTCGGGCCAGGCGTCGATCGCGGGGTTCGGCTCGGCGCGGTTTCCGGATGAAGTGAAGCGGCGTGTCGGGCTCGTCTCCGCGAATGCGGGCGTCTATCAGGGGCTGACTGTCGAAGAAATGCTTCTGTTTTTCGCGGACCTCTATGCGGTTCCCCAGGAAGAAGCGAAACGCGAACTCGATCGGCTCGTCGGCCTGCTCGACATGCGATCGTTCGTGCGTCAGCGTTGCGGCACGCTCAGCACCGGGCAACGCCAGCGCGTCAGCCTCGCTCGCGCTCTGATCCATCGGCCGCCTGTGATGCTGCTCGACGAACCGACGTTGGGCCTCGATGTGCTCGCGTCGCAGATCGTCGTCGAATACATCGATCACCTTCGGCAACAGGGCAAGGCGGTCATTCTCACGACGCACTACCTCGATGATGCCGAGCGGCTCTGCACCCGCTTCGGCCTGCTGCATCGCGGGCGGCTGGTTTCCGAGGGGACGCTGGAAGAGCTGCGCGAGCGGACGGGGTGTGCGAATCTGATGTCGATGTTCCTCAAGCTGGCACGCGTCGGCCCGGCCCTGAACGCGAATTTCGCCGAGGCGGTGATGGAGCGACGCCATGTCTGATCCTTCGCCGCGCATCGACGTCTTCGGCCGACTGTTTCGTATGGTCCGCAAGGAACTAAGCGAAATCCTTCGCGATCGCCGAACGATGATCACGCTGGTCGCGATGCCGCTGTTGCTGTATCCGCTGCTGAGCGTCGCGTTTCAGCAATTTTACCGAGCACTCGATTTGGGCCGCGGACCGGAGTATCGCGTCGGGTTTCGCACGGACGAGGAGTTGGATTTCTTCGTCGTCACCCTGAATTACACTGGGGGCCGCATTCCCAATCTGCCGAAGTTCGGGGGCAATGTTACGCAAGATCCGGAAGGCGACTTGCGTTCCGGCAAGCTGGACATCGTGATCGAGATGCCGAACCTCGATCGAAAGAAATTCCGCAAGCTGCAGTGGAAATCGACGACGCTCGAAAAATCTCCCGCGGGCGCGTCAGCTCAGCATTGGATCGAACGCCTCGTATCTGCCGCAAACGAGCGAACGTTAGACGAGGAACTGCTGAACAAAAACAACGTGGGGTCACGATTTTCCGTCGGCTTGGAGCGTGAGACGCTGAAATCGCCGGATGGCGATGGGCTCGTGAACTTCGCTGCCGTGATTCCGCTGATCCTGATCCTCATGACGATTACGGGCGCGGTGTATCCCGCGATCGATCTCACTGCGGGGGAACGGGAGCGGAACACGCTCGAGATCCTTGTCGCGGCCCCGGTGCCTCGGCTTGGCTTGCTGTTCGCGAAGTACGTCTCCGTATTGACGATTGCCGTGCTCACGGCACTCGTCAACATGGTGGCGATGACGGTCACCGTCATGGCGTCCGGGTTGGGGACGGTGTTTTTCGGCGCAGGCGGATTGTCGCCGTTGATCCTTCTGCAACTCTTTCTGTTGCTGCTTCTCTTCGCGAGCTTTTTCTCGGCCGTGCTGCTGGCGCTGACGAGCTTCGCCCGCTCGTTCAAGGAAGCTCAGGCGTATCTGATTCCGCTGATGCTGCTTTCGCTGACGCCGGGCATGATCGGCCTGATGCCGGGAATTTCACTCAACGTCTACCTCGCAGTGACGCCGTTGATCAACATCGTGCTCTTGGGCCGCGATGTGCTGGGCGGAGCGCCGGGGCAGGCGCCGATCGATCCGTTTCTCGCGATGATGGTGGTCGGATCGACGCTGCTTTACGCCGCGGCGGCGATTGGGTTGGCCGCCAAAGTTTTCGGCGACGAGAGCGTGCTTTACAGCGAGCAGACGAGTTGGGCCGACCTTTTCCGCCGCCCGCGCGAACCGCAAACGCATCCGACCGCCGCTGCCGGCCTGTGGTGCCTCGCCCTGATGCTGCCGCTGTTTTTCGTGCTGCAGATCATCGTGCAATCGCTCGCCCTTTCGGGCACGAAGGTACTCGTTGTCGTCCCGCTGCTGCTGGCATTGGTCCTCTTCGGAGCTTGGCCCGCACTCTTCGCCTCGCGGGGGCATGTTCGATGGACCACCGGCTTCGGTCTCGTCCCGGCGTTGGCCCGCGTATCTCGGCTCGATTTTGCTTGGCGTGTCGTTTTGGCCCTTGCTGTTTTGGGGCATGCAGTTCGTCCACTTCGACATGTCGGACGCGTTTAAGGAACAATACGAACGGCTCATTTCGACGTTCAAAACGATCGACCCGAACACGCGGATCATGCTTGCCGTCGCGCTGGCGTTGCAGGGGATGCTCGAAGAGGGCTTCTTTCGCGGATACCTCTTCAACAGCGTCCGCACTTTGGCGAAACCCTGGACGACGATCGTCGTCACCGCGTTGCTCTTCGGCCTGTTGCACCTCGTGATGGGTGGCCCGCTCGGCATCGAACGCGTGCTGCCCAGCACCATCCTCGGCCTCCTGCTCGGCTGGGTTGCCGCGATGAGCGGCAGCGCGACGCCGAGCATGCTGCAACACGCCATTCACAACGCGTTTCTCATCGGCCTCGGCCTGCACACCTTCGGCGAAGCCGAACGCGTCAGCCATCTGCATCTGGCGCTTGGGGCTGCCGGTACCGCCGTCGGCATCGCTCTCGTCTGGTTCGGCCGTACCAAACCCGACCCCGTGTAGCGCCCGTGGGTGGAACACCCACGGTTCGTCAAAACTCGACTTGCAACTGCACGAGATCGTTGGGCGAAACTTCCAACCACACCGCATCGCCGTTGACGGTCGATTCCACCTGCAAATCGCCGCGGCCATTGAGGATCGCTGCACGCTTGGGATTGCGGACGCAGCGGAACTCGGCATGGCCGGAATGGCCCGAACACTCCAGGATCTCCGCAACGACGGCGTCGCGTGGTTCCGTCGTCGGCGCCTCGTCGCGGCGTTCGATAGTGCCGGGCAGCACGCGCGTGAGCAGCAGGTTCGGCATGTCGAGATGAAAGAGCCAGCCCGAAGCGCCGACATGCGGCGGTCCTTTTTCCGTGGGCACCACGGCGAGCGGCGAGGTGTAGCCGAAAGCGGTCAGCATTGGCTGATCGCGATCCAACGAAATGCCTAGGTCGAAGGTCGTCGCCCGTTCCCCTTCCGGCATGAGGATGACGTCCACCACGCGGCCTTCCTGCTTTTGGTGGAACGGCAATCCGCCGGTGTAGACCGTCGTCGCATAGGGGCCGAGACGCATATCGACGAAGTCGGGGCTTTGCGGCCGTGGATGCGTAGAGACATGGCTGATGCCGTTCCATCCGCGGAGGATGGTGGTGCGTTCGTCGCGATAGCCGAAGCGTGCGCCGAGATAGGCATGCCAGGGATAACCCGCAGGCGGCTGCTTCGCATCGATTTCGATCCGCATTTCCAGCAACGGCCGACCGAACCAGGCGCGGAGGCGTTGCCGATAGGTGGCGATCGTCTGATCTTGTTCGCCGACAAGCCGCCCCTCGGAAACAATCTCGCCCAGGGCAGGGCCGTCACGCGTGACCTCGACCTTGTCAGCCACCATGCGGCTGCCGGGATTGAAGACGAGACGCTGACCGACGCGGTTCACCCGGCTTTTATGATCGCGGATGCCTTTCAGGCCGCCAGTGATGGGATCGACTTCCGCCTCGAAAAATTCGTTGCGAATCGTGTGCGTCGCAGCATCGCCGAGCTTCATTTTCCCCTTCATCGGCGGCGTGCCGGCGGGGCCTTCGCGTGGGATCCAAGCGAAGCCGAGGGCGGGCACTTCGATGACGGCTCGCATCTTGTCGGCATCGAGCTGACACGCCTTGACGATGCCTTCGACCGGAAGCGGATGCTTGCCGGGATCGAGTTCGATCGCAATGCGGCGAGCGAAGGCGCACGGGTTCAACAGCATCCAACCCGGCTGATTCGGCTGCGAGCGAACCTGCAGTCGGTCGGCCAACGCCTGCGTTACCTGCGTCTCGATCTCCGCGAGCCCGCCTGGTTCCGTGCCGATCTGCGGCTGCGTCTCGAAGGTGCGTTCCATGCTTTGCAAGTGGTCGGCTACTTCGAGCGTGTCTTTCGTTCCGGAAAGCGAACGATGCAACGCGGCGAACGTCCAGCAACCATCGATACGACGACGCAGCCGAAGATGTCGCGCGAAGGCGCTGACGGGATCGGGAGTTTTACAGTCCACGCGTTCGCCGAGCAGGTCAAAGTGGAACTCGTCCGCCGTCAGCGCCGGAGGATACTCGCCAGCCATCACGTCGTTGAGGTAGCGGGAAAATGTGGTCCACGTGCCGAAGACGGGCGAAAGTCGCGACAGCGCAATGAAGTCGCGCATCCAGGGTGCTTCCTGCGCCTCTTTCTGGGCGAGACAGATCGTCGCGTTGTGGTCTTCGCGGATCGTCTTGAACCAGTAGTGTGCGAAGTTGAAAAACGTCTCCGCCTTGTCCGCCGACTTCGGTTCGCGGGCGTAGCCGTCGATTTGCTTGCCGTCGGGCGAGGTCCATGCGACGACGATGTTGCCATAGTGAGGCAGGCCGCCGGTCGATTCGTCGAAGAGCAGGAAAAGCAACTTCCGCATGCCCATCGTACTGAGTTGCAACGGCAACTGAGGGCTGAAGCCGAACTTCTTGCGGGCGAACACGCGCGGTTCGACGCCAAGCAGACGCTTGTGCGTCTCGATGCCTTGTCGAAGGTTCCACATTTGCGAATCGAACGGCAACAGCGGATCTTCGCGCTCGACTTGGCAGCCGCCGAGCACATCCGCGAGATCGTTGCCCACCTGAATTTTGAGCTGCGCGAACTTCTCGGGCTGACGAAACGTGAGCGATTCAAGGAGCGCCCCACTCGCGACATAGTTGACCGGAATGCCCATCTCCATCGTGGAGGGCCAGGCACGGTCGAAGCTTTCCTCATCGAGCAGGTGCAAATCGAGGAGATGGATGGTGACCGGATACAGCACATCACGAGCCTGCTGCAACTTCACCGCCGCATTCTGCAGATGCTTCAGCCACTCGTAATCCGCCGGATCCTCATGCACAAGCGGTTCGCCGTCTTGCTCCCCGGCTCCCTCTGGGGAAAGCGGCTGCCCTTCTTGCTCCCCTCTCCCCGCCGGGGAGAGGGGCTGGGTGTGAGGGGCCTCGCCCGTGCTGACGCCCGCCTCACCATCCGCGGCAGAAGGCGCCTCCTCCGCAGTGCCCTGCCCCTTCACCCCCGCCCCCTCTCCGGTGAGAGAGGCAGGAAGGCGTTTCGGCGTGTATTCAAATTCCCCGATATTCGCGAGGGCGAGCTGAATCTCGTCCCAAAAGTTCTCCACTTCGAGCAGATTCTCATGCTCCATCGCCTCCGCAAGGGTGGCGAGAAACGAGTAGCCCCAACCCAACCCAAACAGCAGCGACAGCACGTCCTGCGGCATGTCCGTCGCGTCTTTCCACGCGAGGTCGGGCATGCCTTCGGCCTGGATCGCCTCATAGAGATTTTTGAGCGTCTGTTCGCGATCCGCGACGACGGCAAAGCTGATCGACCCCGCCGCCTTCACCCGGTCTTTCCAATCTTCCGGCAAATAGGTCGGCGGCGAATCGGGCACCGCATAGATGACGCCCGCCTTCGGCGTTTCATGGTCGTACGTCGCGTCCACCTTCGGCGGCGCGGACGCGTTCCACAAGACGGAAGGATGCCAAAGGGCCGAGTAGCCGTTGAGCCAGCTCGCCATCTCGTCTTCGGCGAGCGTGAGAGGATAAGTGCCGGGAAGTTTGTACGGGCTGAGGAGAATCAGCTCATGCGGTTGGCTCATAGTAGGGTGATTGTAACGCGAGCCGCAGCATATGGTGAGGGCGCGGCTCGCCGCGATCACCAAGTTTCGATCGAGCTGCCGCCAGCCACCTTGTCTGCCTCCTCCGACGAAGGAAGAAACAACAACGGCAGCCGCCGCAGTTTGGCGAGGCTGCCGTTGGATACGTTTTAGATCGCCGGATCACAGCCCCGACAGGTATTCCACCAAATCCCGCAATTCCCGTTTGCTCATCTTCTTGATGAGGTCCGCGGGCATGGCGGAGGGGCCGCGGGAGCTTTCCTCGATTTGGACCTTGGGGATGACCAGCGTCTGACCCTCGGCGTTCATCAGGCGGACTTCCCTGCCGTCGTCGCTTTTGAGGATGCCGGTCTTGGTTTGGCCGTTGGTCAGCACTACGACGACCGATTCGTAACCCTTCGCGATCTGCTTGTTGGGATCGACAAGGGATTCGAGGATGTAGTCGCGTTTGCTGCGTTTGCTCAGGCCGGTGAGGTCGGGACCGACTTCGCCGCCCAGGCCCTGCACTTTGTGGCAACGCAGGCACGAAAACTCCGCCTTATCGAGGAACAAGCGACGGCCCGCTTCGGCATCGCCGCCGGCGATCGCTTCGCGGTAAGGGGCGAGGTGGTCCGCTTTCGGACGCGATGCCTCGAACGCATCAACCTTCGCCTTGAGCGGACCGCCGCGATTCGTCGCGGCTTCGAGCAGGTCGAGTTGCACCTCAGCGGGGACTTGGCCTTCGGTCAGCTTGTCGAGCCATTTGCCGAGCAACTGATCAGGCTCCGGCGCCTTGTAGGCGGCGAGCAACGCGAACGCTCCTTGCTTCTCCGCCACATCGCCCTTGTCGAGCACTTCGGCGAGTTTGCCGGCCGCGTCGGCGGGGTTTGCCTTGGCGAGCAGCAGACGGCGGCCTTGATGACGCAGACGAGCGTCCGTGTCCTTCAACGCGAGTTCGGCCGACTGCTGGAGCTGCGGATCCTTCAGCGATTCGAGCGCCTGCAGGGTGGCGAGGCGAACCTCGGCGGGGCGCTTCGCGTCGGAAACCAGCGTGCGAAGGGCGGGTAGGATTTCCTTGATGCCATGTTTCGCGGCCAATTTCGCGCCTTCGGTGCGGATCGCATCGCTCGAAGTCATGATCGAAGCGAGCGACACACGGACGGCATCGGCGGCGTCTTCGGCCGGGCGTTGCGGCAGCGGACGCCACAGGCCGACGACCGGATCGCGGCCTGAGGGCTTCTCCCATTGGCCGAGCATCTTGAGAGCATCGATGCGGACTTTTTCCGGAGCGCCCGCTTGACCCGCGTAGCGAGCCAACGCCAGGGCGTCGTCCTTTTGTCCAAGGCGATAGTGAGCCGCGGCCGCGCGAAGGTCGAACGCTTCACGCGTTTCCTTCGGCACGGGAGCGCCGCCGCCGATGGGGCGATTCAACATCGCAGCGAGCTTCGGCATCGCTTCGGGAATCGGCTGATCGTAGATGGCGCGGGCCGCCTCGGCGACGACTTGCGGTTCCGCATCATTGAGGAACCGGGCCACCTCCGGCGATGCTTGACGACGCAGTGCCAACAGTGCGGCAAGGCGAACGGCAGGCGTCGCGTCGGTCGCGGCCTTTTCGATCGCCTTCGCATCAAGGCTCGCCAACGCGACCACGCCGGCGTGGCGAAGATACGGGTCCTTGTCGGCGTTGGTCTTCAGCATTTCGATGATCGCGGGCACGGCTTCGCCCGAGCCGACTTTGCCGAGCGCAATCGCGGCGAAGAAGCGGACGCGCGGAGCGTCGTCCTTCAGCAGCGAGGCCAACTTGCCGGCGGCTCCTTCCGCCTTGCCGTCGCCGAGAATCTTCGCGGCCTGTCCACGCACCTCGGCGTCCTTGTCGGCAAGCAACGCGGGGAGCGATTCGAGGGCCTTCGCATTCTTGCGAGCAATTTGGCCAAGACCCCAGATCGCATGCAGGCGGGCGAGTTGTTCGGTGCCTTCGGCCTTCGCTTGGGCGGCCACTTTCTGCAGATCGACGATCGCGGCCTGATCCGCGAGAGCGAACTGGGCTTCGAGGCGAACACGCATGTCGGCATGCGAGAGCAGCGACACGAGTTCGTCGGCTTTTCGGCCCGTCATGCCGTCGTGGAGCAGCTTCTTCGTCTCGGCCACGCGCGATTCCTTCGCCTTGTCCGCATCGCCGACGCGGAAGATGCGGCCTTTGCCCGGAAGACCCCAGCCTTCGGTCCAATCGAGGACGTAGAACGCGCCGTCGGGTCCGAAGTCGGCATCCGTCGCGAGAACCGACCAGACGAAATTGTGGCGGCCCGTCACCTCGAACGACGCGCCCTTCGATTTGAGGGCGAATGCATGCACTCCAGACCCGCCGCTGCCGCCGCGGAAATCGCAGAGGAAGAAGTGGTCGGCGTATTTTTCAGGAAGCTGCGTCACGCCCGGTTCATACGTGAGGCCGGACGGTCCATTGCCGATGTGTTCCAACGGCGGCAGGTGGCTGGCGGGCTGATTCGCGTGCTGCTTGTGCCAGATTTTCTCCGCATTCCAGGGCCCAAGCTTCGGGAGATACTGATAGCCGATCCGCCATCCCGAATCGCCCCCTTCGACGAGATGCACCCAGCGGGCCTGATCGCCGCCGTCAGCGTTGTTGTCGCCGGTGAAGAGATTGCCGTGCTTGTCGAACGCGAGTTCCTGCGGGTTGCGCAGACCGACATGGATCATCTCCAGGTTCGCGCCGTCCGGATCGCACCGGAGCACCGCGCCGTGATGCGGGTTGAAGAGCCGTTTGCCTTCCTTCGTCAGCACATTCAGGCCGCGGTCGCCGATGGAGAAATAGATCTTGCCATCCGGCCCCATGATGACGCCGTGCGAATCATGGCCGAGAAACGACACGTGGACGCCGTAGCCCTTACTAAGGGGTTCTTTCTTATCCGCGACGCCCTTCCCCTTGGTGTCTTCGAGCAGCCAGAAATCGGGAATATTCGCATACCAAACTTTACCGCCGCGCGCGAGCAGGCCGGAGGCGAGGCCGTCTTCGGGCTTGTTGAAACCGGTGGCGAAGATGGTCGCCTGGTCCGCCTTGCCGTCGCCATCGGTATCCACGATGCGGCGAACGCGATCGTCCGCCCCGCCGTATTTGTCGTAAACCTTGAACTTCTTGTAGAACGCGATGCGATCCTCGACCGTGGTCGCGGCGAGGTCGTCGTCCAACCAATTCATGTGGCCGCGATTGTCGGTCACGCCGTTATGCAGGCGAAACGTCTCGGCCACGTAGAAGCGACCCTGATGATCGATCGAAAACGCCACCGGATTCGCGAGCATCGGCTCCGCGGCGAAGAGTTCGGCCTTCAGTTCCTTGGGTATCTGCATCCGCTTGAGCGACTTCTGCGGATCATCGCTGGCATTCGCGATCTTCTTCGCATAAGGATCGCCAAGCCCGTCGGCGAAGGCCAACGTCAAGCCGGCAAGGGGAACGGCGACGATCGCCGCGAGAAGAAACACACGTCGAAACATGGCGGAACCTGCGGGTGGGATGCGGAAATTGGTCCAGTCATTGTAGCGATTGCGGCTTGTACACTCTCCGCCTGTGGGATGGGTGCAAGCCGGGTAAGAAGAGGACACACGTCGAATATGCGCGCCTGTTGTCCACGGCGAGGAAGGATATGCTTGAAGAGTCAGCGCATCGACTGCCGTATTTTCTGCTGATTGATTCGAGCGTTACATGCCGCACGACATGAATTGGCGATTGCTGTCCATCGATGAAGTGCTGTCCAAAGTCGCTGAGCCTCTCATTTCGCGTGGCTTGGCAACGAAGAGCCGCGGTTCGTCGAAAAGGGAAATTGCGGCCGCGGAAAAGCGGCTTGGTCGCCCCTTGCCGGATGACGTTCGTGGTTTTCACGAACGTGTGACACCCGTGCCGGAATGCACTCAATTCGGCGGAGGTTCGATCGGTTTTCAACCGCTCGGCGACCCTGACCTCGAATGGCTCGAGGATTCAACAGCCCGTGAAGAAAAGCTATGGGTTGGTCCGAATGAAGACTGCTGGCTCGAAGGATGGAACGAGGCTCGATTACTCGTCATCGGGTACACCGAGTTCGGTGATTGGCTACTTTGGTGCGAGGGACTTTCCGGACGACGTGACGGAACTATCGCGCTGACTGATCACGAAGGGGAGTTGAACCCCATCGTCCTAGGGGATTCGCTAGCCCAATGGTTGGGTCGATACCGGCAATATGACTTCATCGAGTACGCCATCGCGGAAGGCAGCCTTGATGACGTCGGGCCGACGAAAGCCAAGGCGTTTCTGAGCGACCATGTGCGGCTGAATCCACCATGCAAGTGGGCAAAGGAAAAGCTCGGACGAATAGGACCGACTGCGAAGTAGGGTGTCCAGCTACGGTCATGCGCAATCAAATCGCTCGCCACGCGGTTTTGGGTTTAGGCGGGCTCTATTTGACCGGCGGGCACACCTCGTGACCCCACACGGCAGCACTACCTATCCGCCCCACGATCTTTGCTGTTCGACAAAACTGCCCATTTCCGAGAGGGTTGCGTCCGCAGCTTCACGCGAAAATGCGATGGTACGTTTCTTGCACTCTGTTTATCCGCGATTTCCCAAACCGCACACCTCACGCTGGCGATCTTTGACGCTCCCCGCGCCGAACGCCGGCTTCTCTTGGAGCATTCATGGACCAAAATCGATTCACCGAAAAATCGCTCGAAGCGCTGCAAGGCGCTCAGCGGTTGGCGGCCAAGCTTTCGCATCAGCAGATGGATGCGGAGCACCTGCTCATGGCTCTGCTCGATCAGGAGCGAGGCCTCGCTTCGTCCATCCTCGGCAAGGCGGAAGTGCAGGTCGATGCGCTGAAGATCAAGCTGCATCGCGAACTCGAAAAGTTGCCGCGCGTTTCCGGCGGCAACGATCAAGTCGGCATGTCCGGCCGGCTCAATCGCGTCATCGGGCATGCGGAAGACGAAGCGAAAAAGCTAAAGGACGACTACGTCTCCGTTGAGCATTTCCTGCTCGCCCTCTGCGACGACAACGGCCCCGCGGGAAAGCTGCTGAAGGAATTCGGCGTCAACCGGGCGCGGCTTTCGGCCGCGCTGCAGCAGGTGCGCGGGCATCAGCGGGTCACGTCGCCGAACCCGGAAGCGACCTACGAATCGCTCGAAAAGTTCGGCCGCGATCTCACGCAGATGGCGGCGCAGGGGAAGCTCGATCCCGTCATCGGCCGCGACGAAGAGATTCGCCGTGTCGTGCAGGTGCTGTCGCGCCGCACCAAGAACAATCCCGTGCTCATCGGCGAACCCGGCGTCGGCAAGACGGCGATCGTCGAAGGTCTCGCCCAACGCATCATTCGCGGCGATGTGCCGGAAGGGCTCAAAAATAAGAAGATCGTCGCGCTCGACATGGGGGCCCTTGTCGCCGGTGCGAAATATCGCGGCGAGTTCGAGGAACGTCTGAAAGCGGTCCTCAAGGAAGTCCAGGAATCGCAGGGCGCCATTGTTCTCTTCATCGACGAACTGCACACCGTCGTCGGAGCCGGCAAAGCCGAAGGGGCGATGGACGCGGGCAACCTGCTGAAGCCGATGCTCGCGCGCGGCGAACTGCATTGCATCGGCGCTACCACGCTCGACGAATACCGCAAGCACATCGAAAAGGACGCGGCACTCGAACGCCGATTCCAGCCGGTGCAAGTCGATCAACCGACGGTGGAAGACACGATCTCCATCCTTCGCGGCTTGCGTGAACGGTACGAAGTGCATCACGGCGTCCGCATCAAGGATGCCGCATTGGTCGCGGCGGCGGTGATGTCGAATCGTTACATCAGCGATCGCTTCTTGCCGGATAAAGCGATCGACCTCGTCGATGAAGCCGCGGCGAAGCTGCGCACCGAGATCGATTCGATGCCGGCCGAATTGGACGAACTGCACCGCAAGACGATGCAGCTCCAGATCGAACGCGAGGCCCTGAAGAAGGAAACGGACGCCGCATCTCGCGATCGCCTCGCGAAGCTCGAGAAGGAACTGGCGGACGTGAAGGAGAAAGCCGACGCCCTCCGCGCTCAGTGGGATGCGGAAAAAGGCGGCGTGCAGAATCTGCGTTCGCTGAAGGAACAGATCGAGCAGACGAAAGTCGAAATCGAACAGGCCGAACGCCGCTACGACTACGGCAAAGTCGCCGAGTTGAAGTTCGGCAAACTCAACGAACTGGAACGCAAACTCAAAGCCGAGGAAGAAGCCGCCACGAACCAGGCCGATGGCGGGCAACGTCTGGTCAAGGAAGAAGTGACCGAGGAGGACATCGCCAAAGTCATCAGCCGATGGACCGGCGTTCCCGTCGAGAAGTTGCTCGAAGGCGAAATCCAGAAGCTGCTGCACCTCGACGAAGAACTGCACAAACGCGTCATCGGCCAAGAAGAAGCCGTCACCGCGGTGGCCGAGGCGGTCATCCGTGCTCGATCGGGCCTGAAAGATCCGAATCGCCCGATCGGTTCATTCATCTTCCTCGGCCCCACCGGCGTCGGCAAAACCGAACTGGCCCGGGCGCTCGCCGAGTTCCTCTTCGACGACGATCGGAACATGATCCGCATCGACATGTCGGAATATCAGGAAAAGCACACAGTGGCCCGCCTTGTTGGCGCTCCGCCGGGCTATGTCGGCTTCGAGGAAGGCGGCCAACTCACGGAGGCCGTGCGCCGTCGGCCGTATTCGGTGGTCCTCTTCGACGAAATCGAAAAGGCTCATCCGGATGTGTTCAACGTGTTCCTACAGATCCTCGATGATGGCCGACTGACCGACGGACAGGGCCGCACCGTGGACTTCAAGAACACCATCGTCATCATGACGTCGAACGTCGGCAGCCAGCGGATTCTCAATTTCACGGGAACCTTCGGCGGCGAGATCTACGACGAGATGAAGGACGCGGTGCTCGAAGAAATGCGGAAGCATTTCCGGCCCGAGTTCCTCAACCGCGTGGACGAAATGATCGTCTTCCACGCTCTCGACGAGACGCACCTCAAGGACATCGTGATGATCCAAATGGGCCGACTGCGCCGCCGATTGGAGGAGCGGAACATCAACCTGGAGTTGACGGATGCCGCCAAGGTGCATCTGGTCCGCGTGGGCTACGACCCCAGCTACGGCGCCCGCCCCATCAAGCGAGCGATCCAACGCGAGGTCGAAAACCCGCTGGGCCGAGCGATCCTGGAAGGCACCGTCCGCGACGGCTCCACGGTGATCGGCGACTACGACGTGAAAGCGGGAAAGATGACCTTCCGCAGCAAGTGATGCACGATCCCGTTTAGCGGGGAGCCGCAGGCGACGCGACGTTGCAACACGTGCGTCGCCTGCGTGCATTCCATAAGCTAGCGGCATCATGGCGCCGGTTCCGACGTTTCGCCTTGTGCTCGCTCTTGCCCTTCCCGTCATGGCGCAGCATGCGCTGTATCTCGTCGTCAATCTTTCGGATCGCTATCTGGGCGGGCATCTGCCTGGAGAAACGGAGGCCCTGATCCAAGGGCGCGTCGAGATGTGGACCGCGCCGATCGGCAGCGATCCGCTTCTCGCCCATGCGGCTCGGGCGGCGCTTTCCACACGGGCGGAGGCTCGGCAGGCGGCAGTGCTCGCGGCGCAGACCACGGCCCACTACCTCGCCTGGTCCATCTCGAGCTACATGGTTTTGGTAACCGTCGGCAGCACTGCTCTGGTCGCCCGTTTCGTCGGAGCAGGTTCTCGCGATGAGGCGAATGCGGCTGCGCATCAATCGCTGCTGCTTGCCGTCGGCTTCGGCATCCTCGCAAGTATCATCGGACTCGGCGGCGGCATCGCCTGGTTGATTCGCTTCTTGCAATTGCAAGGGTCGGCGGCCGTCTTCGCGGCCGAGTTTCTGCAACCGCTCTTCTTCATGCTCGCGTTTCAGGTCGTGGAGGCGGCGGGGATCGCATGTCTCGTCGGTGCCGGCGATACGCGGACCGGACTCTTCGTGATGGCGGGCGTCGCCGTCGTCAACCTGCCGCTCGCGTGGTCGTTCTGCTATGGGCTCGGTCCGTTCCCACAACTTGGACTGGTCGGCATCGCCATCGGGACGGCGCTGAGCCATGTGTTGGGCTGCATCGTCGTCTTGACGCGACTTGCGTTCGGACGACAAGGCCTCAAGCTGCGCCTTGCGAGCTTTCGCCCCCGCTTCGACTTGATGCGACGTCTGCTGCGTGTCGGCATCCCGGCGGCGTTCGACAGCTTGTCGGTCGTCGTCGGCCAATTCTGGTTTCTATCGCTTGTCAATCAACTGGGAAACGAAGCCAGCAGCGCCCACGGCATCGCGCTCATATGGGAAGCGCTCGGATACCTCTCCGGAGCCGCATTCGGCACGGCGGCGATGACGTTGGTAGGGCAAAACCTCGGCGCGGGCCGGCCGGACCAGGCGTCTCGCGCGGGGTGGATTGCCTTCGCCTGCGGGTGCGGCGTGATGACGATGATGGGCCTGATCTTCTTCGTGCTGGCGCCCTGGATGTTCCGCGTCTTCACCAGCCATCCGCCGATCCTGACTACGGGCGTCCCGGTCTTGCGGCTCATCGCTTTCGCGATGCCAGCGCTCGCATCGACGATCGTCTTCACGTCCGCATTGCGTGGAGCCGGCGATACACGGGTGCCGGTGCTGTTTACGTGGATCGGCTTCTTCGTCGTCCGCATCCCGCTCGCGTATTTCTTCATTCAGCCCGAAGTTTCCCTCGGCCCGCTCGGCACATGGCGCGGCCTGGATCTCGGCCTGTTGGGGGCTTGGCTCGCGATGTTCGCCGACCTCCTCATCCGCGGCGGCTTCTTCCTCTTCCGCTTCGCCCGCGGCGCCTGGAAGACGCAACGGGTTTGAACTCGGGACGCGTCGCGTGTGAAGCCGTGGGCCTCTCATATAATGAACACGAACCTGCAATTTCCTACGTTGATCCAGCTCTATGCCGCGCGACCTTTATGATGTTTTGGGCGTGAACAAGTCAGCGTCGGATGACGACATCCGCAAGGCGTATCGCGGACTTGCCCGGCAATACCATCCGGATCGCAATCCGGGGGACAAGACGGCCGAAACACGCTTCAAGGAAGTGCAGGAAGCGTACGACGTTCTCTCCGACAAGAAAAAACGCGAGCAGTACGATCGCTTCGGCTTCGCGGGACCGCAACCCGGCTTCGGGGGCGGCGAAGGGGGCGGAGGATTCCATTGGTCGGGCGGTTTCCCGGGGGGCATGGGCGGAGGATTTCCCGGCGGCAATGTCGAGATGGATCCGGATCAAGCCCACGAACTTTTCGAGCAGATCTTCGGCGGTGCTCCCTCAGGACTCGGCGGAGCCGGACGACGCTCCCGCGGAGGCAATCGCGGACGAAAGCCTCATGCAGCGCCGACGGAAGCGGAACTCGAAGTGCCGTTTCTCCTGGCGGCCAACGGCGGCACGATGGGCCTGAACGTCAACGGCAAGCAGATCGACGTGAAGATCCCCGCAGGCGTCGAAGACGGAAAAACGCTCCGTGTGGGCGGACAGGGGCCGGGCGGCGCCGACCTCCACCTCAAGATCAAAATTCAGCCGCACCCCTTCTTCAAACGTGAAGGCAAAGACGTCGTTCTCGAAACGCCGATCAGCGTCGTCGAGGCGATTCTGGGCGGCAAAATCGAAGCCCCCACACTCGATGGCTCGAAGCTTGAAGTCAAGATTCCGCCCGGAGCTTCTAGCGGGGGCAGGCTTCGCATTCGCGGGAAAGGGATTGCGGGCGGCGATCAGTACATCGTGCTGAAGATCATCGTCCCCAAAAACATCGATGACGAGAGTCGCCATCTCATCGAACAGTTCCGTACTCGCAACCCGCAACATCCACGTACCGGCACTCCCTGGGAGTGATCGGCGAACCTTTGTTAAGGGGCTTTGGTCCGTCCCTCATGGAACCGATCCAGCCCGACTTCCGTTTCCGCAAGCACGAGCACCTGCGCCGTCCTGCGGATTTCCAATCGGTCTACGACGCGCGCGTCTCGGTGAGCGACGCATGGCTGCTCGTATTCGCGAACTCGAATAGTCTTCCGTATTCGCGCATCGGCCTATCCGTGTCGCGCAAATGGGGTTCGGCGGTCGTGCGGAACCGCATTCGCCGAGTATTTCGCGAGGCATTTCGGCTAAGCCGGGCGGAGATGCAGCCGGGATTGGACATCATCATGATCCCGCGCTCGCCCAATCCGCCGGCGACGCCGACGATTCGCAAATCCCTGATCGCCTTGGTGCGTCGTGTGTCGAAGCGGCTCGGCAGCCGGGGGACGCCATGTTCCAAGACGGAGTGACATGGATACGTCACATCATCTCGTTCGCGCTGATCATGCCCGTGCGTTTCTATCAAGCCGTGCTGAGCCCACTGCTGCCGAGCGTTTGCAAATTCGAGCCGAGCTGCAGCGAGTACTTCATCCAAGCCGTGCAAAAGCATGGCCCGATTCGAGGGCGTGCCGAGGGCCTGGCGAGTTTGCCGGTGCAATCCTTGGAACGCGGGTGGTTTCGACCCGCCATAAGATCCGACCTCGGATTCGTGGGGCGAGGATTCGAGAAGCAACTTCCCGGGCGATTCGGCTCCGATTCCACCCTGCATGCTTCCAACGCAATCGCGAAATTTCCATTGCGTTTTCGTTACGCCCTCGTCAGTATCAACCGCATCAACATTCATTAGGATTCCCTCATGTCGCGCCTCGCTCGTTCTGCGGCGCTATTCCTGATTTTTTTCGCGTGCGGCTGCACGGAAGTCATGCGGGTGGGCGACAAAGCGATTTGGACCTTCGCCACTTGGGTCGGACTAATCGTTCTCCTCGGCTCACTTGCCGGAATTGCGGCAGGCTTTCTTTGGATGGTGTTCCGCGACAAGTGGACCGGCGTCGCCGGAATTGCGTTTTTCGTCATCGTCGGCGTCGTTGCGGCGCCGGCGATGTTTACGGATTTTTGCGAAGTAACGCCCGAGGATTTCCATCTTCGGACCGGCATCTGGTTCGCTCCGAACGAACACCGTGTCCGCTTCGAAGACGTGCTTTCCATGCACTTGACGACCGAACGCAGCGGCCGATCATCATCGACCTATTTGATCAGTCAAACTCGCCAAGGGCAGGTGAAGACGCCGGTAGGAGATTTGATGCGCAATGGGCCGTTGGAAGACATCGTCGCACAAGCACGTCGGCGCGGGATCCTAGTCAACCGCTAACGTGGGTTGTGCCGTAGCCCAGCGTCGGCCCGACGTTTGGATCTCAGCCCACGATGCCGCGAGCTAGCCAAATGAAGAAATAGGCAAGAGCGAAAAACAGCAACACGGCGGCAAGCGACCGCCAAAAAATTCCGATCCAGTAGTTGCGAGCCTCAAGGTCGCGTTCGGATTCCTCGTCTTTTTCCCGCTTGATTTCTTTATCCTCGATCTTTTTGTACAGATCGCGGTACTTGTCCGCAGCAACAGACTTCGGCCCGCGTTGGCGAACCGTGACGTCTGCGAATTCCTTGAAGGTCGCCACGGCGCGAAAGCCCTGGGTCGGAAAATGGCTGATTTTGGCGCCAGGCGTTACGGTTCCTTCCTGAATCATCTTGGTCAGTTGCGCTGTCGTCAGCTTGTGAGCTTTGTCCGCTCCATCCATCTTTACCCGCAGAAACCACACATCCGGATCGATCCCATGAACATCGGTATCCGACGTCGGCGACGACACGCGAACCGTCGCTTTGCCGTCAACTGGTTCTCCTTCGCCTGGCTTGTCGCCCGTGGGGGTCTTGGACTTCTTGAGAAACGAGAGCGAAGGCGAAGCGATGTCCAATACGATCAAATCATTGAGCACTTCTGCGCAAGATTGATAACGATGTTTGGGCTGTTTCGCCGTCATCTTCAGGATGATCAGATCGAGCTTTTCGGAAACGTCTGCGTTCGTTCGCCGAGCGGGAGGATACGTTCCGGCCTCCTTCGCCTGGATGACTTCGACGATGGTGCGCCCGGTGAATGGAGGAGTCCCAACGAGCATGCAGTAGAGCATGCAACCTAAGGCGTAGATATCGGATCGCCCATCAATCTCCTTGGCGTTGCGAGCCTGCTCAAGCGGCATGTACCAGGGCGTTCCGACTGCGTGTCCCGTCTGAGTCAGCGACATTTCCTCGTCGTCGGTCTTCACCATGCCTAGGTCGGCCACCTTCACTCGGCCCGCGCGGCGATCGATGAGCACATTGTCCGGCTTAATGTCGCGGTGAACGATTCCTGACTTGTGGGCGTAGTCTAAAGCGCGCAGACAGGCAAGCGTGACATGGACCGCATCCGCGACAGGGATCGTTCCAAGTTCATCGATATAGCTTTGCAGACTCTTGCCTTCGATGAACTCCATGGCAACGTAATGCCAGCCTGCGTCTTCGCCGATGGCATACGCTTGGATAAGATTCGGGTGATCCAACTGCCCCATCACCCGACCCTCGCGATCGAGACGGGCGACAAGCTTGGGATTGGCTGCGATATGAGGGAAAAGAACTTTCAGCGCGACGTCGCGCTCGGCTTCCTCATCTCTCGCCAGATAAACGGCTCCCATCGCGCCTTCGCCGAGCTTTCGAAGGACGCGAAATCCACCGAGCTGAGCCGGAACGGTCGCAGCTTTCTTGGGCCGAACTTTGGGCACTGGAGTCGCTTCTTCAGAGCCGTCACTCGTGACTTCCGAGACATGCACTGCTCCACGTGCCGGGGTTAGCGACTCGACAATGCGTGTGCTTCCAAGCGCATCCTCGCCGGAACGCTTCTGCGGAGTCGCAGGCGTTTTCGCGACGTTGGGGCGAGATGACTCAGACGGCGTTCGATCCATGCCTTCCTCAGTTCGGCGACGCATTGGAACCCTGCCGACGCCGTGCATTCTGACTCTAGCTGTCTTGACGGTCGGATTGGAAAATCGTCCCAATTATAACACACCAAGCGTGAATAACCGTAAAATGTGCGCAGATTTGAACTTTCTTCTTGGCCTCTTTCTGCCGTTTCGTAGGCTCACCCGAATTTTCCGCTACGTTCTAACCTTCACAGCCTCAGCTGGATTAGGGAGCGACAAGTTCGAACGATTTCGATCGTGACATCGGATACGATTTCGTGTCTCATACTAGGATTCGCTGCATTCTTCAACTGGGAGCCTTTCGTTGAGAAAGATCGCGATACTTCCGACGCTCCTCACTTTAGGTAACGGCGTGTGCGGTTTTGCCTCGATCACGATGGCAAGCAAGATCCCCCTCGGTGGAATCTCCGACGAAGCAGATCGCCTGTTCGCAACTGCCGGTTGGCTCATTATGTTTGCCATGGTCTTCGATGTGCTCGACGGGTACGTGGCTCGCCTTTCGAAGACCGCCTCAAAGTTCGGCGGAGAATTGGACAGTCTTTGCGACGCGGTCAGCTTCGGCGTCGCTCCAGCGTTTCTGCTTCTCAAAATGGGGCCAGGCTGGGAACCTAATCCCTTTCTGCACCAGATGCTTGCGGGCATCGCCACCTTGTACATGGTCTGCACGATTCTGCGCCTTGCCCGATTCAACGTCGACAACACTCCTGACCCGGAAAGCCATAAGCGATTCCGGGGGCTTCCCTCCCCTGGCGCCGCTGGATGCATAGCCGCCCTAGCCATCGTTCGAGGCGACTTCCCTGGGAACTTCGTACAACTCTACGCAGACGTCAACCATGAAGCGTTACGAACCATGATCCGCCGAGGCGTCGAGGTCTTTTCGCCCATGGGGGCTCTCGCCGTGGCCCTGCTGATGGTTTCGATCGTTCCATTTCCCCATTTCGGCAAGCAGTTCCGCGGGAAGCGACATGGCGGCTTGCTGATTCAGATTCTGCTCGCCGTCCTTGTCATCGTCATGGTACGTGACTTGGCACTCATGATCATTTTCTGGGGATATGCTTTCTTCTTCCCTCTCCAAGCGGCGTACCTGCGTTACATCGCGCCTCCGTCGTCAACGAGTCCGCGGCCGCAAGGGGGCGTATCCTAATCGAATCACAAGATTCCTGGTCGACTTCGGAACGCAGCATGTTCACCGGCCTTGTCGAAACCATGGGGAACGTCGTCGCGGCCAAAGACGACGGAGAGGGGCGACGGCTGACCATCGAAAGCCCGCTCATTGCCGATGCATTGCCGCTTGGGGCCAGCGTTGCCGTCAATGGCGTCTGCCTTACGGCAATCGCGATTCACGGGACGAAGTTCGATTTCGAGGCTGGTCCCGAAACACTGAAACGCACAAACCTCGGAGAGGCGAAACCAGGGGACCGAGTCAACCTTGAGCGTGCTTTGAAAATTGGCGACCGCCTCGGCGGCCACATCGTGCAAGGCCACGTCGACGCCGTGGGCCGAATTTCCAACCGCGAACGCCAAGGCGATTGGGAAGTGGTCCAATTTGCCTGCGCCGCGGAACTCATGACATGTATGGTCCCCAAAGGCTCGATCGCCGTCGACGGCGTGAGCCTTACGTTGGTGGATGTGACCGCTGCCGAATTCAGCGTCGCCCTCATCCCGCATACGATGGACGCAACGACGCTCGGCATCAAAGCCGTAGGGTCGACCGTGAATCTCGAAGTCGATATTTTCGCCAAATACATCCAGAAGCAGTGGCAATCCGCCGCCACAAGTTGGCTAGAACGATTCCAACCGAAGTCAACGTAGAGAGCAACGTTCTTCCTCGATGTCGAAATCTTTTGCGGTTGTCTGTGCTCTCTGTGCCTTACGTGGTTAAAACAATCCTCATGTCCCAAGCCGAATTGCCCTCACCACGCCAAACTCAGTCCTTCCTGCGTACGTTGTTCCAGGAACACGGGCTGCATCCCAAGAACAAACTTGGGCAGAACTTCCTCATCGATTTGAATCTTCTCGAGTTCATCGTCCGCGAAGGCGAAGTCACGCAGGACGACCTGTGCCTCGAGATCGGCACCGGCACCGGCAGCTTAACCGCCAAAATGAGCGAGTCGGCCAAGCATGTCGTATCCGTCGAAATCGATCACCACTTCCACGAAGTGAATCAGCGAGGCCTCGGTCGTCGCCCCAACATCACCCTCGTCTTCGGCGACGTGCTGAAGAACAAGAATTTGCTCAACCCCGTCGTCACCAATCAGCTCCGAGTCTCACTCGCGAACGTGCAGCCGAAGAACTTGAAGCTGGTTGCGAATCTTCCTTACGCCGTCGCGACGCCGGTGATTTCCAATTTCCTGATGTCCGACTTCGCTTTTGAGCGAATGGTCGTCACGGTGCAGTGGGAGATTGCCGAACGCCTGATCTCAAAACCAAACACCAAGGAGTACAGTTCGCTTGCCGTGCTGGTGCAAAGTCTCGCCGACGTGGAGATCCTTCGCCGACTCTCCCCGACAGTCTTCTGGCCCAAGCCGAAAGTGGATTCCGCGATCGTCCGCATTCGGCCCAACGCTGCAAAACGCGCGATGGTGAGCGACCCGCTCATGTTCCGCATCTTTCTCCGCGACCTTTACGCCCATCGTCGCAAGAATCTGCGCGGAGCGTTGCTCGCCGCCGCGGGCCGCGGGCATGAAAAGGCGGAGATCGATGAACTCGTCGCCGAACTCGGCATGGAAGGCAGCGGCCGAGCTGAGACCCTTGACATCCCGCAACATCTCAAGCTTTTCGAGGCGTTCCGCAAACGCGGCTTGCTTTCCGCAGATCAACACGACGACGAATCGGCCCAAACTTTGCCTGGGGATAGCGACGATTAGGCGAATTTAGCTGGAAAGAGTGCCGACAACGTCCGCGACGCGGGTCGCGCCAAGGTGCTGCAACGCATTGGGAAGTTGATCAACCAACTTGCCTGATATCGATGGATTGAAGAAGTTGGCGGTTCCGACTTGCACGGCAGACGCGCCAGCGAGCAGAAATTCCATCACGTCGTCAAGGTTGGAGATTCCTCCGATACCTACGATCGGAATCTTGACGTTTCGCGACACGCGCCAGACGGCCCGCAGGGCGAGCGGTTTGATCGCAGGGCCGCTGAGGCCGCCGGTCACGTTTCCGAGGATCGGTTTGCGGCGTTTCCAGTCGATCGCCATGCCGACGAACGTGTTGACGAGCGATACGGCATCCGCGCCGCCGTCGGCTGCTGCCTGAGCGATGGGGACGATATCGGTCACGTTCGGCGTCAATTTCGCAAGCAGCGGCAGCGGACACACCGCTCGCACTCCGGCAACCACGCGACGCGTCACGGCCGGGTCGATCGCGAAATCGACGCCGCCGGAAACATTGGGACACGAAAGATTCAATTCCAGCGCAGCGAGGCCGGTGGATCCGCCGACCTTCTCCGCCATCGCAAAGAACTCAGCCTCCGTCTTCCCCGCGATATTGCCGATGATCGCTGTCGGCAGCGTTCGCAGGTAGGGGAGATGATGTTCGAGGAAATGATCGAGTCCATCGTTGTCGAGGCCGATCGCATTCAGCATTCCAGCTGCGGTTTCCACCGTGCGAGGGGGCGCATTTCCAACACGAGGAGCCTGCGTCACCGTCTTCGGAACAATTCCGCCGAGCTTCGAGAAATCGACTAGCCCTTCCATCTCCCGCGCGTACCCGAACGTACCCGACGCGACCAGGATCGGGTTCGCGAGTTTCAGTCGGCCAAGAGTAACGCTTAGATCGGTCATGTTTGGAGCCGCTCTCGGAGCGGCGTGTGCATGTTTCCAGAAATAGACTCGGCGAAACGTCGCATCACGTCCGCGCCGCTCCGAGATCGGCGGCTAAACGAGTTACTTCGGCTGATTTTGCCCGACGACGAACGGCAAAGTCAGCCCGCCTTGGTCCTGATACTTCCCCCTCTTGTCCGCGTAGCTCTTTTCGCAGACTTCGTCCGCCTTGAAGAAGAGGATCTGGGCGATGCCTTCGTTGGCGTAGATCTTCGCGGGGAGCGGCGTCGTGTTGCTGATCTCGATCGTGATCTTGCCGCGCCATTCAGGTTCCAATGGCGTCACATTGACGATGATGCCGCAGCGAGCATAAGTTGATTTTCCTAGACACGTTGCGAGTACGTCGCGCGGGATTTCGAAGTATTCCACCGTCTCAGCCAAAGCAAAGCTGTTCGGCGGAATCACGCAATGATCCGCCTCGATGTCCACGAATGCGGAGGGATCGAATTTCTTCGGATCGATGACCGCGCCGTAGACGTTGGTGAAGATCTTGAATTTTCGGCCGACGCGCACGTCGTAGCCGTAGCTGGAGACGCCGAAGGAGATGACGCCCGGCCGGTGCGACTCTTCGGCGAAGGGTTCGATCTTGACAAGTTTCTTGATCTGCCAGTCGGCGAGCAGGCCCATGGATGTTTCCTCGCGGTGTTGTCGAATGTCTTATCCGCATCGCATCAGTCCGCCCATTTGCAAAACCGTCTCGATTCCGATAATTTCCACATTCCGCAATCGCTTTCGCGGCGCTTCCGCAGGCGGGCGGTTCTCATCAGGATGTCGCATCATGCTGCGCTGGTCGATGCTCGCTGTCTTACCGCTCCTCGTTTTCGCAGTTGCCCCGGCACAAGACAAGAAAGGGCAGCTATTCCAGTCCGATTATTTGCCTCTCAAAGTCGGAAATCGGTGGATTTACAAGAACGGCAAGGAAAGGGTCACAGTCGAAGTCGAACGACAGGAAACGATCAAGCGAAAGGTAAAAACGCAAGACGATTTCCGATTCGAATTAATCGAGGCGTTTCGCCTGAAGATCACCTCCGGCGACAAGACGCTGCACGAACATATGTTGGTGGCCGAGGATGGCATCTATCGAGTGAGCGCGGCGGGGAAGGAAATTCAGCCGCCGCTCAGAATCCTGAAGCTCCCGCCTATGGCAGACGAATCGTGGCCCATCGACAGCGTTTCGGAGAACATCACCCTCAAAGGTCGATTCGCATCGCAAGGCGACAAGGTAACAGTTCCAGCCTACCCCGAGGGCGTCGCCGCCGTTCTTTGCAGCTGCGACGACTTCCAGATCGGGCCGCAACGGATGTCCGCCCGCTACTGGTTCGTCCCAAAAGTAGGCATCGTGAAACAGGAAGTGACCGCAGGGACCAACAGGGGAGTTATGGAACTTGAGCGATTCGAACCCGCGAAGTGAAAAAGCGAGACGAACCCCGAAGCGAGCGGCGCGCTCGCTTCGAGGCTTGCACACGTCATATCGTCCTCACGCAATCGCTTCTTGGATCAACGGGGCGGCTTCGGCGATGAGACGCATCGGCCGTCCATCGAGGGTGTAGACGGTTTGATCCGGGTCGATGCCGAGCAAGTGATAGAGCGTTCGGCCGAAGCTTTCGACCTTGTAGTAGCGATCGACGACGTAGGCCGCGTGGCGGTCGGTGGCGCCGACGATGGTTCCGCCTTTGAAGCCGCCGCCGGCCGCGAGGACGGATTGCGTCGTACCCCAGTGATCGCGCCCCGCGTCTTTGTTGATCTTCGGCGTGCGTCCCATTTCGCCGAGCAAGAGCACGATCGTCGAATCGAGCAACCCGCGCACGTCCAAATCTTCGATCAGCGACGCGACCGTTTTGTCCACGTTCGGCAGCTTGCTGCGGCACGCGTTGAAGTTTTGGCCATGGTGGTCCCAGTTCGATTCGAAGTGCGTGTAGACGAACGGCACTCCGGCTTCGACGAGCCTGCGTGCCGCGAGCACTTTGCGGCCATGCGAATGTCGGCCATAGCGTTCCAGATTGCGGATCGGCTCCTTCGTGAGATCCAGGGCGTCGCGTAGCTTCGGCGAGCGCAGCAGATCGAAACTTGTCTGCTGGAAGCGATCCAGGCCGGATGCAACCGGGTCGGCGGAATCCAAATTGCGCAACTGGCGGTCCAGCGATTGGCGCAACGCTTCGCGCCGCTCGAAGGCGCTCAGATCAAGGCCGGCGGGAGGCAGCAACATGTCGCGCGTTTCGTCGCGGCTGTCGTCCATCCTCAGGACGATCGGATCGTAAGCGGGGCCAAAGTAGTTGACCTTGAGGCCGTAGGCGTGGTTGTCGATATCGCCGAACGCGACGAAAGGGGGCACTTCGCGTTGTTGCGGCCGCAGTTTGGAAACCACATTTCCGTACATCGGCCACGCGGCGGTGACTCCGGTGCGTCGCGGGTTGCCGGTCAGCCAGTACTGGCCGCCGCCGTGTTCCCAGCGTTCGTTGCCGATACCGACGGAGCGAAGGATCGTGTATTTGTCGGCGAGTTGCGAAAGCCGCGGCATAAGTTCGCAGACATCGATGCCGGGGACGTTGCTGCGGATGGGCCGAAACTCGCCGCGAATTTCGGCGGGAGCGTCGGGCTTCATGTCGAACATGTCCTGATGCGGCGGTCCGCCGCCGAGCCAAACGACGATCATCTGCTTCGCGGAAGCCCGCGCCGCATTCGCATGGGCTTGCAGCAACTGCGGGAGCGTGAGCCCAAAGAGGCCGGCCCCGCCGACGAAGAAAAAATCGCGTCGGCCGATGTTCAGAAATTGACGGCACGGCAACATCATCTACCCCCCTGAGAAAAACCTCACGCGACCGCACGAACGCGATCCGCAGGCTTTAGTGATTCAGCAAAAACTCTCGCGTATTGATCAAACTCCAGAGCACATCTTCCAGTCCGCGACGCGGCGTGGGGCTTTCCTTGAGGTACGCCAAGCAGGTCCGCTTTTCGTCCTCCGTGGGCAAACGGCTGAGCGTCCAGAGGTATAGCTCATCGATCCGCTGATCGTCGCCAGCGATCTTCTCAAGGATCTGAGCGACGCGTCCCTTTGGGTTCGCGATTTTCTCTCGCACCTTCGGATGATTCGACAGGTAGAGCGTCTGTACGACGGTGGCCGCCGGGTCGCGTTCGCAATCGCATTGGACTTGCGCGTTTCGCAATGGCCTGCCGAATGTCTGAAACGCAAATGCGACCGCGGCCGTCTCGTCCTCGATCTTCACCGTCCCGGCCACTTCAATCGCCTTGGCGTTCGGCGGAAGGTAGAGCTTCGCAGGGAATACCTCCATCACTCCAGTCGCGTGATTAATCGCATCCACCAGTACCTCCGCCGAATGCCGGCGAACGTAGAACGCCGCAAAGTGGCGGCGATCGCTGCGATTCGTCGCGTTCGGCGTCGAACTCGTCTGATACGTTCGGCTCGTCAGGATCGTCCGATGCAGCCACTTGAGGTCGTATTTGTTTTCGATGAACTTCGCCGTCAATTCTTGAAGCAGTTCGGGATGCGACGGCGGGTTGAGCGGCGAAAGATGATCCGGCGGATCGATGATGCCGCGGCCGAAATAGTGGGCCCACACGCGATTGACGATCGCCTTGGCGAAGAACGGATTGTCGGGCCGGCGCATCCAATCCATGACGGTCTTGCGCGGATCCTCACCCTTGGCGACGGGGGCCGAGTCTTTCTCGCCGAGCAGACGATACTTGTCGGATTTCTGCGTGCCAAGCGGGCTGGAGACGGAGGCGGTCGCGTTCATCTTTTCGCTGATGGCGATTTCCGTTCCGAACCGTTTCGGGCCGTTTTCCAATGCCCTCGCACGCATCTCGAATTTCTTCGATTCCGTCTTGCAAAACTCCATTTCCTCGGCCGAGATGCCTTTGTTCTTCATTTTGTCGGTCAGCTTCTTCGCTTCGGCCCGCAGTTTCTTCGCTTCTTCGGGTCCCGACTTCATCATGGCGGCGTATTTCGTGGGCAGCGATTTCGAATCGGGGTACGCCGATCCGCGAAGCCGCATGAAGTAGTTGGCGAAGCTGAGCAGATCATCCTGCAGCCACACGTCATGGGGATGGCGATGGCACTGGGCGCATTCGAGGCGCAGGCCGAGAAACGCGTGAGCCACCTGCAGCGTGCCCTTGATCCCGGTCGCTTCCTTGCGTTGCCAATACAGATCGAGCGTCTTGCGCTGGGCGTAGGTTTTCATGTCGGAGCCCGCTTCCGAGTTTTCCTCCGCCATCGCCTGCACTTCGTCGAGCCAAGCCTCCTGGCTGCGGCCTTCGCGGCTGGTCGCGAGCAGGATGCGTTCGACGAACTGATCGTAAGGCGTGTTCTCCGAGAGCCGAGCACGCACCCATTCGTAGAAACGGCGATTTTCCGCCGGTTCGATGAACGCGAAATTGCCGTCGTATCCGCTCGCCTTGAGGATGTCGCTGAACCGCGTGGCCCACAGCGCGGAGTAACCGGGATGAGCGAGCAATCGTTCGATGAGCTTGGTTCGCTTGTCAGCCGACTTGTCGCTCACATAGGCCCGCACTTCCTCCGGCGAAGGAAGCGATGCGGCGACGTCGAGATAGGCGCGACGGAGGAAGGTCAGGTCGTCGCAGACCTCGGAAGGATGGATGTTAAGCTTGCGCAGTTGTTCGACGACGTGCTTGTCCACGAAATGCGTCGCGGCGAGTTGCGGAAACGGCTCCGCACCCTGCCGAGGCACGACGACGAGGGAAACTGCCGGCTCCGCGCCGAAGCGAGCGACGATCGCCGCCGACCCGACGCTTTTCGCTTCGATGACGCCATTCTCGTCCACGATGGCGGCTTCGCGGTCGTTGGACTCGAAGGTGGCGAAACGCGTGACGTCTTCGGTTCGGCCATCGGAAAAAGTGGCTTGCAGCTTGAGCGCCGCTTTCTCTCCCGCCTTCAGCGTCTGCTGCTTCGGCAGCCCCTCGAGCTTCGTCAACTTGGAAGGCTCGGCCGGATCGAGCGGAGCACCGGCCGCGATCCAGTTTCTCAAGAGGCGGTATTCGTCGGACGAAGCGGAAAGCCGGACGCCTCCTTCATGAGGCACGCGACCGACGGCTTTCAGGAGGAACAGGCTGTTGTCCGGGTCACTGAAATCGAGACGTCTTCCGCCGAACTCGCGAAGCAAGTTCTGTCGATCGAGTTCCGGATCGACTCCGAAAAGGGAGAGGCGAAAGCCATTCTGCCCCTGCACCGCGCCATGGCAATTGCCCGCATTGCATCCCAAGCGGGCGAGCAGGGGGACCAAATGCCGGCGGAAGCGAATATCTTCGTCGGCGCGACCAGGAAGAGCCGACGATGCCACGATGCAGCATGCGATCGCCGCGCGGAGCGAGCGAGTGGAGAGCATACGTGAGTCTCAAAGGGCGAAGACGACCAACAGGACACGCCGCGAACGTCGCCGTCCACGGGTAGGGGGGAACCTCACAGTAGACCATCGGAGTCGCTTTCGCAAGCGCAAAGGCATGTAACTTCGAGATGTTATCATGGCGAGGACGTTCCATTCGGCTTACGGATGCGCAAAATCGGTCCGACCCGAAAGATGTATTTGGAAGGAGGTTGCGGGGGTTCTGTGGTTCCACTTCGATTCCATTTCGGCCCCGCCCTCTCTGTGCATAAGGACGCGAACATCGAAACCCCTCAACGGATCGCGGAAGCCACGCCTGCTGAAGGCAGGCGAAACGCAAAAAGCCTTCGATCATCTGAGTCTGGCGGGCGCAGGAGGCGGAACGTTGTGTCGACCGCCGATGTCGGAACCCGCCAAGGCGAAACTTCGCGAATTGGTACTCGCCGCGAATCGCAAAGCGGATGTGGAAACTCGTGCGCGGCTCGCATGGCTTTTGGCTCAGACCGCGAAGCCGGAAGACATCGAAGTGATGCGAAGCTGGATGAAGAGGGAAACGAGCAACGTAGTCAAGAAACAGCTCGAGGAAGGCATCAACCGCATTGATTGGTCGTGACCGAAATTGAATTAACACGCATCAATTCGTCGCAATAAAAAATCCTGATCCAAGCGGACCAGGATTTCTCGTTGACCCGATTCGACCGAAGATCACGGAGGCGAGACGGGGAGTATTTCCTCGTATTCCGACTTGTCCTCCGCATCGTTGTAGCGAGCGGGGATGATCACGAGATCCTCGTTCATCTCGTCCTTCAGGAAGATCTTGCGGAACTTCGTGACGAACTTGCCGTCCTGCATATGTCCCGCGAGTTGGGCCAGCGCGGCGACATCTTCCTTCGGCGCCTCGCGAACGAGGTATCCGAGCGGCCGTTCCTGGCGAGCCTTGTTGAGGCGAGCCTGGATCACCTTGAAGATCGCGTCACGACGGGCCGGGGCGTTGACGTCGGCCTGGGTGAAGCCTTCGTCCGGATCGGGCACCTTCTCACTGTAGCCGCCTTCGCCGCGGAATATCTGCACATCGGTCTTGGTGAGCTTGCGGGCCCATTCCATCGTCGAAGGAACGCGGCCGCCCTTACCGGGATTCGGACGTTGGCCAGCGACGAACTGGAAGCCAAGGCCCTGAGCGCGAGCAATGAGGTTCTGCTGCTGCGGGGCGAAGTCCTTCAGCCATTGCCCGCCACCCCCAGGGAGACCACTCGGCATGCAGCCACTGCCGGCCTGGAGCATGGGGATCCACGTCATCTGATAGCTGAAGTCGCCTTCAAGGTCGCACTTGAAGGGAGCTTGGACATAGAAGAGGGCTTCCGTTTTGTCCTTCACCGAGATCTGCGTGATCTTCAGCGGGTAGATGAATTTCTCCGAAGCGAACTGGAAGCGGGTCGGCGTCACTTCACCGGCGAAGGTGCCGTCCTTGTTGCGCTTCATTTGCATCGTGTCGATCTTCATCACCGTGAACAGCCATTTCTTCTGCACGTAGAAGTTGAGCGTCGCTTCGTCGCCCGAGTAGCTGTACTTGTGGTCCTTCAACCACGAAAACAACGCATCGGCCCGATCCGCTTCGATGATCTTGTAATCCAGCGAACCAACGAGGCCGGCTTCAAGCACCCGTACGGCGGGTTTCATTTCCGATTTCGCTTCGCCTGCGGCCTGTTCTCGTCCCGCCTTGGCGTCGCGAGCGAAGAAGCGATTCTGCATCTCTTCGCGAGGTTGCGGCAACAGCTTGGAATGCGGAAACTCACGCTTCTTTAGGATCGTGTAGACTGCGAGGTGTTTGAAGAAATCGCGCGGCATTTCGTGCAGTTTCGGCTGCGTCGGGGTGGGGATCACCATGCCGAAATCGAGCGCGTTCCCCTCGAACTTGGGTTGGACGGTGAACGTTTCGACCTTTTCCTGCGGATCGTAGCTCAGGAAGACCTTTTGAGCTGGCTGCAGAATGTCCGCGTTTTTCGCGGAAAAATAACAGCAGGCCGCTTGGCTCTGCGAAGCGAGACCGAAAAGGGCCGCTGCCGCGAGCAGGGGCTGAAAGCCGCATGAGATTCCCTCGAGGTGGAGTGACCTGCAACTTAGACGAATCAGGACACGATTCGGATTACGAAGATTTCCGCCCGGCTCCAAGTCCTGGCGCTTGCGGGAACCATGCCGAGCAGCCATGATGACCACCTGATCGTCTCCCCAACCAGACGCCGCTAAATGCGCCGAGGAAAATCATGCGTTGGATCGCTGCCCTGTTCGCCGTGTTCGCCCTGACCTTACCTGCCCTCGCCGAGGAGCGAGTTGCCTTGAAACTGAACCTGCGCAGCCGCGTCAAAAATGCCGAAGGCAAATTCGAGGTTTCCGAAAAGGAAGCACACTGGCACGCTACGAAGACCGCTCTCGTCATCTGCGATATGTGGGACGATCACTGGTGCAAGTCGGCCGCCGGCCGCGTCGTCGAAATGTCAGGGCCGTTCAACGAGATGGTGAAAGCGGCTCGCAAGAACGGCATGTTCATCATCCACGCCCCGAGCACCTGCGTCGGTTTCTACGACGGCACACCGGGCCGCAAACTCGCCCAGTCGGCGCCATTTTCGAAGCCGCCGGTCCCCCTAGCGACTTCCGAGCGCTGGGGCACGGCCTGGTGCTGGCCCGACGCCAAGCGCGAGCCGAAGCTGCCGATCGACGATTCGGACATGGGCTGCGACTGTGCAGTGAAATGCACGATTCGGGAAGCCTGGAAACGCCAGATCGCCGCCATCGACATCGCCCCCGGCGACGCGATCACGGACAACGGCCAGGAGACATGGAATCTGCTTGCCGCCCGCAAGATCGACAACGTCATCCTCTGCGGCGTGCATCTCAACATGTGCGTGCTCGGTCGTCCGTTCGCGATTCGGCAGATGACGAACGTCGGCAAAAACGTCGCCCTCATGCGGGATATGACGGACACGATGTACAACCCGGAAAAAGAACCGAAGGTGACGCACTTCCGGGGAACCGACCTCGTCGTCGAACACGTCGAGCGTTACTGGTGTCCTTCGTTCGTGAGCACCGACATCACCGGCCAGCCCGCGTTCAAATTCAAAAACGCGAAGTGACGGCTTCAACGACGCTCTGGCATCCGTCGCCGAATGCTTCCAGCGTGACGGTGCGGCTATCGGCTGATGTGGGTTCGATGCGGATTTCCAATCGCTCGGCCGGCAGCGCTTGCGGAAACTTGTCGGCCCATTCCACGATGCAGACGCCGCCGGCCGCGAAATACTCATGCACGCCGAGGTCCCGAAATTCGGCTTCCGTGTTCAGGCGGTACGCATCGAAGTGATAGATCGGCAGATCCGCGTCGTATTCCTGAATCAGCACGAATGTCGGACTGTTGACCGCACTTGGTTCCGCAACATGCAGCGCCTCCGCGATGGCACGCGTGAGAAATGTCTTGCCGGCGCCCATCGGGCCATTCAACGCGAGGACAGCGCCGGGAAACAGTTGCGACGCGATCGCACGGCCCAGTTCGGTCATCGCATCCGCATCGGCGATCTGCAACGTCACAGCCATGTGAAATCACATCCCCTCTCCCCCCGCCGGCGATCGCGGCAATGTCGGCGCTGCGTGTTGGGCGGGTGCGAGAGTGAAAGCGTTATGCCTTCTTTTTGTTTTCCTTCTGCGCTTTCTGCCGAAGGAAGGCTTCGATGAATTCGCTGAGTTCGCCGTCCAGCACCTTGTCGATCTGAGCGGTCTGCGTGTCGGTGCGGACGTCTTTCACGAGCGTGTAGGGCTGCATGACGTAGTTGCGGATTTGGTAGCCCCAGGCCACTTCGCCCTTTTCGTCGTACTGCTTTTCGACGGCGGCTTTCCGCTTTTGCTCTTCGATCGTGTAGAGTTTTGCCTTCAGCATCGCCATCGCGTTCGCATCGTTCTTGTGCTGGCTTCGCTCGGTACGGCTTTCCGCAGCCACGCCGGTCGGAAGGTGCGTGTAGCGGACTCCCGATTCGGTTTTGTTCTGATGTTGCCCGCCCGGACCGCCGCTGCGGAACGTGTCGCGCCGAAGGTCTTCCGGCTTGATGTCGATGTTGATCGTGCCTTCGATATTCGGCGTCACATCGACGGCGGCGAACGACGTATGCCGGCGAGCATTGGAATCGAACGGCGAGATACGGACGAGGCGATGCACGCCGGTCTCGCTTTGCAGCATGCCGTAGGCGTAATCGCCGTTGACGCGGAGCACGGCGTTGCGGATGCCGGCTTCTTCGTTGCGAAGCTCATCGATCAGTTCGACTTTGAAGCCGTTTCGCTCCGCCCAGCGTGTATACATGCGCATAAGAATCTGCGCCCAGTCGCACGCTTCCGTGCCGCCGCCGCCCGCTTGGATTTTGAGGAAGGCGTCAGCCGCGTCGTGGGGGCTGCTGAGGACGGCGCGCGATTCGAACTCGGTGAGCTTCTTCTCGTTCTTTTCGAGTTCGCTCTGAAGTTCGCTTTCGAGCGACGGATCTTCATCGCCAAGCTCGATCAGGGCCTGCATGTCGCCGGCGGCTTTTTCGAGTTCGTCGTAGGGAGTGAGGACGCCATTGAGCGGCTTCACTTGCTGGATGATCTGCTGAGCTTTTTCAGGGTTGTCCCAAAAGGCGGCGGCGCCCATCTGATCGGTCAGCTTCTGCCGCTCAGCCCGTTTCCCGGCCAAGTCAAAGAGAGTCTCGGAGCTGGGCCAAACGCTCAGTAAATTCACTGGTTCGGCGTTTGAATTCGGCATTCATGGGACAAGAGTCCTTTCCGCAACGGGCATCTTAAGTCGATGGGTTCAACATACCGAATCGCGCCCGACTCGGACAAGGATGCGCAACGAAGCAACCAGGTTCGGCAGCGCGTTCGAGGGTTCGCTTGAAGCCGCGGGAACAGGTCACCCGATCGGCGAGCACGGCGTGGTGCAATCCGCCCCATCGCTTCGCCTGCGGATGACGGCGTCAACTACTGGTGATGCACCTTCAATGGCGATACGCCCTCGATTGCTTATTGCATGAAATTCGCAGAACATCGGTGCATTCCATCGCTGTTGCGGCGCCGCGTGGGCCGCTTCTTTCTTTTCTTCCTTTTTTTCGTCCTCTTTCTTTTCCGGCTCCTTCTTTTCTTCCTCGATCTGGGGCTCGTCCTTCTTCTTGGGGGTCACGACGGTTTTGATGACGAGCGGACGCTGGTAATCACGGCAACGCAGACAAAGAACTTGACCGTCGTGAGCGGCGAGGTAAATGCGATCCGTCCATTCGTTCGGAACGAGCAAAATCCAATCCCGCATATCGAGCTTCGCGAGCGTGGCCCCGCGCCAGCCGTCGAGCACCAGCAGCTTGCCTTGGCGATCGGTCGCGTAGACGTACTTGCTGTTCGTTGCAAGGAAGTTCGATCCGTCGGGATTCGCCCAGTAGACCTTGCCGCTGCTTCGTTCGAGCCGGGTGAGCCCCCGCTTCGCCTTGACGAAGATATCGTTGTCCGTGGCGAAGGGCTGTCGATCCACTTGCTGACCGGCGAGGAAACGCCAGAGGATGCGTTCCGTATTCATATCGACGGCATACACGACCGAATCAAGCGAGCCGAGATAGGCAATGTTTTTGTATTGGCCGGCCGGAGCCGTTATCCCGCCATTGGTATGGAATTCATACCGCAAAATGTTCTCGTACTTGTTGAACGAGAGCAGTCGACCATCGGAAGAAACCATGCCGATCTGGCCTGTCGACACGAGCGGTGGTTGATCGTACTGCACCTTCACTTCCAACGCCGACCAACGAAGCTCCGGCTGCGGCGAATCATGGAGTGCTCCGAAGGTTTCGATGTCTTCCGGTTTGCGGGCGGCTTTCTTGGCCAGCAGTTCGTACTGGGGTATTTGATACGTGAGGATGCGGTTCCCCATCGGCACATACAGCCGTTCATCGTCCGCCGTGAGACCGGTGGACGGGACGAAATCAAGCTTGTAGCCGACAGCTTTCTCCTTGGAATCGGGGTGGAAATGATAGACGCGATGTCTCCCCGTGTTGCGTTCCAAGATGTAAAGCATGTCGCGACGGGTCGCGTAGATCGAATACGCATTGTGAGCCACCGGCTGACTTGACCAGTAAGGCGGACCGATCTGGGCTCGCCACTGCACATCGCCGCTTTCGCCGTCGAAAAGGATCAGCGACCCAGCCGCTGTCTGCACTGCGACCTGGAGGATTCCCGTATCTGGGTGAGGCAAGAGTTGCAGATGAGCGAGGCTGTCCCGATTGCCGTCCAACTTGACGCGGGCACGCCAAGCGACTTCAAGATTCATCCGCTCCAGCGCGTCGCGTTGCGGCACGGTCGGACGCGTCAGGACGCGGTAGTCCGGCTGCGCCTGTGCCGTCGCCGCAATCGTTAGACACGTCACCCACGTCAGAGTCAGCTTCCGCATGGCGTTGCTCGGCAAGGCGCGAATATCTCCATCTGCAGTCTACCATCATGCACGCGGGCCAGGTGTGGACAGCAGTCGCCGTATCCCGCAATCTTGGTTCAGCCCGCAGATTCAATCGCTAGATTTGGCAAACCGTGCAGAAAAAGCAGGGTGCCCGCCGTCCGATTTCTTGACGGTAGGCGAAAATCGCTCAAGACCAGGTCACTTCTTGCCGAGGCGGCGCTTCGCCTGAAAAAACTCGGTGAGCATGCGCCCGCACTCCTCACCCATTACGCTCGGGACGACCTGGCAGCGGTGATTGAGCCGATCATCGGAAAGGATGCGGTAAAGGGATTGACAGGCGCCCGCCTTCGGATCCACGGCGCCGTAGACCACCATCGGTATGCGAGCCAGGATGATGCCACCCGCGCACATCGCGCATGGTTCCAGCGTGACATAGAGCACGCAGTTTTCCAATCGCCAGTCTCCCAAGGCCTGCGCGGCCTGAGTGATCGCGATCATCTCGGCATGTGCCGTCGGATCTTTCAGCGTTTCGCGTTGATTGTGAGCGCGAGCAATGACGCCTCGTTGCAAGGAGACGATGACGCAACCGATCGGAACTTCATCTTCAATGAGCGCGGCCTTCGCCTCGTCCATCGCCATCGCCATGTGCTCGAGATGGAACGGATGACGCGGATCGCTCAGCAGAAGCGAAGTCTGCTGCGAAGGGAATGCAAAGTCGGGCTCATCGATCATCCGTCCGGTCCTTGATTACACGAACGCCTGGCTCGTGGGCTTGACGGTCACTTCCGGAATCGACACGTGCGGCGGTTGGCTGGCGACGAACACCACGGTGCGAGCGATATCTTCCGGCTTCAGAATGCGAGCGCGGTGATCCTCGCTGACGGGGGTGGGGCGAAATTCAAGGATCGGCGTGTCGACTTCGCCCGGGTAAATGTTGGTCACGCGGATGCCGCTCGCCATTTCTTCCGCATGCAATCCGATGCCGAGCGCCCGCATACCGAACTTCGACGCAGCATAGGCCACGCCGCCCAAGGGGGATGCTCGCAAACCGGCCACGCTGTTGATGTTGATGATCAGTCCTTCCTTGCGTTCCAGCATCGCGGGGATGGCGTAGTGGATGCAGTAGAAGGCGCCGTCGAGGTTCGTGCGGATGACTTGCTGCCAACGCTCCGGCGTCAATTCACGGAACGTGCGTTCCTTCAGGTTCGTCCCCGCGTTGTTGATCAGAATGTCGATTCGGCCAAACTTCGCCACAGTCGCTTCGACAACCGCTTTTGCTTGCTCCGGCTCGGCGACATCGGCGACGAAGGTGAAGAGGCGATCAGTTCCCAGGTGTTTGGCGGCTTCGTCCAGCTTCGCCTTATTCCGCCCGGTAATAGCAACGTTCGCTCCTTGCTCAAGGAACATCCGCGCGGTGGCCAACCCCATGCCGCTGCCGCCGCCGGTGACGAGAACCGTTTTGCCTTCGAACGTCGCCATGAGTAAAACCCCAAATCGTGCAACCAGTGGGCCAAGGCTCCTGCCAAGCCGCACCGTGAACATTCCGAAAAACGACTTCTCTGCGCTATGGACGGCTGCGGTTCGGCAGGAGCCTCGCTCTCCCGGCCGTTGCAAACGCCACGCTACAACTCGCCGCGGAGCAAGGCGCCGAGCCGGTCCATGCCCTTGTTGATCTGCTCGACGCTGGTCGCGAACGAAAGCCGAGCGTACCCCTCCGCTCCGAAGGCGGATCCCTGCACGAGGTTCACATGCCCCACTTCGAGCGCCGCCGCACAGAAACTGGCCGAATCGGTGATCGGTCGGCCACCTAACGTTTTTCCGAACCACGAGGACACATTGAAGAACGCGTAAAACGCTCCGTCCGGCATGGGGCAGCGGATGCCGGGTAGTTCGTTCAGGCGTTTGACGACCAAATCACGCCGCTTGGCGAATTCGGCCCGCATGTGGCCGACGCATGCCTGGTCGCCATCGAGAGCCGCGATGGTTGCGAGTTGGCTGACGCTTGAGGGGCAGCTCGTTTCCTGGCTTTGCACCGTGTCCATCGCCTTCACGACATGGCTCGGCCCAATGGCCCACCCGATCCGCCAACCCGTCATCGCGCAGCTTTTGCTGACGCCGGAGATGGTGATCGGCGTCGGCGAGGCTCAGGCGAAGCGTCGCGAAGCAGGTCGCTTTCGCGTCGCCGTAGACGAGCTGTTCATCGATTTCGTCGCTGATGACGCCGATCTGCTTCTCCCGGCAGATGTCGGCAATCGCTTCAAGCTCAGCTCGCGTGTAGACGCTGCCAGTCGGATTGCTCGGCGAATTGAGCATGACGAGACGAGTCCGCGGCGTGATCGCGCTACGGAACTGCGCCGGCGTCATCTTGAAGCCGCTTCTCCGTCGTGGACGAGGATGTAGGCTGCGCCGGTCATCTGCACGAGGTCGCTGTAGCTGACCCAGTACGGCGTCGGAATGATGACCTCATCGCCCGGGCCGACCATGGAGGCGAGGGCGTTGTGCAGCGAATGCTTGACGCCGTTGGAGACGATGACCTGTTCGGGCTTGAATTCGATGCCGTACGTCCGCTTGTACCAGCGAGCGATGCACGCCTTCAACTCGGTGTCCGCCGGCGGGCGTGTAATGCGTATGTCCCTGCTGCATCGCCTTGGCTGCCGCTTCGCAGATGTGGGCCGGCGTGTTGAAGTCGGGTTCGCCGAGGCTGAAGTCGTAGATCGTCTTCCCTTCCGCTTTCGTACTGGCGAGCCTTCGCCCCGGCGGCGAGCGTCGCGGAAGGCTTCACGGCGGCGGCCATCTTCGAAATCGGTAACATCGCAAACCTCGACCTATCCTGGTTAGCCGCGACGCGAAGCGGAGCCGCGGACTGATTGCCATGCTGTCGCGTGTCTAGCCTGCTCGCTTCGCGTCGCGGCTAACCAGGGCGGAAACCCAAATGCGGTCTTCTTCCATCCGTTCGGAGGCCTATTGTATGAATTGAGGGTGAACGCCATGACCGCCGTCGAAACGCCGAAAACCGTCTCCTGGACGCGCCGCCATTGCTGGGCTTGGAGGATCTCTCCGCCGGGGAATTGCGGGCGATTCTCGATCATGCGGAGACGTTCGCCAGCGCCAGCCAGCCGCCGCGGGCGAAGCGATCGAGTTGCTCGGGGCGAGTCGTCGTCAACCTTCGAACCATCCACCCGCACCCGCGTCAGCTTCGGCCTCGCCGCACGCCGATTGGGAGCGGACGTGCTCGACTTCTCTTCGTCCGGTTCCAGCACGAGCAAGGGCGAGACGTTCATCGACACGGCCAAGAACATCGAAGCGATGGGCGTGGACCTGATGGTGGTCCGACATGCCTCGTCCGGCGCCCCGCATTTGCTAGCTCAGCATGTCGATTGCGGCATCGTGAACGCCGGCGACGGAGCGCACGAACATCCGACGCAAGGGCTGCTCGACATCTTCACCATTCGCCAAAAGTTGGGCCGCGTCGAGGGGCTGACCGTCGGTCTCGTCGGCGACATCGCCCATAGCCGAGTGGCGCGAAGCAATATCCACGGCTTGCTCAAACTCGGGGCGAAAGTCATCGTCTGCGGCCCGCCGACGCTTGTGCCGCAGGCGATCACAAAGCTCGGCGTCGAAGTGTCGCACGACCTGGATTCGATCCTGCCGCGCTGCGACGTGATCAACATGCTCCGCATCCAGTTCGAGCGGCAACGCAGCGGGCTCTTTCCCTCGATTCCCGAATATGCTCGTTTGTTCGGCATGAACATCGAACGTCTGCGCAAAGCGAAGCCGGAGCTATTGCTGCTCGCTCCCGGTCCTATCAACCGCGGTGTCGAAATCACACCGGAGGCGGCGGATGGCCCCAACTCCGCCATCCTCGAACAGGTGACCAACGGCCTCGCCGTCCGCATGGCGGTTCTTCACCTGCTCAGCGGCCAACCTATGTAGCCCTCTCGCTCCGCGAGAGATAAGCGGAAGTACGCCAAGCGGCAGCGTGGCATTCAGTCGTTTACCCCCTCGCGGAGCGCGAGGGCTACACAGGCTGGCAGCGCAACCGCTCGCCTACAATGAAGGAAACGGCAGGGAGCGGCCATGGGATTCGATCAGGCGGCTTTGGAGAAGCGGACGCGGGCGTATGGCGAAGAGCTGTTCGCCCGCATCGAACGCTCCGGGCCGATGCTTCTGTCCCCGTCCTGGTGGGACGACCGCCTCATGGAATGGTCCATGGCGAATGAAGCGGTGAAGCTGCAGCTCTTCCGCTTCATCGACGCGCTCCCGCTCCTCCGCGACCCCGCTTCCATCAGCCGACATCTGCGCGAATATTTCCACGCCGCGGGGGACAGCATCCCCGGCGCCATCCGTTTCGCCACCCATTGGATGCCGCGTCGCGGGTTGGGCGCCAAGTTGCTGGCATGGTCGGTTCGCCGCAATTCGTCACGCCTCGCGCGTCGCTTCATCGCGGGGACCGATGTACCTGAGGCGATCGATGCGGTCGCCAAGTTGCGGGCGAAGAAGCTCGCATTTACCGTCGATCTGCTCGGCGAAGCGACCATCACCGAGCCCGAGGCGGAGCGATATCAGCAACAATACTTGGACCTCATCGACGGCCTGACCGATGCCGTCAACGCGTGGCCCGAGATTGCGGCGATCGATCGCGACCTATATGGCCCGCTGCCGCGAGTGAATGTGTCGATCAAGCTGTCGTCGCTTTACAGCCAGTTCGATCCAATCGATCCGGTCAACACCAGCAGCATCGTCCGCGACCGCTTGCGGCCCATTCTGCGAGCTGCGCGTCGGCGTTCGGCGTTCGTCAATGTGGACATGGAGCAGCATGCCTACAAGGACATGACGATCCGCATTTTCAAGGAGCTGCTCGACGAGCCCGAATTTCGCGATTGGCCCGACGTCGGCATCGCGATCCAGGCATATCTGCAGAGTTGCGAACGCGACCTCGCGGATCTCGCGGAGTGGGCGAAACGCCGCGGCGCTCCGGTGTGGATTCGCCTGATCAAAGGCGCGTACTGGGACTATGAGAACGTGGTCTCCGCCCAGGAGAATTGGCCCCTGCCCGTCTTCCGTCGCAAGCCGGAGACGGATGCAAACTACGAGCGGATGTCGCTCTTTCTGTTGCAGAATCACCGCCTCCTGCGACCCGCGTTCGGCAGCCACAATGTGAGAAGCTTGGCTCATGCGATGGCGGCCGCGGACCTCATGGGCCTGCCGCCGCGAAGCATTGAGATTCAGACGCTCTACGGCATGGCGGACCCGATCAAGCATGCGCTGGTCCGCCTCGGCCAACGCGTCCGCGTCTACGCTCCCTTCGGTCAACTGTTGCCCGGGATGGCGTACCTGGTTCGTCGATTGCTCGAAAATACCGCCAACGACTCCTTCTTGCGGGCCTCGTTCACCGAACGCGTGCCTGAGGAGAAGCTGCTGATGAATCCGATGGTGCATCTCAACGGCAAGGAACGCTCGGCTCCGTCGCCGCAATCGCATGCGTTTCGCAATGAGCCGGTGCTCGATTTCGCGATCGAAACGCATCGCGATGCCGTCCCCGTCGCGCTTGCCGAGGTGAAGAAACAGTTCGGCAAAACCTATCCGCTGGTGATCGACGGCAAGGCGGTCGCTTCAGCGAAGACCATCGAAGTACGCAATCCTTCGCATCTGCGGGAATTGATCGGCAACGTCGGCGCGGCGTCGGCGGAACAAGCAAAGCAAGCGATCGAAGCCGCGAGCCGAGCGTTTCCCATATGGCGCGACGTCGATCCGAATGAACGCGCTGATTTGTTGGTCCGCCTCGCCCAAAGGATGCGCGAACGGCGGATGGAACTGGTCGCCTGGGAGATCGTTGAGTGCGCCAAGCCCTGGCGCGAGGCGGATGCGGATGTGGCCGAGGCGATCGATTTCTGCGAATACTACGCCCGCGAAATGCGACGCCTGGCCTCGCCCTTCAAAGTCGAACTTCCCGGCGAGGACAACGCGAATTTCTACGACCCGCTTGGCGTGGCGGTCGTCATCGCGCCGTGGAACTTCCCGCTCGCCATCGTCACCGGCATGACCGTCGCCGCGCTGGTCGTGGGGAACACCGTCATCATCAAGCCGGCGGAGCAATCGTCGATCCTCGCAGCGAAACTGATGGAAATGTTGCAGGAAGTAGGCGCTCCCGCGGGCGTCGTCCATTTCTTGCCGGGCGTCGGCGAAGAAATTGGGCCGACGATCGTCGAGCATCCGTCCGTCGCCTTGGTCGCTTTCACCGGCTCGCGCGGCGTCGGCACGATCCTGCACCGCGAGATGGCGAAACTCGCTCCGGGCCAAACGCAATTCAAACGACTCATCGCGGAACTCGGCGGCAAGAACGCGATCATCATCGATGAAGACGCCGACCTGGATGAAGCCGTCCTCGGCGTCGTGGCGAGCGCGTTCGGCTATTCAGGCCAAAAATGCTCCGCCTGCTCCCGCGTCATCGCCCTGGCGCCCATCTACGACGTTTTTCTCAACCGTCTCATCGAAGCGACACGTGCCCTGAAGATTGCTCCCGCCGAGGATCCGGGTTGCCGCATCGGCCCAGTGATCGAGGCGAGCGCCCGCGAACGCATGCTGAAGATGATCGAAGTCGGCAAACAGGAATCGCGGCTCGCCTACGCCGGCGATCTCGGCTTTTTGGTGAATGAGGGGCACTACATCGCGCCGCATATTTTCGCGGAGGTGCCTCCGACCGCAGCGATCGCCCAAGAAGAAATCTTCGGCCCCGTCCTCGCCGTGATGAAGGCCGATTCGCTCGACGAAGCGTTGAACATCGCCAACGGCGTCGATTACGCGCTTACGGGCGGCTTCTTCTCGCGCAGCCCGGAGAATATCCGCCGCGTCCGCCGCGAGTTCCGCGTCGGCAACCTCTATATCAACCGCAAGATCACCGGCGCCCTGGTCTCGCGCCAGCCGTTCGGCGGATTCAAGATGTCGGGTCTTGGGACGAAAGCAGGCGGGCCCGAGTATCTACAGCATTTCATGGTTCCCCGCTGCATCACGGAGAACACCATGCGGCACGGCTTCGCCCCCGAAGCCGGGTGAGGCCTCCGGCTCTCCTCTCCCCGTTGGGGAGAGGGGCTGGGGGGTGATGGTAAAGGCCCTCGCGGCGACGTAATGTATCTCCCCAAGGCCCAACCGTAAGCGCAGCGCACGGTGGGGATCGAAGCGCCAACCGACTTGATCCCCACCGGCGCTGCGCGCTTACGGTTGGGCTTGGCGGAAAGAAACGATTTGTGTACGGGCGAGCCCCTCACCCCCAACCCCTCTCCCCAGCGGGGAGAGGGGAGCCAGACAAGAATGCCATGACACGACTGCTGCTCATCGAAACGTCTCACCGCCGCGGGTGGGTCGCGTTGGCTCAAAGCGAGACCGTCTTAGGTCATCGCGACCTCGAAGAATCGCGGCGGCATGGACGCGATCTGGTTCCGTTCGCGAAAGAGTTGCTCGACGAACATGACTGGAAAGCCCGTGACCTCGAGGGCGTTGCGGTCGATCGCGGGCCGGGGAGTTACACAGGCCTCCGCGTCGGCATCATTTCCGCGAAGACGCTCGCTTACGCCGTCGGCTGTCCGTTGGTCGCATTCGATGCGTTCGAAGCGGTGGCAACGCAAACCGAGGCAGATGTCGTCGACGCGATCGCGGATGCGCAGCAAGACAAAGTGTACGTGCAGCGCTTTTGCCGCACGGCCGAGGGAATGAAGCCTGCGACAGACCTCGCCATCATGCCGATCGTCGATTGGTTGGCACAATTAGAACCCGGCCAAACGGTCAATGGTCCAGGCCTGGAGATCGTCCGCGATCGGCTGCCTTCGTCGATCGCTGCAGCCGACGAAGCGTTGAGGACGCCGCAGCCCGCGACCGTTGTGCGTCTTGCAATGAACCGTTTGCGAACCGGTACGACCGCGGACCCGTATGGGTTGGAACCACTTTACTTGCGAGCCAGTTCCGCGGAAGAAAACTGGAAGAAGTCGTAGGACACAACACTCTGCCGATACACGTCAGTGCATCTGCAATGCGGGCAAGTTGCCCTGCGCGTCGTAGTTCCATTCGACCGGCCCAAGCACCTCGAATTTCGTCTGCGGTTCCAACTCCTTGAGGCAGGGCTCGGAGACTTCGAGATACTCGAGATGCAGCGTGTTGCGGATACGTTGGATGCGCGCGTCTTGCGGTTCACGGAGGCCGAGGATGCGTAGGGCGTTTTCGATCACCTGGCGATCTTCCTCGTAGTAGACCGGAATGTTCGCTCCTTGCGGGTAGCCGCTGGTCACGCAGTTGAGCACGGTATCGCGGTGATTCATCGCTTTCACGAGGCGGGCCGTCGTGAAGTCGGCGAAGCCGATGCCGGCCGCATTGCCGTGGGTGTGGGCGGAGAGGCCGCGGATGAAGATGTGCCGCATGTCGGGTTGATTCACGAGGCTGTCGGTCTTGAGCGCCCGTTTGCGTCCCACGACATTCGTATCCATGCCGGAGCCGCTGATTTCTTTGCCGATCTCATCGATCACCAGCAAATCCGCCTTCGCGAACGGCATTCGCGCGAGCCATTCCTTCGCCTTCACCAACAATCGCTCTTCGACCGGCTCGAACTGGCTGGGAACCGCCGCCTCGATCAAGGCGGTCTGCTCGTAACCGTTCTCGACCGCGGCGAGGCCGAACAGAATCGGCGATTTCTCTCGCATGATTCGGCTCACCGAACGCACGACCGGATCGTACGGATGATCGAGCAGCACCCGGTGATACCATGCGGCGCCGGCTTGCTTGCCAAGGCCGATCATCATCATTTTGAGCCAACCGCTTTCGATCGATCCGCCGTAGCTGGTATGCGGTTTCACGCGCGCGACGACGCCGATGTGGTCGGCCGCCGATGCGATCTTGTCGAGCCATACGGGCCAACCCTCAGGCGTGCGGCCGATTTCGACGATCTCCATCGAACTGCGGATCGGAGCGCCGACGGCATCTTCGGTGATGCCGTAACTTTCGAGCACTTTCTTCTGCCCCTCGGCCGTGCTTCCGCCATGGCTTCCCATCGCGGGAACGAGAAACGGCTTGGCGCCGAGTCCGCGCAGCACATCGACGGTTGCTTTGAGGATTGTCGGAATATTCGCGATGCCGCGGCTGCCGGCGGTGAGGGCAACCGATTGGCCCGGCTTGATCTTGCCGCCCAGTTCGAGTCGGCCCATCGCGGCGGCCACAGCGGCGGGAATGTCGTCGATCTTGGGGCCGCCGAAAGTTTGACGAACACGAAACAGGCGCGGAAGTGCGACGGCCACGGCAGTATCCTCATGCACAAGGGGATGCCGTCATTATGCGAACGACTGGGGTGAAGCACAAGCAAGACCCCATGCATGGCGAATCGAAACTTTCGCCCCGTTCATTCGTCTAATGGATGGAAGCCTTTCAACATCGAAAGAGAGTGCAGGAATGCGAACGAAGTGGTTGGTGGGTGCGTCGCTAATGGTCGCCTCGTGCATGACGGCGGGTTTGGCTCACGCTCAGGATGCGAAGCTCGAACTCAAGATCGTCGGCGTGGCCGAGAAGTATGTGCTCGACCGCGGCGGGAAGTCGAAGGAGGAGTATGAGAAGTCACTCAAAGTCGCGAGCAAAGGATTGGGCAAGGGAACGCCGGCCCCAAATGTGGGCCTCAAGCTGCAGATCGTCAACACCGGCAAAGATGCCGTCGGCGTCTTCCTGGGCGGTGATCCAAATGTCGTGACGCTGAAGTTGGAAGGCCCCGGCGTCGTCGAAGTGCGTCCATTGATCGCCATGACACGCGAGTTTCGGCTTCCGAAGCTGGTGTCGATCGAGGCTGGCAAATCATACGACATTCCACTGCCGAAGCTGTCCGACGGAATGCGCGGCGTGAGTCGTAATCTTTACTGGACGGAAGAAGGCGAATACACGCTTTCCGCGAGCTACGCCCTGTCCGCCGATAACGGCGGCGAACGCGGCCCGGTCCTGCAATCGGCGCCGGTGAAGATCAAGGTCGAGTTGAAGAAGTAGAAACCCAATGCGTCGCTGCAGGGAACGACACACGGGAAGCACCGCGTAGCGCCCCCTACAGCGACCGAGAGGGTGCGTCACTCGACTCGCTGGCCGGCGACGAAGACTGCCGCTACGCTGCCCGGGAAGGTGATCCCCTCAAAAGGGCTCCATCCGCATTTCGTCCGAAGCGCCGCTCGTTCCACCTTCATGGGCTTTTTCAGATCCAAAACCGTCAGCGAACCGATGTAACCGGGCAGCAATCGGCCATACTTCTCGCGTTGATATGGGGCGACGAATTGACCAGGGTTCGCGGAGCAGATGGCAGCGACCCGTTCGGGCGAGAACCCCTTCTCCACCATCAACCAAGCGGCAAACGGACCAAACGTGTCGAGATGCGGCTGGCCAGACACTCCCTTTGCTTTTTCCTCCAACGTGTGCGGAGCATGGTCCGTGGCCAAGTAATCTGCAGTACCGTCGCGTAGTGCTTCCAACATCGCTTCGCGGTCGGAGGGAGCACGCAGCGGAGGATTCATCTGCATCGCGCCGCGATTTCCCGGCGTGATCTGTTCCGTATCGAAAAACACGTGATGCGGCGTCACCTCCGCGGTCACGGGGAGGCCTTTCCGCTTGGCGTCGCGAATCAGGTGCAGCCCTTCGCCGACGGAATAATGGCACAGTTTTCCGATCAGGCCGTACTTCTCGATCATGGCCAGTGCGAAGCGCGTTGCGCTCAATTCGCATTCCGCAGGTCGACGCTCTTCATGCGTTTTCGCTCCGCGATGCTTTTCCAGAAGAACCGGATCCTCGCAGTGGAAGCTGACGGCTTTGCCCCGATAGCTGGCGAGCGTGCAGTCAAGGTCGTCGAGCGAGCGGAAGAATAGCTCGCCCACGCTCGGCCCCATGTAAGCCTTGTAGGGCACATCACGATGGAGTGGCTGCGTGCCAGGGCCGATGCCGGCGTAGAGCGTGAAGACTGCCGGCAGATGCTGCTTGAGCAGGTGGTTTTCCTTGGCAACGTAACTCGCATCATCGATGGGCGCCGCCGGATTGTTCGGCATGTCGGCGACATGCACGACGCCTCCATGAATCGCCGCGGCGGACGCGGTCGCAAAGGTTTCCTTGTGGGTTTCCTTCATCGTGACGTCTTCACGAGCGTGGATATGCACGTCACCCATGCCGGCGAAAATGAGACACGAATCGCTGAACGAATAGTCGGCCCGGCCCAGCCCCGTCCCGACTGCGGCGATCCGCCCCTGCTCGATGACGATCTGCCCATCGCGCACGCCGTCGACGTCCGCAAGCCGACCTTCGATGATGATGGAGTTTCGCATGCATGGATCCCGCTTCGTGGTATGAAGCTATCGTATGGCATGGTTCCGGGGAATGCGGCCTGGACGCATCGGAAGATTGCAGACCTAGCCGCTATAATCAAGACATCTCGACGCTTCCGGTGGAGCCCGGCATGAAGATTGTGAAGTATCCGCATCCTGCGCTGCGGCACCCCGCCAAGCCGGTGCGGTCGATCGACAAAGAAATGCTGTTAAACGTGGGCCGCATGAAGGAGCTGATGTATGAGGCCCGCGGGCTCGGCTTGGCTGCCACGCAGGTCGCCCTGCCCTGCCAGGTACTGGTCATGAACGTGACCGGCGATCCGAATCAGAAGGAGGCCGAAGAGGTATTCCTGAACCCTCGCATCGTCGATCGCAAGGGGGTGCAGGAAGATGACGAAGGCTGCCTCAGCTTTCCCGGCTTGTATCAGACGGTTCGCCGGGCGAAGTCGGTGAAAATCCAAGCGTACGATTTGCTCGGAAATATGATCGAACGCATGGTCCATGATTTGGAAGCCCGCGCCTGGCAACATGAAATCGACCACCTCAACGGAGTCCTCTTCATCGACATGATGGGCCCCATCGCGAAGATCGCCGCCCGATCGAGCGTGAAGAACTTCGAAAAGGAATTCCGCGACGCCCAAGCGAAAGGCGAGATCCCCGCGGACATGGAGATCGAAAAGCTGCTCGCGGCATTCGAAGCGAACCTCTAGGCGTGGAGCGTGAGAAGGGAGTATCAGGAGGGTTTGGCTCCCTCGCCGCTAACGTCGAACTTTGCAGAAAGAACCGAGGTTTCGCGAAATGTGCAGCGATCGCGACTCGGCAGGAGCCTCGGCCTCCCAAGACGTCGCCGCGACCATTCCCGTCGCGGAATGCGTGATGTGATTCATTCGTTCGACGGAGCGATTGCATGCGTTTGGTGATGATGGGCACGGGCGGATTCGCGGAGCCGACTTTCGAGGCATTGCTTGCTTCGAAGCATGAGGTGGTGGGCCTTGTGACGCAGCCTGACCGCGTCGTGGGCGAAAAACGCGGGACCACCCGTCAGGTCGGCAAGGGGATGAAAGAAATCGCCCTCGAGCGCGACATCCCAGTCTATCAGCCGGAATCGATCAACACGCCGGAAGGCGTCTCCAAACTGCTCGAATGGAAGCCCGATCTGCTTATCGTCGCGGCGTATGGCCAAATCTTGAATCGCGACGTGCTTTCCGCCGCTCCACGCGGCGGAATCAATGTGCATGCGTCGCTCCTCCCTAAATACCGCGGCGCCGCCCCCATCGCTTGGGCGATCTATTACGGCGAAAAGGAGAGCGGCGTCACGATCATTCGCATGTCCATCGCGCTCGACGCCGGCGACATGCTGATGCAGGAATCCGTTGCGATCGGGCCGGACGAATCTGCAGGCGAACTTGAATCACGCCTTGGTCCGCTCGGCGCGAGGATGGCGTTGCAGACGATCGAGCAACTCGAGCAGGGAACGACGAAAGGCTTGCAGCAAGATAAGTCGCAAGTCACCAAAGCGCCGAAACTGACGAAAGAGATGGGCCTGATCGACTGGACCCGCCCGGCAGCCGCAGTGTGGAACCAAATCCGCTCGATGCACCCCTGGCCTAGCGCGTATTGTTACCTGCATCGCGCCGACGCGGAACCAATGCGGCTCATCGTCTTCAAAGCGAAGCCCTGCGGCGTGGAAACAAGTTTATTACCTTGTTTAAGTCTTTCGGAAGAGCAGACGAACCCAATCCGACAAGACAAAAATTTTGTCGCCACGCAAGCCGGACCTGGCGCCGTGATCGTGGATGGCAAGTCGCTGCTGGTCCTTTGCGGCCAGGGATGCCTTGCTCTGGAAGAAGTGCAACCCGCCGGCAAGCGCCGCATGAACATCGTCGATTTCCTCCGCGGCAATTCGATTCCGACCGGTTCACGCATGGGGGCGGCATGAAGAAGTCGGTCGTCCCCACCGCACGCGTTGCCGCTCTTAAAGTGCTCCTCCAAGGCAGCAGCCGTGAAGGCTTCGCACAAGATCTGCTTGACGTCGCGCTCGACGAGTCGGAACTTGCCCCCGCCGATCGCCGGCGCGCAACGCAACTCGTCTACGGCACGCGTCGCCGGCGAGGAACTATCGACGCCTTGCTCCGTCAGGCCATTCACCGCGAACCTGAAAACGTCGAGGAATGGATCTGGGAAACGCTCCGACTCGGCGTCTTTCAACTGCTCTATCTCGATCAAGTCCCCGCCTACGCTGCGATTCATGAAACGGTCGAACTCGCGCAGCAACTCGACATGCCGCGGGCGAAAGGGTTCATCAACGGCATCCTGCGAAAGGTGTCGAGTTGGATCACGCCGGACCGCATGGACGCTCCCTCCGCGAATGCCGTCCCGACGCGGGAAGGTCAGTATCTCCGGCTCGCCGAGCCTCGCATGCCGCATCCGAAGGCGAGACCCATCGATTACATCGCCGCCGGGTTCTCGTTGCCGTGGTGGCTCGCCAAGCGTTGGCTGGACCGCTTCGGATGGGACGAAGTCGTTCGCCTTGGATTTTGGTTCGCCGAGCCCGCGCCGATTTGGCTGCGGATCAATTCGTTGAAGACCGACCGCGACGCCATGCTCGGCGCGCTGCGACACGCCGGCGTGCAATGCGAACCGGGCCGTCATCCCCAGTCGATCCGCTTGCTCGAAGGCGCCTCGATTCGCGAATTGCCAGGGTACGCGGATGGCATGTTCGTCGTGCAGGACGAATCCGCCATGCACTTGGCATCGGCGTTGAACCCGCAGCCCGGTTCACGCGTGCTCGACCTCTGCGCGGCCCCGGGCGGCAAGACGACGCATCTCGCGGAACTGATGAAGAACGAAGGCGAAGTCGTCGCCTCCGACCTCGACGAATTCCGCCTCAGTCTTGCCGTTCAAACCAGCGAACGGCTCGGCATCTCGATCGTTTCCACCGTTCCGCTCCAACCTGACGACGAGCCCCCCGAAGGCCCCTTCGACAGTATCCTTGTCGATGTACCGTGCAGCAACACTGGCGTCCTTGGACGTCGCGCCGAAGCCCGCTGGCGCCTCAAGCCCGGCGACATCAGCCGGCTGGTTCCCCAGCAAACGCATCTGCTGACCGAAGCCTGCAAACGCGTGAAACCCGGTGGCACCGTTGTCTATTCGACGTGCAGCATTGAGCCAGAAGAAAACCTCGCGGTTGTCGAAGCGGTTCGCAAGGCATTTCCTGAAATGCGATTTGACGGCGAAGAAGAGAGCATCCCGGGCAAACCCTCCGACGGCGGCTATTGGGCTCGCCTCCGCCGCAAATAAGAGTTGTCAAAAAACGCCGGACGCGCTCCTCGATGGGAAGCACGTCCGGGCGTGTTGATGCAATTCGATTACAGCACCCGCATGAACGCGACCAGGTCCTTCTTCTCCTGTTCGTTGAGCCGAAGCTCGAAGATCAGGTTGAAGAACTCGACCGTGTCTTCCAATGTCAGCAGTCGGCCATCGTGCAGGAAGGGTGGGCTTTCCTTGATGCCTCGTAGGGAGAAGGTTTTGATCTGGCCGCGGCCGGGTTCCTTCAGGAAGCGTTCGAGGCCCAGATCGTGGTGTTGATTGTCCAAATAGAACGGAGCCGGGTGGCAGTCCGCGCACTTGGCTTTGCCAAAGAACAGCTTCTCGCCGCGAATTTCCGATTCGGTCGCCTTCGTGTGAATCAGTCGGCCCTCACGATTCAGCTTCGGGGCCGGCGGGAAGTCGAGCATGTTTTGCATCTGGGCCATGTGGCTCACCTGAACGCGATCGAGGTTCATGAATCCCTTCTTCATCGCGTTGATCGGATTGCCGTTGAAATAGGCCGTGCGTTGCTCGAATTCCGTGAAGTCTTCGACCGATCGCAAGCTCCGCATCGAACCATGCAGTTGGGCATTTGCGATGCCGCGGAGGCTGACGGTATCGAGGCGGAATCGGCGATGCTGTGGGCGATTGTCGGGGTTCAGATGAAACTGAGCCGTCGTATGCCCGTTGACGTGGCAATCGAAGCAGGTGACGCCAAGGCTTGGGTTTTTCGATTTGCGATCTTCCGTCGGATTGAATTCTTCCTGCGGCAACGGCGTCAGCAGCAGGCGAAGCCCATCCAACTGAACGGGCGTGATGAGGCCGTTGAAGAGGCGATGGTAGTTGTTGATCGAAACCACTTCGCCACGTGAAACGTCACCCAGTTCGGGACGTTGACGGAGGAACATGGCTGGCGGAAACTCAGGCAGAAACTCCTCCGGCAAATCGAAATCGACATCCACACGCTCGAGCCGAGGGAACATCGCGATCTGCATCTGCGGGAACACTTGACCGCCCGGCATATGCTTGGGATGCGGCAGCGACGGATAGGGGAACATACCCTGCTTGCGGATTTCCTCAGGGCTCATTGCGGCGAGCTTTTCCCACGTCATCCCGTCGGCAAGGCGAGCGGTCGGACCGACGGCGATCGGCTTTCCTCGCGACATCTTCACTTGAGGGTCCAGCTTCGGCGTCAGGTTGTAGCGGCTTTCGAGCAGTTTCTTCTGCCGTTCCATTACCTTCGGCTTGGCGGCGATATCCGCTTGGAAGATTTCCTCCCGCGTCATTTTCGGCTTCGCCGAACCAAGCGGGTCGCGGTCGAAATCGAAGCCATTGAATCGGCCCTTGTCGTTCTGCTGATCGAGTGCGGGAGACGAGGGCGGCGTCGCTTCCTCGCCGAAGTCGCCTTGGTCGTGCTCCGTCTTCTTCTCTTCCGGACGAGTGGCGACGACGGGACGCGGCGTCTGCGCATCCTCGATCGCATCGAAGGCGACAGCCGCTTTCTTTGGGTTAATCGGCTCCGGTCTTGGGGCGGCTTCCTGACTGGCGACATGCGCAATGGCTGCGACGGCGACAACGCCGAAGCAGAGGCCGGCGCCGAACATTGAGAGCGACTTGGCGGAGTGCATTTTTTTCCCTCAGAGTGTTGGATCAACGAAAACGTTCGCATTTTTCGTGCCCGTCGTTTTGCGCATGGCGGATCTCTTCCGTGGTGCGGCCGAAGTGCCCTCCCGGTCAAATCGGGAATCTCATAAAATCGAAGCAGAGACGTAGACAGGAGTCAGGATGATCAGCAGCAGTTACAACCTCACCCACCTGAAAGTGCTCGAAGCCGAGAGCATCCACATCATCCGCGAGGTCGCGGCCGAGTTCGAGCGGCCGGTGATGCTCTACTCGATCGGCAAGGATTCCGCAGTCATGCTGCGGCTGGCGCAGAAGGCGTTTTTCCCTGGCCGATTGCCCTTTCCTCTGCTGCACGTCGATACGACCTGGAAATTCCGGGCGATGATCGAATTCCGGGACACCTATTGCAAAGAGCAGGGGTTGGATCTGAAGGTCTGGACCAATCAGGAAGGCCTGGCCCAGGGCATCAACCCCTTCGATAGCGGATCGAAGAAGCACACCGACATCATGAAGACGGTGGCTCTGAAGCAAGCGCTCAACCACTACCAGTTCGATGCGGCCTTCGGCGGTGCACGCCGGGACGAGGAAAAGAGCCGAGCGAAAGAACGCGTTTACAGCTTCCGCGACCGCCTGCACCAATGGGATCCGAAAAACCAGCGGCCCGAGCTGTGGAACCTCTACAACTCGAAGGTCAACCGTGGCGAAAGCATCCGTGCTTTCCCGCTCAGCAATTGGACTGAGTTGGATGTTTGGCAATACATCCATCTCGAGAACATCCCGATCGTCCCCCTCTATTTCGCCGACGTGCGTCCGGTCGTAGAGCGCGACGGCACGCTGATTATGGTGGACGACGACCGCATGCGTCTGCACCCCGGCGAAAAGCCGATGATGAAACGCGTCCGCTTCCGCACCCTCGGCTGCTACCCGCTGACCGGTGCAATCGAAAGCGACGCGACGACCCTGCCCGAGATCATCGAAGAAATGCTGTTGGCGAAGAACTCGGAGCGCCAGGGGCGCGTCATCGACCACGATGAGACGGGATCGATGGAGCAGAAGAAACGTGAAGGATATTTCTGAGTGGTTGTCCATCCCCACGCATGATGCGCAATTCCGGATGCTGACAATTAGCAACTGGCAACTGAGAACTATTCCATGCAAGCGGTCGATCTGAGTCAGGAAGACATTCACAGCTATTTGGCTCGCCATCAGAAGAAAGAGCTGTTGCGCTTTCTCACCTGCGGTTCGGTGGATGACGGCAAGCACGCTCATCGGCCGGCTGCTGCATGACACGAAGATGATCTACGAGGATCCGCGCGGCCGTGAAACGCGACAGCGAGAAGGTCGGGACCACCGGCGCGGGCGAGATCGATCTGCGCTCTTGACCGATGGGCTCAAGGCAGAGCGTGAGCAGGGCATCACGATCGATGTGGCGTATCGCTACTTTTCGACGGATCGCCGAAAGTTCATCATCGCGGATACTCCGGCCATGAGCAGTACACGCGGAACATGGCGACCGGCGCCTCCACATGCCAGCTCGCCATCATCCTCATCGACGCTCGCCACGGCGTGCAGACGCAAACGCGGCGGCATTCGTTCATCGTCTCGCTCCTCGGCATTCGCCATGTCGTCGTCGCCATCAACAAGATGGATCTCGTCGGCTACTCACGCGAAGTCTTCGAGAAAATCAAGGACGACTTCACCGGTTTCGTCGCCAAGCTCGGCCTGCCCGACATCACCTTCATCCCCATGTCGGCGCTCAAGGGGGACAACGTCGTTTCCAAGAGCGAAACGATGCCTTGGTATTCCGGCTCGCCTTTGCTCGATCACCTGGAAACGGTCCACATCGCGAGCGACCGCAATCTCACGGACCTGCGTTTCCCCGTGCAGTATGTGCTTCGCCCGAACCTCAATTTCCGCGGCTTCGCGCCGGGACCGTTGCGGCGGGCATCGTGCGTAAGGGCGATGAAGTCATGGTGCTGCCTTCGGGCAAGCGAAGCCGAGTGAAGTCGATTGTGACGTATGACGGCGAACTCGACGAAGCCTTCGCGCCGCAGGCGGTGACGGTGACGTTGACGGACGAAGTAGACGTCAGCCGGGGCGACATGCTGGTCCATCCGGACAATCCGCCGCATGTGAGCAGCCAGATCGAGGCGATGGTGGTGTGGATGGCCGAACAGCCGTTCGTCCCGGGCCGCACCTACACGCTGAAGCAGACGACGCGGCAAGTGACCGCGGAGGTCGCGTCGTTTCGATATGGCGTCGACGTCAACACGCTGGAACATCGCGCTCGCTCGGCTCAAGCTGAACGAAGTCGCTCACGTGCAACTCAGTCGACGCAGCCGCTCGCCTGCGACCCCTATCCGCACGAATCCCGCAACCGGCGCGTTCATCCTCATCGATCGGCTGACGAACAACACCGTCAGCGGCGGCATGATTTTGGAAGCCGGAGCCGGCCGAGCGATCGGCGACACGTGGGCCGTCGAGCCTGCGGTGAAACTCAAGGCCCGCGAAAGCCTCGTCACTCCTGCCGAGCGAGAACAGCGCACGGGCACAAACCGGTAACGGTGCTGCTCGTCGGATTGACCGGCAGCGGTAAGAGCCGGATCGCCTATGCCCTGGAGCGCGCCTCTGGGACGAAGGACGTGCGGTGACCGTGCTCTACGGCCAAAACATGGGCCAAGGACTCAATCGCGACCTGGGCTTCACGGCCGACGACCGCTCGGAAAACCTCCGCCGATCCGCCGAGGTGGCGAAGCTGATGAACGACGCGGGTGATCGCCGTGGCCGCGTTCGTTGCCCCACACGAAGCGATCCGCGAGAAGGCCAAGCAAGTGATCGGCCGCGACCGCGTCCTTGAGGTATACTGCACCGCGCCCATGGACGTGCTCCGCTCTCGCGACCAAAGCGGCGCCTACAAGCTGGCTGACGAAGGCAAGATCGCCCAAATGCCTGGCGTGACTGCCGCATTCGAGGAACCGAAATCGCCGGACTTGGTGCTGGAAACCGATAGCGTTAGCGTCGAAGCCAGTGTCGATCGCATCATCGAGTTGATGAGGGCGAAAGGCATTTAGCACGCCGCGGAAGCAAGTGCCGGCAACAGGTTGCGGGGAGAAATTCAATTCGATCCAGCCTGTTGCCGGCACTTGCTTCCAGCGTGCTAACTCAGTTTGCTTCCGCAAGCTTGGGGTCGACTTCAAGCCAACCGTGTTCACCGCGATCACCCGGTAGACGTGCTTTCTGCTCGGGTCGGCCTTCGCATCCGTGAACTGCATCGGCACCAGCGGTTGCGTCGGCGTGTCGCTGTATTGCAGGTTCTGGAAGATCGGTCGGCCGAACGGATTCTTGCCCTGCTCGGGCAGCGTGGCGATCGTTTGGCCGTCGCGTTCGATGATGAACTTCGCAAGGCCGCTTTCGAGGTCGGCGTCCGCATCCCAGGTGAGCGTATTTCCCTTCAGGCGGACATTCGTCGGTGCCGGGGGTGGCGTCGTGTCGCTGATCTTCGTGTCCTTCACGTATTCCATCCACGCCTTCGCGATCGCCTCGTTCGGCAACCATGCGGCCTTCTTCGCGTCGCCCTTATATTTTTCCGTAGGCTCCGCTGCGCCGCCGAGGACGGGAGCGAGCCAGGCTTTGTCGGTCGGCATCGCGACCAGCGGATCGCCGGCCTTCTTCGGCAGGCGAACGGCGAGGCAGGCGTCCAGCCAGGGAATGGCGAGGTACCGCTGATTGCCGCAATCGTGGCTTGAAATCGGATCGACGGAAACAGCGATCAGCCCACCCTTGCCGCGAAGTTCGTTGAAGAACACCTCATTCGCGGGCCACACGCCGGCGAAGTTCTTTCCCTTCTCCGTGACACCCTCTTTCGTCCCCAGGTTGCACATGATCGGCACCTGCAGGGCCGCATCCGGCAGGCGATGGGCATTGATGCCCTTGCGCATCGGTTCATCGCTCAATAGCGGCACACCGGATCGCAGCCACGCCGCCGCGATGCGTTCCGGGTGGAGCATCACCATGCCGCCCGCCCGTGTCCGCCGCCGCTATGGCCCCGCCGCGCTGGGCACGTCGCCAATTCCGGATGCCCCGACTTCGCCCCCAGCTCTGCAAGAGCCTTGCGGAAAGCCGCATCCGACCCATTGCGCGGATCGCACCACATCTGGCAATCGGCCTTGTCCGGCTGTTCATAGGAAGGCGAAAGCACGCACAATCATGCTTCTTCCGAGCCGCCTGCCAATGCAGATCGAATGCACCAGTGAGGCCCGACTTGCCGGACCTCGCCACACCCATGTTGATGCACGACGACGCCCCGCAACGTCTTCACGCCCGGCGGAATCCAGACTGTGAAGTTGGCCCCGTAGACCAACTCGCCTGCTTTTTCGGAGGGCTCGTATCGCACGCGATAGTAGGGCGAGCCCGCGGGGGGAAACACGTCGTACGGGGCCTTTTGGGCGAACGATTCGCCTGCACTCGGCGCCAATGCGAGACACAAGATTGCGGCCCATCGAAGCTTTGATTGCATCAGTAATTCCCAGGAAAGGTTTGCAGTTCATTATCCTTACGTCAGCCCGACGCATGCAGCTTCGAATGAGCTTGCAGCGACGGAACTTCATTCGAGACCTCCCGACGTTTGACGAGGGTGATCTCGTTGCCGGCGTCGTTGAACGTCACTTCGTCCATGAAAGTGCGAATGAGCAACAGCCCGCGGCCGCCGACGCGGCACATGTTTTCCGGATCCGTGGGGTCCGGGAGTTTGCTGGGATCGAACCCTGGTCCCTCGTCCCGGATGACGAACCGAGTCCTCGATGGGGAAAGGCTTACGTTGAGGAACACTTGCCGATCGGCATAGGGAGATTGCCGTCTGCGCTCGTCGCCGAGGCGAAAGAAGGGCTCGTCGCCGTCTTGGCGAAGGTCGGAGCAGAGTTCGAGATTCCCGTGTAACATGGCGTTGAGCAACGCCTCCTCGAGCGCAACGCAGACGCGGGTCTGCGAGGTCGCATCGCCTAGTTTTTGGAGAGCCAGGTATTGCCTCAGGTGGCGCACCAGCAACGGCACGAGCGAACGATCGTTCTCCAGGCCGAAACGAAGCTCCGCGTCCGTCAGTCGAGACAGCAACCGCTCCTGGCAGTCGGCCGCATGAACGGCATTGAGAACCCGCTCAAGATTCGATTCGAGATCCTGTACGAGATTGCGTTTGGGAACATAGCTGGCCGCCCCCGCCTCCAGCGCCTGCATGGCGATCTCTTCGCTGCCGTAGGCCGTCATGAGGACGACAGGAATTTCCGGGTGCTTTTCGCGCACTTCGGCAACTAATTCCAACCCGCCCATCCCCGGCATCTGCAAATCCGTGAGGATGATGTGCGGCGCCGACTTCGCAATGGACGCCAGCGCCCCTTCGCCGTTGTCGGCGTAGGTTGCCTTCCACCCGTTCCGATCCACGAGCGCGGCGGCCAAGCGTTGATCGACTTCACTGTCGTCCACAATCAGGACCGTGGTCTTTTCCGGCAGGATCATGGTGGTTCTCCCGCAACGTTCGGAGATGCGCCGATGGCATGCGCGCGAGGCGAAGGGTTGCCGAGGACCGTACGAACCGTGCGCTGCAATTCCTCGAACAAGCGCCCGTCCTTAAAGATAACCGCGGCGTTTCGCTCGGCCAACCGTTCTCGATCGGCGGCGACCAAGTCCTGCCCGGCAATGACCACTACGTGCAAACCCGCGCCATGTGGCCAACGTCGTAGCTGATCGAGAAACTCCCAACCATTGACTCGGGGCATCGACAGGTCGAGGAGGACCAGGTCCGGCCGATACCTTTCGAGCAGGCGGAGCGCTTCGTGTCCATCCCGCGCCGACTGCACTTTGAGGTTCGCCTCGCGAAGCCAGACGGTTAGCAGGTCGCGCGTGTCGGCATCATCGTCGACGACCAGCAACATGCTTCCTTCTTGGACGCACTGGGACGCATTCGGAAGAACCGAAGAGATGGGAGTTGCGAGCCGTTCCGGCAGGCGCACCTGAAACGTCGTTCCTTCGCCGAACGTGCTGGATACGGTCAGGTCCCCACCCAGCAAACGGCAGATCGCTCGCGAAATAGTGAGGCCGAGACCGGTGCCGCCGAATTTCCGGGCGGTGCTCGTTTCGGCTTGGCGAAAGGCCTCGAAAATCGTTTCGAGCTTGTCCTCCGGAATGCCGATGCCAGTGTCCGCCACCTCGATCAACGTGGACTCGGGGTGGTCGGGATCCATGCGGACTCGCACGCTCACCGAACCCTTCTCAGTGAATTTCAGTGCGTTGCCCACCAGGTTGATCACCACCTGTTTGAGTTTTTCAGCATCCGTTTCGAGCGGCGGCAATCCAATGGGAACGTCGCCCTGGAGGAGAATATTCTTCGCAGCCGCCTGACCGGTCAATTCGCCCAGCGTTTCGCGGATGAGGTGCGTCAGATCGACCGAAGCAACCTCCGCTTCCATCCGTCCCGCTTCCACCTTGGAAAGATCGAGCACCTGATTGATCAGGCCGAGCAGATGCTGGCCGTTATTGCGGATCCGCTGGAGGTAGTCCAGATCCTGGGGCCTAAGATTGCCGGCTTTGTTCTTGAGCAAGATGTTGGCGAAACCGATCACGGAGTTGAGCGGGGTGCGCAGTTCATGGCTCATGTTCGCCAGGAACTCGCTCTTGATACGATTGGCGCTGGCCGCCGCATCGCGCGCTCGCCGAAGTTCTTCTTCGGCCCGCTTGCGATCGTCGATGTCGGTATGCAGTCCAATCCATTCGCGGATCGATCCGTCCTTATCCAGGATGGGGACGGCCCGGACCATCATGTGCCGATACTGCCCATCATGCCGTCGCAGGCGGTGCTCGACCACATACATCGAACGGCTGGCGACCGCGGCTGACCAGACTTTCGCCGTATTTGGCCGATCATCGGGATGGACCGCATTGAGCCAGCCCCAACCGCGAAGTTGCTCGAAACTCTGGCCCGTGAACTTGCTCCATCCTGGCTGGTCGGTCTCGAATTCTCCGGACGCCGGCGTGTTCCAAACCATGGCCGTCGTCGCCTGAACCAGCGAACGGTATCGCTGTTCGTCGCGCCGCAGTACGGCTTCAGCCAAGGGTAGGTCCATGGCGATCTCGATGCGTCAAGGAAGATGCTGCCGAATCGCTGCAAGCAGCGCTTCTTCGTCCGTGATCGGTTTGCTGACATAGCCGTCGAAACCTTGTCGAAGATAGCGTTCGCGGTCGCCGCTCATGGCATGCGCAGTGAGGGCGAGGACCGGCAGCGACCTCAGATTCGGATCGTCGCGAAGGCGACGCAGGACTTCGACGCCATCCATCTCGGGCAGGGAAATGTCGAGCAACACGAGGTCCGGCCGATCTCGAGAAAGCCCCGCGAGCGCTTCCGTCCCGCTGGCGTATTCATCGAGCATGTAGAGGTCCTCGAGAAACGCACGCACCAGCAGACGATTATCCGCATTGTCTTCGATCACCGCGACTCGTTTCTTCATGGTAGCTTCCCTCGCTCTTCCTGCAAACGCAGCTGCACCTCCTCCATCTCCTCCCGTAACCGCTTGAGCAAGCCCTCACACTCGGATAGTCGATTAGCGGCGGCAAGGACTTCGATCTGCTGAGCCAGATCCTGCAATGCCAGCGCCCCCAAATTGCCTGCACTTGACTTGAGCGAATGCACCGCCAGAGCCACTTCCCGCGCCGAACCGGCCTGATCGCCCGCCGACGCCGCCTGAACTCGACGAGGCCCCTCGACGAGCATCAGATCAATCATCTCGCCAACGAGCTTGACGCCGCCGATGCGTTGGAGGCGTTGCAGTGCTACGAGGTCAACGGTCGGCAATGCATTCATAAGCGCTCCCTCCGTCGGCAAATGCTCGGAATGAACCGCCCTTTCCGATCACACGCGGAGGAAACGTTTCGGTATCTCCGCCCCCGCGACGAAGCTTAGCTTCCCGATCTTGCACATCTGATACACATTGATCCGAAAATCCGGGCAGGTGCTGACGAGACAATACGCATCCGCGGGGGTGAAGCCGTGCTCGGTGATGAGCCAATCCATGAGGTGGAAGGTGGCGGTTTCCACGGCGACTTCCAGGGGGCGGTTGGCGGCTAAGGCGATGAGCGCATCCTTCTTTTCGATGCGCATCCAAGGGATTTTCTTTCCCTTGATCAGGCCCAGCTTCAATCGCACCGTCGATTGCGTTTCGGCGGCGGTTCCCGTGAATTCCGTATCTCCCTGGCTGGCATGCACGTCGCCGAGGTAGAAGCGGGCACCTTCGTGGAAGATCGGCAGGTAGATGCGATTGCCGGGGGCGGCGTCGCGGATGTCGAGGTTTCCGCCCCATTCGCCTTGGCCGTCGAGACTAGTCGTGACCTCGCGCTCCGGAGCCACGCCGAGAGTGCCGACGAAGGGAGTGATGGGCCAGGTGATTTTCTCGTTGAAATGCAGCGTGCCGTCCCGCGTCGTGCCGCTCGGGCCGGGCGTGTGACGGAAGATCTTGGTCGTGTAGTCGGACGACAGTTCGGGCCAGCGCGTCGATTCGCCGAGTGGACCGCGCTTGGGGCCAATCGCACACCAAGAAAACGGTTCCACCTGGATGTGCTCGATCTCGACGACAAGCACATCCCCCTTCTGCGCTCCCGCAACCCAAACGGGGCCGCCGATCGGATTCGCGAGCGGAGGCGATTTGTCGAAGCCGGGCCGTTTCGCGGGGATCGCTTTGTCGGCCGGCGTCTTGAAGTATCCGGTGGACGCGTCGTAGGTTTCGATCTCAAACGTCTCGCCCGGCTCGACGCGCAGGAGGGGTTCGTCTTCCCAATCGAAAGCGTACTTGCGAGCCTGTTCGCGGACGATGCGTTGCATGGCGGGAGCCTCAGGATGGAGAGGCTTCACGATACCGTCGCTCGAGGGAGGATGCTAGCGGTTGGCCCGCGGGATTTCGATGAATCGTGCGACGTCATCCCCTGCGTTTGCGCTTCTCCTCTGCCTCGTCGTCCTTCAGCTTCGTCGAACGCTTCTCGAGCACCTTCTTCAGTTCCTTCGGCTCGATGTTCCAGGCGTTCCACAGAAACACGTCATGGCTGTCGCGGCCTTTGAGGAACCACCAGGTGTCGGGGTCCTTGGGCCGACGGAGGTTGATGCCGACGCCGAGGAGGGTATTGGTTTCCTCGTCGCCCCACCAGGCGAGTTCGATGGACTGGATATTGCGCAGCGGAATTTGACCTCGGACTTTTCCCAGCACGGTGCGGAAGAGGAGCCATTCGTCTTCGAGGACGAGCTTGCCGCGCGCGACGAAGAAATGGAAGGGGACATAGAGGCCGAGGACGACGCCGGGGAGCATGCAGCAAAGGCCCCAGAAGAGAGCCCATCCGATGCTGTCGCTGCTTGCATGACCGATCATTGCAATCAAGCCGACGGCAGTCATGATCAGTGCGAAAAGAAATGCAATGACGTCGAATCCGACCTTCAGCGGATTCATGGAAATGATGCGAGGTTTGGCCATGGGCATTGCCTGGGTCGCGTCAGATCATGTAGTAAAGCGTTTCGCGCGGCACCTCGCTTCGGCGTGGGCACGTGGGGCACACGTCGGAACCTAGCTCGCCGTAAGCGTGAAGCACGGCCTCCAGCGTACTCGAAAACGCCGCCGTCCCCCCGCGGAAAATCCGGTTCCTTGAACTCACTGGAAAGTTTTGGCGAATCAAGGTGAGACGCCGCCGCGGACACGAATCGGAAGCGTGATGTTTGGCGGAGTTTCAAGTTGAGTCAGGTTGTTGACAGGAAGCGCCCTGCCAGAATCGGCCGAAGGCTGGATTTGCGGAGTTGCTTCGACTCCGATTTGTGTCCCGACCACGTTGTGTATGTCCATCCGCCCGCGATGATCGCTAATCGCAGTCACCTTACCTGCGGCATCGTATTCGATATGTAATGTGCGTCCAACAATAGTGCCCTTGCCGGCATCATAGACTTCGCAAACCAGGAAGTATGGCTCTAAAACGAAAAGCGTCATTGCGCTGCCCATACCAGCATACGCCCCCATTGTGGGGTTCGCCACTTTTCGTCGAGTGACGTATTCCTCCCAGGCGGCTCCATCTGTCTCGCCGGTTTTCTCTGGTTTACCGAACTTCCGATGTACTTTTTCCTTATCGCTGAGAGCAGTGACATCGACCCCACAATTTGCAACCAACATCGCGCAACCTGTGATTGAAAGCGCGACTAGGGCAACACACGCTCGGCCGAAGTTTCTCATAGGTACGGCAGCATATCCACGGTTCCGATCGCGTCAAGCGGAACAAACGGCGCAGACTGGCCACGCACGGAAATGAGGCGCGGTTTAGCCTGAGTTGCATCAGATCATGTAGTAAAGCGTTTCGCGCGGCACTTCGCTCCGGCGTGGGCAGGTGGGGCACACGTCGGAACCTAGCTCGCCGTAAGCGTGGAGCACGGCCTCCAGCGTACTCGAAAACGCCGCCGTCCCCTCCCGGAAAATCCGGTTCGTGCCGATCTTGTGATCCAGGCCGCTGCGATGCAGGGCCTTCGCCAAATCACGCCTCACGCCGCAGAGATAAACCTGTACGCCGCAGTGTTCCATCGTTTCGAGAAACGACTCGAGCCTTTCGATGCAGACCGCATCGGGGTTGCGCGCGTGTTTGAGGCGGATGACGACGAAGCGAACGTCGTTTTTGATCGCAATGGAAGTGACGTTGTCGAAATGCCGTTCGAGATCCGGGGCGGCGCCGAAGAAAAGCTCGCCCTCCAGGTCGAAGATGCGGAGCTTGTTGCACTGCGGGTCGCTCGGGATGCGTTCGCGAAGCACCCTTTCCGGCGTGACCACCAGTTCGTTCATGCGGATGCGGGCGGCACGAGGGACGAAAAGGACGAACGACAGGAAGATGCCGATGAGGATGCAGAATTCCACCGAGATGGCGACGGCGGCGATCGCGGTGACGAGGACGATTCCCGCATCGAACCGCGTCGTCCGCAGATGGTAGGAGAGTTGCTTGCGATCCACCAATCGCCATGCGGAGACCAGCAAAATCCCCGCGAGGGCCGAACGCGGAATGTAGCGGGCGAACGGAGCGAAGAACAGCATCGTGAGCGCCACCGCGATGGCCGCGAATACTCCGGACCATTGCGACACGGCTCCCGCCTGAACATTGATGGCTGAGCGCGTCAGCGAACCGGAACCGGGGAAGCACTGGAAGAAACTGCCGGTGAGATTGGCGAGCCCTTCGCTGAGGCACTGCTGATTGATGTCGAGGCGTTGCTTGGTGCGGGAAGCAATCGCTTTCGCCATCGCGATGGCTTCGAGCAGACCGAGCACCGCAAGGGCGAGGGCGCTGCCCGAGAGTTGCCGAATCCATGTGCCGTCGAACTCCGGCAATTGGAACGACGGCAGATGGGGTGGAATGTTGCCCACGACCGAAACGCCACGCGCGACGAGATCGAATTGCCAGACCACATACGCCGACGCGATGACGGCGAGCAAGAATTCCGGTAGGCGAACGCCGATCCTTCGACTGACGGCGGCGAGGCCGAGGGAGATGGCGATCGCACCCAGACCGAGAGCCAGCGTCCAGCCATTGAAATCGCGGATGCCCGCCATCGTAAGACCGAAGCGGACGAGGAAGTGGTCATGCGGATTGCCGATTGGGGCGAGACCGAAAAGGTTCTTCAGCTGATCCATCGCCAGCAACACCGCGGCTCCAAGCGTGAAGCCGACGATGACGGCATGCGAGATGAACCGTGTGAGATCGCCGAGGCGGAAGAGCGTGATCGAGGTCTGAAACGCGCCAATGAGAAATGCCATCAAGATTGCGGCTGGAACCTTTTGCTCCACCGGAATCAGGGCGAGTGCCGACAGAAGGGCGATGGAGATGGCGTTGGTTGGCCCGTTGATGAGTTGCTTCGACGAATCGAAGAGTGCGCCGACCGCAGTCATCACGATGGCGGTGTAAAGCCCATACTGCGGCGGAAGCCCCGCGATTGTCGCATACGCCATCGCCTGCGGCACCGCGACCGCGGCGACAGTGAGGCCCGCGAGGAAGTCCAATCGGAAGGAAGCGAGCGAATACGTCCGCAGCGAATCAATCGCGGGGAACAACCGCAGCAGCGTCGTCTTCCAACCGGTCGGCTTGCCGTGGTCTTCGCCGATCGGTTCCTCGGGCGGCAACGACTCGACCGGAGGAGCAGGCTCCTCCTTTGTTGACATCGGCAATGCAGACGGACGTTCCATCCGATGCTCGCACTCGAATCGGGCGAATCAAAACTGCTGCAAGAAGCGGACGTCATTTTTCCAGAATTGCCGAATGTCGTCGATGGCGTGCTTCAGCATCCAGATACGCTGTGGGCCGAGGCCGAAGGCGAAGCCGCTGTAGCGGTCGGGATCGTAGCCGCCATTCCGCAGCACGACGGGATGCACCATGCCGGCGCCCATGATTTCGAGCCAACCCGTCCCCTTCGTCAGCCGATCGGCATTCGGATCTTCCTTCGGCCAATCGATGTCCACCTCGATGCTCGGCTCGGTGAACGGGAAGTAGCTTGAGCGGAATCGGATTTGACGCTCCTGTCCGAAGAGGCGTCGAGCGAAGGCGGAAATCGTGCCCTTGAGGTCCGCCATCGTGACGTTTTCGCCGACGACGAGGCCTTCCACCTGCTGGAACTGAATCTCGCTGCGCGTCGTGATTTGCTCGAAGCGGTAGCACATGCCCGGCAGGATCACGCGGATCGGTTCGGGATGGAATTGCCGCATCACATGGATCTGGCCCGGCGACGTATGCGTGCGAAGGATGACGCCCGGCGTGGTGGTGTGGAAGGTGTCCCACATGTCGCGCGCGGGGTGATGCGGCGGCATGTTGAGCAACTCGAAGTTCGTCTGATCGTCTTCGACTTCGCGGGTGCGATAGATTTGGAAACCCATGTCCGCGAAGATGGCCGAGATCTGCCGCATCGCCTGGGTGGCGGGATGCAAGCGACCGCGGACGACCGGCCGGCCTGGTAGGGTGACGTCGATCGCATCTTCCGCGAGACTGCGGGCGAGTTCCTCTTCCTTGAGTTTGCCGGCCTTTTCGTCGTGAGCCGCGGCCAGCGATTGCTTGACGCGATTCGCATCTTTGCCGTAGGCCGCGCGTTCCGCCGGAGGTCGAGTGCCGACCGCTTTGAGGGCGAGCGTCATCTCGCCCTGGGGGCCGAAGTAGCGGGTGTTCCAAGCGCGAAGCGTCGCCTCGTCCTTGCACTCGGCAAGTTCGGCGAGGCCCTTCTGTTCGAGAGACGCGAGGTCGGACATCGGTATTTTCCCCGAACACCGTTTAGCCGCCGCTCTCGGAGCGGCGCGGACGGGGCGCCTTGCGATCGCTTGGCAAGCAGTCCGCGCCGCTCCGAGAGCCGGCGGCTAAACATTACATGCAAGAAGCCTCCGGATGGCGTGATTCGCACGTCCGGAGGCTTGCTTGGCTGATCGCTGAAAGCGCTTCAGCTAGATCTTCGTCTTCGCCAGTTCGACGATCTTGTCGAAGATCTCCGGCTTGTGGATCGCCAATTCCGCGAGGGTTTGGCGATTCAGCGTGCAGTTCGCTTTCTGCAACGCATTGATCAGCTGGCTGTAGCGGATGCCGCGCATCCGGCAAGCGGCGCTGACGCGAACGATCCACAGACGGCGGAAATCGCGTTTGCGGACGCGGCGGTCGCGAAACGCATACACGCGCGACCGAATCAGCGTCGGGTTCGATTGGCGGAACAGATTATGCCGACCGGCGCGAAAGCCCTTGGTCAGCTTACGATGCCTCTTGCGGCCCTGCGTCACCGTCTTGCCGCTGCGTGCACGAACCATTTGAGTGAATCTCCGAATCGTGAGTCGCGAGTTTCGAGTGGCGATGCGTCGGTCTCAACTCCCGACTCGCAACTCGAACTCCAAACTTAGCCGAGGTGGGCAACGTACTTACGGGCGACGAGGCCGATCTCGACCTTTCCGTGCCGCAGCTGGCGTTTACGCTTGCCGGTCTTGTGGCTGGTGAGGTGCTTCTTGCCGGCCTGGCTCCGCTTGAGCTTGCCGGTGGCGGTCACCCTAAATCGCTTTCGCGATGCTTTATGCGTCTTTTGCTTCGGCATGACGGAATCCTTCGGCTTCAAGCCGACTCCGTGGTGTCGAGTCGCCCTATCTTCTGTCAGCGACACGAGTTTCGTTCAGCATTCGGTCCCGCGAAACGCTCGATACGTCTCAAGGGAACACGTATTGTAGAAATCCCGCGTCGATCGTCATGGGCGGGAGCGAAAAAATGCCGCGATGCGGAACGGGACATTCACAATGCAGCGTGACACAAGCAGGATAATGGGCGGGAGGATAATAAGAACAAACTCAAGAACGATTGGCTTTGATTATCCTGCTGTTCATTATCCTGCTCGTTCAGACCTTACACTCCCCAAGCGAACGAAAGCATGCAGCGCGACCTGTACAAACTGAAGCCCCGCATCGGATTCACGCTCACGGAACTGGTGATCGTGATCTTCGTTTCATTGATCGGGCTCGGTTTGGCCCTCATGTTTTGGGCCGAAGCCGGGATCGAATCGCGTCGTTTGCATGAACCAGGCTGCGGGTCGTCGGAGCGGCGATGCAGCGGTACGGCGATACCCACAAGAATGGAGACCGCGTGGCGTTTCTGCCGCCGAGCCGAATCGACGACGGCTACGCGACGTGGGCGGTGCTCCTCGCGCCCTTCGCCCAGGCGAATCATCCGCTCGAGAAATGGGAGTTCGCGAAGCCGTTCGCGGATCAGGCCGCCGAAATCCGCCATGCCCCGGCTTTATTCTATATCTGTCCCGCCCACGTCCGCACCGCGGCATTATCTGGCGAAGAGCCGAAACGCGGAGCCGCAGGCGACTACGCGGCCGCATGGCCCGATGACGAATCGAAAGGGCATCGTCCCCGCTGTCGTGACGAAGAAAGAAGGCGTCTCCATCGTGGCGTGGCGAAACAGACTGTCGCTCACTGACCTTCGTCGCGGGCTTTCGACGACGATTCTGTTCGGCGAAAAACACGTCCCACGCAGCCATCTCGGCGATCTCGATGCGCTCGACGCTCCCATCGCCGACGGCGGGACGCTCGCAAGCCATGTCCGCTTCGCCGGGGAGAAATACCCGCTCGCGGAAACCGTCGATGACGCCGCGGCGCCCGTCTTCGGGAGTTGGCATGAAACCGTGACTAACTTCCTCCTCGCCGACGGCAGCGTCGAATCGATCACACGGCAATTGTCCCCCGCACTGCTCGCTCGACGGATGCACATCTCCGAATAACACCGATCCCCCGTCGGCTAACACACGGTTAGATCTAATATTATTTCATTATCCAAATTACGTATCACTGGCGGGGCGATGAAGCTGGCGTTATCTTTGCGATCATTAGTGAAACTCGCGAGTTTTGATTTTGCGAAAACCATTTTTTCTGAGTTTTTTAAGCTTGAAGCCATTTCATTTTCCGATTCTCAGCAGTAGGATCGGTGGTAGTCGCTCCGATATTCTTGTGGGGCAGCAATCGCTTTTTCTCTCATGTTCGCAGGAAGGAATGCCATGTTAAAGTAGAAGGTATGGTTTTACACTTATCGAATTGCTTGTTGTGATCGCCATTATCGCCGTTCTTATTGCCCATGTTGGTCCCCGCAGTACAGAAAGTCCGCGAAGCGCTGCACGCACGCAATGCATCAACAACCTCAAGCAAATTTCGTGTCGACCCACGGGTTCAATGACACGTACAAAAAACGCCTTCCGCCCGCCTACTCCGGGTCATTCCAGGGCAAAGTCAACGGCAACCTGTTTTACTTTTTGCTTCCGTACATCGAACAAGCTGCTCTTTACAACAGCGGCAGCCCCGATCCCATCAACTCCGCGTGCAATCCGGCCTTGTCCGGACCGCAGCAGAACTATATTCGCGGCTCCGGAAGTCATGCAGATTTTCCTGTGCCCCTCGGAGTCTACCGCCCCGAACGGCACGGAGCATGTACGCTCAGATTGGGCCATCGGGCACTACGGATTCAACTACATGATGTTTGGTGGAGCTGCCACGACCGGCGCCTGGGATCGCGGTGCGAGTCTAGGCCGTATCCAAGACGGAACTTCCAATACCGTCTTTTTCGCTGAAAGATCCGGTCGAAACCAGAATGGAGGCCTCCGGAGCAACCTTTGGTGCCATGGCGGATGGAACTGGGAGTGGATGCCGATGTTCGGTTACAGCGGCAACTACAATGTCTTCCAGCAGCAGCCGAACTCAACTACGGCTTTAGCTGGATATACTCAGTCGCCTCATACAGGGTCCATGAACGTTGGCCTCGGCGACGGTAGCGTCCACCATCACATCTGGGATAGCGCTCACCTGGCAATACGCGATCATCCCGGACGACGGGAACCCCATGCCGAGCGATTGGTAAGGATCAAGTTCACCCCGTTCATCTCAACGAAACCTGTCCAGATTACTTTACACTTGCGTTGTGAGGTTGGGTGACTCCATCTTCACAACGCAAGTGTATGTTATTTATTATTCTGATCGTTCCCAAGTCCAACTGCTCGGAGTCCATTGAATATGCGACGTACTCTCGGCGGCAGCTTCCTTTTGTTTTGCGTAACGGCTGTTTTCGGCTGCGGCCCGAAACCGGTTGAAACCACCACCATCACTGGAAAGGTGACTCTGCCGGATGGCTCGCCTCTACCAGCGGCCGGATCGATTTTCACTTTGGCGCCCCCAACCCTTCGCTCAGTTCCGGCAACATTAAGTCGGACGGGACGTATGGTGTTGAGCACTAAATCAGGGCCAAGCCAAGGTAGCGGTAATCAACGCTCAGTTGAAGGGAATCACGGCGCCGCCCGGCGGATTGGCTCCGATGCCTGGTTCGGACGGTAAGTACGTGCCGATCAACGCTTCCAACACTAATCCCGAAACCTCCGGCTTCACGACGACCGTTCAAGGCAAGACCCACACCTTCGACCTTAAGCTGAAGTGACATTCTTGAGGTGCTGCTACGAAACCCGGCGAGACCGCCGGGTTTTTTGTTTGTCGGGCGCTGCAATTCGAGCGCTTCGCGGGTCGGCCGAAGGCGCCTTGCGTCGCGTTCCCTTCATTCGACTCGGCTCCGACGGAAAACTCGCTCTCCGCAAGATTGCCGTTTCCGCTTTGACGCGACCCCGTTAAGTGGATCAGATGGACTTCAAACGAGGCGTAGGCTGACGGATGTTTGCATCCGACGATACAATGTCGCCGCACCGCTTTAGCGCTCGCGGCGTTACTTGCACGACTGCATGCCCACGAGTCGCGAAAACGCCAACGCTGGTGCGGATGAAAACCAGGAAGGCGGCATGGGTCGAGATCTGAAGGCGAAACGCATCGTGCTCACCGGCGCTCGGGCGGCATCGGCCAGGCAGCGAGAGCAGCTCTCGAAGGAAAACCTTCAGCTCGTCCTCATCGGCCGATCGGAGGACAAACTGCGTACCGTCGCTGCTTCGCTTCCGGGCAGAGATGCTGCCGGTCAGCCGACCTCACGCTCGATGCGGATCGGCAACGTTGCTAGACACGGCCGTCAGCCGATTCGGCGGGATCGACATCCTGATCAACAACGCCGGCGTTGCTTCCTGGGCTCACTTCGCGAATTCGGACGAAGCGATCCTACGTCAAATCATGGAGGTGAATTTCTTCGCCCCCGCGAACGATTCGCCGAGCGATACCAATCCTGACGGGCGGCAACGAGCCTGCGGTCGTCAATGTCGCCTCAATGTGCGGGCGGAAGGCGATGCCGGCGTGGTCCGAATACTCGGCCAGCAAATACGCTCTCTGCGGCCTCACCGAATCGCTGCGCGGCGAACTGGTCCGCTTCGGCATCGACACGCTCCTGATCGTCCCCGGCCTCACCAACAGCGGCTTCCCGGCCCACTTCATCAAGACCGAGGGCAAGGCGAACATCGAGTTCGACAAAGGCATGCCACCTGAAGAAGTGGCCGACGCGATCGTCCGTGCGATTCGGAAGAACAAGACCGAAACGGTAGTCGGCAGCGACGCCCGCCGCATGCTCCGCATGCAACGCTGGTTCCCCCGCCTGCTCGATTGGCTCATCGGGCGGAAGGTGAAGAAGCTCTATCAGCAGCAGTAAACGAACCAAGTCACGCTGCCGAATCGTCCATGCGGACGCCGATCGACAGCAACAGATTCGCGAATCGCTGCGTGTCGCCGGTCTGCACCGTGAGGATGTGGTCGGGCGTTTCGACCTTTTCGTAAAAATCCCATTTCTTGATGGGATCGAGCTTCAAATCCATTCCGGCTTTCTTCAGCACCTGACGATACTCATCCCACACTGGCGGATCTTGATTCAGCGCGTAGGGGTCCGATTCCTCGTACATCATCGTGTGGACCGCATCGATCGGCGCAGCGGACAGGATCGCCTCCAGCACCTGAGCGCATGTGACGAGCCCAGGCATCAGATTCAGACACACGAGTTCCGCATTCGGTCCGTGCTTCGTCGAAGCCGGGTAATGCCCGTCGGCGATCAGAATCAGGGCGTGATGCCCCGCGCGGCCGATAATCTCGTTGATCTGCGGATGGATCAGTTTGTGGCGGAGCATGCTGGTTCCTTCGTGTCAGCTTCCGAAGTGCAATCGGAAGGCTTCGATCGTCTGCTTGGCGGCGGCATCCGAATCGGGATACGGAAAAGCCTCTGCCGAAAGAAATCCCTTATAGTTGATGTCGGCCAGCGCTTTGGCGATGGCTGCGAAATCCAAATGACCCAACCCTGCGGGTCGGCGATTCGAATCGACGAAATGCACATGGCCAACGGAGTCGCCCGCATGCCGAAGGGCGTCCGCGATGTTGGCTTCTTCGATATTCATGTGAAACAGATCGCACAAAAGTTTCACGTTTTTCGTCGTGAGCTTCTTCAGATAGGCGACGCCCGCATCGACCGTCGTGATCAGGTTCGTCTCGTATCGGTTGAGCGGCTCATATAGCAGCGGCACGCTGAACGCCGCGGCATGATCGCCGAGCGATTCCAATCCCTCAGCCAACCACGCCATCGCCGTCGGTTGATCGACGCCTTCGCCATGGCGCCCTTGCATCGAACCGATAATGGCTGGCGCCCCGAATCGGCCCGCGAAGTCGATGATCGACCGAATGAAGTCCTTAGCCTTCTTTCGAATCGACGCATCGGGAGAAGTGAGCGTCAGTCGGTGCTTCACCCATCCCGCCCCGGTACCGACTGCGGCCAGTTTCAGACCGTTGTCATGCAGCAGCGTCGCGACTTCCTTGAGTTCCACCGCGTCGGGCCCCGGCGGAAAAATCTCGATGCCGTCGAAACCGAGCGCCTTCGCCTTGGCGCACGCCGCGGGCAGGTCATGCCAAAAGACGAACGGCCCCCCCTTGGCTTCAGCGACCAGACTTACCGTGACGGCGGAACGTGGCATGACGACTCCCACAGATGCTGTGATCGAGATGTTCATGAATCCATTAGGCGCCGACGTCGATGACCGCTTTGATCACGCCCGTCTCGGGCAGCGTATACGACGGGAACACGTCGGGCACCGCCTCGAACGGAGTGCGATGCGTGATCCAGGGCTTCGTGTCGATTTTCCCGGACTCGATGAGACCGATGATATTGTCGAAATCTTGCGGCAGCGCATTGCGGGAGCAAAGCAACGTGCCCTCGGGTCGGTGGAACGTTGGGTGCTTGAACTTCACTTCGTCGCTTGTGATTCCGACGAAGACGAGCTTTCCGCCATGCGCGACCAGGCCGAAGGCGTTCGACATCGACATGTTGTTTCCTGTCGCGTCGATCACGATATCGGGCAAATGGCCATCGGTTCGGTCGCGTAGATCCTTCTCGACGGTATCAGCAAGCTTCACCGTATGTTCGATGCCCATGACGCGGCGGCAGAACTCGAGACGCTGGTCGTTGACGTCGAGCATGAGGATTTTGGCCGGCGTCAACTTCACGAACTCCAACGTCGCGAGGCCAATCGGGCCGGCGCCGATAACGAGCACCGAGTCGCCCTCCTGAATGTCCGCTCTTTGCACCGCATGGCAACCGATGGCAAGCGTTTCGACCAACGCGAGTTGCTCGTAGCTGAGTTTCGTCGCTTGGTGCAGCTTGCGAGCGGGCACGATGAAGTATGGACGCAGACCGCCATCGGTGTGGACACCCAGCACTTGCAGCTTTTCGCAACAGTTCGGCTTCCCCTTGCGGCTCGCGTAGCTGTTTGGATCGTTGATGTAGGGTTCGACCGAACAGGCATCGCCGGTTCGGACATTCGTCACGCCGGTTCCGACCTCGATGACTTCGACGCCCAGTTCGTGCCCCGGAATGCGGGGGTAGCTGAAAAAGGGCATTTTCCCGAGATAGCCGCTGATATCGGTGCCGCACACTCCGACGCGATGGACTCGGACTAGCGCTTCGCCCGGCCCTGGTTTTTCTGGTGGGGCGATGTCGATCTGCTTCCAAACCTTGGGGCGTTCGAGTTGCAGTGCTTTCATGGCCGTACCGTGGAGGAAGAGGCGAAGACGCGACTATCTTAGAGCGCCGCATTCCGGCGAGGTCTGCCGTCGCGAGAAATGGGGCCAATGTGGGTTTCTGGCGCGACCATCATTCGCATCGCTCACCGTCGCCATGCTGGGTATGATCGCAATCAAGCACGGCAAAAACGCCTTCTTCATGTCGAGCGGCGGCTTCGAGTACATCCTCGCGCTGATCGGCCTATTGCTGCCGATCCTCCTCGCGGGACCCGGAGTGTTTTCGATCGGCCGCCACCTCCCGCTGCCGAAAGTGCGAGGGAGTCGTCAGCCGATGATCTTTCTGGAATAAATCCCGTAGGGTGTGTCGAACGAAGTGAGACGCACCGCCGAGTGTTGCCGGGATACGAGTCATCGGATTTCGAGCGAACGAAATCTGGATACTTCGAATTCGTTCGACACACTCTACGTCATGTGGTCAGGCTGACGGGGGATGAATTGAACCGCGAATGTGGGGGCGCCATGGCGGAGAGCATGATTCTGCACTTCAATCAGGCGAAGTGGCCGGACATAGTGCAACGTCTCGATCAGATCGCGAGAAATTCCAACGGACTCGATTGCGTATCCATTTACTGGCATTTCCCGAACACGGAAGGCTATTTGGTGTCGATCTACGAATACGCCGATCATTTCAATGAGATGGAGCCGGAAGAGTTTGATCGCCTAATCGGAGAACTTGGCGGACCTCCGAGTTGCGCAATCTGTCTGGAGCTAAGACGCAGCAAAGGTCGGGCGGCACACGATGCGGCCGCACGAATCGCCACGATGCTGCTCACCGAGTTCGATGGAATCGCACAGGATATCACATGTACGAAGTATTGGAGATTGAGCGACCTCACTGCTGGCGCAGCGATTAAAGCCGCTGACATGCTTTGGCCGAACGGCTAAGCCACGTAAAACAGCGTAGGGCGTGTCGAACGAAGTGAGACGCACCGCCGCGAGTTGCCGGGAGACGAGTCATCCGATTTCGAGCGAACGAAATCTGGATACTTCGAATTCCGGGAACCTGCGACGGTGCGTCTCACTTCGTTCGACACACCCTACATATTCATGGATTACCAATTCACGCGTTCGACGCTTTCGCCGACGCCGAGCCGCATGCAAAATTGGTCGAATTCCTTACGGAATTTAGGATCAGTGGAGTGAAGGTGTTCGCCTTCGGTGAGCAGCTTCAGCTTCGCTTCCTCGTAGACGGCGTGGCTCTCGAGCACGCGGCGGAACGGCTTCAGGTCCGCGGCGTACACGACCAACAGTTTGTGCTCGTCGAACTGCACTTCCATCGGGCCGTTCGCCGAAAGGACGGCGATGCCGGTGCAGCCGTCGTTGAGCAGCATGTCTTCGAAGTCGCAGCAGTAGCTCTTCAAGATCGGCAGGTCGATCGCGTCGCGGAAGAGATCTTGATGCTTTTGGCCGTCGCTATCGTGACTGGTTTCGAGCACGACATCGACGCATTCGCCCAGCGGGTCGAGCATGTCGAGAAACGCATCGAACAGGCGTTCGCGCGAGATCGCGGCGGCGAGTACCGGAACCTGGAAGTTCGCCTTCGGATCGCGGTAGTTCTCGATGCGATATCCCTGACGCGGCACGATGGGCCGATCGAGGGCCGGGCGGACGGCGTCAGTGAGAACAAAGTCGCCGTAACGGTCCTTGAGCAGATGCTCGACCATTAGTTCAGGATTCATGCGTGCCCTGTGCGATTGACGGCCACGTCGCGTTCGCGGGGGAGAACACGGCGTTCGCTGAACTATAGATCGCGAATCCCGCTGGGGCCAACTTGGGTTTCCCATTCTAGGCAGCGACTTGAGCGAATTTCGGAAAATCTTGGGGAAATCACGATGGTGAGGACGGGTTGCATGGGGTAGTTGGGGTAAACCGTACCAGCTCCAGGCGCCTTCGGCATTTCGGGCGTGGCCGATGCGTCCGTACACCCGAAATTGCTGCAATAGACAAACGGGGGTGTCAAGCAGCGTAGTCGGGCGACTAAGATAGCGAGCGACCAAAATAAGGATGAGCGAGGAGGGATGAGGGATGAAACAAAGAGAGATCGGAGAATGAGGATCGGAAATCGGGGAATGAAGATCCGATCGAACAACCGAGTGAGAGGTCGCAGCAAATGCGATCCCTCGTTTCGGATCTCCGATCCTCATTCTCCGAACTCGCTTTGTTTCATCCCTCATCCTTCCTCCCTCATCCTTTCCAACCTGGAGTTGCCATGCGTCGCCTGCTTTCGCTTGCCCTTTGCCTCGTCGTTCCGTCGCTGGTTCAGGCTCAGGCTTTTCCGATCGAGCGGTGGGATGGGGCGTTCATCAACGGCAACCGCGCGGGGTATGTGCGGACGGTGTTCGAGGCGGAGAAAGTCGGCGACGAGGCGGCCATTCGGTCCACCATCGAATTGCGGCTCACCATCCTCCGCAACCAAGATCGCATCCAACTTGGCATGGACAACGGCACCATCGAATCCGCCAGCGGCCAAGTCGTCGGCACCTTCATGCGACAACTTCTGGGCAAGACGCAGAAACTCTCGATCGATGGAAAGGTGGATGGGAACCAACTCAATCTCACCATGGACAGCACCAAGCAGATGAAGCCGGCCCCATGGAGCGACAAAGTCATCGGGCTCTATCGGCAATACAAGCTCTTCAAGGAACAGAACGCGAAGCCGGGCGACAGTTTCACCTATCAGAGCTTCGAGCCCAGCATCAACCTCGTCATCCGCAACACGGCCACCGCCAAGGAATATCAGACGATCCAATTCCCGGGCACCAAGGAACTGAAACGAGCCCTCCGCGTCGAGATCACGGCCGAGAAGATTCAGGGATTCCAACCGCCGAAGCTCATCCAGTGGCTTGACGAAAACGGCGAAGCAATCGCTCAGGAATCGGAAGCCCCGGGCCTCGGCAAACTGATGCTGGTACGCACGACCAAGCAACTCGCGTTGAACAATGTGGGCGGGGCTTCGGTGGATGTCGGCATCAGCCAGGTAGTGAAGCTCAATCAGAGAATTCAAAAGCCTTACGACGCCACTCGGGCCGTGTACCGCATCACGGTCAGGGACGACAGTGAGGCGGAAAAAACATTCGCCAACGATGCACGTCAACAAGTGAGAGGTTCGGCAGGGAATGTAATCCAACTTGACGTGCAAGCGAGCCGGGCGATTCCTGCGGAAGAAGGAACGGAAAAAGCCGGTCCCGAGTTCCTTGAAAACTCGTTCTTCATTGCCTCTGGCGATGCCCGAGTGAAAACGCTCGCTCGGACGGCCACCGGGCCTGAGACGGATCCGTGGCGCAAGGCACTGCGGATCGAACGCTGGGTCAACATGAACATGCGACCCACCAATCAGGAAGCTCTGGCGACCGCGGATCAAGTGGCGAAGACGCTTGAAGGGGACTGCACCGAATTCGCCATGCTGACTGCAGCGATGTGTCGAGCAGCGGACGTCCCGGCTCGCACGGCAGTGGGCTTGATCTACGCGGATACAAAAGCCGGGCCAGGATTCGCGTTTCACATGTGGACGGAAGTTCATGTCAAAGGGCGATGGATTCCGATCGATTCCACGCTAGGCCGAGGATTCGTCGGCGCCACGCATCTGAAGATCGCCGACCAAAGCTGGCATGAGGAACGTTCGATGACGCCGCTACTTCCGGTCGTGCGGGTCCTAGGGAAACTGTCGATTGAAGTGGTGTCGCTCGAATCCCGATGATTTGTGTCTGGCTCCCTTGTCCAAATGAAGCGAGACAGCCAAGAAAACCGCGAGGATTCGTGAGTGGGTCCGTCAAGCTCACCGTCGCGAAACGTGCGGCATGCCGATCGAGAGTCGCCCAGATTAGGTTGAGCAAGAAGAAGATTTCCGTGAATTTTCTTGTGGAATTCCCGTCCGGTATGTAACCTGAGGCAAATTCATTCGTCAAAATATCGATAGGTGAGCCGAACCAAATTTCCCTCCTGCGCTGTCGCAATCATGGTCGGCTCCACCGTCGTTCGCGATCGAAAGCGAAGGCTCTCTGTTTTCATCAGGTTTCGAATTGCGCATGAAGCCCCTCTGGGTTCGATCTCGCGTTCAGTCTCCGCGCGTTGCCGCTTCTGTTGAGGCCGTGCAATGACGCGAGAGCGGCAAGCCTCGAGCAGCGCTACGCTGGCTCCGCATCGTTCGGCCCATGGCCGTCATGAATCCTCATTGGCCCCGCCTTTTCCCGCATGGGAAGATTGGTATCGCTCAGCAAGCCAAGATCAGCAGATCGAAGTCCTCGCGCTCGCGCGCCGACAGGGTTTTGCCTACTCCCGCCCCTTGCCCACACCGGCGGATCGACCTCACAACGAGGCCGAAACATGCTTACCTCGCCTGGTTCAGGCCCTCTCGGGACGTGGCGACGAACTGACGCCGGTTGTCGCCGAACCTATCGCTTGCACGGATCTATCTCTTGGCGACCGGCGAGTCCATGCACTGAACCGAATGCTCGCGACACCTGATTTCTGTTTGGTTCGCAAGCGTGTCGGCACGGATCACGTGCCCCTCTTGGCCGAGGCGATTCTTCATATTGTGCGGCGAGGCGAACGGTTGCTCTTCCTGTCCGCAGCACAGCCGGCAGCGGAGGCCCTGCTCGAAAAAATGGCAGGAAAAACTGAAATCCTGCCGCTCTTGTACTCCGAGCACGAACCGTGCGATCCGCTGCGAGCCATCACACCGGATTTGCAAGCCGAAGCGTTGCGGCAGCAGGCACTGCGCCAAGCCCGCGAAACACGGGATCGAGCGGCGCGAAGAGGCGAACGCCGCGCCGCCATCGAGTCGATGTACGACGAGATCGGCAAAGAACTGGAACGACGTGTTGAGATCGATCGCCAGACTGAAGAAACACGTCGTCGCTACGCCGCCATCGTCGCGGAAGTGGAAGCTGAATCTACCAGCCTGCCAGGTTCTGGGAGGGTGTTGCCGTCAGGCCCGTTCAGCCTTCAGTTGGTCGAACTCATTAAACGGCGAAATCACGCGGCAGAAGCCGTGGCCAGTGAGGAACTCGCCCTCAAGGCCAAGCTTGCCGAACAATTGCTCGAACTCGCGTCAGCGAATCAACGTTTAGCCAACCTGAGTCCGCTCGTTGAAGCGAAGGCGAAGGGGCGATGGTGGTCTCTCGCGTATTGGAGAGCACGCGGAATCGAAGATCTCGACAAATCTCATGCCTTGCTGACGGAAAAAATCGCCCGCCTGTCTATTGAACGCGCGGAATCGGAATCCCGATTGGCCACGTTGACCGAGCGGATCAGTGCCGCGGACGACGAACTGAACAAAAACAAAGCCGAATTATCTGCCGCCGAGATCGGGCGAAGGAAACGCGAGTGGAGCCAGCGACTGGCCGACCTCGAATCCGCTCGGATCGAGTGGGACGCCGCTTTTCAACGCCGCTTGATGACGCTCGAGAAGGACGATCATCGACCAAGCGAACCCTCGATCGCAGCCGTCGCCGAAGCGCGCGCTCGTTGGCTGGCTGCTTGGTCCGAAGACGAAAAAGACGATGGCATTGCTCATCGATGGGCAACGTTCCTTGAAGAGGCCGCCGATCAGATGTCTGCCCGGTTGCCTCGACTCGCCAATGTAGTGGCGGGAACGTTGAACGCCGCGAAAGAGGATGTCCGTTTTCGCAATACGCTGGCGGGCGAATCGTTTGATTGGCTCATCGTCGATGAAGCCGAGAAATTCGAGGAATCGGACCTGCTTCCGCTCGTCCGACGTTCGCCGAGATTGATTCTCGTCGGCCATGCCTCCGCTCAAGACACGATTCTTTCCTGCCCTTCGAGTCTGCCCCCCTTTCATAAGCTGTGGCATCACCTGCACGGCGAAGGCGGTTCGAGATATGCGTGGACCCACGAAGGGGACCGTACATGCTGCACATTGCGACCATTATCGCTCCAGGAACTTGCTCATCTTGAGTGCGAGAGCCTGATTGACTACCCTGAAATCGAATTGCGAGTCTTGGTCCTTCCGAAAACACGTCCCTGCCTAGCCCAGGTGGTTTTTCCCAAAAAGATGGGATTGCCGGCCGCCAAGCAGTTCATCTACCGGGAACTGCAAGAGGTGGCGGTCGAACGGCCCGACCCGAGCACTCGCTGGGAGGTACGGGACGAAGCCGTGATGCTGCACCTCGGTCTTTTTCCGGCGTGTTCCGGAATTTCGGTTGAATTAGATCGAGGCGTCTCAGAAATCCTCTGCACGGAGGCGGACCACTCTCCGACATGTCGCATCGACTTTGCCCGCGCTGAAGGCTGGACGCTGTCTCTCGCGGCGGATTGGGTTCAGCGATACCTCTATCTTCGCGATGCCGGCCGCACCTGTGACCTCGCGTAACTAGGCCCGTCTGAGGTCGGAGTCAAGCAGAACCGATCAGGGAAGTTCCAAGTCGGCGAATCGAAAGCGCACCGGCAGTTCGACGATACGGCCTGGCGTTCGATAGCGAAGCGACCATTGCTTCGGCAACCCTTTTCCCTGCGCTTCCTCGAAAACATAACGGATCGACGCTTGCTCAGCGGTGAGCATGCCGACCAACTCTTCCGCATTCGGATCGGGCCGCCACGTCTCGGTTTTTCCACCCTGCATCCGTTCGAGTTGAATGCGATTGTGGTCGAGCCAAGTTTGAAAACTCTCGAACTCCGGCCCGCCTGGCGGATTTCGTATGGCGATATCAAACGCCCACGGATTGCGGACGCCCGGTTTCATGGCCACCGTGACGCCCTCTTGTGTAATCGACCTAGCAACCGAGGCATCGGCAAATTCGAATTCGAGCATACGGCTTGGTCCAAGGATTCGAAGTTCGCCTTCAAGCAGGTCGATTTGACGAACACTGCGCGGCGGAGCAGGCATTCGGAGTGCGACTTCCGCCGCGTGTCGATTGGCGATGCTTTCTTTTCCCTGCCCTGAAATCTCGTACGTTCCTTTTCCGGAACTCGCCCGCGATGGCCTCACCTCCAAATAGAACGGCTCGAATCGAGGCTCCCAGGCAATATCCAGAGTTGCCGTTGCTACATGAATACCGTTCTCTTCATCACGCTGCACGTTCCAACGCTTGAGGGTGATGCGGACGATTCCATCCAGACTCACTGGTTGCTGCTTGCGTGAAACTCCATCGATCAGCGCAGGGCCTTCATTGTCAAAGATGCTGAGTCGGCAGTTCAGCGTTTCCGACAAATGCTGCGCCATTTGCCAAAAGGTGCGTCCCTGTGCGGGCATCGTAATAACCGGATCATCGCCCTTCGATCGCCGATCTCTCAACTTCGACCCGGTTTGCTTCGCCAAATCGCTGAGGACTTCGGTGAGCTTTTGTTCGGACAGGCTCGGAGTAAACAACCGAGGTTTGAGGTGGGAGATGGCGTCCGTTTGTTGGTACTGAGCGTGCATCGCTGCGCAACTCAGCAACATGACGCCAAGGGCGACGACCTGCTGAAACATTGCCGACCCCTAGGTTTTGCAAGGACGCTTTATCGCCAGAATACCAAGTCAGCGGTTGGACGCGACAGATGACTTGCTCCTAACGAGGAAGCCGGTTGCCCAGATCGCACCGATATTGTCGCAGAAAAGAGGACGACAGAATCACTCCGACGACAGAAAAACCTGCCACCTTACCGATCTTCCATAGAGATGGAACGACGCAAATCGATAAACACAAGTCGCTTACGCTTGACTAGACCTACTAGAAACCATTCACGGCACAGCGGCTGCTTTAGCAGGCTGCGGAAAAACGGCTGTTGCAAGCGGTGTTCGATGCGCTACGTTCTCGGCAACCGCGGAGAGTCGCCATGCGTGGCACCGTTGACGAGCAACCGCCCTTGTTTCACACCTTCAGGCCGAGGACCGCATCCGGCCCGACCACCCGCTGCGGGACAAGCGTCACCGACCGCATCCTCGCCGGGATGAGCGATCGCTTCGCCGCCGCGTACAGCCGCACCGACGGCCGAGCATTCCGCCCGAACGTCTGCCTGCTGCTGCAGTGCCTGTACTCGATCCGCAGCGAACGGCAGTTGTGCGAACGCATCGACACCGATTTGCTGTTCCGGTGGTTTTGGACCTGCAGCCTGTTGACGACGCCTTCGACGCCACCAGCTTCGGCAAGAACCGCCCGCGTCTCGATGAGCATCTTTGACGCAGTCGTTCTTCGACGCGGTGGTGGCCGAGGCGATGACGGCCGGCTTGCGCAGCGAGCACTTCAGCGTCGATGGCACGCTCATCGAGAGTCTGGCGAGTGCCAAAAGCTTCCGGTCGAAGAACAGTACGGGCGACGACTTCGCGACTCGGGCGACGACTCGGGCGACGCCAACGGCTTCAAGCCCCGCAACGCCGCCGCGGATTTCCGCGGCCAGAAGCGAAGCAACAGGACCCACCGAGCAAGACCGATCCAGAGGCAAAGCTCTACCGCAAGTCCAGCGGTCAGGAGGCCAAGCTCCGCACATGGGGACAAGCTCGCCGAGAACCGGCACGGGTTGATCGTGACGGTCCGGGCGACGGAGGCCAGCGGCAAGGCGGAACGCACTGCGGCGGTCAACATGCTGCCCGATCTGCACGCCACGCATGGGGTCAAGCTGCACGCTGGGGCGGACAAGGGCTTCGACGACGGCGAATTTTTCGGGTGTTGGAATGGATCGGGGTCGAACCGCACGTGCCGCTGGTGAAAGACCCGGTCGACCCCGCGAACCGTGCCGCCGGGGTGAGCAAACGAATTGGCATCCGCGGCGGCGACGCTGCGGAGGATGAACTCGGCGTACAAGCCCAGGCCAGCGGTGCCGCAAGAAAGTGGAGGAAGGATTCTGGATGGTTGAAGTCGGTAGCGCTGGGCCGGAGCCGATGGGTGGGGCGGTGGAAACTCGAGCAGATGTTGCAGATCGGGGCCGCGGTACAACTGGTGCGGTTGCGGACGCTGAAGCCCGGTATACAGACCGGATGTGAAATGGCGGCGAAGCTGAAAGATCAACATGGAGTGACGGCCACCGACGAAAAAGACTCAAAACCGCTTGAACAAGCAGTTTTTCCGCAGCCTGTTAGAGGGCATGTTCCCGCAACACAAATACCTTCAAGGAAAGCAGCCATGCCGTCCCAAATCCTTGTCGCACCCACGAGTCGCATCGAACTGACTGCGGCGACGGAGTTTCCAGGTATCCTGGCAGGTTGGGGGCGGGCGCCGCCGCCCTGAGAGATTACCCGTGCATCGAGAGGCATTTGGGACGCATGATACCCTCGGCCTGGGTTTTCCCCAGGCCTTTTCCATTGGCAGAGATCGTTCCATGCAAAAAGCCAAGCCGAATCCGTCGTGGCATGAGGTCATGCAGCGGATCGGCTAAAGCACTTCGATCAGCTTCGTCAAACTCGTTTTCCCGAGTCGGCCGAGTAAATTTTTCACCGAGATGATGTCTTCGATATTCACCCCGCCATGGGTTTTGTGCGACGTTCCACCTGAGATCGGGCGAACCACGCCGGCTGTCGGTTTTTCAATGCGAGGTCCACTCCGCTTACGGCCGCCATCTTTGATCCACTTATGCTTCACCTGGTTTACGAGCCCGCGGCCTACATCCTTGCCGTACGTTTGCTTTACCCACGCGATGATGTGGGCGGGCTTCAAGACACCGCCCTCGAGAGCGAGACGGATCAAATCCGATTGCGACTTGCCTTCGCCATTCGCCGCAACAGTCGCGGGAGCCACTGCCGCCGGAGCAACATTACCGTTCTTGGCGGGACGACCGCGTTTCTTTCCGCCTTTGCCGCGTCCGCTCTTATAGCGTTGTTTGACGTTGCTGATGAGCGACTTCTTCACCTCGGTTTGGTACTTTTCCTGCACCCATACTGTGATGGCGGCGGGTTTGCTCACACCGGCGTCCAGAGCTTCACGGATCATATCGGAGTCGGGCGTTTTTGTCAGCCATGGAAATCGCTCAATGAGGTTTCCGAGATGGTGCAATCGGCGTCAGTGTACAAGTATAACATCAAGGCAACCGTAGAGATGCGGAAAACAGCAAACTGCAGCAGACTTTACCGTGTCTGCATTTCAATAGTGCAATGACGCGATTGCACCGGTCATGTAAATAAAAGCGGTGTCGACAAACGACGCCGCAACAGAGGATCCATGGTCGCCACCGATCTACCTTCCACTCCGCCTGACCAGAAGCCGCTGGCATCGACGAACACGTAGGAAAATGCGCCTAACAGTTCGCCTGGTTTGGCGTCGCTGTGGCATTTGATGCACCGATCGGTCGCTCTGCTGCCCAACATGCGGACGACGCTGTCTTTCGTTCGCAGATACACTTCTTTACCGTTGAGCAATCTCTTACCGCCTGCGGGACTGAACATATCAAGGTCGCGCGTCGTCAATGGTGCATCCGCTTTGGCTTTCGCTTCGACAAGGTTCATATTGCCGTCGCTCGTGATTCCCAATTCCTTCGCAACCTTCGGATCGAGGCGTCGGCCATAAAATCCATAGAGATTCGCATCCTTTCCCCCTAGTTTCTTCAACGCGGCGTCCAACTCTTTCGCTTCCTCCTGGCCGAGACGTGCTAATTCGAAGGCCTGTCCGCCCACATGCACTTTGGGCGAATCCTCGATCGGTCAGCCCTACCAAATCCAACATGCGCAGTTGCAAACCGTAGGCAATGGCATTGTTGTAGGCTTTCCCCCAACCGTCGCTGACGCCAACGAAGTGACCATCGTTCTTTTTCGGGACCGCGGGAGCGGGAGTGATTTTCTCGAACCGGTTGATGCCACAAAGCATCTTGAAGTAGCTGCGGGGTCGTTTTCGATCCTCTTACGTCATGCGTCGCCAGTCGAAAAATACGGAATCTCGAAAGGCACCTTCTTGTAGAGCAGCCGCGCTCCATGGCCGAAACCGGGGATGGAGGCGAACGCCGCCTGCCGAACCATGAAACTCGGTCAGCATACGGTCGCGAAGGGCCGCGATGGGCGGATGATCCAATTTCGGCGTCGCTTGGTTCCGGTTTCGGTCAGGGGGCCGTTTTCGACTTGGCAGCGCCCGTGGTCCTTTGCTTTGCCCACTCGTACGCCCCCAGGCCACGCCGCCCGCGAGAGCAGCGGCAAGGAACAAGCACAATCCGGTTCGCCGTACAATCGACCAGTCGGCACATGATCCTCTCCAAGCAGAGGCTCTTCTTTAGACGACGATCCGAACATCCCAACAGATTGGGGCCACCAAGAATCGCGAGGGTTGCGGAATAAGTTGCCTTGGGAATTAGCCGCTAACTCGTAAACATGGGTCGGCCCCGTAACCATATTGGTCACCGCTTTGCCGCGTCGCTGGAGTTTTAGGCGATCAGCACGTCAGGCCGAACATGGCATGCTCATTGCAATGCGTCCGGGAAGTATTGAGAGGTGTTGCCATGGACTTCCGCTGGCTTGTCGGAATAACGCTCTGGACGCTTCTTTCCGGGCCTGTTTTCGACGCGCCGCTCACCAAGGGCCATTCGCCCGCAGCGGCCGTCCATTCCAAGAGCAAGTAGTCAGTCCGTTCATTCCGATTCTGCGAGTCTCGAGTCCAATCCGCTTCGCGTCGTCGCCTTACCCGTCACAACTGAACCGCGCAATCGGTCGTTGCAAATGCTACGATTCGACGAGATCAGGCGCGCTGTGATGGAAGCAAGCTGACGGCAACGCGATCGGATCGGGGCTGGTTCATGTCGAAGATGCAGACGGAGGTGTTCGGCTGTGAGGATCCGCGGTGGCGGGATGTCACCGAATCGATGCCGATGACGTATCAACTCGGCGGACTACGCCTGCATCGAGTCTCGGCGACTGGGAGCGCCACATGCGAGGCGATTCACGTGGCCGAAGGCGATCGCTGCTCCTTTGTCCCGTATCTTCGGCGATCATGCGATTGATGCTGCATCTTCCTACATAGATGCGACGTCTGCATACGGTTATCCGGGAATATTGCTCAGCTCCACCGCTCACGACCGGATATTTCGCTACGGTACCATCAACAACTCACCGCCAGGCAGACGAAACGACTGTTCTGCTGTCTGGCCAACCGTTTGTTATCGACTTTCCGACTTCGCACCTGAGGGGTTGCTGTGCGCGAAGAAGGAGATACCATTGCTTTCGACTTAAGCGGAACTGAAGAGCAGATTCGTGAATGCGCGAAGGACATCGTAAAGACCGTTCGCCGGTGCAAAGAAGCCGGATTTACGACTCGCGTCGTTCCGTTGCGGAGCACATCGATTCTCTCATCGAAACGTATCGTCAAACCATGGACCAGTCGCGAAGACAACGGTATTATTTCGATCGCGAGTATTGCGAGTCCCCGCAGCGTTGCCCGGATGTTTTTCGTCTGCACGTCGCGGAAAAGGACGGAGAACCAGCCGCGGTACACCATCTCCGAATGCCAGGGAACGATGCAGGCCTCACTCGAAGTGACCCGCGACGCGTATTTGTCCGCTTCGCCGTTCCACTGCGTCTGTTCGAGCGCGCGATCTGGGGAACGGCGAGGCAATCGCTATTTGCATCTCGCGGCGGCTCTGGCGGAAAAAGCGCGATCGCTTGCTTTCGTTCAAATCCGGGCTTCTCTTCAAGCGATTTCGGTTTCAAACTATCTGATTGATATCCAACGAGGATGCCTATCGCTAGGTTCATGCTCGAGCGGCAAGAGAAGGCGCAGCCGTGGGAAAGCCGATGGATTCAACATTTCTTTCCCGGCCGACGCCCGCAGAGAATTTTTATCAGCAGCAGCGTTGGTAACAGGAAACATCCGCAATCGAATGACGACGACCCTGCAAAGCGCTTCCGCTTCACCGTATCAGCCTCGATCGTACTTGTTCTTTCCGCGGACCCACTTTGGTCGATGCCCTTCGTTACAATGGAGGTTTTTCGAGACTTGCTACCTATGATTCCCTTTGTTCCGTTTTCGCGGGAGAAAAGCCGTGCAATGAGCTTGATTCATCGAGATCTTCGGATTCTCCCTCCTCTGGAACGTCGTCAACATCGCATCGATGTTGCCTACCGAGGCCTATCTGAAGCATCGGCAAATCGACAACGATGTCGATTCGCTGATGAGGTAGGCGATCAAGGAGCCGAACGATCCGAAGACAATCGCCCACCTGTTTCCGCCGAATCGGTTGTTAAATTCAGGCCTTTCTTCAATCCCTGAAATTGCCGAACATCGGTAAATCGCCGTCGCATTTACTGACGGGAAATCAATACGACAAGACAGGCTTCGCCGCGGAGCAAGCGAACAAGACGCTCGCCACCCTCTTGGGAAAGAAACTCGCCGAAACGAAATTGCTGGACAATATCGCCGAGGCAGGACCTACTTTCCAAAAGCAGCGTGATGGCCGGCTTCGTCGAGGTTCGAGGCGAACAGGTAGTGGATATGGACGGCAAGATCGTGCAGGCCATCCTGAAGGCAATGACCGATCGCGAACGCAGCGAGATGTTCAATGCACTCGAAACCGTCGGCAACATCCGTATCGATCGAGCCGCCTTCGCGATCATCGTGAAGATGGCACGCTACGATTTCGACTATCGCATCACCGGAAAAAGCGAATCCCGAATGGATTCTCAAGGCATTGAGGCGGAAGGCGGAACGACCAACCTGAAGAACGGCGTCGAGGTACATTATGTCGGCATGGATAATGTCGGCAGCATCGCGGCCATTATCGGCGACAGCGACTTCCCGGTTAATAATGGGACCACTGATCACAAACAAAATTGGGCAGTTGCCGCCGCTGCTCGAAAAATTGCTGGGTTGAAGGGGGTATGATAACTAAGCGACGACGATTTTTAAAAGAGGATCTAAAGGGCATCCCGAAGAGCGCTGTCTCTGAGATCGTCGGCTCGATTGCCCGAAGAATATAGTGATTGGGGACAAGGCCTCGGAGAGGTGCGTGCTGGTTCGCGACGCCTGCACTCAAGGATCAACTATTGACGCTCGCTGATCATGGCGAGTCCGGAAAGCGGCGAAAGCCGTGGCCGAAATGGATTGGCGATGCGCAGCAAGTCCGGCGGCGTCGCCCAGCCTTCCGCACCGTATTAGGTATTAATATTCCTGCGATCACCGCCAGTTTGCAGCGATCCTGCCAACGGTATTCAGCTCAGTGGTCAATCGTTGATTCACCCGGATGGAATGTCCGCCTGGCTGATGTTCTTCGGTCGGTGCGCGTTGAAATCAAAATCTTAATCCGCCGGCTCGCTGATCGAACTTTACAATGGTGATGAGCGATGACGAGCCTTGAGTCCCTCTTCGTATACTGGAAGAGGGGACTCCGCGATGGCACCATCATGCAGTTCAAACGCGAACTGGCCTCACGCCGCGGCTGAATCTCGAATAAGCAACCTGAAGAAGTTTAAAGACAGGCCGTGTCGTCGTCCGCCTGGCGGTGTCGCTTTCCATCGAACAGGCCGAATCGCTCCTGGAAACGATCGCAGAACGGCTGATACCGTCTATGACCCTGAGCGTTCGTCAACATCTATGAACTAGGCTCATCTACGATTTGGCAGTCAATCCGGACGGCACGGTGAACGTCAAGATGACGCTCAATGACCCCGGCCTGTTCTGTCGCCGGCACTGGTTATGAGTCCAGCGGGAAGATCAGCGTCGTCAGAGCCGATCGTTTCCGCAAGAGCGATTTGGCCTGGGAGCTTGGCGTGGATGCTGACCGCATGTCCGAGGCAGCCAAGTTGCAACGGCATCGACGATTGATAACCCTGAGGTCATTGACGGTGCGCAGGCTGAGCGCACGTAGTATGCGTTTCGCCGCGCTACGCCGCGATCCGCTTGGCCAGGCAGGTCAGCGTTAACGGTGAAATTCAGCGTCTCGCGAACGCCTGGCATCCAAGTTCAATACCACATTCCCAACGAGAGGCATACGCGGCGAGGTCGGCCACATCTGAGCCTGCGGGCAATGGGCCGAGCGTCAGTGGCGAACACTGCGGCTTCCTTCATGTTCTTTTATCGATCTGGCCGCCTGATAGAGCGAGACGAGCCGACGCAATCGCTTCCTGCGGCGGCGGATCGTTCGTCAGGCGAAATGCGACAGTGCGGCGGATGACTTTCCGGTGCGTCTCTTCTTCAAGCCGATGGCGAGAGCCAATATGTTCGCGCGGCTTCGATGGAAGCATCAGATCGTTAAGTGACCAGCGCCTGCATGGCGGTTCGACTGCGGAGTTTGAGCGCGCAGACGGTGCGGTTCGGCGCGTCGAACGTCGTCATCGAGGGATAGGGGATCGTTCGACGCCAGTAGGTGTAGACGCCTCGGCGATACTTGTCCTCGCCGCCGCTTGTCGTCCAATCGGTGCCGGGGCCGAACGCGGCGCTCAGGCCGAGCTTCGGTTGCGGCGGATACACGGATGGGCCGCCGATTTTCCCGCTGAGCAGCCCAGCAACGGCGAGAGCCTGATCGCGGATCGTTTCCGCCTGGCTGCGGAAACGTGGGCCGCGGGCATAGTAGAAGTTATTTGGATCCTTCTCCAACGCATCGGCCGTCGTCTTCGACGATTGACGATACGCGGCGGAGGTAACCATCATCTTGAGCAGCCGTTTCACATCCCACTTGCCTTCGCCCGCGAAATCGGCCGCGAGCCAATCGAGTAGTTCGACGTGCATCGGCACCTTGCATCGCATGCCGAAATCCTCGGGGGTATCGACGAGGTAGTTGCCGAAGATTTGCTCCCAGAAGCGATTCACGGTCACTCGGCTCGTCAGCGAATTCTCCGGCGAAACAAGCCAATTCGCGAGGGCGAGACGATTGGCGGCTTCGTCCTTCTTCAATGAATGGAACATCGCGGGCACGCCCGGTTCCACCTTCTTGCCGAGGTCCAGCCAATTGCCGCGGTTGTGAATCTTCGTCGTCCGGCGTTGCTTCTCCGGCAACTCGCGCATGATCGGCGTCGGCACCGGCTTGATCGAGGCAAGCTGCGTTTTCGCCGCATTCAGTTTGTCCGTCGTCGCCTTGATCTCCGGACGCGTACTTCGGTAATAGTTCGCAAGCTCTTCCTTCTGCTTCGGCTGACGCTTCGCGGGATCGACGCCGAGCGAAGCCTGGATGTTTTTGGGCAGCTTGCCGACCTCGACGCTCTTCTCCCACTTCGTCTGATCCGCATCCAAGGTCGGAGCGAGCTTGGCGATCTCCTTTTCGAAGCCGGACGCATCCGCTTCGAGCGACTTCTTGCGGGCCTCGTCCTCCGGCGAGAGATACATCAGGTTCGGGCTGTTGTCCCCTTTGTCCGAATCTTCCGACTGGTTGAAGATCGAAAAGAGGCGATAAAACTCTTCCTGCGAAATCGGATCGTATTTGTGGTCGTGGCATTCGGTGCAGCCGATGGTGATGCCCATCCAGGTCTGCATCGTCGTATTGACGCGATCGACGATGGCGATCACGCGATACTCTTCGTCGTTCGTGCCGCCTTCGGTGTTCGTCAGCGTGTTGCGATGAAACGCGGTGGCCAGCAGTTGCTTCACGCTGGCGTTCGGCATCATGTCGCCGGCGATTTGTTCGCGAGTGAATTGATCGAAGGGCTGGTTGGTGTTGAACGCATCGATCACCCATTCGCGAAACTTCCAAATCGTCCGCGGTTGATCCTCCGCGTAGCCATTGGAGTCCGCATAGCGGGCGAGGTCGAGCCACACCTGGGCCCAGCGTTCGCCATACGCGGGCGATTTCATCACTTCATCGACATACTTCTCATACGCATCCGGGCTGGTGTCCGCGACGAAGCGATCGACCAGATCGAGCTTCGGCGGCAGGCCGGTGAGATCGAGCGCGCGCGACGAGCGAGCGTAGCGGTCCGCTTCGGCTGAGGGCCGCATCCTCTCGATGCGAGCGAGGAGAAACGCATCGATCGGATTGCGGCCCCACGTTTTGTTTTTGGTCGCAGGCAACGCGGGCTTCGTCGGCGGGATAAACGCCCAGTGCCGCTGATACTCCGCCCCCTCGGCGATCCATTGGCGGAGCACTTCTTCTCGCGGTCGTTGAGCGGCGGATGCGCCTGACGGGCGGCATGCGGTCATCGCCTTTCGGACAGGATGCGGACAATGAGTTCGCTTTCGTCCGGCTTGCCCGGCACGACGGCCATGGCTCCTGAGCGAAGCTTCATCGCCGCGCCTTCGGGCGTATCCAGCCGAAGCTCTGGCCTTGCGGCCTGATTCGTCGCCGTACGCGGCAGGCGAAGCAATTCGCGGAAAGGATCGGCTGCACATCGCGTGCATACTGGAATTCCTGCCGGGGCTCTATGCAGAGGAGCCGGCGGCCAAGCAGAAGTGATGCCGGCAAGCAACCATCGGCGAAGCATGGCGGAACAGTTCCTCGGCGGGGTGCGATCGAAAGCGGGGCGGGACGCATGCAGGATAACCATTTCCGCTGACGCGATCAACGATGTGATTCCGACGACTGTTTTCCGCCCAAGCGATGACTACGATGAGAAGCGACACCCACCCTGGAGTTCGACAAATGTCCTCGCTCGCCATCCTCTTCGGCATCGCCCTCACCGCGCTCGGCGGAGGGCTCTATTTCATTGAAAGCAATAGTCCAACAGCGTTAATTCCAGCCGCTTTTGGCGTCGGATTGATCGTTTGCGGACTGATTGCACGGAACGAGAAAGCCCGGATGCACGCGCGATGCATTTGGCGGCGTTGCTCGGATTAGTAGGAGCCGCAATGCCTGGATTCATGGCCGTCAAATCGTTGATCGGGGGGCGAGCACAACCGCGCCATCGGCGGTCAACTCGCGATGGCGGGACTCTGCGGGGTGTTTCCATGTTGTGCGTGAAGTCGTTCATCGACGTTCGCCGAGCACGACGAGCACGCGAAGCGGGCGCAGGCTTAGGTTGCGGTTGAAGCGAAGCACTTCTGCTCGAGATCGGTAAGGCGTTCGAGACGCTTGTCTCGCTCGCCCCGCCGCATTGCCCAGATGCCAGGTACTTCGAGCGTTTCCCCGCGATGAGGCGGCATTCCTTCTGCTTCGCGCCCCCGCTGAACCATTTCGGCAGGCAATCTTCGCAACATAGTCCGTACGTCTTCAGCTCGCCTGGCGGCCGTCGCTCCAGAGAGCGGCGATCTTATAGGCAGCAAGATTCTGCAGCCAGGCGTATAGCAGTAGATCGGAAACGACGGCATCGGCATGACGGATGCCCAGTCGGAAGGAAAGGGAATCGGCTCTTCTGATTTTGGCTGCCGCATTTACGGCAGCCTTCTGCTCGGCTTCTTTCTTCGTGCGCCCCCAGCACGGCTGGGTGTAGCGGTAGCGGCCGATCCCCGCGGCAACTTTGAAGCACTTGCTGTGATCAGGCTCCTTTCGTCAAGCAAGTGATAGTAAGGCGTTTCGTTGAAATCCTTTTGTGCCAGTTGCTGAAGCACGGATTTGTAATTGCCGTGCTCCCCTTCGGCGACGGCGTTGATCTCCTCTTCGAGCAGTTTCAAGCAAAAGGATTTGACCGCTTGATACCGCCATCAAGGAACACCGCTCCGACCAAGGACTCGAACACATCCGCAAGAATGCTGCTCGGCATGGCCGCATGCAAGTGCATGCCCTTGCCGAGAAACATGAACTTCTCCAGCCCGAGTTTGCGGCTCAGCCGGGCACAGGTCCGCCGGCTTACTACCGCTGACTTGATCTTCGTAAGCTCGCCTTCTTGATACTCGGGAAACTGCAAGTAAATCTGCTCCACGACGATGAGGCCGAGGACGGCATCGAGAACGGCGTTCGTTCGAGGATATACGCGTTTCGGCCCCGGGCGCATGCGTCAAACCGGATGTAAAAGATCGGCCTGGTTGAAGCGATAGCCGATCGCGGGCTTGACACTCCTCCAGAACGTCCTGTTCCTTCGTGGCAGATGATTTCGTCATAATCCAAGCAAGCGGGTCGAAAACGCAAAAGCACGATCAGCAAAAACGTATCAGTCGATGGCCGCTCGTCAATGACGGGCTGACCGTGGCAGGCTTGGTTCTTTAGGGATTCGGCGATCCAAGAGGAATGTCGAGTGAAAAGCATTTGACGAAGCCGAAAGCGGCGTGCTGGCTGGAGTCGAAATGTCCGATGGAGTTTCTGCGCGGCCGACCCCGAAAAACAGCTCAGTTTTCCGTAGTCTTACGGCGCGAGGCGTTCAAGGATCCAACCTGAATCGGATCGTCGATAGCGCAGGCGATCGTGCAATCGATTCTCGCGTCCTTGCCAAAATTCGATCGATTCGGGCACGAGCCGATAGCCGCCCCAATACTCCGGTCGAGGCACATCCGATCCTTGATACTGCTTCGTCAGGTCAACCATGCGTTCTTCGAGGAAATGGCGGCTCGGGACGACTTGACTCTGCGGCGAAACCAGCGCCCCTAGTCGATGTCCTTCGGGACGGTTCGAAAAGTAGAAATCGGATTCGTCGGCTGTCTGCTTGATGATCGAACCTTCGATGCGAATTTGTCTTTGAAACAGCGACCAGAAAAACACCATGGCGGCGCGCGGATTGGAAGCCAACTCAAGCCCCTTGCGGCTTTCGTAATTCGTGTAGAACGCGAAGCCGCGTTCATCGAATCCGCGGAGCAGAACTATGCGGGCAGAGGGCAACCCATCCGGGGTCGACGTCGCCAACGTTAATGCGTTGAAGTCGGGTATGTTTGCGTTTTCCGCGTCTGCATACCAACGTGCGAACAGCGGAAACGGAGAGGGATCGACGAAGGCCTCGTCCAGTGCGAGGCTTGCGACCATCGACATGGAAAACTTCCAAGTTGGGCGCGCAAAAAAAGTCCTGCGGTCGATTTCTTCGGCGTCGCCCAGTCACCGAAGTTATCCATCCGCAGGACACCGATATCCTAACCGGCCTCGTGAAGATTGCAAGAGCGCGTCACGGATTTTAACCCATTTTTTTCTCTCGCGAGAATTGGGTCTTTTTTACCTTAAGTCCAGATTAAGAAACAAGCTGCAGCGAAGCATCTCATAATGAAACCGCTGAGTCATTATAGAAGTTCAGACCAAGCATGAAATCGCCCAATGTTAGGGCTGTATTCCCTCGGCGGCGTTCGAGCATGGCGGCCTAACCGTCGATCGTGCGTTTCAACCCCTCCGCAAAACCAACTGTCGCCCTATATCCTAAGTCCTTGGAAATTTGAGAGATATCGGATTGCGAAAGTCGTATGTCGCCAGGTCTAGCCTGTTCATGAATTGCTTGGATCGATGTTCCCAACACCGTATTCAGTGCGGCGATGAGGTCTAGCAGAGTCGTTCTCTCACCGCTCCCGACGTTGTACACGCGACCATTGGCGATTGACGGTTGAGCGGCCAAGATCAAAGCCTTCGCGACGTTCGCCACATAGACGAAATCACGCGCCTGCTGACCATCGCCGAATATCATCGGACGCTTCCCGGCCGCCATGGCGGCGGAGAACAGTGCGATGACGCCCGAATAAGGGTTCTGCCTATCCTGGCGCGGACCGAACACATTGAAGAATCTCATCCTCACGGTCTCGAGTCCGAATACAGAGGAATAGCACGTGCAGTAATGTTCTCCCGCCAGTTTCGCGGCCGCGTAGGGCGACAGCGGCATCATCAGATCCGTCTCGCGCCGGCGGTCTCCGGGTTGATCACCATATACGGCACAGCTGCTCGCGTAGACCAAGCGTTTCACCTTTGCCAGCCGAGCTTCTTCGAGCACCGTCAGCGTTCCGGTCGCACAAATCTGATGCGATAATAGAGGGTCTTCGACGCTCTTGGTCACGGACGGTAGGGCCGCGAGATGGAAGACGAGACTGCACCCCTCCATCGCCTTGCGGACGTCATCGCGTGAGACGATGTCTCCTTTGTGAAATTCGATTCGGCCCTCGACATGTGCTAGGTTTGCGCGCTTGCCGCTGGAGAGGTCATCGAGCACGCGCACGGAATAACCCTCGGCCAACAACGCATCCACGAGGTGGGAGCCGATGAAACCCGCACCGCCGGTTACCAAACACTTGTCCACGTCAACGCCCTTCCGATTTTTGAGTCTCACTGAAAATTAAACTATACTCTCATGACAGCGCCCAGCACTCTCCTGACCGATCCTCATCCGCCCATGGTTGGCTCGGCTTTGCTCGGTTTGTACAAGCACTCGGGCTTGATGGCTCTGCAGTCCGCCGTGCGCCGTAAAACCGGGCGAACTCATCTGTCGATCGTGCTGTTCCATCGAGTCACCGACGCGATTCCGCCCGATGGGCTGACAGTCGGGACCGCGTGGTTCCAGGATTTCTGCGCCCTCATGAGGCGATCATACCGCGTGATTTCGCTCGCGGAGGCTTTTCAATACGCGAACGATTCGCATCCTATCCCGCCAAATACGGTGGCGATCACCTTCGACGACACCTATGCGGACAATCTTCCCGCATCCCGAATTCTGGCGGCGCATCGGCTGCCCGCGACCTTCTTCGTTTCCACGAGCTATGTTGGCAATGAGCGGTCGTATCCGTGGGACGCACATCTGCCGAAACTGCCGAATCTCTCCTGGGACGATCTTCGCGAGATGATGTCGCTGGGACATGAGATCGGCTCGCATTCGGCGGATCATTCGGATTTCGGCAAGATCGACGCGGAAACGGCGCTTCGCGAATTGACGGAATCGAAACGCATTCTCGAGGAGCAATTGCGGAAACCGACCCGATGGTTCGCTTATCCGTTCGGCGGATGCGAGCATTTTCGGCCCGAATTTCTGCCGTTGGTCTACGAAGCGGGTTACCAAGGATGCGTGTCGGCCTACGGCGGATCCGTTGTGCCTGGGATGAAGGGGAAGATCCTCCCTCGCGAGGCGATGCCTTACTTCAAGAACCTCACGCACATGGAATTGCACCTATCCGGCTGCTTCGACTGGATTTATGCCTGCAAACGCCGCCTCGGCTGGATCCGCTGAACTATGTAGCCCTCTCGCTCCGCGAGAGGATAGCGGCAGAATATCACGCGGTCGCAAGGCAATATGAAGGCTGACGCTGCGGAGCGAGAGGGCTACATAGAAGCACGCCAGACCTTGCATTGGCGCTGACCTCACGCGGAGCGTGAGGACTACCCTCAACACAAACCCATAATGAACCTCGTCCCCACTACGCTTGTTCCGATGGAGCCGTCGCCGGCAATCGCGGCGAAGCCGTGCGTGTTCGTCGAACGCGTCGAATCGCCGGAGGCGGCGGACGCATGCGCTGGGGCGTGGGGGAAGCTCGCCAGCGAAGCGCAGGAAGCGAACGCGTTCTACGAACCTTGGATGCTGATCCCCGCATGGCGGACGATGCCGGCCCCGGGCGTGTCGCTCCATCTCGTCTGGCGTACTTCCGGCAAGCTGAACGAACCGCGTCAGCTGATCGGCGTCATCCCCGTTGAACGCCGCCGAAGCTACCGCAAGCTGCCGCTGACGACGTGGCAACTGTGGAAGCATCCGCTCTGCTCTCTCTGCACGCCGCTCTTGCATCGCGACCATGCCCATGATGCGTTGTCCGCGTTTTTCGCTGCGGCATCGCAACAGGCCAGCATCGTCGAGATGGAACAAGTGCATGGCGACGGCCCGTTCAGCCGCACGCTGATCGATGTGCTCCGCGATGCGTCGGCATTGACGTTGCCGATCGAATCGTGGAATCGCGCGTTGATCGTTCCGAAGGCGAACGCGGACGTCTACGTCGCGAATGCCGTGTCCTCCGGCACACGCAAAGAGCTGAAACGCTACCGCAAACGGCTCGGCGAAATGGGCCGTTTCGAGGCACGCAGCCTCGCGACCGACGGATCGGTCGAGCCTTGGATCGAACATTTTCTCGCGTTGGAATCGGCTGGTTGGAAGGGCGAAACGCAAACCGCCCTCGGCTGCACCGATTCGCAACGGGAGTTTTTCCGAACCATCGCCCGCTCCGCTCACGAACGCGGACAGCTTCGCATGCTTGGTTTTTTCCTTGACGATCGGCCGATCGCGATGAAGTGCAACTTCCTCTCCGCGGGCCAAGGCTCGTTCGCGTTCAAGATCGCGTACGACGAACGCTACTCCAAGCATTCGCCCGGAATGCTCCTCGAGATCGACAACATTGGCCTGATGCACGCCGAACCCGCGATAGGCTGGATGGATTCGTGCGCGATTCCCAAGCATCCCATGATCGATCGGCTCTGGACCGAACGCCGAACGATCCAACATCTCGCCATCGCCGTCGGCGGCTTCGGCGCGAACCTGGGCCTCGGCTCGCTGTATTTGGCTCGCTCGATCAAGCGGGCGTTCAGCTCCCTTCGTTCCCGCCCCTGGAGAACGTCATGCGACTCGTAAACGCCTCCGCCGCTCCCGTGTTTGCTCCGACGGCGGTTCGACCTACGAGCGAAAAGCTGCTCGACATCGAGGCGGATCTCTTTCGTGCGAAGTTCGGCCAGGAGCCGTTCCTCATCGGGCATCATCTTTCGGACCATCCGCTCTTTGCGATGGATCGGCTGATGCAGCTCGCGCGGACCTTGCCCGAGAAAAACGTCGAGTACAACGCCGGCCAACTGCCGATCAGCGTCGATCCGAACCTGACGCCGCGCAATGGCCTGACGATCGACGAAACGATTCACCGCATCGAACACTGCAAATCGTGGATGGTGCTGAAGTACGTGGAGACCGACCCGGCTTACCGCGACTTGCTGGAGCGCTGCCTCGCGGAAGTTCGGCCTCATTCGGAGCCGTTGCATCCGGGGATGTGCAAGCCGGAGGCGTTCATTTTCCTGACGTCGCCCAATTCGGTGACGCCGTACCACATCGACCCCGAGCACAATTTCCTGCTGCAGATCCGCGGCTCGAAAATCGTGCATGAATTCGATGGCCGCGACCGTTCGATTCTTTCAGATGAGGAACTGGAACGCTTCTATCAGGGAGCGCATCGCAATCTGCAGTTCAAGGAAGAATACCGAGCCAAATCGTGGGCATTCGACTTGAAGCCGGGCTATGGTCTGCACTTCCCGGTGACGTATCCGCACTACGTGGCCAACGGATCCGAAGTTTCGGTATCGTTCAGCGTGACCTTCCGCACGCCGGATTTGGATCGCCGCTATGAGGCGTATCAAGCGAATGCCTGGCTGCGCCGACGCGGTTGGAAGCCGAAGGGCGTGGGCGTTTCGGCGTGGCGGGACAAGATGAAATCGCTGGCGTTTCGCGTGGCCCGCAAGGCAGGCGGCCTTTTCGGAAAGCGGGACGCATGAACTTTCTCGTCGAACCGAGGCCCGTCGTGACGATGCCGGCCGCCAACCCGACGACGTTTCGCGTGGTGAGCAGCCGCGCGGAGCTTGAAGCGTTGGCCCCCGCCTGGCGCGATCTGCTGCGCCGCAGCGTCAGCGACGAGCCGATGCTCGCGCCGGAATGGCTGCTGACGTGGTGGGACATCTACGGCCAAACCCGGGAACTCGTCGTCGGTTGCTGGGAGCATGGCGGGCGCCTCGTCGGGCTTGCCCTGATGCAACGGCGGCGGTTCCGCTATCGGCTGGGATTTTCGTTCCACCGGATCGAACCGATCGGCAGCGATGTGGACGAAGGGGACGGCGTCTGTTCCGATTATTTGAACCTGATCGCTCCCGCAGGCGAAGAGCTTGGCATCGCGCGCGATTTCGTCCGCCGGCTGCAAGCCCGCGAGTTTGGCCGATGGGATGAATGGGCGTGCAGTCGGATGGATGCCGAACATCCGATGACGGCGGCGCTCGAGACGGCGTTCGCCGATGCAGAATACAGGGTGGAACGAGCTGCGACGGATGAATCGCCGTTCGTCGCCCTGCCCTCGATCTGGGATGAATTCCTGGCGTCACTGAACAAAAAACGACGCCAAAGCTTGAATCACGCACTTCGCGACTTCAATGCGTGGGCCGGCGACGACCTCGTCGTCCGCACCGTGAAATCGGCCGCCGACTTGGTGATCGCACGCAAGGTGCTCGAGGACCTGCATCGCGAACGCTGGAATGCGGAAGGCCGCGAGGGCGTCTTCGCCTCCCCGCGCTTCGCCGCGTTTCACGAGCGATTTCAGGCGCTGGCCCTCGAACGCAATCAGTTGGAACTGACCTGGCTCGAAGTCCGCGGCGAACCGGTGGCAGTCCACTACAGCATCGTCGCCAACGGCAAGCTCTACTTCTACCAGACCGGCCGAAAAACGGATGTGCCGGACAAGGTTCGCCTCGGGATCGTCCAGGTCGTTTTCGGAATCCAGAAAGCCATCGAACGAGGCCTGCGCGAGTTCGATTTTCTCCCCGGCGTCGCCCAGTACAAGTCGTTGTTCGCGAGCGGCAGCCGGCCCATCGTCACTCTCCGCATTGCGCGTCCAAGCCTCGGGGAGACGCTTCGACGCGGTTTGAAATGGACAGCCGCACAGTGGCGGCGATGGCGTTCGAACGCGGGGCGCGCTAACTAAAGTTAACAGCGCCTCTTTACGGTTGTTGCCCGAAGCGCCCTGGACTTCGAGGCCTAAGGACGTTCCAGGAGAGCAGCTGGGGCAAGTTTGACGGAAATGACGGCAAAATCGGGAAAATCAGCCTATATTTCCTTCATGGCACCAGCCTTGCAATTTATAATCGACACGGCACAGAGAACCTACTTTTGCGAGTAGCCACCATGGCGAGTTTCCGTTGGTTTTGGTCGGCGCCCGGCGTCGCCTTCGTGGCGATTGCTGGCGCACTCGCGGTCTGGTTTCCGGCGTCTGCCCAAGAGACGCTCAAGGAACCCCGCAGCATTCGTTCGTCGCTGATCCGCGCGGGCTACACCCGCCCCGGCACACCGGACGACATCGTCACCTCCGACAACAAGATCATTCCGGTGAATCAGGGCTTCGAGAAGAAAGCCATCCTGGGAGCCACGGTCTACTACGCGGTCTACGAAAACAAGAACCCGAAGGCGATCCCCGGCACCGGCTTCCCGGGGACCAGCGTCTGCTCGGTCGGGCACCGGCAAGCTCAGCACGCAGGCGAAATACTTGTACCTCTACCAGATCGTCAACGATCGCGGCATGGACAGTCCGCGAAGGACGAAGGACGGCATCAAGTCGCCAGCAACGCCGGATCGGGCGACCTCAAGTCGCAGATGTCAGCTTCAACCTGAAGCTCAACGTCGATCCGTCGTTCGTCACCTCGTGGGGCTACTTCCGCAACGTCGGATTGGCTCTCGCGGGCGAACAGCGTGACTCGAGCGGCAAGATCATCGCCGCTGGCAATGCGGGGGGCGAAAAGATCCGCCTCGCGGCTTCCCGCCAACACGACGACGATCGCACAGCTCGAAGGCGTCCCCGCTTACACGCGAAACGCCAAGGCGTTCGACTTCAGCCGCAACGTCGATGTGTCGCTCGACAAGAGCAACCTCGGCCTGGGCAATCTCGCTTCCACCAAGGAGCTGACGCAGAAGAAGGCGAACAAGACGGCCCTCGCGTCTTGGAAAAGCGCCTTGACCGCCGCATCGCAAGGCGGCCAAACGCCGGACACCGTCCAACTCGTCTCCGGGTCGGCGACAAGGGGAAGGAAACGGGCGTCTTCCGCGGCGGAATGGACCAACAGCCAACTGAAGCTCGGCCAGCATAGCGTCGTCTTCGGCTTCACCAGCGATATGCCGCCGACGAATGAATTGATCCGCATCATGAATCCCGCCGCGACGGCGAAGAAGGATTCGGTCCGTACCGCAAGCATCGACGACGAAGGCGTCGCGGGCGGCGAAGCCCCAGCTCCAGTCGGCGGCGTCAGGTCGCCAACCTACCCGCCAAAGTTGCCGGAACCAATCGTCTCCCAAACGTCGTCCGATCCGGCTACACGACGATGGCAAACGTGCTTGGCCTTCAGGGCAATTCGATCACGAGTGCTACGGTCTTCTATGCCGTGCTCAAGCGAAACGCCGAACTTAAAGGTCGCGATTCGTGGGGCGTCAACCTTGGCGACTTCGACGGCCGATTCGTCGAAGGCATGAACATCCGCGGCGATGTCTCGCCCGCGCTAGACACCGAGGCGGAGTACATTTACCTCTACCAGGTGGTCAACGATCAACCGTACCACGATCCGCGTTTCAACCCGCGCGTTTCGCGCGACATGAAGACCCGGCTCGCAGCAATGAACCTTGAAGTCAACCCGAACAAGGTGGATACGATCGGCAGCGTGGCCCTCAAGCTCGCCGCGGACCCGCGTCACATCACGTCGTGGGGCTTCTTCGACAACACCGCCTTCTCTCTGCCCGTCGCCAAGATCGGCGGAGACGGCGAAGCGTTGGCCGCCCTTGATGGCGACAACAAGGCGAAGGAATCGATTCGCCTCGCTACCTCGGCCCACCCCTCGATCGGCCTGCAGCTTCCGGTGAAGCAGTATCGCCCCTGGGGTCCGGTTCACGAGTTCTCGGGTGACGAAGGTTTCGGCATCGGCAATGACACGCAGAACCTCGACGCCAATAAGGCGGTCATAAAGACCGTGGGCATCGCACTCGCGAGCCGGTTCGAAAACACCGCCGAGAAGCGTGGTGGAGCCAAGCCGAGCTTCGTGCAAGTGCTCTACTTCGACTCGGTGGAAACGGGTTACAACCTCGGCCTGCGAACCGAAGCGGTTCGCGACGCCAATGGCGTGGTTCTCGCCACTCGCGACATCGCTCCGTCGATCTTCCGGGTCGATTGGAAGGAAGGCATCGAATCGGGCAACCACAGCGTGCTGTTCGGCTTCACGTCGAACCTGCCGCCCAAGGATGAACCGATTCGCGTCAAGAACCTCGAAACGTCGCAAGCCCCGGCCACGGCCGATGCCGAGCGATCATTCATCCGCAGCATCTCGACCTCTCCTGCCGCCCGAGCGACGCTCTTCGGCGCCTTCGGCGCTCGCGACCCCGGACCGGACGGCTTCGATGCGGCGGTCGGCGCCGGCGGAGCAGCCCTCGGTCAAGGCGGCGCCATCGGCGCGGGCCTCGGACAAGGCAATGCCCCGGGCGTCGGTGAGGGAGTCGGTGGAGCCCCTGGCGTCGGAACCGGCGTGGGCGTCGCTCCGGGAACGGGTGCCGGTACTGGCTCGGGCGTCGCGCTGGCCTCTCTGGGTGCCGGCGGCGTCGCTCTCGCCACCGGTGTCGCTCCCGGCAACGCCCCTGGCGCCGGCATCCCTAGCCCCGCCTTCGGGAGCTTCGCAGCTCCAGGTGGTGGCGGTGGTGGCGGAGGCGGATTCCTCAGTGGCTTCGTCCCTGGTATCCCCGGGGGGGGCGGCGGCGGGTTCGGCGGAGGCGCTGGTGGAGGATTCGGCGGCGGATCTTATCCCGCCGGCGGTGGGTTCACGGGCACTGGTTCCGCGCAAGGCGGATTCGGTGGCGGCGGCGGGTTCAACGGCGCTGGCCGATCTAACGGCACTACCGACACGAACAGCGGCACAGACACCGGTACCAACATCGCAATCAACATCAACCAGAATCAGAACCAAAAGCAAAACCAGGGTCAGTTCCAGAACCAGGGACAAGGCCAAAAGCAAAAAGGCGGACATGGCCACGGTCATCACCACCATGGCAACGTAGTCCCCGCACCAGCGAGCCTAATACTTGGTTTGCTCGGTCTTCCTGGCCTCGCCTTCTTCCGTCGCCGAAAAACGACGGAACAGGCTACCGGTTCGACCGAAACGGTTGCCTGATCTCGGCTTGATTCGCAAACATTCAACACGCCCGGCTCACTCGGCCGGGCGTGTTCCTTTTCGTTCGCCTTGTTCTTGGCACGCCTGGCGGTAAAAAATCGTTCGGATCGAATCGCAGCGCATCGACAGGATCATGCATGGAACCGTACGGCATCGCTCTTCTGGGTTGCGGCACTGTCGGCGGCGGCGTCGCCAAGTTGCTGTTGCAAGAACCCGAGCGCCTCGCTGCTCAGGCAGGCCGGCCGCTCGTACTTCGCAAGGTCGTCGTGAAGGATTCGACCAAAAAGCGCGATGTAGCCATCCCGCTAAGCCTGATCACCACCGACTACCGCAGTGTGCTCGCCGATCCGTCGGTTCAACTTGTCGTCGAAGTCGTTGGAGGAACGGCCTGGGCTCGTACCGCCGTACTTTCGGCACTTGAGGCGGGCAAAGATGTGGTTACCGCAAACAAGGCCCTCCTCGCTCAGCATGGTCAAGAGATTTTCGACGCGGGCCGCAAATACGGCCGATCGATCGCATTCGAGGCGAGCGTTGCAGGCGGCATCCCCATTATCGGAGCTTTGACGCAAGGCCTCGCCGCCAACCGCATCCTTTCGATTCAGGGTATCCTCAATGGCACCTGCAACTACATCTTGACCGAGATGACCGATCAGGGCCGAAGCTACCACGAAGCCCTTGCGGACGCACAGGCCAAAGGATACGCCGAAGCGGACCCGACGATGGATGTTGACGGGACTGATACGGCTCACAAACTCGCGATCTTATCTCAAATCGCCTTCCGCATTTCGATCCCGCTCAGCGAGATCCCACGACGCGGCATCGCGGAGATCGATAAGGTCGATATCGGCTACGCGAAAGAACTCGGTTACACGATCAAACTGCTCGCCGAAGCATGGGTCGATCCCAAGTCGAGCGATGGACCGATCGCGATGCACGTCTCGCCTGTGATGTTGCGACAGACCTATCCGCTCGCACAGGTCCGAGATGCCTTTAACGCGATTTTCGTGACAGGAGACGCAGTCGGAGCGACGCTTTACTACGGTCGCGGCGCGGGACAGATGCCTACGGCGAGCGCCGTCGTTGCGGACATCATTGACATGGCGGTGGGTAGAGCACAGCAAACGTTTCGTTCGCTTAAGCTCTGGTCCAGCGAAACGCGGAAGACACGACTACGGTCTCGCGACACGATTCCAAGCCGATTCTACCTTCGCATGACGGTCCAAGATCGCCCTGGAGTGCTCGCCGAAATCACGCGGATCCTTGCCGATCACCACATCAGCATCTCTTCAATCATTCAACACGAAGCCATGGAGGGGCCCGAAGGTTCCGCCGTCGTACCCCTCATCATCATGACGCACACCGCCCTCGCGGGCGCATTTACCGACGCGGTCGCTTGCATCAATCGCTCGCCTTCCGTAATTGGCGGAAGCGTCTACTTCCCGGTTGCGGATTGAACGTCGTTTTGACGCTGGTCCCGAAAAAGCAGAGGAGCGGCATCGAACCGCTCCTCGTTCGCCTGCATTCTCATTCCATGTCAAAATTGGCGCGACAGCGCACCGGTTGTCGGGGCCACCGGGACGCTTGGGCCACGCGGGGTTAGGGTCGGCATCGGCACAGGCGGATCCTCCGATTCCTCGACACCGAATCCGTTATCCATTGCCTGCAGTTGCCGCATTGCCTGTTGGCCGCACCATGTGGTCGGACTCATCAGGTGAACTTGCTGATACAGAAAGCGGGCCTGTTCGCGACTGCCGTGGCGTTCATGCGCCTGGGCCGCTCGGTACAGTGCCATCGCGGGTTCCGGCATCTCGACGCCGAACGGCAGACGACCGACGACATGCTGCGTCATCCGCTCCGCTTCGCCCAAATCGGCGATAGCCTGCTGATTTCTTTCCGCCGCATGTACCCGCGTCGGCGCGGCGGGCGTCGATGCGGACCTCACGGTCATCGGCTTCGCGACCACGGTACCGCCCCATTGCAACATCAAGGCCATGGCGGCCGAAGCCGCGACCAGGTTTCGCTTCACGAAGATTTCTCCCAAGAACGAATCGGCCTCCCCCAAGGCCGGTCTCGAAACGCCGCATGCGCGATGCAGGCTTCAAGTGGGCGGAACCATACCACGATCTTCTCGCACCGCAAGCGAAGTTTGTCGTCCGAGCCGATTGGGCGATCGTTTGGAGAGCTTTCGTCGTCTAGAAAGAGTACGCTGCCTTTGGAGGACTCGCATGGATCGCAAAATCGGCACGCTCATTTTTGGCCTAGTCGTTTTTCTCGGATGCCTTGGGTTCCTGATCTACCAGAGTTCGTGGATCCGCTCCGCGTTCGCCGGGCCCCAACCGATCTCGACGGCGAATTTGGTGAAGGTGAAACGGGTCGAGCAGATGGCGACCCCTTGGATCACCATCCAGGCCGACGAAATTCGCGATACCGGTATCGGCATCGTCACGCAACGGAACGGCGTCGAAACCGACTCGACCAAGTTTTCGCTGCTGAAAATGGGCAACAAATACCTCATCGCCGAATTGCCCACACGACACGCGGGCAACGGCGTGACAGGCTACGTCGATCACTGGCAAGATTCGTTCGTCAAATTGCGACGCGATGCGTTGGAGAAAGTGACCCATCAATTTCCGGAAGCGAAGGGAAAACTGCTCCCCTTCCAAATGGACGCCGACTACGGCTACGCCCGCCAATGCTACGCCATGCTTGGCGTTATGTCCTTCTTCGGACTTATCGGCCTGGGCCTCGCTATCACCGGCGTGATCCAGTTGATCCAAAAACCAGGAAAAGCGATCGCCAAGCCGATGGCATCCGCACGGCGGCAGTAGCCTTCGAATTACTACTGGGAAGTAGCGGCGCCACGATATCTACTATGCGCGATTGGAAATCGGCAATCAGGGCACCGATACAGACTTTCCGCTATCACGAGAGTTGAGCGAGAGGATGTAGGGGACGGCTTTCTCGACCCACTTCACGGGATTTGGGTAGCGACCTGCTTTTTCCTTGAAGCAACTTCGCAGCATGTCCGTGTCGATAATGCCTGGGTTCAGAGGGATAGCGCCCATCCCCCGCGGCAACTCTTCGGCCAGCGCCTGCGTCAGCCCTTCGATCGCCCATTTGCTCGCACAGTAGGGCGCCACTTCGGGAGCGACGGAACGGCCCCAACCCGAGCTGAAGTTGATGATGAGGCCCGATTTCTTCGCTAACATCGCCGGCAGGAAATGCCGGATCACATTCGCCACACCTTTGACATTGACGTCGATGACGCGGTCGAACTCATCGGCTGGCACCTGCCAGAGCGGTGCATTCTTGTTGATGGTGGCGGCGTTATTGATGAGAAGATCCGGCGAACCATGCGAGGAAAGCAACCGAGCCGCCCACGGTTCCACCTGGCTTTCAACCGCGACGTCGACTGTGGCAAACTCATTCGGCGGGCGATAAGAGCGACGAAGCGTCTCAACGACGTCACGAGATCGGCCGCAGCCGAGGACCGTATGTCCTAGTTCGATGAATTTGTGAGCCATGGCCAAGCCAAGGCCCTTCGTCACTCCGGTGAGGACGATCAAGCGAGGTTCTTTGCCTTTGCGTGCCACGTCGGAACCTTTTCTGCACAAACGGTTTGCGCCTAAAAACTTCCGCCAGTCCTGCGGGTGCGGAAATAACGGCGTCGCCGGGGGGGCGCCGGCCATTCCGTTCGGCCTAAGCTGCACTATCCTAACGGGTATCGTCGCCGAGGTAAAGAAAACGAGGGCTTCGATAAAGCTATTAAATGGGAAAACGGGTCCGATTGTAGGGCCACTGCTCAAACGAACACGCCGTTATGCCGGTTCGGCAGTATTTGGTCCCACCGCTCGATTCCTCAAGAGCAATTGGACAGGAGGCCGCCCCAGCCTAGCGAATCTTTCAGGGGATTTGACGCCATTTCGACATGTATTTGTCTCGCTATAAAGTACGCGCGACGAATTCCGTCATGCCGATGGCTGACTGACGCCGCGCTTGACGCGGTCGATGGCATCTCGGGCTTCGTAGTACAGCGGATGGTCGGGGTAGACCATGACATCCTCATAGCATCGCAAGGCGCGGGCGAAATCGCCCAGACTTTCATAGGCTCGTCCCATTTTGTACGACGTGTCGGCGCCCGCCTTAGTGCTTTTCTTGTACTCGGCGAAACACTGCACTGCCTGATCGGGCTTCGTTTCCAAATAGAGGTCGCCGAGAATGCGGTGAGCAAGATACCAAGCTTCTTCTTCGTCTTCGCCGCCGAAGCGTTCGGGGCGGTTTTGACGGATGTTTTCGAGCAGCGTCGTCGCTTCGCCGACTTCGCCTCGGATGCGGAGAATGCGAGCGCGAACCAGCCGCGTTTGAATACTCCCCGGACGCGCGATTTGCGCGAGGTCCGCCAAATGGCTAGCCCAGTCGAGCAAGCTCAGATCGCCGCCGCGGAATTGGTTCAGCACCGTCGTCGCCTGCTTGACGCAGTATTCGACGTCGAACCACTTCGGCAGATGCTCCGATCGCTTTTTCAGATCCTCGACTTGAACCGAGTAGTAATACTTGTCTTTGCGAGCACGCAGGTCAGGGTCGGAAGAGTTGTAGGTGAGCGCATGCTCGGTGCAGTGCAGTGCCATCCACACATCTTTCTTCTTCTCGAACAACTCGGCCAACGTTCGATAAGTCTCTAGTGCGCCGCCTCCTTCAGCGAGAGCGTTGTCGGCGTAGTATTTGTACGCATCGAGAGCGGCGTCCACATCGTCCTGCGCTTTGGCTCGATCGCCGACAGCCTTGGTTACCGCGAACAAGAGCTTGCGATCCTCAGCGGAGATGTTCTTCGCGCCAACCTGACGGCCCAAGTGAATCGCATCGCGATACCAGGGCCATTTCGCATCGGATTGGCCATGCTTTTCGTGGGTTCGTCCGATTTCGATGATGAGGGCCGGAGCGAGCGTCGGAAGGCCGCGGGCGGCCATGCGGAGGAAATCGGTGCCACGCTGCCAGTTGTTGGGATCGCCGAGCAGGGCGAAACCGACCTCGCGGGAATACTGATGATCGAAGCCCGCCACCGCAGGTTGATCGCCCGCGACCTGCACATAGTCCGCAAAGGTAATCGGGCTGTAGAGAACGCGTTTCATCTCCCAAGCCGCGGCATCCTTCGCATCGACGGCAATCTGCGATTCGACGGCGGCGATCGCGGCGAAGCGGTATTTCGGATCCGCGAGCAACGGATCGCCGACACGCCGCTTCATCTCTGGATGCAGCGCCGACGCTAATCGCCACGCGGCGAACAGCACGGATTGCCGAGCGTCCGAATCTACCTCCGCGGTCAGCAGCGAGCGCAGGTCCGAGGCGGCCGACTCGAAATCGCGTCGATGCAACGCGGCGACCGCTCGCCAGTATTGGCACGCTGGTTCGAGGTCAGGCCGTTGGTCGCGGATCAGGCCAAGCAGACGCGAGGCTTCGTCGAGATCGGTCGTCTGCGGCTTGTCTTTCAGCAGCAACATCGCCACGCGTTCAAGGCAGAGGCGATAGTTGATGAGCGGCAGGACGTCGGGCTCTTTCTGCAACACCTCGACATCGAGCCGACGATGCACATCCCACATCTGCTCGCGTGCCAAGGCGTAGTTCGGATCGAGTTGCAGGGCGCGCGTGAGTGAGACGAGAGCCGGGCGATATTGGCCCATTTGGTTGTAGCTCAGGCCACGCAACGCATGCTTGAAGACGCGCAGGCCTGGAAGGATGTGCCGCGTGTAGAGGTAATACACTGCCAACGGCACAACGAGCGGGACGATCTTGAGGTCGGGGTAGTACGTCTTGCCCAGAATCCACAACCCCACCCCGAGGGTGCCGCAGAGGACGGCGATCTCGAACTCCGATTCCTCGACGAGACTGGAAAACCCAAGCAGCCAAAAGCCAGGAATGCCCGCGAGCATCGGTACGCCGAGCATGAATTCTTCTTGAGCCGGCAGCGGGCTCCACGTCAAAGCGGCCACCGGAGCTGCCGATGAGCACAAGCACAACTCCCCAGCCGAGATATTTGCGGATGGCCGGGTCGCGGACCATGCGAAGTCGGTAGAGCAACGCGCCAAGCGCGAGGCCCGCAAGCGACGGAGCGATCAGCTTCCAATCAACTTCCGCACCGCGAACCGCGACGGAAACGCCGAGGGCGAGCCCGACAACCAGGCCCGCATAAACCCGGCCCGGGTTTTCGAGGAACAGAAAGAGCAGAAAGCCGACCGCCCTGCCCCGCGATGTCACGCCTTCGCGGAGCTTGTAGTATGCCGCGGCGGCGAGCGCCATCGCGAGTCCGATGAGAGAGAAGACCAGCACCGGAATCAGCTTTTCCCACGTCGGCCCTTGGAGGGCGACGGTGGTGAGCAGTCCCAGATACAGACCTTTGAGGAGGTATTCGGTGAGGTCCCAGCGCATGGCGGGAGAGTCTCGCGAGGGTGGGGCGGGCGCCGATCAAGGAGGGAACGCGTATCAATTATACGGACACGCCGCGTTTGCCGCACTTCCCGCAATCTTTGCCGAACCCACAGGAGTGTACGCTTTTCCCGATGCGTCCCGCGCGATGGGCAAACTCGGCTTCTTGAGCATTCCGCATCGCGCCGATGACGAGAGCAGTGTTCCGTTCTTCCGAGGAAACGTCATGAAGGCTTCACGCCTCGGTTTGTGCGTATTGGCCACGTTCGGCGCGATGGTGGGTCAAGGATGGGCCCAAGCGCCGCTGGTACCGTCGCTGCAACCCGTCGAAAATTATCCCGCGCCGCCGCTCGGCGCCATCCTCGAACGTCCGCCACTGCCTGTCCCCGCGAATCAGAGCAAGACGCGGTCGTTCTTCAATCGCTGCGGTTACGGTTGCGACAGCGACCTCACCTGGTTCGGCTGTGGCGGGTGGCGCCAGCAGAACCAGTTTGTCTTTGGCTCCTGCCGAACCTTCTTCGGCGATCCGTGCATTCCCAAACTCTCCGGCTACGGCCCGCACGACCCACGGTAATCGCGCGATGACGCGACTCGATGCAGGAAGCGCGACTGCGATATTACACTTAGTACCGAGGTCGCGGTTTTTCCCAATTCGGATCATAGTCGAGCGAGAAGATCTGCTGGATGCGCTCGGCCCGACCGCCGCTTTGGTCCTGCAGCACTTCGAGGGATTTGCGGATCTTCGCGATACGAGGATCGCTCTCGACCGCCGTCACGTCAACTCCGCGGCCGATGCGGTCGAGCGTAGCCGCGACATCGAGCAGTCGGCTACGCGCATCGTGAAAGAATTGGTCCAAAGCCTTCGCGGCAGGAAGAGGATTGAGATTCGTCATGATGCTGCTTCGTGGGTGGGAACGTTTTTCGAGGCAAATTTCGTACGCAGCTCCAAGGAAACAAGTTCATTGAGGCTTCCGCTGCGGAACCCTTGCATGTCGAGGGTCACATAACGGAAGCCGAGGCGTTTGAGTTCGTTTACAAAAGCCTCGCGGACCGCAGGCTGGGCGCAACGCGCCACCTCAGCCGCGGGGAATTCGATGCGGGCGAGTTCGCCTTCGTGCAGCCGTACTCGGACATCTCGCAATCCTTGGCGCCTGAGAAACGCTTCCGCTTGCTCGATGCGCGCGGTGCGCTCGCTCGTCACCTGCACGCCGGGGGCGAGCCGGCTGGAAAGACAAGGGGACGCGGGTTTATCCCAGGTTGGCAGGCCCCACTCCTGGGCGAGCGCCCGGACGTCGCTTTTGCGGAAACCCGCCTCTTGCAAAGGATGACGCACTCGATGCTCGGCCGCAGCCGCCAGACCGGGGCGGTAATCTCCCTGATCGTCCAGATTCGCGCCGCTGCAGATGATGTCGACGCCAAGTTCCGGCAGCAGCGACGTGATTCGAGAGTAAAGTTCGTCCTTGCAATGGTAGCAACGAGTGCCGTCGTTGCGGACATAATCCGGGTCGGCGAATTCGTCGGTCTTCACCAATCGATGACGGATACCAATGCGTTTCGCCAAATCCTGTGCTTCAGCGACCTCCGCGCGCGGAACGCTTGGGCTGTCCGCGGTGACGGCGACCGCTTGTTCGCCGAGCGCGAAATATGCGGCCTGGGCGACGACAGTGCTGTCGATGCCTCCCGAAAACGCCACGGCGGCGCGCTTCATATCCCGCAGGATCGTCGTCAGATGTTCGCGTTTCGCGATCAAGGTGTCGTTCGCCATGCCTGCATTTTACGGCGGAAACGAAAAAACAGAATGCTGGAGAGAAATGCTGAAGAGCAGGCCCGCAAGGACTCCATGGTCGTCGCGAACGTGCTCCACATGCTCCTGTCGATACGCAGCGCACTCATAGCAGCTTGATGTCGAACGCGCTGGCGACCGTGCGCCAAGTCCACCAGCCGAGCGAACGCCAGCGGCAATGGACCTTCACCTGCGCCATCGTGCCGGTGCAGACAGCTTCATCAGGGGCTTCGAAATCGATGGGGACCAAGTAAATCTGACTCATCGGCACAAGATGATTCGCATCGCTCGCGCCGGGTTTCAGTGCAATCGGCCCACCTCCGCGATTCGAGAGCGGCAACGGCACTTCCTTCGCTTCGCCGCGAGGCAACTTCGAGTCGACGACCTTTCCGTCCCAGGTTTGCCCCGTTCGGCCTTGCAAGCGAATAGTCGACGCCAGTGCCTGGCCTTTCTGCCGATGCAGGTTTTCACGAATCAGTTCGTAATCGGATGTGAAAATCGGCGCAAGCACCCGGAGTTTCGTCCGGTCGCCGATGCTGCAAAAAGGCACGCCCTGTTCCTTATCCCATTTTTTGCCGACTTCATCGAGATGCGGCAATCCCACGATCACGCCGCTCCGGGGAGCCCGGATCACGAGTTGTGCCAACTCGCGCTCGGCCACCTGTTTCTTCTGCTTGGCGACGAGGCGTTCGCCTTCCGCCCGCACCTTCGCGGCTGAGATTTGCTGTTTGTCTTTCGCATCGACGGCAGCATTCAGTTGGCGCGTGTAAAGCTCGATCAGGTCGCTTTTGAGCTTGATGGCGTTGTTCGCCTGATCCAAACGCGTCTCGATTTCAAGATTGGCGAATTCCGCAATGATTCGATTCTCCGCAACGTATTCGCCTTCACGGACGAGGATCTTCTTCAAGACCCCCTCCACCGGAGGAAACACATTCGTCACGAACTCAGGCTGAAACTGCACCACCGCAGGGCTGCGCACTCGGCTGACCGGCAACGGCAGGAACAAAAACGCAAGCACCACACCCGCGAGCAACGCAGCACTGACCCAGGCACGCGACGCTTTCATGTCCGGCAATCTCCCTCGTTTGGCGATGTTTTTGAAAAGGCGATACAGCGGCCACCCGAACATCGAACCAAGCGAAAATACGGCCAGGAATTGGCTGATGACTTCAAGTTTGTACGGCTTCAGGAAGTTCGCGATGAAGTGCAGGATGAAGAACGTGACGACCCACTTGTAGACCCATGAAACCACCGCATAGATCAAGAACAGGATGCGCCGGCTCAACTCCATATAAGGCTCGGGCTGTACTTCGATTCCGAGCCCTTTTTCCATGGCGATCGACTGAATGTAGCGATTGGCTCGCTCGCGAAGGTTTGGGATTTCCAGCCAATCCGCAAGCACGTAATAGCCGTCGTATCGCATGAGCGGGTTGCCGTTGAAGACGACGGTACTCACCGAGCACACGATCATGAGGCTCAGCGACAAATTGTTGATGAACGGCTGGCTGGGCGTGTACCACCAAATGAACGTCGCGAGCGCCGCGATCATCAATTCCACGTAGATCCCCGCGCCGCCGATGATGATGCGATGCCACTTGTTGGGCAACGTCCAAGCATCGGAGACGTTGCAATACATCGCCGGCGAAAAGCAGAGAATCAGAAACCCCATCTCATGCACTTCGCCGCCGAACGCCTTGCAACTCAATCCGTGACCGAACTCGTGAATGATTTTCACCACTCCGAGAGCGAACCAGAGATAGATCGCCGTCTTGAAACTGAAGAATTCCTGATACGACGGCAATCGCGACACGAATGTGTCGAAGTGGGTCAGCACCAGCGACATGGCGGCGCCGAGAAACAGAACGCTCAGCGTCAAGAACCACCATGTGAACATCCAGTGGAGGTAGACGAGCATCTTCTTCAAGATGCGGTCGGGATCGATGACCGGGATCTTGATGTAGAGGATGTTCGTCAACGTCTGCAGGATTTCCATCCGACGCCGCTTCGTGCGGCGTTCGAAGAGCAGCGTCCCCGCTTGAGGCGTTTCGTTCTGCACCAGCCCAGCCGTCAGCAGTTGCTGTCCGAAATGCTCGAGGTCTTCAAGTGTGAGGCGATCAGGGCGAAAACGCGTTTCGAACGCTTTCTGCGAGTCGTCCAGCGTGTGCTTGCCGTCCATGAGGCCGAGGAGAAAGTGTTCCTGTTCCTTGAAGCGATAATAGCGCAGGCTGACAGGATCCTTCACTACGTAAAAAGTGCGACCTTCATACCGCTGCGGCGTGATTTGCAGGTCCGGACGGACCCGCAGCTTCACGTGCTTGCGGCGATCAAGATTGTTGGCGGGAGCATGTGCAGCCATGATGACGTTATTCCACGACGATCGTCACAGGACGACCGGGGACGAGTTGGCCGTTCGGTTGGTTCTTGTTCGCCGGATTGGGAACGTCGATGCTGATGCGCATCTGCCGCACTCCGACTTCTTGATTGTTGTGAACGGTCGTGAGAGGCACGTTTGGAATCCGATGATCGCGAATGTCCGTTTCGCTCGGCGCCTGCCAAATGAAGACGTTGCCGTCCTTGGCGCCCGAGACGAACATGCCCGAAAGCCCATTCGCATCGGCGGGACCAAATGCGGCGCAGGTCACTGGAGCGCGTTCTTCCGTCACATATTGCCTCAGTTCGAAACCGCGTTCGGCCGCATTCGGCGAACGCCATAATTGCAAGCGGCCTTCGGTCAGGCCGGCAGTAAGCAGCAACGACGAATCGTGGGAAAAGATCGCGAGCGTATCGAAAGCCGAGCCGCCGGCAGTGTTCTGCAGCGTGCTGACGATGCGCCCGTCGACAGCGGAAAGGATTTGCAGCGTTTTTCCTTGGTCGAAGAGCAGCCAGCGGCCATCGTCGGCGACTCCCAACTGATGAACGTTTCCGGATCGGCCGACAAATGGAGCGCCGCGAAGCTTGACGCCTTTTTCATGGAGATCCCAGACACGAATCGAGTTGTCCCGGCTCGCGGAAATCAGGGTGCATTGTTTTGTGAACGTAAGATTCGTGACGGCGCCTTGATGGCCACGATCCTTGCCATCCCGACTTCTGTCGAAGTGGTAATAGGTCGCCAACGCTTTCGATTGCTCATTCTTGTCGTCGGTTTTCGCCTTGGAGGAATCGAGCCGCCACAAGCGGATGCTGCCGTCGGTGGATGCACTGGCGATGAAGCGGCCATCGGGGCTGGCGGAAAGGGCCGTGATCGCATCGCGGTGAGCGCCAGCGATTTGAGTGACCCGCACCTTCTCGGAACCGAGGTGAGCGAGGTCCCATAGATGCAACGAACCATCCGCACATCCGGTAAGGATCAGGCTTTGGCCCGGAACAACCGCCACGGCTCGAACCGGCTCAGGGGTGTCGAGCGAGCGATTTTCTTCAATGCGATAATGCCGTAGCAAACCGAGCATGCCGGCTGCGGCGGGACTCCATACTCCGACGGACCCGTCCTCGCTGGCCGAGAGGATCAAGGTCGGAGTGGCGCCGGGCAAAAATGCGACAGCGTTGATTTCGCCCTTATGACCTCGCAAGACGCGTTGAGGGGCTTCCTCCCGGGTCGGTTCGATAGTGACGGGCATTCCTTGCCTTAAGCGACCTTGGAACTGCACCTCGGCGAGAGCATCCACCTTCAGCGTGTCCACGCGATAGAGTTGCATCACCGGCTCATGTTCCTTGACCGCCTCGCCTCGGTGTTTGTAGATGGTCTTCAGTTCGGCGACTTTATTGGGCAGGCTGTTTCGGATTTCATGTTGCTTCAGAAGGATCTCAGCCATTTCCATTTCGATGCGAGCCACCTTCACCGCTTCACGCTTGGCGACGAAATCCTGATACGTCTTGATGCGCGTTAGCCGAGCGTTGCTGAGTTCCAGTTCGCTGCTTTTCGTGCGTTCTTCGATGCGAAGCCGGCGTTCGGCTTCCTCGTCCACCTTGCGAGCCGCATCTTCTTCGGCGGTCGCAGCGCTGAATTTCGCCTGTTTTTCCAGCACTCCGTTGAGTGCCTTCGCAGGATTGATCATCGCCACCATTTGGTTGTCGCGAATCGGCTCGCCTTCGTAGATGCGCCGGTAAATCTTGGCAATGTCGCGATTGCCCTGTTCGACGAGAGCATGCTGATACGGTTCGCGAAAGAACGGAGCGACGCCGCCGACTTGGGCAGCACCTTCCGGCACCTCCTCGCCGATGAAAAGCAGTTGCCCCGCCACCTGGCTCGCCACGTCGACCTTATCAAGCACGGTGATGTGACCATGAAGGATGATCGGATCCGCTCCCTGCCGTTGGGAGGCGAGCTTCGGCTCTTTCGGCAGCGATTCCCCGGGATACAAAGCATTTCCCAGTTCCGCATCCGGTTCCACAGCCGCTCCTCCGTTGGCTGCCGGAATCGCTGGACGTTCGTCGGGCAACTTGGGCGACCGATCGATCAACCCTAATTGGCTGGCAACGAACCAACCGATAAGGCAGGTCGTCACAAAAATGGCGAGAAAGCGAACCATGCCATGAACTCCAACGGCGAGCCAAGCGAAAACAACCGCATCAGCTCAGCGGAAAGATGATCTTTTCGTAAATGAATTCCCAGACGCCATAGAAGAGCGAGTAGCCCATGGCATGATTGCCGCATCGAATACGTGCGTTGGCGATCGTGTCGCTAACGAGCCCGACCAATTCCGACGTCGGCACGCGAGATTCTGCCGGGATGTCGTCGCCGTCGAGCCGCACCCAGGCCATCACGACGGGTTCGTTCTCGTCATTGTCGTTCTTCTCGTTGTTCGCCACCGCGGCGATCTTGTCGCGACGGAGCTTTCCCATGTAGGAACGTGTCGGATCCGTCGTCAGCACGAAGTCGATGTCGAGTGTTTCGCCGGCGTCTTTCGTTTTGAACGCCCGAAGCACCTGGCCGACATGCTTCTGCGGAATCCTCAGCTCCAGTTCCCATTCTTTGAGGTTCGGCTTCTTAGGATCCGCCTGGCCGATACGGAGCAGCGGCTCATTCGGCTTCACTGTTCGCTGTTCAAGCTTCTCGCGGAAATCCGTGGAGAGCACGATGCCCGCGATCGGCGACTTGACCCAAAGGTCGCCCGGCGCATTGATATCAGCGTTCATCCGGCGTCGAAGGTCTTCCAACTCTTCGCCTTTCGCTCTCTTGTTGATCTTGGCCTCTTCGATTCGAAACGCTTGCTCGCGATTGTTCTCATTGCCGGATTGGCCTTGGGCGTTGCCGGTACCGATCACAAGCTCCGCAGTCTGAATCTCTGTTTTGAGCCCGCGGACTTTGGTGTTGAGGTCCGGATCGAACATGCGAATCAAATCCGCTTTCTCGGGCACCCAATCACCATGTTTCAGCACTGCGTGAAAATCCTTAATCTGGCCTGCCGTCGGAGCATAGACGTATACGCGTTTGACCGGGAGCAATGGACCTTTGGCCGGAATTTTGAGCGGATAAGGCACAAAGATCATCGCCAAGATGAATGCCGTCAGACTGGCGGCGACAAGGTACATGATCGCTTTCGTCTTGCCGCCTAGACCGTCTTGCATTTTGGCCAGAGGCAGCCAGATAAACCGCATGGGAATGCGATAGTATTCGCCTGCGTTGTAAAGAGCGGGGGCCGCATGCTTCGCGATGACGTCAAGCCGAGCGATTTGGGTTTGGTGATCCGGCAAGCTTTCGAAGCTCTCCACGAGAATCGCGGATCGTGCTGGCAGCTTCTGGTTGTCCTTTTCCTTCCCTTTCGTTTCGCGATCATCGGAAAGGGGCATGCATACGAGAAACTTGCTGTTGCTCTCGGCCAAATACTCGTCGAGGGCAGCGAGCACTCGAGGCGGCAGCGATTCGTCCTTGATCCCTTCGAACACCAGCCGTTCGCCCCATTCGATGACGGAATCAAAAAGCTCGCGCATGAGCTGCACAAGGTTCGACCGTTTCTCGACGACATCGGCGCCGCTGATGGCGAGAACTCGGGTCGAAGGCTGGCGAATGCCGACGCTGACCCGGTCTGCCTGAATGAGGCGGCGACCTTCATTGACGACCAAATAGGCGACTTCCGTTGGGTTCAGGCTTGAGTGGATCTGGCGTGCGAACGTTTCCAGCTGGACCCATACCTGCTGCTGGCCGACCATCTGCCGCAGGTGGGCGTTCCGCGTAAAGCTGGCCGCAAGCGCCGCCATGCGGACCATGAACTGCAGAAATCCACGCTGAGCATCGACGCCGCGGCTGGGATCCTGCCAGATTTCCACGATGCCCGCGAGTTGGCCGTCGTGAGAGATCGGAGCGAGCAAGATGACGAAATCCGTCGGATTTCCCGCGCCTGACCCTTCCGAATTCGGGAGGGCCATGCTCGTGTGCGGCGGCACGAGTTCCGGCTGAGCTTTCATGGCAGCCAGGCGAAGCAGTTCATCGTGCAATTGCTTGTTTTGAGGCGATCGATCAAGGCCGACCACGCGCAGATTGCTCTGACATTGCAGCTGAAGATTCCCCTGCGGCGTTTTCAGCCAAATCGCCCCGGCAGGGGCTGCGATGGCATACATCAACCGTTCTAGAAATCCCGCGTAATACTCAGCCGGGGCGACGTCTTTTTCCGAGAGCTGCGCGATTTCGTCGGCCAAGCGGTTGATGACTTTCCGCGCCCGATCGATCTCGTCGGGCTGCGGATTCTCTTGCGTGCGCGGGGTCATGAATGATTTGCTCCACGGCGGATAAGGCCTTCCATCATACCCGAGAGGTGCCCGCAACCGAAATACGGAAGTGCACAAAGGTGATCTAAGCAACGAACGGTAGGCCGGCTAGCGACATTCTACGCCCGTCGGTGGATTGGAATTGCCGCTTCATCGTGTTTCGAAGGGAAAATCGGAGCGTCTGATCGAGATTCGATCTACTTCCCGGCCAGCGACGAAGCCGTACCTCGATCTCCTCGTCCGACGGTCGAACCAAGCTCGATCAAAGACTTGAATGCCTGATCGTCTTGGGGCAACTCGGCGACGTCGATCGCGCTACCAAGATGTGCGTTTCGACGGGCGAGCGCGACTAGTCCCTGCGCTCGCGCTGACTGCGACAAATCAACGCCTTTGCCGACAAGAGAGGTATTCGGCAGCCACTGATCGAATTCGGACAGCGGCATCGGCAGTTCGCTGCGCGCCATTTTCACACGGAGAATCTCAAGGTTCGCCCGAGGCCGAATGCCGACCGGTAGCGACTTGACCATATCCTGAGCGGCGGAAAAATCGCCGATAGCCGCAGCGGCACGGATCCAGAGCAGCGTCGGCCAAACGGTACGATTGCGAACATCCTTGAAATGCTTGCTGGCTTCATCGAGAAACGGCTTGATCTCGGTCACGCCCTTTCCTTCGATCGTCAATGCGTCGAGAACGGCGATCGTCGCTTCCAGTTGGGCCGCAGTCGAACCCTTTGCTTGAATCATCTCCGTGGCCTCAGCGACTTTGCCCTGACGCGCGAAACCTTCGGCATAACCGATGCGGGCAAGAGCAGCCACGGCTTCCTTGGCGGGATTCGGCTGCTTCGCAATGTTCGCCGCAAGGTCGGTCTTGCCGACGGCGACGAGATGTGCGAGCAGCGGAGCCTTTTGGTTTTCCTGATTGGCGAAACGAGTGCAGAGCCCGGCGGCGATTTCCGGCCTCTTCATCCGAGTGAGGGCAACGCTCAGCCGGCGCAGCGCGGCCGATTTCGCATCGCGCGATTGGATGCGGTCGATCGTGCGCGAGAGTTCCTTGTCCACATCGCTCCATTCGAGCCGTTCACGCGTCAGCAGATCGTCGTTGGATTGTGCCCCGAGTTCAAGTAATGCGAACCCGAGTTCGATGAGCATGAGATCCGCGTCCAGCGAATCGGCGCCGTCAGTGCTTTTCGACGGCGGAAGCGAACTCAGCACGCCGCGGGCCGCCTGAAAAGCTTCAAGCGCCTTCACTCCCGTTTTGGTGGAGAGATTGCGTTTGACCAGAATCGTCTCCGCAATCAGCCGCTCCGCTTCGGCTTTCAGCACAGGCATTGCCTTGAGTTTCTCGCTCATGACGACATCCTCGCGCACTTCGTCGAAGGTGCGTTCGTCTTTCGTCTTCGTCCGAGCTTGAGACAGAACGAAGTAGACGCCCACGGCCAGCCCTATAACGACGACCGCAATGCACCCACGTCGAACCCACCCCATGACCCCGATTGGCGGTTTGGGGGGAGCTTGGATGACGCCCGCTTCCTTCAGGGCCTCGTGGCTGACGCCGACTGCACGACCGCCTTGCACACCCTCGACCGCTTCGACTTGATTGATTTTCGCCGCGGAGGGTGCAATGTTCTTTTTCGCATCTCGCCAGTTTTCGCGGACGTCGATTTTCGGAATAGGGATGCGGATCACACGGCGGCAGTGCGGACAGGGCGATTGCTTCCCCGCCATGTCCAGCGGGAGGGAAACCGGATCGCCGCAATAGTCGCAATCGAAATCGATCGTTGTTTTCGGACCATCCGCCGGCTTCGTTTCGGCCGCGGGGGTATGGCCATTCCCATTGGAGGCGGATTTCTCCGCCAGCGCATCCGCAGCCAGTGCTTCGACGTCCACGGGCGCAGCAACAGGTGCAGCAACAGGCGCCGGAACAAGCAGCGGCTTTTTGCACGCTGGGCAGGCAACCCGCTTGCCGGCGAGCGACTCGTTCACGGAGAGCGGCTTTTGGCAGGCCGGATTCGGACATTTGAAACGCAAGGACATGCAATCGATTTCCGCAATGAAGCGTGCCGACATGATGCGGACAAAACGTCACCCTGTCCAAGATAAAGGTTGCGGCGGCGGATTCCAATGGAAATGCAGGCTACCCTCGGCACAAGCATGGCTTCCCACGATGGTTGTGTAGGCATTTCAAGCATTTCACCTCTTGCGGCGAATTCGCCGTTCTGAGAAGATCGAGCCGTCCCCATCTGGAATCCGACAGTTTTTCGTCCGACGTTCGTCAACGTCGTATCGCCCTCAGCAGCGTTGAAGCATGTCTACCCAAGGAGCACCAAGATGCGTCGTTTGATGTTGACCTTTGGCGTGGCCGTACTGGCCGCATGGCTGGGCGTTTCGCCCAGCTCCGCCCAAGAGCCGAAGGCCCTTCTGGAGAAGAAGGGAGAACTCACCGAAAAGACCGAACGCGACCCTCTCCGCAAGAAGAACTATGCGGAAGTGTTCGAGTTCAAGATGGAGGAAGGCAAGGGCTATCGCATCGATCTCCAAAGCCAGGATTTCGACGCTTGGTTGCGGCTTGCAAACCCCGACGGCAAGAACGTCGCTTTCGACGATGACGGCGGCGGCGGAACCGATGCCCGCATCATCTTCAAGGCTCCGAAGGAAGGCACCTACAAAATCTTCGCCAGCGCCTTGGAACCGGATAAGACCGGCGCCTTCACACTTCGCGTCTCCGAAGCTTCCAAGCAGGACTTGTTGGCTTTCCGCGCCCGCGAACTCTTCCGCCTTCCCCCCAAGGAACAGGCCGAAGTCATTCAGGAAGTGAAGGACCTCGTCCAATCCAAGGGCAAGGCTCTCAAATTGTCGGACGTTCAACTCGGCATGAACGTCGGCCAAGTGCTCGAAATGACCGGTTCGCCGACTGCAGCCGAATACTACAAGACGATGAGCAAGGCGTTCGCCGCTGCCGACGATCAGAAAGTCGCAGCCGTCGCGAAGCGGCTCGAAGGCGTCGTCCGACGCATGGATCTGCCGGGCAAGATGATGGAAGTGAAGGGCACGACCCTCGAAGGCAAGAAGTTCGATTGGGATGCCTATCGCGGCAAAGTCGTGCTCGTCGATTTCTGGGCCACGTGGTGCGGTCCATGCCGGGCCGAATTCCCGAACATGACCAAGATGCACGAAGCCTACAAGGGCAAGGGCTTCGAGATCGTCGGCATCAGCGTCGATCAGGACCGCGACGCGCTTGAGAAATTCCAGGAAAAGAACAAGCTCCCCTGGCTCACGCTCCACGAAAAGGACGCCAAGCGAAACGAGATGTCCGAATACTACGGCGTGAACGCGATTCCGCTCGCGATCCTCGTGGATAAGGAAGGCAAAGTGATTTCGCTCTCCGCGCTGAGGCTTGAACTCCGCCGCCTCCTCGAAGCCCAACTCGGCCCGCTCCCGGAACCGAAGGAAAGAAGAAGACGGACGCGAACTAAACGGTATTCGAGATGTAGGGTGTGTCGAGCGCAGCGAGACGCACCGTTTCAGGTTCCCGGAAACCGCATCCAGCGTTCGACTACCGAACGCTGGATGCTTTTTCATTGTGCGCCATGCGACGGCAGCGCCCTCGCCGCGCTCGACACACCCTACGAGGCGATCGCTACTCCTCCGCCAATTCATACATCCCTTGCTTGCCCGCTTTCAGCTTCCCTTGCTTGACAAGCTCTTCCCATACCTCACGCGGATATTGCGAAGGTGGAGTGATCGCGACGATCTGATACGTCTTGTTCCCACTCGTCGGCTGATAGTTGAGCTTCGATTCGTCGTCGAGACGCGTCAGCTTCAGCTTCTTCTTGAACGCCTTGAACGCGGCCTTCAAATCATCTTTCGAGATCGGAGCAGGTTCGGACATGGTTCCACCTTCGCGAGCAAAGGTTATGAGTTTTGAGTGATGAGTTTTGAGTTCGCGAACTGAGAACTCAAAACTCATCACTAAAACTGCTTACTTTATTTCTCTTCCGAAGTATCCAGCACCGCCAGGAACGCCTCCTGGGGAATCTCCACCTGGCCCACCTGCTTCATGCGTTTCTTGCCTTCGGCTTGCTTCGCCCACAGTTTGCGTTTGCGGGTGATGTCGCCGCCGTAGCATTTCGCGGTCACGTTCTTGCGGAGGGCGGCAATCGTTTCACGTGCGATGATGCGGCTGCCGACTGCGGCTTGCAATGCAATCTCGAACAGGTGCCGATCGATTTCGCCGCGCAGCTTCTTCACCAGCTTGCGGCCACGCACATCCGCGAAGGCGCGGTGCACGATCGTAGAAAGGGCATCTACCCGTTTGCCATGCACGAGAATATCGAGGCGAACGAGGTCGGCGGGGCGGTAGCCGATGATTTCGTAATCCATCGTGCCATAGCCATGCGTCGCCGACTTGAGCTTGTCGTAGAGGTCGTAGATGACTTCCGCGAGCGGGATCTCGTAGACGAGGATGGCGCGCGTCGGGCTCAGGTATTCGGTGCGGATGTAGACGCCGCGACGGTCGGCACACATCTTCATGATGTCGCCGATGTTTTCCGAAGGGACCAGGAAGCTGATTTTGCCGATCGGTTCGCGGAACTCCTCGATCTGGCCCGAGTCCGGCACCTTCTGCGGGTTGTCGATCATGATCGTCTGGCCCTGACGATTCAGCAATTCGTAGGTGACGTTGGGGGCCGTCTGCACGAGATCAAGGTCGCTCTCGCGTTCGAGGCGTTGCTGAATGATTTCGCGGTGAAGCATCCCGAGGAAGCCGCAGCGGAAGCCGAATCCCAGACCTTCGCTCGATTCGGGCTGATAGGTGAAACTACTATCATTCAGCTTGAGTTTGCCGAGCGCTTCGCGGAGCGTTTCGAAGTCGTTGTTGTTGACGGGATAGAGCCCCGAAAACACCATCGGCTTCGGTTCCTTGTACCCCGCGAGAGCCTCGGCCGTGGGGTTGAAGGCATCGGTGACGGTGTCGCCGATGTGCACGTCGCCCAGCGTTTTGATGTGGGCGACGAAGTAGCCGACCTGCCCGGCGACCAGTTCGGTGACGGTCGTCATGGCGGGGCGGAATTGGCCCATGTCCTGGATTTCGTATTCCGTGTTGTGCCGCATCAGCTTGATTTTTTGGCCCTTGAACAGGCGCCCTTCCATCACTCGGACGTAGACGACGACCCCCTTGTACGTGTCGAAATGGCTGTTGTAGACGAGCGCTTTCGTCGGGCTGTCCACGGCTCCCTTCGGCGGCGGCACGCGATCGACGATGGCTTGCAACACATCGTCGATGCCGAGGCCCGCCTTGCCGCTCGCGCGAAGCACTTCCTCCGGCTTGATGCCGAGCGCCTGTTCCAGTTCGGGACTGATGACGTCGGGCCGAGCGATCGGCAGATCGATCTTGTTGAGCACGGGGACGATGGTGAGGTCCGACTCCATCGCGAGATACGCCGTCGCCACCGTCTGAGCCTGCACGCCCTGAAACGCATCGACGAGGAGAATGACGCCTTCGCACGCCGCGAGGCTGCGAGACACTTCGTAGCCGAAATCGACGTGGCCGGGGGTGTCGATCAGGTTGAGTTCGTACTTTTGGCCGTTGTAGTCGTAGTAGATGGTGACCGGGTGCATGCGGATAGTGATGCCGCGTTCCCGTTCGAGGTCCATGGAATCGAGATGCTGGGCCTGGAAGTCGCGGGGGCTGATGGCCTTGGTCTTCAGGAGAAACTGGTCGGCGAGGGTGCTCTTTCCATGATCGATATGAGCGATGATGGAGAAGTTGCGGATGAGCTTCGGATCGGTGGCCATAGATCGTTACTGCGCCGGACCAAGGACGAAATCGGCCCGCGAATCGTTGCGGGCCGTCAGAGGAATGATACCGGCGGAGGCAGGGCGGGAGAAGGAGCGGGCGAATTCGCTGCCTGAGTCTCCTGTTGGAATCGATCGCTAGGGCGCCGCCTTCCATGTTAGCGTGAAAGAGACAGCCTCAAGGTTGTTCGACCATTCGAAACTGTCGTGTGCGGCGAAAAAAATCATCGTCGCGTCTGCGGGCACGGGCTGGTTGTTCGAGGCTTGCCGCGAAAGCTGGTGCAAGGCGGAGTTGGCCCCGCCGCTCGCGGGATGCCACATGTAAATCAGGCTGATCAAGTCGCATGCATCGTCGGAGATGACGTTGGAGTTCAAATTCGAAGACTGATATTCGGCCCGTGTGCCTGCATTCAGCGAAGTCGATGTTCCTGATCGGCCCGTGTAATCTCCGTCGCATCCTGACCCTTCGGGACCGTGTCGCCAAATCTGCGATACGTCGGGCGGCACAATGGAAAGCGCATCGGCGGCATCACGATCAACGCCGTCAGGCACCACGTAGTATTGCGGCCGATAGACGCAGCGATCTCCGGTTTCCTCGGTGACGTCCGCGGGGTTCGTTCTCGGACTCACCAATCCGTCATTCTCTCCATAGCTCATCGTGTGGACCGCCGGCGGGAAGTCATGATTCGCAAAGGCGAACCAGATAGCGTTCTTCGCATGCACAGTCGCGGAAAGCGAGTTATCGGCGTTCGCAATTCGCGCATAAAACTGGTGGGTTTGCGAATCCTCGACGGTTCCATTGACTTGGCAGACTGCGACCTTCAAGAAGCTGTTGTTCGGATTCGCATTTTGAGGTCCGCTCAACGCAAGTTTCGCAAGAGGCACCCACCCCGCGAAATAGTAGTTGTTGGCGTTTTGCTGAATGAGACGCAGCCGTGTAGAGACGCCCGAGGCGAACACCGCATCATCCGGGTACGCGGCCGCGCCGATCGCGGCAAGAACGATGTTGCCGCCGATATCCGTCGTTGTTTTGGCGACGACTCGAACCATCGATTCGCCGCGGATGTCGATCACATCGGCATTGTTTGCCGGAACAGCGCCGATCGAAATGATCGAGAGCCCGGCCACGAAACGCTGCTGCTGGGATTGCCCCTGCGGTTGCCTCGACTGCTGTTGCTGCAAGCGGTCCAACGTCATCTGGTCCTCCGAAGCTAGGGATACTTCGTGAAATGGAAATTACGATACGTCGTCGAGCAGACGAGGTTGTATGCTCCGATTCCGCCTTCGTAGTCGCGTGCCTCGAACTTTCGGTTCACCGAGAAATCAATCAGTTGCGGAAGGCGCTGCCCGCCGAATCGCACGGATTGCAAGGCGCCGTCGCCGATGCTGAATTCCAAGGATTGGTGTCCCGGCGACAGATCGACTTTCTCTCGCGCGTCGATAGGCAATCCTTCTGTCCGTAGGCGGCCATCCTTTCGCCGAACGAGGCGGCAAGCGCTGCGTCGTACCATGAGGACGGGGCCCTTCGAACGCTCGTCCGCGCCGTCGTAAACGTGAAGAAATTGAAACTGTGCGACCCGATCCGGTTCGAGGCCTTTCGCTTTTCGCTCCGCGTCGTCGAACAAGCGATAGCCGAAAAACACTCCACAGCCGCCGGACCAATTCGGCTGATACATGGAAACCTGAATGCCGAATCGAGGGGAACTGGTCGTGGCGACTCCCAACAAGGTCAAGTTTTCGCTCGATACTTCGAGTTGGCGAAGATTATCCTGGTATCGGTAGGAAGTCAGGCCCGTTCCGAGATCCAAGAGAATCTCTCTCGGAGCACGATCCAAAACGTCTGTCAGCTTCAACGGCGTAGTCTCGGTAAGATCCGGCATCGGTTCTTTCGCGGCGTCGGCGTTCGCCAGGAATTTGACCGGCTGCTCCCCCTCCGCTTTTTTCGTCGCCGATTGCTCATCTTTCGGGTTCAGCCATGGACTAGCGGCAAGCACCAGAGCGCCTGCAATCAAGGGGAGTGCGGCGAACCCGATCCAACCGCGCGAGCGTTTCTTCGGACTCGTCGGATCGACGACCGTTGTCGCTCGGGCCAGCGGCGTATCCCCCTCGCTTAGCCAAGGCTCCTTGAGAGATGCGACGAGCGACACAGATTCCTGTTTCGCCAGCCGGCATACGTCGGCTTGGACGCTCCAGGATCTCAAAGCCTCGGCGAGTTCGGCGGGCGTCGCGAAGCGGGCGTTTCGATCTTTTTCCATCATCCGCCGCAAGATCGCGAGAACGCCGTTGGGGATGTCGGTTCGTGTCACGATCGGGGGCATCGGATCGAACAAGTGCGCCTTCAGTTTGGCTGCCCAGGTTTCGACCCCGCGATACGGCGTCTCACCGGCGAGCAACTTGTACATGGTGCAACCGAGACTGTAGATGTCGGCGCGGATGTCGACTTGCTTCGAATCGCCCGCTTGCTCCGGGGCGAGATAATCCGCCGTTCCGAGCGTGGCGCCTTGCGGCGTGAGCTCTTCGCACTTCATGTGCGTGTCGCGGAGGAGCGCCAGGCCCACGTCCAGAATCTTGACGACGCCATGCTCCGTGAGCATGAGATTCGACGGCTTGATATCGCGATGCACCATGTCGACGGCGCGAATGGCCTCCAGTCCCAGCGCGGCTTGCCGGACCAATTCGCAGACTTCCGGTACGGGAAGGGGATGCAGCAGCCGAATCAAATGATCGAGGTCGATTCCCTGGATGTACTCCATTACTAGGAAAAGCGTATCGCCTTCTTGGCCGGCGTCGGTTGCACGGACGATGTTCGGGTGATCGAGTTTGCCTGCCGCTTCCATCTCGCGTGCAAAGCGGGCGGAAAGGTGGTCAAGATGGGCGCGATCCGGATGCAGCAGCTTGACGGCAACGATGCGGTGCAACGCAAGATGAGTCGCCTTGTACACGACGCCCATGCCGCCGCCGCCCACCTTTTCAAGCAGACGGTAGCGACCAACGCAACCAAGGTCCAAGTCTTGACGGGGTAGCGTTTCTTGGTCGGGACTCACAGAGCGGAGCGGATCGCCCATGGATTTCGGCACGTCGGGAGAATCAGGGTGAACCCCTGACTTGTACCGGGCGAAGAATGCACCCGCAAGTCGCTGTGCCGCAATTTTACCGAATTCGACATGACCATTTCAGGTCATTGACTCGTGTTGATTGAACTGCAACGAATTTTTTTTTCCTTGGACTGAAGGTACGTTAGCGGCCAGTTGATAAAGTGGACCCGATCGTCCAGCGGCGCATCCCACGAAAGAGTTCCGGGTCGCATCCGGAAGGACCATTCGTCATCATAAAAAGGAAGATGCCCATCTCGAAGTCGCCCTGTTGCCTAGAACGAAGAGGCCTCCGTTTCGTCTGGATCATGTTCGCGACAAAAAGGAGAAGGATCATGAACCGATTTGCATGGGCGCTGTTGGCAGGAATCGCATTTGCTCCAACGGCTTTCGCGCAGCTCGAAGGAGGAGCCGCCGCCGTGGTCGTGGGGAATAACCGCTTCGCTTGGGATCTTTACGGCCGATTGGCAGCCAAGCCAGGGAACTTGTTCCTTTCGCCCTACAGCATTTCGACCGCTCTCGCCATGACCAGCGCTGGCGCGGCGGGCGAGACGCGCCAGCAGATGGACACGACGCTCCATTTCGGCCTCAGCGAAGACAAACTTCACCCCGCATTCCGCAATCTGATCGACGCAACAAGCGGTCCCACGCGCAAACGCGCCTACAAACTCTCCGTCGCGAATTCGCTTTGGGGTCAGAAGGGATTCGAATTCCAACCCGATTTCCTGAACGTGACCCGCGCGAATTACGGCGCGGGGTTGCAGGAAGTCGATTTCGTCAAAGCGACCGAAGCCGCCCGACAGCGAATCAACGCGTGGGTGGAAAAAGAGACTGCGGGCAAGATCACGGACCTCATTCCCGCGGGCGTCCTTGATGAGGAAGCCCGCCTGGTGTTGACGAACGCCATCTACTTCAAAGCAAGCTGGATGGGAGCCTTCGAAAAGGGGAACACCCAACCTGCGGACTTCACGTTGTCAGGCGGGAGCAAAGTTCGCGTGCCGCTTATGCACCGCAACGACGGCATGGCGTACTTCGAAGAGGGAGGGTTGCAGGCGGTTGAAATTCCTTATGAACACCGCGACCTCTCCATGATCGTGATCCTTCCCAAATCGGCCGACGGCCTCCGCCAAATCGAGAATACGCTGAAGCCCGAAGAACTCGACCGCATCACCAAGGGCATGAAACAGCATCAAGTCGATCTGAAGTTGCCTAAGTTCAAAGTGACGGCACAGTTCAAACTGAAGGAAGTTCTGTCGGCGATGGGCATGCCGCTCGCGTTCAGCGATCGCGCCGACTTCAGCAAGATGGTAGTTCGCTCGACCGATGCGCTGAAGATCGGAGAAGTGATCCACAAGGCATTCATCGACGTGGACGAAAAAGGGACGGAAGCCGCTGCTGCGACCGCGGTGATCATGGTTCGCGTCACGTCCGCTTTGCCTCAGCAATTGCCTCGCGCGACGTTCCACGCCGACCGGCCTTTCGCGTTTGTCCTCAAGGACAACCGCACTGGCAGCATCCTCTTCATGGGCCGCTTGGCAGACCCACGCTGAATTAGCGTGGCCGGAGAGCATTCCTCCTCCATCCCACGGTGGGCAGCGAGGAGGAATGCGCAAGTCGCTCGTCCTATTGTCGCGAACCGAAGTAGTAGGTGAAACCTCCTGAGGCGCCGAAGGCGTCGATGCCGAGGTTGCGAATAGAACCGCCACTGAAGCTCGACATGTGGTTGTACTGGCCTTCAAGGTCGAACGAGCAGTTCGGCGAGAGAAAATACCGCGTGCCGATACCGGCTTGGCCGAGCAGCACGACGGGTTGGCCCAGGTGGTTCTGGTTGTCGCGGTAGGCGTCGTTGTAGACGCCGCCGAAGCCGGCCTGCACGTAGGGTTGAAGTTTGTCGGCCTTCGTGAAGTTGTAGCGCATCAGCAGCGACGGTCCGCCGAGCCAAGTGCCGAAATCGCTGGCGTAGGTCAGTCCGCCCATCACGTCGAGCACGGGCTCGATCTGGCCGCGAAGAATCGAGTTATCGAAGCAGACGTAATCGGTGAGATAACCGAATCGCACGTTGACGCTGCCGTACTGATAGTCGTCCGGCCCAACATGAAATTGCGATCCGACCAACGTCTGAATCGACCATGGCCCACGTCCGCAACTTGGACGTTTCGAACCGCGGATACCGCCGTCGCAATCCGGCAAAAAAGTCGGCGGCGCGCAGGTTTCGAGGGGAATCCCCGAAGGAGTTGCCTGCAGGCTGCGGGCGGCATTGCGGGTGAGGTCGCTGACTTCGGGTATCGCTGAGAACGGAGCCATGGGAGGCGAGAAGGGGACCACGGGACATGGCGCCAAGCTATTGGGCAACCCAGGATACATGGGTTGCCCCATCGGCATGGGCCGAGCCATTGCGCCGGCGGGAACATACATCACCGGCTGATAATAGCCGGTCGGATATGCCACCGGGGGCGTCGGATAATACGGCACAGGGTATTGGGCTCGGCACAAGTCAGCGGCGAGAAACGAGGTCATCACCGCCAACCCACGCACCGCCCAGCGAACAGATCCGAACACGGCAACCTCCATGTCTGGCGCTCGCCCTAATCATCCTGCCAGGGCATCAAACCGAATGTCGCACTCACCATATCGGTTTCGCCACGAACTGAACCCTTGGGGTTGCCCGTATTCCGAGCCAAGCTGGCGGATTCGGGTTCGGTGTGTGTGGGTGACGCAAAGGTTGGCGACGATGCGGGCTGCTCGCTCGACAAATGAGCGAAAGGATTCCGAACATGAGGATACTGCGGAATGCACAAGAAGATTCGCGAAAATCGGACGAATTGGTTGTCTCTTCTACGAAAATATGATTGACAGGGCAATTTGTGCGGGGCTACATTCGATGGATGCCTTGCGTCAGGATTCGCAAAGCGGACGGATCGGTCCGTATCGATCTTGACGAGTTGCTTGTAGATGGAAGGAGCACGAAGGCCATGTCTCCGCATGCACAAGTCGTCCGTGATGCCGCACATGCTCTCAAGCGAAGCTTCTATGCCTCGCTGCGCCGGCTCCAGGTCGAGAAATCGGAAGATGCTCTGATCATGACGGGCAGAGTTCCGAGTTGGTACCTGAAGCAGGTTGCACAAGAAACCATCATGTCCGTTCGCGGCAGCCTCCGCCTGGAAAACCGCGTCTTCGTCGAAAACTGACCGACTCGTCTTCGGCCCGCTCATGAAAAGGAAGCCGATCACGGCTTCCTTTCGGCGTTATTTCGGGTCACTTCCTATCACCTTCCTTGTTCCTATCTTCTTTCTCGAGAGTTTCCGGCAACCAACGAAAATCGAGCGCAGACGATTCGTCCACAGCATGCACGACGTAGATCCGCCGACGCATGCGGCCATTTTCGATGCGGTTCGGCCCGGTCACGCCGACGAAGGCTGCGGTTTCCAAATCTTTCAGGAGACGACCGCCCTGAGCCACTCGCGTGGTCCGCATCGACTGCAGAAGAAACCTGAGGCCATCATAGGCGAGCACCGCATCCGACGACGGAACCGAACCGAACGCACGTTGATGCTTCTCCAAAAAATCGCCGGTCGTCTTCGTTTCCGGATCGAGCACGAACGGAGTGGTCCAATGGACGTTGCGATGCGGGCCGCGAAACTTCGCTAATGCTGCAGCATCGGTTTCGGATCCAAGGACAATAATCCGTTTCGTTCGGTCGCCGATCTGCTTCCACCCAGGCGAATCAACAGTAAGCGGTCCGGCGAAAATGAGCGTCTCCGCATCCAACATTGCATGGTCGTCTGCGAAGGCGAGTGCTGCCTTGTTGCCCCATTGCTTGTTCCAAGCTTGCGGCAGCAGCGTGGCCCATGGTTCGCTTTTCCCGTCGCGTGCCTTCACCAGAGTTGCGTTTGAAATATCCTTCGATTTCAGCCACGCAACGACTGCGGCAGACTCATCTTCCGCATCGAGGCCCATGACGATCGTGTTTTCGGAGAGCGACGACGCATGACGCGACGAGAACGAGAACAGGGGCACACGCATGCGGTCAAGGCGTTCCGTTTCGTCGAGATTCGTTCCACCGAACAATGCGGACGCTCGGCCGAGCGCCGTCAATCGCACGGCATGCGATTCGTAATCCTCGGGCGAACTTGCGGAGGCGAAGCGAATGACCAGCGGACGGCTCTGCAGCGCTGGGTCCGGCTTGTCGCCCAAATCGTTGACGACGAGTTCCAGCCCACGCTTCTGCGCCTCCGCACGCACCGAATCGTCCGCAGGAGCGACATGGCCGATCACCAGCGGCGGGCCTTCTGCATTCGTGCAGCCGAAGGCGAACCATGCGAGGCAAACGATCAGGCGTTTCATGCCTCCAGCCCTCTAAGCGACCTGCGAAGCCGATACATTATCGTGCAACCGATTTCCATAAGTGTTGAGCGATTCCATGGCTCGATTTTTCAAGTTCCATTCTACGAACGACCTATTGGCCGAATCGCAACGGTTGGGCCTCGACCTGCGCCTCAACGACGATCTTTCGCCGCTGTTTCAACCTGTCAAGTTCGGCCCGCTGACGGCCGGCAACGCCCTCTGCGTGCAACCGATGGAAGGCTGCGACGGCACGCTCGATGGCCGACCCGACTCGCTGACTGTCCGCCGTTGGGAACGCTTCGGCTCCGGCGGAGCGAAGCTCATTTGGGGCGAAGCAGCAGCGGTGACGGACGAAGGCAGGGCCAATTCGCGCCAACTCCTCGTCGCGGACCATACCGTCAGCGACCTCGAAAAGTTGCATCTCGCATGCCGCAATGCCCATCGTGCAACGTTCGGCTCGGACGGCGATTTGGTCGTCGGCCTGCAACTGACGCATTCAGGCCGATACAGCTTTCGCAAGCCGCTGATCGCCATGCACGACCCGCTCCTCGATCCGCGGACGATTGTGGACAAGCCAACAGGCAAAACAGTTGATCCGTTTTATCCGCTGCTCACGGACGACGAGTTGAAGCAACTGGTCGATCGCTATGTCGCCGCTGCGAAGTTGGCGTGGAAGGCGGGATTCCAGTTCATCGACATCAAGCAATGCCACCGCTACCTGCTGAACGAATTGCTTGCCGCCCACACCCGACCTGGCCCTTACGGCGGCAGCTTCGAGAATCGCACTCGGTTGGCCCGCGACGTCATCGTCGGCATCCGCAGCGAGCTGCCGGAGATGGTGCTGGCTTCGCGTCTCAACGTGTTCGATTCGATTCCCTATCGCATGAAGGCAGGAACAACCGAAGGCGAACCCACTCCGCACGAGACGCCGCTGAGGAGCTTGGGGAACATCCCTGACCGATCACATGATCCCCGATCTGGCGGAGCCAATCGCCTGGATCCGCGAGATGGCGAAGCTCGGGGTAACCCTCGTCAACGTCAGCATGGGCAACCCCTATGGCTCGCCGCACGTCATCCGCCCCTTCGAGTATCCGCCGCCTGATGGTTACGAAACGCCCGAACATCCGCTGATCGGCGTTGATCGACATTTCCGCTTAGCCGGCGAAATCCAAGCCGCGGTTCCGGAGATGCCGATCGTCGGCAGCGGCTACAGCTACCTGCAAGAGTTCCTGCCCCAAGCCGGCGCCGCGAACCTGCGGGACGGCCGCTGCCGATTCGTCGGCGTGGGTCGGGCGACACTGTCGCAACCCGACTTCGCAAAGCAACTGATGGACCACGGCAAACTCGACCGCAAGCGTATCTGCCGAACCTTCAGCTACTGCACGGCACTGATGCGATCAAAGCACAACGAACTCGGGCAATTCGCCACCGGCTGCCCACCCTTCGACAAGGACGCCTACAGCGAGCTTTGGGAGCTGGCGCGGAAGAAGGACGAATGAGGAAGGACGACAGTTGAAAAGAAGAAGGCGGATTCGCTTTCTGCCTGTTTCCTCCTTCATCGTTCCTCCTTCATCCTTTGTTTTCCGGCTTTCTCCTGCATCCTTTGTTTGCGATACTAGTAGCCGTGGTACCGAGTCACTGCATTTGAGGAGCAACGATATGAAGCGATTCGTCGGCGGGGCGGCATTGATGCTGGCTTTCGCCCTTCCCGTACTGGCTGACACCGTCGTCCTCGACGGATTGAAGTCGGAAACCCCGAAGTCGTGGAAGCCGGGAGAAGCGACCAAGTTCCGCTACTACCAAGCCACGTTGCCGGCCGCGAAAGGCGACAGCACCGATGCCGAACTCGTCGTCTTCTACTTCGGCAAAGGAGGCGGCGGCGGAGTGGACGAGAACCTGAAACGCTGGAAGGGCATGTTCAAGGCCCCCGACGGCAAATCGATCGACGACGCCTCGAAGACCGAGAAATTCGAAGTGGGCAAGGTGCCGGTGACCTATCTCGATGTGAAGGGTACCTATCTCTTCAAGTCGGCGCCGTTCAACCCGAACGCTAAGACCGAAGCCCGCCCAAACAACCGCATGCTCGCGGTCATCTTCGAGAGCCCCGATGGCCCCTACTTCATCCGCGTCACGGGCCCGGCGGCAACGGTCGAAAACCACAAGAAGGATTTCGACTCTTGGCTCAAGAACTTCAAGTAAATCCGCCTCGCATCTCTCTGTCGAGATGAGGACAAAAATGCTGGCGCCTGTTCATTAGGACGGACGCCAGCTTTGTTTTTTACTCGCGAATCTCCACGACACGTCCGGTTCGCTGCGATTCGTAGATCGCCAGGATCACTTCCACCGCCCTTCGTCCTTCGCGGCCATCCACGACGGGCGATGTGCCGGTGTTGATCGCATGGACGAAGTCCGCAAGTTGCCGAGCGTGGCCGACGTGGGAGATCGAGCCTGGGTTGCTGGAACCGCCGGACGCGCCGACTTTCTGCGTGAACCGTGCCCGAATCGCATCGTCGTCTTTGTTGGCTGGATCGAACTCCCAGCGAAGCAGGTCGTCCTGCTCGATGACGACGGACCCCTTGTTGCCGTGAATGCCGATCGTTTTCGGCAGGCCCGGCCAGACGCTCGTCGTGGCTTGAATCACGCCGAGTGCGCCGTTTTTGAATCGCATGCAGGCGACGGCCGTGTCTTCGACTTCGATCCGCTCATGAGCGAGCGTGGCGGTGAGGCCCGCGATCGAAACGACAGGTCCCATCATCCACAGCAGCAGATCGACGTTGTGGATCGCCTGATTCATGAGGGCACCGCCGCCGTCGAGGGCTTGCGTCCCCTTCCATCCGCCTTCGTCGTAGTAGGATTGAGCCCGCCACCACTTGCATGTCGTTTCGCCAAGCGTAAGTCGGCCAAAGCGGCCGGAGACGAGGGCGTTCTTCAGTTCGAGATTCGCGTCGCCGAATCGTGACGGGAAGATCGTGCAGAGCTTTACCTTGCTCTTCTCGCACGCCTCGATGATGCGGTCGCACCGATCGAGCGTGATTTCGAGCGGTTTTTCGACGACGACATGCCTCCCCGCATTCGCCGCGAGCACAGCGGGTTCCAGATGCGCCCCGCTCGGCGTCGTGATAATGACGACATGCACATCAGGCCGCTTGACGACGGCGGCGAGATCGTTCGACACGTCGCAATCGAGGTTCAGCTCCGCCTTCATCTTCTCCGCGCTAGCCGCATTCCGCCCGACCAACGCGACCACCTTCGTCCCCGGCACATCCGCCAACGCGCGAGCGTGAAACCGAGCGATCATCCCGCAACCAACGATGGCGAAACCAAGCATGGAGCAAACCTCACGAGAAAAGGATGAGGGAGGAAGGATGAAGGAAAAAAAAGTACTGGCGAGCAGCCGCTGTAAGGCGGCTGGTAAAGTGTCGGCAAAAGTCTCTTCATTCGCAATCAGTCAGGCCGTGACGAGACCTTTGCGGACGCTTTACCAGCCGCCTTGCCAGCGGCCTGCTCGCCAGTTCTTTTTTCATCCTTCCTCATTCATTCTCTATTTCAATATCCACCGCACCGCATCCAGTGGCGGCAGCGTTTCGTCGCGGCGTTCGGCGGCGCCGTTGTCTCCGTACATCGCGTGGGGGAATTCACTGCTGCCCGCATCCTGGGCGTTGTAGACGAGAAGCGGTTGCGGTGCAACCAAAGCGGCGAAGGCGGGGAGGCCGCCGTAACGCAGGGCGCCGGGCAGCAGGTTTTCGTCGTCCATCGACTTGATGTCCTCGAACTTGAAGCGGTTGACGTCGATCACCGTCTTGCCGACCGCATCGCCTGCCAACGCTCGCGCGGTCAACGCCCACGGGCCTGCCTTGCCGAAACCGGCGAGGTGGACCGACTTCGTCTCGCGGTGATTCTTCACATACGCGATCGACGTGAGGATGTCGTGAACGCGATCTGCCATCAGCGAGCGGTTGTAACCGAAGGTGTAGCCGGCGAACTTGTTGGATCCGATCGTCATCACGTTACCGGGCCGTTCGAGCTTGCTGTCGGGCCCAGTGCGGAACAATTCGGGCGCGAAGATCGCCGCACCGCTGTCCACGGCTTCCTTCGCTTCCGGCGTAAGATCTTTGCCGTTCCACAGGCTCGATGGGCCGTCGGGGTGGATCCAGACGATCATTCGGCCATCGAAGTTTTTGCGGCAGATGCCCACGGCGCGGACCCGTTCGCCCGCTCCCTTGCGGCTCAACACGTAATCGCGGCGAACCAGCGCGTCGTCCTTCTGCACCAGGTTCGATGGGATGACTTCGACGACCTCCGACCCGGCCGGCAACTCATCGACGACCATCGCCTTGAGCGCTCCGCCGATCGCGTCTCGGTACTTTTGCTTCCCGGCATCGTCCTTCGGCAACAACGCCTTGAGGCTCTTCTCCGACTGAGCCGTCATCCATTTGCGAGTGCCATCGATGCCGGTCGCATCCTTCGGAAGCGGATGTTCGGAGTTGTAGACCACGAGGTCCTTCGGCGCGACCGGGACGAACTTCTGTTCCTTGATCGGTTCGGCGAATCCAAGCTTCAGATGCTTGTTCATGGCCGCGTACATGAACTCGCGGCTCACCTGGTTGTAGTTGTGCGGGAATTGCGTGAACGCTTTCGCGAGCACGTTTTCGTCTTTGCCGTAGAGACGATAAAGCGCCTTCAGTTCGGGGTAGCCCTTGGTTTCGATTTCCTTCGTCCAATCGTCGGCGCCGATCATGGCGAGGGGGCGAGGAGCCCAGAGGCCGGCGAGTTCGATGTTGCCGGTGTTCACGCGGAGCAGCGAGCAGTTTTCGCAGACGCAGCCGCCCTGCATCGACGTGGAAACCATGACCGCGGGGACCTGGACCGCGGGGCGATCATCGACGCTGCAGAGGACGAAGGTTTGAGTGCCGCCGCCCGAAGCGCCCGTGACGCCGACGCGTTGGCCATCGACTTCCGGCAAACTCGTGAGGAAATCGAGGGCGCGGATGCTGTTCCACGTTTGCAGACCCATGAAATTCTGCAAACGCAACTCAGCCTCATGATCGTAAAACCCATCGCGGTGGCCGATTTGCTTGCTGTCGGCGTAGCCCACCATGTCGTAGAAGAAGACGACGCAGCCCATGCGAGCGAGTTGAGCGCAGCGGGCCTGGAGCGGATACTTCGCCCCTTCTTCCGTCTGCTCCGCACCCGTCTTGATTTCCCTTTTGATTCCTGCATCGCCATTTTCGTAGAGCCGGCCATTCGCCCAATGCCCGTGAGGACACAAGACGGCCGGCAGCTTGCCGGTCTTGCCTGTGGGGCGATAGAGATTGCCGCAGACATAGTGCCCCGGCAGACTTGCGAAGAAGACCTTCTCGACCGTGTAGCCGTCCCGTTCGATCTTGCCGTGGATCGTAGGATTCAGCGGCGTCTTTTCCGGCAACGGCCACAGGCCTTGGCTGACGAGAAGCTGTCGGCGGACGAAGTCGCGTCGTTTGTCCCAGTCCTTCGTGTCGCGCGGCGGCGTCCATGGGAAGTAGCCGTTGTAATCCTTCGGTTTGCCATATCGGGCATCGCGAACCGGCGCGATGATGTTGTCTTTCGGCTGAGCCCAGGCGATCGACGAGGAAGCGAGGAGCGCGAACAACGAAACGGTGCGGAGCATGAGAATCCCCACAATGGCGTGAATCGAGACGAAGCCGCCCCAGACTACGCGTTCGAAGGGGACGCGTCAATCATCTGCGTGTCGGCGTTTCCTTCTCGCCTATTAACTTGACCTAAAGGTTCGTATGGTTAGCCTAAGGGATGAGCATCGGCTTCGCCGGTCTCGCCTCTCCGAGGTTCTGCCCCATGCCTGATAGCGCCGCTTCCGCGTTGCCGCGGCTCAGTTTCGAGCAGCGACGCATCGTTGCAAGCCAATACGAAAAAGCGACCCAGGTTTTGGCCTCGGATAAAGGGAATTTCGACTACGCCATCTCGCTGCTGATGAGCTGTTGCAAGCTCGATCCCGCCAACCTTATTTATCGCAGATCGCTGCGCGATGCTGTTCGCCGAAAGTTCGGCAATCGAGGAAAAGGTTCGTTGCTGTCGCATCTGACGACGCTTCGTCCGCTCGCTCGCATGGAACTCGCCCTCACCCGAACCAAGCCGCTCGAAGCACTCGAGCACGCGGAACAGGTGTTTCTTCGTAACCCCTGGCATCTGCGCGCCCATGTCGCCCAGGCCGAGGCGTATGTGCAACTCGATTTGCCGGACCACGCCTTGTGGATGCTCGAGCAGGCTCGCCTGATTCGGGCCGACGACATCAAGATCAACCGCATGCTCGCCAAGATTTACGAGGCACGCGGCAACTTCGTCCAGGCGGCCAATCTCTGGAATCTCGTGAAGAAGGCGAAGCCGGGCGATCGCGAGGCGGAGAACAAAGCCAAGGATCTCGCCGCCTCGGCGACCATCGCCAAAGGCTACAGCCAGGCCGTCCAAGGCGAAGCGAAAACTCCCCTCAGCGGTTCCAAGGAACATGCGGCTCTGAGCGAATCCGAGAACGAATCGGGCGCTGGCGAAACTCGCGTCGACGCCCATCCGACGCAGACCCATGCGATGGGCTCGGCCGGGCGCAGCGCCTCGGAAATTGCGGCCCTCGAAGCGAAGATCAAAGCGAATCCCGCCAATCCGCATTCATACATCTTGCTTGCGAAGATCTACGTAAAGATCGACCAATTCGAAGAAGCGAAAGCTGTGTTGCAGCGTGGCGTGCAAGCGACATCGTCCGATTTCGATGTACAGATGGAATTGGCGAATCTAGAGATCGAGCCGCTTCGCCGCAATCGCGCGATGGCCGAGGCGAAGATGCAATCCGCCCCGGCCGATGCGGAACTCAAGAAACTGCACACCCAACTCGATCGCGAGATCAACGCCCGCGAACTCGACTTCTACCGGCAGCGATCCGACCGCTATCCGAGCGACAACGAATCTCGTTTCCAGATGGCTGTCCGCTTGCTGAAGGTCGCCCAGTTCGACGAAGCGATCAAGGAATTTCAGATCCTTCGCAAAGACCCACGGCTGCAGGCCCGATCGCTGGTCTATCTAGGCTTCTGCTTCAAGAACCGCAACAACCTCCGCCTCGCGATCCGCAACTTCGAGGAGGCGATGCAGCACCTGACCGCCGCCGAGGAAGATCTGCGCCGCGAATCGATGTATCAACTCGCCACGCTCCACGCGAAATCCGGCGATTTCGACAAAGCCCTCGACCTCGGCTGCGAACTCGCCAACCTCGACTACAGCTTCCGCGACATCAGCACCTCATCGACGCCTGGCAGCAAAAGTCGACGAAGTGATCGCTGATTTGGAAACGTGTCGCCAAACGAAAAACGCCGCGTCCATGACGTGGCGTTTTTCGTTTCGAATTCGCGTTCGATCAATCGCGGCTGCTGAACACGCCGGCGCGGAACAAGTAATACAGCAACGTCAGGATGCTCGTCAGTGTTGCCGCCACATAGGTGAGCGCGGCCGCGTTCAGCACCTTCGCCACCATCTTGTCTTCTTCCTGAGTCACCAACCCGCCTTCGACCAGCGCGATGCGAGCGCGTCGGCTTGCGTCGAATTCCACGGGCAAGTTCACTAACTGGAAAATCACCGTCAGCGAAAACACCGCGATGCCGATCATAATCAGCCCGAACACATGCAGCACGAAGCCCGCGAGGATGATCAACCACGCGGCCCCAGACCCGAAGCTCGCCACCGGCACCAGCGCGTTGCGCCAGACCAGCAGCGGATATCGGTTCGCATCCTGGATCGCGTGCCCCGCTTCATGGGCCGCGATTCCCAGAGCGGCCAAGTTGCGTTGTCCATAAACGCCTTCGCTTAGCCGAAGGATCCCCTGACCGGGCACGTAGTGGTCGGAAAGATATCCTTCCGTCGGCTCGATCTGCACCCGGCATACGCCTGCGGCATCCAGCACGGCAGCCGCAGCCTGGGCGCCGGAAAATCCGCTGCGCGGCGCGTAGCGGCTTGCTTCGCTATAAGCACGTTGCACCCGGATCTGCGCCCACAGCGCCAGGGCGATGCCCGGTGCAAGGAAGAGCAAATACATCGGATCGAAAAACATCTTCAACTCCTTGGAATGCCCTCGCGAGGGCACTCCATTATACGCACCTTGCGGAAACGTAATGATGGATTTTCTTGTGCTTGAGGCAGCGAGATTTGCGGCGATCGCAGCCTCTTAAGGCGTGGAAACAGCCGCCCCATACAATGAACCTGTTCCCACGCTTCGACAGGGCGCGTTTGCTATGGATCGAGCCAGGACCAACGACGGCAAGCCGGGCGAAGGCATCAAGCTGCTCATCATCGACGATGATCCGAACCATGCGGAAGTCGTGGCCGAGAGCCTCGAACGCGTCGGCTACGATTGCACGATCGCCACTTCCAGCGCCGAAGGCGCCCGTCTCCTCGAACGGACCGATCCCGATATCGTCCTCACCGACCTCAAAATGGAAGGCCTGGACGGCCTCGCCATTCTCCGCAAAGCGAAACAGGAGAACCCGGCCTGCGAAGTCGTCGTCATCACCGGACATGGCGACGTGCAGACGGCCGTCGAAGCGATGAAGGCGGGGGCGGCGAATTATCTGCAGAAGCCGGTCAATCTCGCCGAACTCCGTGAAATGGTCGGCAAGGCGGCCGAGCGTTTCCGCCTCGCGAAAACGAATCGCGAGCTTCAGGCCCAGCTCGAGGAGAAGTTCGGATTCGAGGGACTGATCGGCAATTCTCCCAAGATGCAGGAAATCGTCAACAAACTGAAGGCGATCGCTCCCACCTCCGCCACAGTGCTCATCCAGGGAGAAACCGGCACGGGAAAAGAGCTGATCGCCAAAGCAATCCACATGAACAGTCCGCGACGAAACAAAAACTTCGTCGCGATGAATTGCACCGCCATCAACTCGAATCTTCTGGAAGACGAACTCTTCGGCCACGAGGCCCACGCCTTCACCGGCGCGGACCGCATGCGGAAAGGACGATTCGAGCATGCGAACGGCGGGACGCTGTTTCTCGACGAGATCGGCGACATGCCGCTCGAACTGCAAGCGAAACTGTTGCGTGTCCTCGAGAATCAGGAAGTGACCCGCATTGGCAGCAACGAAGCGATCAAGGTGAATGTTCGCCTGATTTCCGCCACGCATCGCGATTTGGAGGCGGCGGTCGAAGCGGGCAAGTTTCGCCAGGATCTTTACTTTCGCCTGAAAGTGGTGACCATCCGTCTGCCTTCGCTGCGCGAGCGTCGCGAAGACATTCCGCTGTTGGCCGCCCATTTCATCAAGGAAATGAACGCCAAGCACAACAAGAAGGTCAACGGCATCAGCGACGCCGCCCGCAAGACGATGGGTTCGCATAGCTGGCCCGGCAACGTCCGCGAACTGCGAAACGCCATCGAAAGCATGGTCGTGCAAGACACGGACGGCGTCCTCGGACTCGACGACCTGCACGAAATCGAAGGGCTGAAGGACGTCGCTGCCGGCGATGCGAAACCGGCAGGCAGCTCGCAACTCCTGGGTCGTCCGCTCAGCGAAATCGAACGCTTCTACACCGAGCGAACCCTGGAATTGACCAACGGCAATCGCGAAGAAGCCGCCAAAATGCTCGGCATCGGCGAACGTACGCTCTACCGCGTGATTCAGGATTGGAAGCTGCAGGACAAAATCAAGAAAGCCATCAGCGACGCGAACGGCGACATGGAAGAAGCCGCCAAATCGCTGAACGTGAAGCCCGCGATCTTGCAACGCAAGATGAAGAAACTCGGCCTCCTCGCCGACGGCGAGGTGTAGAAGGTAGTCCTCACGCTCCGCGTGAGGTCAGCGGCAGTTGGGTCGCATCCGTGCCTTGCTCCCCTCTCCTCGCTGGGGAGAGGGGTGAGGGGATCGCCCTCGCTGACGCGTGTATTTCGGCCGCAAGCCCCAGGGTAAGCGCAGCGCACCCTGGGGATCCATGCGACGATCCCCACCGTGCGCTGCGCCTACGGTGGGGCTTGGCGAATACATACCTTGCCGCCGCGAGGGGCATAACCCCTCACCCCCAACCCCTCTCCCCAGAGGGGAGAGGGGAGTAAGACGAAAACGGGAGACAGCATGACTGCGGTGATGACGCTGGTGGATCGCCTGAAGCAAGTCGTGGGCGCCGACGGTTTGCTCGCGTCGGCGAGCGAACTCGTCGTCTACGAGTGCGACGGCTACACCATTGAAAAGAACAAGCCCGACGTGGTCGTCTTCCCCACGTCCACCGACCAGATCGTGCGGATAGTCAAGATTTGCAACGAACTCGGCGTCCCCTTCCTCCCGCGCGGCGCCGGCACCAGCCTTGCCGGCGGATGCCTGCCCGTCGGCGGCGGCGTCATGATTTCGCTGACTCGGATGAAACGCATTCTCGAGGTCAACACCCGCGATCGCTATGCCGTCGTCGAGCCCGGCGTCGTCAACCTTTGGCTACAGAACCATCTCAAAGGCCACGGCTACCACTACGCTCCCGATCCTTCGAGCCAGGGAGCATGCACCATCGGCGGCAACGTCGCCACCAACTCCGGCGGGCCGCACACGCTGAAGTACGGCGTCACCGTCAACCACGTCATCGGCGTCGAATTCGTTATGCCCGATGGTCGATTGGTGACGACCGGCGGCCCGATCGAGGATCGGCCGGGATATGATCTGACCGGCGTCATCGTCGGTTCCGAAGGCACCTTCGGCATCGCATCGCGCACCTGGGTTCGCATCACCCGCAATCCGGAAGCGTATCGCACGCTGCTCGGCGTCTTCGAAACGGTGGACGATGCGACCAACACCATCAGCGAAATCATCGGCGCCGGCATCATTCCGGGCGCGTTGGAGTTGCTCGACAAGCTGATCCTCAAAGCCGTCGAGGAGGCGTTCAAGTTCGGCTTCCCGCTCGATGCAGGGGCCGTGCTCATCATGGAAGTGGATGGACTTGAAGCGGGGCTCGACAAAGACGCCGAGCGCATCGAAGCGATCGCGAAGAAGAACAAAGCCCGCGAGGTGAAGCGAGCGAATACCGAGGCGGAGCGTCTGCTGCTTTGGAAGAGTCGCAAGCAAGCGTTCGGGGCCGTGGGCCGATTGGCGCCGAGTTATTGCACTCAGGATGGCGTGGTGCCGCGGACGAAGTTGCCGCACATTCTGCGCGTCATCCAAAACATCAGCAAGAAATATGACCTACGCATCGCCAACGTCTTCCACGCCGGCGACGGCAACATCCATCCGATCCTGCTCTTCGACGAACGCGACCCGGCCCAGGTGAAGCGCGTGATGGATGCGAGCCACGAGATTCTCGACGAGTGCATCAACTGCGGCGGATCGGTAACGGGCGAGCACGGCATCGGAGTGGAAAAGATCGACTTCATGCCGAAGCTGTTTTCGCCGGACGACCTGTCGATGATGGTCCGTCTCCGCAACGCCTTCAACCCCGAGAACCGCTGCAGCCCCGCGAAGATGTTTCCGACGGCCGGGGCCTGCATCGAAGCCGTCGCCCCCTCCCGCCGCGCCGCGATGTAAGCCTCGCAATGGCGTAACTTCCGTAAGAGCCGCGCACGTAGTAAGCGGATCGAAATGCCGCGGATCGAAATCCGCTTACTACGTGCGCGGCTCTTACGGAAGTTACGATTCGAGATAGATGACGAGGACCGCGAGGTCCGCGGGGCTGATGCCGCTGATGCGGCTCGCTTGTCCGAGATTCGCGGGGCGGATCGCGCCGAGCTTCTCTTTCGCCTCAATGCGGAGTTGCGGGATCGCGGCGTAGTCGAACGTCGAAGGGATCGGCTTCGATTCGAGTCGTTGGAATCGCTCCACCTGCGCCGCCTGCCGATCGATGTAGCCCGAGTATTTCAACTCCAGAACCACTTGCTCGATGACGTCCGCCGAAAGCGACATCTCGCGAAGGGCGGGGTGCATACCGCAGACTTGGTCCCATTCGACCTCGGTCCTGCGAAGCCACCGTTCGAGCGAATCTTGGCCTGAGCGATGAGATCGCAGATACGCGAGCAAATCCGCGATCGCTTGCTCTTTGGCTTGCAGGCGATTCCAACCTCGATCGTCCACCAGCCCGACATTGCGGCCCAACGGCGTCAGCCGGCGATCCGCGTTGTCGTGGCGAAGCAGTAGGCGATATTCCGCACGCGACGTGAACATGCGGTAGGGCTCATCGACGCCGCGGGTGACGAGATCGTCGATGAGCACGCCGATATACGCCTGGCTGCGATCGAGGACGAAGGGCGGCTTGTTTTGCAGCTTCATCGCCACGTTGACGCCTGCCATCAATCCCTGAGCGGCGGCTTCCTCGTAACCCGTGGTGCCGTTGATCTGGCCCGCGAAGTACAGCCCGCCGACGAGTTTCGTCTCCAGCGTTGGATGCAGTTGCGTCGGCGGAGCGTAGTCATATTCGACGGCGTATCCCCAACGCAAAATCTCGGCGTTCTCTAGCCCCGGAATCTCCGCGAGCATCGCCTGCTGCACGTCGTTGGGCAGGCTGGTGCTGATGCCGTTGCAGTAATACTCGAGCGTGTTGTACCCCTCGGGCTCGAGAAAAATTTGATGGCGATCCTTGTCGGCGAAGCGAACGACTTTGTCTTCGATCGATGGACAGTAGCGTGGGCCGCGCGACTGAATTTGGCCCGAATACATCGGGGCCCGCTGCAGGTTGGCGCGGATCAGCTCGTGGACTTTTTCGTTCGTGTACGTGATATGGCAATGCAGTTGCTTCTGCTCGATGCGATCCGTGGAGAAGCTGAAGGGCCGTGGGTTGGCGTCGCCGGGCTGCGGTTCGCATTTCGCGAAATCGATCGTCCGGCCATTGATCCGGCACGGCGTCCCGGTCTTGAAGCGAGCGAGTTGGAAGCCGCAGGAGGTAAGGCTGTCGCTCAGTTGTTCCGCGGACCCATCGCCTGCTCGCCCGCCCTGCGTCTTCGCCTCCCCCATGTGCATGATGGCTTTGAGGAAGGTGCCCGTCGTGAGAATGACGGCCTTCGCGCGATAGATGGTGTCGCCTCGCACTCGTACGCCGACGACTCGGCGACCTGACGGGCTCGCGGAGTCCGGATCATCCTCGATCAAGATCGCTTCGACGATCTCCTGCCGAAGCGTCAGATTGGATTGCGCCTCGACTCGCTGCTTCATGGCGAACTGGTAGAGCTTCTTATCCGCCTGCGCCCGCGGCGAATGCATCGCCGGGCCTTTCGTCTGATTCAGCATGCGGAATTGCAGGCCCGCGAGGTCAGTTACCTTCCCCATCTCGCCGCCGAGCGCATCGATCTCGCGAACGATCTGCCCCTTCGCCACCCCGCCGATCGCGGGATTGCAACTCATCTGCCCGACCGCGTCGGCATTCATCGTGAGGAGCGCGGTGCGCATGCCAAGGCGTGCGGGAGCGAGCGCGGCCTCAATCCCCGAATGGCCTGCGCCGACGACGACAACGTCATAATGAAAGGTGAGCGGCATCCGTTCATCCTACCCAAAACGTCACTTCGCCTTGGGCCGAAATGCTTTGACGACCGGTTCGTTCGTCGTGAGAAACGGCCCTTCGATCAGGTCGATGCAATAAGGAATCGCGGGGAACACGGCCAGCAAGCAGTCGCGGATCGCACTCGGCTTGCCGGGCAGGTTGACGATCAGCGAACGTCCGCGGATGCCGGCGATTTGGCGCGATAGGATCGCAGTGGGCACGATCTTCAGCGACACGGCTCGCATCTGCTCGCCGAACCCGTCGAGGATCTTGTCGCAGACCGCTTCCGTCGCCTCCGGCGTCACATCGCGGCGAGCAGGGCCCGTGCCGCCGGTCGTGACCACGAGGCAGCAACCTTCCTGGTCGCAGAGTTCGCGGAGGTTTTGTTCGATGAGGTTCTGCTCATCGGGGATGACGCGCGCGACCGGCTCCCACGGGCACGACAAGATTTCCGTCAAGCATTCGCGGATTGCGGGGCCGCCGAGGTCCTCATAGACGCCCTGACTGGCGCGATCCGATACGGTGAGGATGCCGATGCGAATCATGCTCGAAATACCCAGCCCCACCGTCAGCGCAGCACCCGGTGGGGATCGTGGCCCTGGTCGTTCGGATCCCCACCGTAAGCTGCGCCTACGGTGGGGCTTAAGCGGGGACTCATGAAAAAAGCCCGAGCCAGCGGTGCTGGTCGGGCTTGGTCGCTTCACGTTTTTGCTTAGCCGACTTCGCCGACCTTGTAGCGGATGAACGTCTTCAGCGTCAGTCCGGCTCCCGCGAGCAGCTGGCCGACGGTCTTGCTGTCGTCCTTCACGAACGGCTGTTCGAGGAGGACGTTTTCCGCGAAGAACGTCTTCAGCTTGCCTTCCACGATCTTCTCGAGGATGTTGGCCGGCTTGCTCTTGTTCTTCGGGTCGTTCGCCACCTGATCCTTGGCGATGTCGGTTTCCTTCGCGATCACGTCGGCCGGCACATCTTCCTTGCGGGCGGCGACGGGCGAGCGAGCCGCGATGTGCATGCAGACGTCGCGGAGCAGTTCGGGGCTGGCGTTTTCGCCTTCGACCGAAACGATCACCGCGACCGAGCCGTCGTGATGGCGGTATTCGCCAAGCGTGCCTTCGAGCCGCTTGAACTTGTGGACCTTCATGTTCTCGCGAATCAGGCCGATCGTTTCGAGCACGCGGTCATTGATCGTCTTCTTCGCATCGCCCAGGAAAGGCTCGGCGAGAAGCGCTTCCACGGTGGCCGGGTTCTTGACGGCGACCTGCTTGGCGACGTCCGCAACCAGGGCGACGAACTGATCGGATTTGGCCGAGGGGGCCGTCTCGCAACGGACCTCGACGATCGCTCCAGTCTTCGCGCCGCGGTCGATGTAGACCGTCGCTCGGCCTTCAGCCGCCTCACGGTCGGCGAACTTGCCCTGCACCGCAGCAAATTTGGTGCGGAGGTCCGTAACCGCCTTTTCGAAATCGCCGCCGCTCGCCGCGAGGGCGGCCTTGCATTCCATCATCGGGAGCTTGGTGCGATCCCGCAGTTTCATCACATCCGCAGCGGTGAAGCTCATCGTACAACTCCTTGAAAAGCGGTCAGCTATCAGCGTTCAGCCATCAGCCAGACAAGAACCAAGGGGCATTCTGGTGGCTTCGGCGGAAAGCTGATAGCTGATTGCTGAACGCTATTGGCTTGATTAACCGACAGGTTGCGGTTGGTTTCGGTTCGCGCCTTGGCCGCGGGGGCCGCCGCGTCCGCCTTGTCCCTGAGCTTCCGGAGGCAGCGAGGCGCGGCCTTCGAGGACGGCGTCGGCGAGCTTCGCCAGGATCAACTCGATGGAGCGGATGCTGTCGTCGTTGCACGGGATCGGCAGATCGACGGTGTCCGGATCGCTGTCCGTATCGATCAGGCCGACGACCGTCACGCCCATGCGCTGGGCTTCCTTCACGGCGATGTCTTCGCGCTTCGGATCGACGACGACCATCGCATCGGGCAGGCGATTCATGTCGCGGATGCCGGCGAGGTTTCGGTTGATTTTGCTGAGCTCGCGGTTCAGCTGCGCGACCATCTTCTTGCTGTAGGTGCGGATGGCGGCCGATTCGGGAGCACGAGCGAGGTCGTACTTGCCGGCTTCGGTCAGCATGCCCTTCATGTGGGCCGCGAGGTCCACGTTGCCCGGCTTTTCGCCGTGCGCAAGCCACAGCGATTCCAGTTCTTGGAGCCGCTTGAGGCGATCGCGGATGGTGCGGTAGTTGGTCAGCGTGCCGCCCAGCCAACGTTCGGAGACGTAAGGCATGTTGGCGCGGGCCGCTTCGCGTTCGATGGTCTCTTTCGCCTGGCGTTTGGTGCCGACGAAGAGGACGAGGCTGCCGCGGCTGGCGACCTTGGCGAGGAACTTGTACGCGCGGAGCAGGCCGCGGACGGTTTCTCGCAAGTCGATGATGTGAATCAGGTTGCGCTTGCCGTAGATATACGGCCGCATCTTCGGATTCCAACGGCTGGCCCGGTGCCCGTAGTGGCAACCCGCTTCGATCAGCTCCTGAGCATTGACGATGGCCACGCAACCCCTCCTGCCCCGGTATGTTTCATGATCGCCGAAGCCGCGATCCGTAAATCTAGAAATCAGACTGAGATTGTACGACCTTCCGCCAAGGCGGGAAGGGGACGCAACGTGAATCCCTCATGGAAAGCGAATCGGGACGAGGCGAAAGCGAGCATGAAACGGTACGTTCTTTGCAATTTGAGAGGCGAAGTCGTGGCGTTTGGGCCGCGCGAACTTCGCCTATCTCCACCAAGGAACCACGCACATGACTTTCGAACCGACGAAGCAGCCGCGATCAGGCAACGATTTGTCGAAGAATGACGCGAATGTCCTTCAGCCCAGCCCCGATCACCTGACCAATCCGAACGAAACTCAGCCCAGCGAAGAGCGAGGCGAACGCGTCGCACACGGCAAACAAATTCACCGCGGCGGGAAATCCAGCGGACATGTTCCCGGTGCCACCGAAAAAAAGTAGTTCGGACTACAATTCGGCGCGGACGGCGGCGAGGACGTGTTGCTGCGCCAATTCCATCGACGTGTCGAGGATGGAGCCGGATGCTAGACGGTGGCCGCCCCCTCCGAATTTCTCGGCGATTTTCGCGACATCCACTTTCTGGCGCGAGCGGAAGCTGACCTTTACGCCGCCGGCGGGTTGCTCCATGAAGAAGAGCGCCACTTCAATACCATCAAGCGAGCGAATCAAGGAGATCATGTCCTCCGTGTCCTGAGGCGTAGCGCCCGTTGCAGCATAGCCGCCACGGCGACCCTCCGAAAAGCCGATTCGCCCCCATCCGTGCTTTGCAATCGCTCCAATACCACCCCATCAACTTCAACCGGCCCAACGTGCTGCACTCGTAGATCTGCTCATACAGCCGCGTAGGGTCGGCTCCCGCAGCAGTGAGTTTTTTCGCCAAGCGGTAAGTTCGCGGCGTCGTATTCCGATGACGGAACCACCGGTATCGGTTGGTACGCGAACAGCGTTCGCGGCCTGTGGTGTCAGCTTCCAGCCGAGGGCTTCGATTAACTCGTAGACAAGTCGGCCCGTGGCTTCCGATTCGACATCTTCTGAATAACTGGCCGCCCAAACTGTCTTGGGAGATGTGGTGGTCGATGACTGCCTTCTCGCAGGTCAGCGATTTCATGAACGTGCCGAAATCACCGAGTTGATTCCATGTGCCCGTGTCCAGAACGATCACGGCATCGGCATCTCGACTATCTTCGCCCGGCAATTCGAACCGCCGCACTCGTTTGGTCGGATCGAGAAAATCGTATCGCACCGGCCAGACGCTGGAGATGAACATACGGACCTGCTTGCCGAGGCCTTCGAGCGCGTCGGCAAGAGCAAGCATGGAACCAAGGCCATCGGGGTCAGGGCGTACATGCGTCGTCAGCAGCAGTCGTTTGCTGCGACGCACCAATTCAACCATGGGCTTCCAATCGACCGGCATGCGTGTTCTCGTGGGACGTGACGCTAGCGGTTTGCCGAGCAACATTCGCGGAATGCGAAGACGCGTGAGGCAATCCCATCGGACTAGCGCGGCTGCTGCCTCTCTTCGATCTTCACGATCTTTTCGACACGGCGAGCATGGCGTCCGCCTTCGAATTGCGTATCAAGAAAAATCTTTACCATGCGGTCGATCAACTCGTCTCCAAGAAGATCGGCGGAGAGGCACAGCACGTTCGCGTCGTTGTGCCGCCGCGACATCTCCGCGGTAACGCTGTCATGGCACGGCGCGGCGCGGACGCCTCTAAACTTGTTCGCTGTGATGCACATGCCGATACCGGTGCCGCATATGAGGATTCCTCGATCGGCGCGGGCATGGCTGACTTCGTGCGCCACGAAAGCCGCATAGTCCGGGTAGTCGACGCTTTCGCCGTCGCCAGGTCCGACGTCCGTCACTTCGTGCCCGTCGGCGCGCAGCATTTGCACCAGCCGGCGCTTGGCGTCAACACCGCGGTGGTCGCTCCCTAGGACGATCTTCATGTCGAATTCCGCTAGCTTTCCATGATCTCAGGCAATCGCAGCTTCAGACATTCGAGAATCTGTTCGGCACACGCCCGATATTCCTCCTCGTCGCCGCCGTAAGGATCCGCGATATCCTCATTATAAGGAGATAAAAGCCGAGGGCTTGGAGCACCCAGTTGGTGCGGAATACTCTCCAGCACATCCAGATGGCTTCGAGTCATCGCAAACACATGGTCTGCCAAGTAATACAGCGGACCGGTCAGTCGTTGGCTACGGTGGTCGGCAAGGTCCGCTCCGTAGCGCTGGACGGCAACGGAGGCATGGGCGCTCGCTGATTGCCCCATCATGGCACTGAGTCCAGCCGATTGCACGCGAAAACCGCGACTCGCCAGTTCGATTTCAGCGCATCCCAGAGTTTGCGCCAGCAGCGTTCGGAGAATCGCTGCCGCCATAGGGCTGCGGCAAGTATTCCCCGTGCACAAAAACAAGATCATACACGCCGAATCCTCCTCAATGTGCTCGGAGGGTACAACACCTGTACGGAGGATGCGCCAATGGCTGGCGTCGACTTGCACCCAAGTCACCGGCGCCGGGCCTAAGCCGTTCGGTTCAGCATCGACGATTACGTCGGCATCCGTCGCCGAATCGACGGAAGCAATCAAGAGCGGACCGCCGAGCATGGCATGCACGGCATCCATCAAAGGCGTCGCCGGCATCCGAAGCGCGAGGCCGTGTTTCGTGCAAAGTATGGTTCGCAGCTCTTGCGAGAGGTGGGACACCAAACCCCATTCGCCGCCGGACGCGAACATGCCGAGGGGACCAGGCCAATGCTTACGAGCAAGGTTCGCGATTCGTCCGCGAACATTCGGCAACCAGTCACGTAATTCCGCGTGGGAACGAATCGAGGCTGCAATGGGCTGATCGGAGGCGACAGTCGCTAATCGCTTCACGCCATGATCCGAAAGGCCCCACGCGATCGCTTCCTGCCCAGATTCAGTCGCAATCTGGACGATTCCGCCGCGACGCAACGCAAGAGCGACCGCTTCACCGACGGAGGCTGCATCTTCCGGACGCCAAGTAAGCCGCACAGCCATGCGCGATCGTTCCTTCGGAGCAGCGTCGTGAATGAGGTGACGAAGGCAAGGTATCGGAAAACCCGCCGCCTGCCAAGGAAGTGGAACGCGTTCGCTACGCTTCTGAATCGCGCCTCAGGTCAATACTGAGATCGTCGTCCTCCAACAGTCGTCTGCCGAACGCCGGCGTATTCGCAATCCGCCTCGCTTTGAGAAATGCGGCCAGTTCAAGGGTATGGAGGATGAGGGGTAAAACCATGGTTCCCACGACCACTCCCTCCAGAACCGCAAATCGGCGCCCAAGATGATGATGACGCGGTTGGCTGAGTTCCGGCCAAGCGATGATGGCAACAAGGAGCGTGAGCAGCGCCATCGGAACCGCAGCGCCGAGCAATGTCCAACTCGCCGGCCGGCAGCGCGGAAACGACCAAGCGTGAAAAACCCCAAATAGATGCGGAACCAACAGCCAGAGGCCACCAAGCCCCGCGCAGACGAAGGCGCCGGAGCGAAGGATGACGAGTCCAATGACCGTCGTCGCCAAGATACCAATCCCGTGGCACGCGCAGATCCAGTAGGGTATGCGATTCGATTCGCGGCGTGTGATGTCGTCCATGGCGCCCCCGTCTCAGTCACTCGACGGCGCCGTGGGTCAGGTCGGCGAGGGCGTGAGCCATTTGGTCCCAAGCATGCTTCAACGCTTCGTCGGCGTTGCCCCAAATGACGAGCGTAATGCCGTCGGGGTCGCGGCGAAGCGTGATCATGTTGCCGGCGGCCGCAACGCGGACTTCGTGCCAATCGGGTCCGGGTTCCTCGTCTGGGAAAGCCAATTCGTTGTCGATCATCCGCATCGTAACCGCAAGTCCTTGGCTTTTGAACTTTGCCGCGATCGCGGGCC
>JAXMAT010000002.1:0-184214 GCA_046350235.1 Gemmataceae bacterium | reverse complement strand
CGAGTTGCTGGATGCTGAGTTGCGCCTTGCTTTTCGGGGCGAACGACAAAAGCGGAACGCCGGCGTTGCGAGCGCCGAGCATGGCCTTGTAGTCGTTGGGAACCTGCCAAAAGATCGGTTTGCCGATCGTTTCTTCGGCTTTCTTGAGTGTGATATCGCCGTCTTCGCTGCCGACGCGGTTGACGACCACCTTCACCTTTTCGGCGAGAGCTTCTTCCTGGCCGAGCGTGTGCAGCATGCGGACGACGTTGCGGAGGCTCGTCAGTTCCAGCTGAGCAACCAGCAGGATCACATCGCTGGCACGCATTGCCGTGAGGTCAGTCGGAGTGAAACGCTTGCTGAGATCGAAGACGAGCTGCGTGTAGCTCGCTCGCAGCAAGCCGATGACGCGGCCCAGATGTTCCTCGTGGATGAGGGCGATGTCTTCCATCTGCACCGGGTGCGGCAGTACGGACAGGCCGGATTCGTGCTTGCAGAGCGAACGCCGGAGGAAGGTCATATCGAGGCGGTCGATGTTGAGAGCGACATCGGCGAGGGTGTAGTCGGGGATGAGGTCGAGGGCGACATCGGCATCGCCGAGAGCGAGGTCGAGATCGACGAGCGCAACGGAATTGCTTGGGTCTTGTGCGAGATTGCAGCCCAGATTGACCGCCAGCGAAGTGCAGCCGACGCCGCCGCGGGACCCAATGATGGAAATCACCATTGATTCGCCGCGCGTCGCACCGTTCGGCATGAGTTGGCCATCGGTGCCGCCGCGAGCGTTTCGCAACCGGCCAAGTGCGGTAAGCAGTTCTTCGAGCACGACGGGAGCGGTGAGAAACTCTTTCGCTCCCGAACGCAACGCCTGAAGGATCGACTGGCCGTCGCCCCGCGCGGAGACCGCGAGGATCGGCATGCCAGGAAACTCCATCGTCAGCTGCTGAATGAGCTGAAGCGCCTTGGCATGGTCGGCGTCCAGGGTGACGACAACGATGTCGGGCGTCGATTGTCGCGCGACGTCAATGAAGAATTCGTAGCGAGAGCATTCGGCTTCGAGCCACACGGACTCGACGCCGAGCAAGAGATTGCGGAGAGGTTCGCGAGTGGCGTCGGAGGGATCGACGATCGCGATGCGTTGAACGTCCTTCATGGGGAACCACCAAGTAGCAGGGTCAACGAAGGGAGGCGTGATCGGATCACGCCTCGTTCCTTCAAGGGGGATGCACCCGCTTGGGCTCATCCTGGCGAGAAAGCCGACAAACCCTTCGCATCCGCGAAAGGTTCGCCGGCCTGATCGCCGAACGGATCGTCATGATCCGCTCTCTATCTCCCCGTTGACCCGGTTATTCGGTCAGTCCGAGTATCGGGCGAACGGGGTTCCGCCTTGGGTGCCTGCTCCCGCGGGTCCTGGGACTCGCAGCGCAGGGGCCGAGACGGCATTCGGATCAGGCAGATTCGTCTGCCGCGACACCGGTGCAGGGACCGGGACCGCGGATTGCGACACAGGCGTCGGAGCCGGGACATACTCCGGTGCGTTCGTCGCACGGAAACTTGGGGCGCCTTCCGTGTACTCGGCAGTCGACGCGTATCCGTTGCGGTAACCGTTGCGACGGATGGCCGTCTGCGGCTGGGCTGTCGGCAGGATGCCAGCCGTAGGGCTTCCCTTGTAGGCTGGGACGAATTTCCAACCGTCCCGAACCACCCGAGTTCCCCGGGGAGCTTCCATGATGCCTTCCAAGAATAGCTCAAAATCATCGGCGGTGCGGGTTTCCTGCCCAGGAAGCCGACGAGGAAGTTGCGTGCAATCCAGAGGGTCGATCAAACGAGGGGTCACGAGGATCAGCATTTCCTCTTCTCGAACCGTGTCCGCCTTGCCGCTGAAGAAGACATTCAGATAAGGAATGTCGCCCAGGAACGGCACTTTGCGGATGGAAGAGTTGACCGTGCTTTGGATCAGGCCGCCGATCGCAAGCGTTTGGCCATCTTCGAGTTGCACCGCGACTTGTGCCGATCGAACATCGAAGCCCGGGATCGTTGTGGCTCCGCCCGCGATCGAGATGCCCGCCGCGTTGTTGATCTGGCTGATCTCCGGACGCACTTCTAGGTGAATCTTTCCGTTGCCGAGAACGACCGGGAGGAAACTCACCAGGGTGCCGAATTGTTTGTACGTGACATTTGGCGTTCCGAGGCCCGATGTCGTGAGAATCGGCGTTTCGCCGCCCGAATTGATGTACGCAGGTCGACCAGAGAGCGTGACGACGCGGGGTTCGGATAGAATCTTGGCCAAATTCTCGGTTCGAAGCGCTTCCAGGTACCCCGAAAAGCCGGTCTTGTCGCCGAGGACGCCGAACTGCACGTTTGGGCTCGACGTCAGCGTTTGAGCTGCTCCACCGATGGCGGGCGTGATCGTGCTGGCAAGGCTCAGCGGGCTGGTGAACACGCTCGACACAAAGTTGTCAGGCCGATTGTTGATGTAGCTGAACGACAGGTTGCGAAGTTCCGAGCGGTTGACAACCGCGACGGTGACTTCCAGCTGCACTTGGTGGACGCCGCCCACGCGAAGGCCGTTGACGACGTTCGTGGTCGGGCCGAAGACGCTGCGGGCGATTTCCAGAACGACGCCTACCGATTCGGTGTGAGTGACGCCGCCGGAAATCATGACGCCGTTGTTGGGACCGACAGTCGCATCGACGGCTGCCGTAGGCACCGCCTTGCGGACCATTTCGAGGAAGTCCTTACGCAACTGTTCGCGTACGATTTCATCGTCCGTCGAAACGCGGATATCAAGGGCTTCCGAGCCCTTATTGCTGTCGGTGAGGACAAGCCGCGTCGTCCCCGGGGCGAGGCCCGTGACGAGTACCGCACGCGGATTGTCGATGATGCTCTGCACGCGAGCAACCTTCGGGTTTTCGACGCGCACCTCCGAGATGACCTGTTTCTTGGACATCTCGATCATCTTGGTGGCGTTTATCTGCAGCACCATGACGCTCACGTTGCCTTCGGGTCCCTTGCCGGGAACCGGTTCGAGCGGGCCGGGCCCTTTGACGGGCGGCGGAATTTCTTGAGCGAAGGCAGGCGTTGCCGCCGCCAGGGCGCCGAGCACGAGCGTCCACACCCATGCCAGCGGCTTTCGATTGGGACGGTGCATCCATTCACCTCTCTGAAATGTGCAGGGCGGGCCTTTGCCCCCCGCGACCCCGATATTCAGGTGGGCGTCTTCCCCCACCCCACACACCTTGATTTCGCAACCGAGAAGGCCGCCGCTTGCGCAGGGCTTGAGGCCTTCTTCATGAAATTCATCGACTCAGCGAGCCGGAGAACTTCAGCTTTTCCGCCTTTGCGGGGCATGCGGATCGTATCGGTTGTGACGAAGATGCCGATTCTGCCGGCCGTGACGGGCGATGGGGCAAAATAGGAGTTTCGGCACGTCTTCAGACGGGTGAACTGAAAGAACTGTAGCTTATTTTTCGCGTTTGCGGATTTTTCCGAGAAATGTAAACCGCGAAGTTCGAATTGGCAGTGATCGAACGAAAATCGGGTTGACCAGACTAACCCAGCCGCGCTTTGCATTCGTCGAGAATTGCCTTCGATGCGGTCGCTCCAATCCGGCTGACGCCGATCTTGCGTACTTCCAAGACCCGATCGAAATTGCGGACTCCGCCCGCCGCCTTGACCTGGACATGAGCCGGCGAATGCTGACGCATGAGGCGCAAGTCCTCGTCGGTCGCGCCGGTTTGGCCGTAACCCGTGGATGTCTTCACGAAGTCGGCGCCGATTTCCCCGCAGATGGTGCAGAGAGCGATTTTGTGCGGATCCTGGAGGAAGCAATTCTCGAAGATCACCTTGACGATCGCCTTGGCCGCGTGAGCCGTATCGACCACTGCCTTGATGTCGTCGGCCACGTAATGCCAATCTTGCGACAGCACCTTGCCGATGTTGACGACCATATCGAGTTCGACAGCCGTCACGGATCGCTTGCACCGTCTCCGCCACCTTGATCCGCGTGACATGCCCACCATGAGGAAAACCGATGACGGTGCCCACGCGGATGTCGGCGCCTTTCAGCAATTGAGCCGCGCGTTGCACGTAGTAGGGCTTGATGCACACCGACGCGACCTGATACTCGGCAGCCAACGCACAGCCCGCATCCATCTCGGCATCGGTCAGCACCTGCTGAAGCATCGAATGATCGATCATCTTCGCGATGTCGAGATAGGTGAGTTGCGTCATCCATGCCTCGGAGGTGCGATGCGGAGTTGAAGTCATGATAGTCGTTCCTGCCGTTTCCGTTGTGAAGAGGCGGATTCCGATTGATTCGCGGACCCATGCATGGTGCGCAAGCAAGTGGCGGGAACCGGTAGCCTTGCGTGGACTCGTTCCGCAAGGCAACCCATTCCCGCCACACGCTAACGCATCACCAGGGAATTTAGGGCTTCGGATCGGCTGCACCTTCGCGGCGCGGCCCGCCCTCTTTTCGCGGCGGCGGAGGCGGACCGTCCTTTCGATCCGTCCGTGGGGGCATCGGGGGCTGCGGCGGCTGGGGACCGCCGTCACGGCGTAGCGCTTGCAGGATCATGTCCATCTTGCGTTCGAGTTCGTTCAGTCGGCGCTCCGTGTCGGGATTGCCAGGGTTTCCGACCGGCGGACGGAATTCCTTGCGATCGCCGCCTACGCCTTGCAGCTCCATGACGCGGCGACGTACTTCCATCATCATCCGCATCTTTCGTTCCGCTTCGGCTCGGGCTCGCTCGACATCCGCTTCGAGTTGCTGAAGCTGCATCATCAGCTCCCGAACCTCAGGATTCTGGGGATTCGGTCGCCTTCCTTACGCGGTTCCTTCGGGCCATCGCCGTCCTTGCGGACCTTTGCGGCTGGTCTCCGTCACGGGCCCCTTCTTCGGTTGATCCCCATCGCGCGGACCTTCCTTCGGCCGGTCTCCTTCCTTGCGACGCGGCGGGTTTTCGTCCTGGGCAAGTTCGACGAGCGGCTTGTCGATTTGCTTCTGAATTTCGGAGTCTGTGCTCGTGAGGGCGCGTGGGAGCAGCAAGGCGCCGACACTCAGCAACGCCATCACGCCGCCAACAGTTAGTGCGGGGAAGCGGACCACGAACGATCATCGTCAATCTCCTTTGCAGAGAGTAAGCCGGCCTAATCCGCTTGCGTGTTTAACATCCGGGACAAGCGGCAAATCGCTTGTTCAACGAGGGCGGTAGCAATCACCGAGCCATCAAAAGTGTCGAAACCACCCAGGCATCGCAGCATTCTTCTTCGCATTCCTCAGCGTGCGGGCCCTGGCCCACCAGGCGAGCCGGACACCACCAGTAGAGGCCGAGGACAAGCATTTCCAATCGGCGAACCCAGTGGTCGCCGCGTTTCCAATGAGCGAGCTCATGCAGAAGCAGCGCATCGCCCTGCTGCCCTACCAGACGAGGCAACAAGTCCGCCGGCAAAATCAAACGCGCAGCGAATCCTCGCACCCACAGCATCGGCGACTTTCATGCCTCGCAAAAGCAACGTTGTCGGTGGGCGAACCTTTAATCGTTTGGCCAATGCATCGACGCGCGGTGCAGGCCATCGGGAGCAACGACGCCAAGCGAAACGCAACGAGCGAATCCGCGAGCCGTGCGACAGCAGCGCCGAACCACGCAAACGAACCGATGGCCCAAATCGCTGCCACAGACATCAAGGCCGCGGCGACCCAATCAACTGGCTGCCGGCGTGATGTCCCCATCGATCCGCGGATCCTCGGAGTGAGGATGGCGGGAGCAGAATGCAATTCCGCAGCTTCCGCGTCGAACAGTTTCTGAAAATCGATGGGCGGAAGCGCACCCAATCCATCTCTTCTGGCGGAATATTCGCGAGCTTGTGCGGAACGGAAGCGATCTGCTGTTTCGGCCCCGGCGATGGTTCCGCCGCAGGTCTGGAACACGGGCAAGCTCACGATCGGAGGCGTGATCAGCTTGACGAAGTCGCATCCACAGCCCATGGTGAGTGCGGGCCGCTTGAGCCATCTTCCGGCCCGACCATGCCATAGCTGCAATCAACGAAGCGACGGCGAGATTGGCGAGCACGATCTCGAAGAAGCGAATCATCGCCGCTCCTTTCGTTTGCTGGCATCCAGATCTTCGATCAGCTTTCGCAGCGTTTGCCGTTCGTCCGCCGACAGTTTTTGATGCTGCACCAGATGCGTCAGCAACGGCGTCCACGATCCGCCGCAGAGCTTTTCCGCTACCGCTTGCAGACGACGGCCGACCAACTCATCGCGATTGACCATGGCGGAAAACACATGGACCGCAGCCGACCGATCGCGCTGAACGCATTCCTTTTCCTCCAGGCGCTCGAGCAGTTTTTGCACCGTCGCGTATTGCGACGTGCGACCTTCGGGATAGAGCACATCCGCGATGCGCCGGATCGGCGCCGGGCCATGGTCCCAGAGGACCTGCATCACGGAAAGCTCGGCATCGGTAATATCTTGGGGCGTTCGCGCCATCATCGGCACCTCAGACGAATTGTCTTGGGCACAATGCTAAGACAATCTGACTGAGATGTCAAGCGAGAAAATCTTGATACGTCCGAAGATCTCATTCCTGCGAACGAATTGCTTGGTGACGGGGGCGGCGATCCATTAGGCTGGCGGCGGTTTCCGCGTCGAGGGCTTGCCGATGGACGACTTCTATCTGGTTTGCGGATTGGGGCGAGTCGGCGCTCGCGTGCTCGATTACCTGCTGGCGGCGGGGATGAAGGCGACGGTCGTCGATTTCAAGATCGACCCGGCCGATCCTGCTCTTCGCGGCGCCCATGCGATTCGCGGCGACTATCGCAATCTGGAGACGCTGAAGCAAGCTGGACTCGACCGTGCCAAGGGCGTGCTCATCCTCTCCAGCGACGATCTCGCCAACCTCTCGACGGCTCTCACCATCGCGGGGGCGCGGGCTGATATTCCGATCGTCGTCCGCATGTTCAATCCGACGCTCATCGGCCGACTCGGCCCTCTCGCCGGACGCGTCACCGCGCTCTCTACCTCGCAACTCACGGCGCCGATCCTGTCGCGCATCGCTTTGACCGGCGCAGCCCTCGGTACGTTCACGCTCGCGGATGGGGCAGGATTTCAAGTCGCGGAGCGCAGTATCGGCCCCGAAGATTCACCTGCATCGCTTCGCTCGTTGGGATTGCAGCCGATCGTCCAGACGCATGCGGAGGGCACGACACGCATCGCGGCGGTGGGGCCGACGGAGGCGATTCAGCGATGGGTGGGAACCGCCGGAGATGCGAGCGAACCCGCGTGGGCGGGTTGGATTCGTCGGCAGTTCCGAACGGTTCGTCGCCTCTTCGGCGATGTCGAACTTCCCGTGAAAATCGCGGCGGCGACGCTGGCGATCGTCATCGTGGCCAGCGTCATCGTCTTTCACTTCGGCATGAAGAACGACACGATCATCGATGCTTTCTTCCGCACCGTCAGCCTCATCGCGACCGGGGCGGATATGCATGCGAACGACGTCGATCCCGGATCCTGGCAAAAGGGTTTCGTCAGCGTGCTTCGCCTCATTGGCGTCGCGCTCACGGCGGCGTTCACCGCGATCATCACCAACTACTTGATCCGCACCAACCTCGGCGCCGCCCTTGAAGCGAGACGCATCCCGGAACGCGGCCATGTCGTCGTCTGCGGTCTCGGCAATGTCGGCTTCCGCGTGCTGCAAGACCTCGTTCGCCAAGGCAAGTCCGTCGTGGCCATCGAACGCAATCGCGACAATCCCTTCGTCGCCACCGCTCGTCGCCTAGGCGCGGCCGTCGTCATCGGCGACGCCACCGTGCGTGAGGTGCTTCGCCAAGCGAATGCCCCGGCCTCGCTGTCGCTGATCGCCGCGACCAACAACGAACTCGCGAATCTCGAAGTCGTCCTCTTGGCCCGCGAGTTGGAACCGTCGCTCCGCGTCGTCCTACGCCTCATCGATCCGCAACTCGCCCGCACGCTACGGGAAACCGCCGATGTCCGCCTCGCATTGTCGATCCCCGAACTCGCCGCCCCCGCCTTCGTCGCCGCTCTTTTCGGCGACCGCCTTCGCGGCGTCATGCTGATCGACGGCAAACTCTACGCGGCGGTTGAGTTGACGTTGCAGGCGGACGACACGCATCTGCTGGGCCGATCGGTGCGGTCGCTTGAAGTGGATTACGGCCTCATTCCGCTACGACTCACCGGCGAACCCAAACCGGGCACGCCCCAGATTCAGGACGCAACCCTCGCGATCGGCGACTGCCTCGCCGCGATCATCGCCTTCAGCGACCTGCAACGCCTGATGGGCCGCGAGAAGCCGGACGCGACCTGGAGCGTCGAAGCAACCGCATGGCCCATCACCGCGAAAGAGGGATTGAAGCGAATGCTGCGAAGTCAATCTGGGATCGATGACAGCGAAGCCGAGCGCCGCCTCGCGAGTACGCCGGTCCTCATCGCAGACGCAAAAACGCGTGGGGAGGCAGAAGACTTGCGCTTTCGCCTGGAACGCGAACGGGTATCGGCAGCGACTCGCAACGCGCTGTAGGGCATGCTGTCTGTGGCATTCCCTACGGCGCGTTAGCTACCCGGATCAAATCCCGTAGACCCGAATCGCGTTGTCGTGGAAGAGCTTTCGCTGCTGTTCGCGGGGGCGTTCGCGGACGATGGTTTTCAGGGCGTCCACCCACTGGCGATAGGACGCGGCGAGGGTGCAGACGGGCCAATCGCCGGCGAACATCACGCGGTCGGGGCCGAAGGCGTCGAGCGAGTGATTGATGACGGGGGCGAGATCCTCCGGCTTCCAATCGCGGCGATTTTCCGCCTGCACGATGACGCCGGAAATCTTGCAGACGACGCGATCGAAGCGGGCGAGACGCTCCATGTCGCGCTGCCATTGCACGCGGTCGCGGGCGAATACCGGGCCGTTGCCGCAATGATCGAGGATGAAGCGAGTGCCAGGGCAGGCATCGACCAGCTTCCCGCATCGCCCAAATCGGTGGGCCGCATGCAGAGGTCGAAACTCAGGCCCATCTCGCCGAGGATGCGAATGCCGCGGACGAAGTTTTGCTGAAGGGAGAATCCCGCAGGCGTGGCGTTCGTGTGCAGCACTTGCCGCAGGCCCTTGAGATTGCGATGCCCCTGGAAGCTTTCGAGATATTTGCGAAATTCATCCGACGCCGGCCGCCCCGAGATTACCGCTGCCTTCATCGGCGTGTTGTTTTGCCGGCAGATATCGAGGACGAAGTCCGCTTCCGCCTTCTGCTGCGCGACTTCGACATCCACCTCCATGTAGACGGCCTTCACCACATTGAGGCCATCGATCGCCGAGAGATAGTCCTTCATCACATAGCTGCGTGCGAGCGGCGATTCCTTCGTGATCCAGGGCAGACGCAACCGGGTGAGATCCCAAAGATGAAGGTGCGGATCGACGATCGGCATCGCCGGCGCTTCGGGCGCCTTCTTCTCATCGTCGGCGAAAGCCTGCGTAGCCATCGCGGCGGAGGCGGCGACGGCGGATTGAGCGAGAAACGAACGGCGCGTGTTCATGGCGTGTTTTTCCGAAGGAGAGGAACCCGTTCAGCTTTCCCGACGGACCGACTCGTCGCAAGCGAAATCTATCGGTTTTGCATGGAAGCCCTGTCGCTTCCGAAGTTATCCTGACCGAAATCGTGCGGTTTGAAATGCCAGCATCGCCTCGCGGGTTCGAGGTTTCGCCATGTCTCTCATTGTCGCTGCCAAGGAACTTCCTCCGCGTCCCTTTCTCACCGCGCAATGGCGTTGGTTGGCGATGCTGAATTACGACGTCGATCCGGCCATGCTCGAGCCGTATCTGCCGAAGGGGTTGGAGATCGATTTGATCGAGGGCCGAGCGCTGATCAGCGTCGTCGGCTTTCGCTTCCTGAAGACCTGCGTGCTGGGCGTCGGCGTCCCCTGCCATCGCGACTTCGACGAAGTGAACTTGCGGTTCTACGTGAAACGCGAGGTCGATGGCGAAACGCGGCGCGGCGTCGTTTTCATCCGCGAGATGGTTCCCAAACGCATGGTTGCTCTCGTTGCGAATTGGATCTACCACGAAAAATACCGAACCGTCCGCATGCGCAGCGAAGTGCATCCGCCGCAAACGAACGGACCGGGCCGCGTGGTCTACGCATGGAACGGCGGGAGCCCCTGCCGCATCGCCGCGACATTTGCAGGCGAACCGGCGGCGCTGACGCGAGGAACGCTTCCGGAGTTCATCCTCGAGCACTATTGGGGCTACACGTTGCGTCGCGATGCGCTGACGGCCGAATATCAGGTGGAGCATCCGCCCTGGAACGTGTGGACTCCCACCAACGCGACGCTGGAAGGCGACCTCGAACCGTACTATGGCGCAACCTTTGCACGGGTGCTGCGGGAACCATGCTCCTCCGCCCTAGTGGCCGACGGGTCGGATATCCTGGTTCGCCGTGGCCGCATACTGGCCGGTTCGCCGGTTCAGGTTTCTATGTAGCCCTCTCGCTCCGCGAGAGGTAAGCGGCATAATGCCTTGCGATCGCAAGTGACACCCCCGCTTACCTCTCGCGGAGCGAGAGGGCTACATAGAAAGCAAAACGGGAAAACGTGTGCGTCCACGTGTTTGCCTTGTTATGGTAGGAGCGGCCCCAACCCCACGGACCGTACCCTATGCAACGCGATGTTCTGAGTTTGATCCTCGGCGGAGGCCGAGGGTCTCGTCTTTATCCCCTAACCATGCTCCGCAGCAAGCCTGCGGTACCCATCGGCGGCAAGTATCGCCTCATCGATATTCCGATCAGCAACTGCATCAATGCGGGTTTCAACCGTATTTATGTGTTGACGCAGTTCCTCAGCGTTTCGCTGCATCGGCATATCGCGAATACCTACAAATTCGATCCCTTCAGCCGCGGCTTCGTCGAAATCCTCGCGGCCCAACAGACGAACGAAGCCTCCGACTGGTACCAAGGTACTGCCGACGCCGTCCGGCAAAACATCCGCTATATCCTCGAGGATCCTTGCACCGATGTGCTGATTCTCTCTGGCGATCAGCTTTATCGCATGGAGTACAGCCAGCTGCTGAAGACTCATCGCGAATCGAAGGCGGACGTCACCATCGGCGTGCTTCCGGTCCACGCGGAGCAGACCTCGGGATTCGGCATCGTGCAACTCGACGATTCGGGCAAGGTCATCGATTTCGTCGAGAAGCCGAAGAAGCCCGAGTTGCTGAAACCGCTCTTCACGCCCAGCGAGTTCATCGATCAGCGCGGCATCCAATCGCATGGGCGCAATTATCTTGCCAGCATGGGCATCTACCTGTTCACGCGCGAAGCCCTCGTCTCGCTGCTCAACGAGATGCCGACCGCGACCGACTTCGGTCACGAAATCTTCCCGCAAAGCATCAAGACCCGTCGCGTGCAGGCCCATCTCTTCGACGGATACTGGGAAGACGTAGGGACGATCAAGTCCTACCACGAGGCCAACCTGGCGTTGTGCAGCGAAAAACCACCCTTCGACTTCCACAAGCCCGGCGGCGTCATCTTCACCCGCATGCGCTATTTGCCCGCGTCGCGCGTGCAGGGAGCCACGCTCGACAACGCCCTCGTCGCCGACGGCTGCGTCATCGGCCCAGGAACGACGATCACGAACTGCGTGGTTGGCGTCCGCATGCACATCGGCAAAAACGTGCAGCTGAAGAACTCCGTCCTCATCGGCGCCGACTACTACGAATCGGAAACCGATCAGGCCGACAACGGCCGTCGCGGCATTCCGCACCTCGGCGTCGGCGACAACTCCGTCATCGAGAACGCGATTCTCGACAAGGACTGCCAGATTGGCCGCAACGTGCGAATCGTCAACAAGGCTGGCGTGAAGAATGCTGAAGGGCCCAACTACGTCATTCGCGACGGAATTATCGTGATTCCGAAGGGCGCCGTCGTCCCCGACGGGACGGAGATCTAGCGAGCTATTGCACGCTGCGCGAGCAACTGCCGTTCCGGATTTCCGAAATGCAAGAAGGACCAGGCGTGTGCCTGGTCCTTCTTGCATTTCGGAGTGCGTTCTTACTTGCCGGTATGATGCAAGGTGCAGCGGTTCGGCCCTGCGGAATTCGCGACTTCGACGGTGTAGGGCTCCGCGAACATCGGGACGAATGTCACGTAAGCGTCTTTGCTGAGCCCGCCGTCGCCTGCGACCTGGGCGCCGCCCTTGTCCTTGACGAACAGATCGACGTCGCCCGGCAGATCGCTCTTCACCCAAATCTCGGCCTTTTGACCGGGGTTGAACGAAATCTGGAACTGCTTTCGCTCGCCGATGTTGATGTCGCCGACCGCAACGACTTTCGCGTTGCCTGCGACCGGCGGATGGTTGCCGCCGCCGAAGTCGATCTTGCCTGCATCCTTGAATGCATCTTTGAACGCGTCGTTGAAGTTGACCTTTTTGTCGTTGATCTGAATCTGGTTCTTCAGATTGTTCAGTTGATTTGCGGCAGCATTGAAAACGAATGCCACATAGATCCAGTACGAGATCGCGACGACGATCGCCAGGATCGACAGGATGAGACCGCTAATGGCCATCCCCTTGCCGCTACCGGACTTGTTGGCGGAAGAAAGACCGATTCCGCTGAGAGCGGCACCGACGATGCCGAGGATGATGCCGAGGATCCAGCCCACGCAAGGAATGAATGCGAGGACCAAGCCAACGATGCCGAGCACCATGCCCGCGATCGCGAGGCCGTTGGTTCCGCCGGTCGGGCGGGGCGCGTCGTAATCGTCGCCTCCGCGTCCGCGACGGACAGGGGCATCGTCGAAGTCCGCATCGTCTGCGGGACGACGGCTCGGTCGGGCGGGAGTTGGAGCTGGCGCGGGATTCGCGGAGATGGCATCCTCGCCGCCGGGCAGCACGAAGATGTTGGCGCACTTGGGGCACTTCGCCTTCTTGCCCGCCATCGCGTCAGGCACATTGATCTTGGCGTTGCAGGCAGGGCACGCGGCTTGGAACGGCATGGACTTCCTCGGAAACGAAGAATGGCTGGCTTGCCAAAAGTTTAGCGGCTCACCTGCGCTCTGCAAGTGATGAACACGCAGGGCGCCAAAAACAAGGACGCTCCGATCGTCTCGAAGCGTCCGTTGAAATTTCAGGGATGTCGAAGTTACTTCGGGAAATTCGGCATGTCTTTGAACGCATCGTTGAAGTTGATCTTGATGTCCTTCTGGTTCATGAGTTGCTTTTTGAATTCGTTCTGGAACTGGTTGGCCGCCGTGTTGACCATAAACGCGATGTAAGCCCAATACAGAACGGCAACAAGCATCGCCAAGATCGAGAGGATGAGCCCGGTGAGGGCCATACCCTTGCCGCTGCCGGATTTGTTCGCCTGGGCGAGACCGATACCGCTCAAGGCGGCACCGACGATACCAAGGACAATCGCCAGGATCTGGCCAATGCAGGGAATCCACACCAGTACGACACCGACGATGCCGAGCACCATGCCCGCGATCGCCAGGCCGTTGGACCCGCCGCCCTGGGACGGCCCATCGCCTCCGCCTCCATTGCCGCGGCCGCCGCGAGCGGGAGCGGCTTCGAAATCCATGTCGTCTGCGGCAGCGATTGGCGCCGGCGCACTGCCACCCGGCAGCACGAAGACATTCTGACATTTCGGGCATTTCGCCTTCTTGCCAGCCATGTTGTCGGGAACGTTGATCTTGGCATTGCAGGCGGGACAGGCAGCTTGAAACGGCATGGAAGTCTCAACCCAGTGAAGGCGTGATTGGTTCAGTCAATGACCCAGCACGCCTGTCTCGATCGGAGACGCCTTCAATCGGCCCCGAGAAACGCTCCACGGCACGGCGTCCGACCTACCCTGGCACGACGCGACTGCGTGCTATGTCCGCATGCGGTCGCCACAGTCTACCGCTTGACCTGCAAGCCGCAAGCGAAAAGAGATGCGATTTAGGGAGGATTTTTCTGGGGTCGTCAGAAATGGTGCACGAATGAAAACGGCGGAAAAATGAAGAAAACCTCAGATTTCGCTCCAGTTCGTATCTTCTTGCCGATCCAGACGAAGGCATACGGAAAGGCGACCTCGCGAACGCCTTTCCTTATGCATACCGCGATGTTCCGGCCGTCGGGGAGCCGGCTCCAGTATCAAGTGAGGTTCGCCAGCGGGCCGTCGCCGCAGAAGTTGGGATTGCCGAAGGCGCGAATGCGGTGGCCGAAGCCGTGGGCGAGCGACATCAGCAGGCGGTTGTGCGGCACGCGGTTGTAGCGAAGCGATCGGCCCATCTTGAAATCGAGCCCGCCGCCGAGGAGGACGAACGGAATGTTGTCCAGCGTGTGCGAGTTGCCTTTGCCGAGTTCGTTAGTCCAGACGATCGTCGTGTTGTCGAGCAGCGAACCTTGGCCGCCCGGTTCCGGCGTTTCCGCGAGGCGCTTGGCGAGGAAGGCCAGCTGCTCCGCGAACCACTTGTTGATCCGCGTGAGCTGATCCTGCGAAGCCGCGTCGTTGTCCGGCTTGTGCGAAAGCTCATGGTGCCCTTCGGTGATGTTGAGCCAACGCATGCGGGCCATGCCGACCGAGTTGGTGAACTGGAACGTCGCCACTCGGCAGAAATCGTTGGCGAGGCTGTTGACCAAAAGCTCGATCTGCATCCGCGTCGTTCGCGGCATGTTGTCGTTTTCGTTGCGGACATTCGCTTCCAGCGTCGGCATCGCATGCGCGGGAGCGGCGGCCTGATCGTTGCGAAGCTCGCGTTCCATCTCGCGGACGAACGTGGCGTGTTCCTCGATCAGTCGGCGATCTTCCGTTCCGACGTTCGAGGAGAGCCGGCGCAGATCGCCCTGAAGGTCGTCGAGCACGCTGCGAACAGCCTCGCGATCGCGCGTCCGGCCATACAGCTTCGCGAACATCTGATACGGATCGTCGATCGGCGAGATCGGGCGATTGGCGGCCGAATACGACATGCGTGTCCAGGTGTCCGCGCGGTTGGGCACCATAACGCCGAACTCGAGCGAACCGAAGCGGGTCCGCGTCTCAGCGTTACTTTGCAGGTGGTTCTTGATTTCCTGATCGATCGAAATGCCGCGGGCCCAACCCGCCGGCGTATCGCTGCCGCCTTGCACATTGCCCGGGAAAAGCTCGATGCCGGTGAGTAGGCAACCCATCCCGCGCATGTGGGCATCGCCGTCGCCGCGAACGCGGTCGCAGACGCCGTGGAGCGTCAGCAGTTTGTCCTTGAACGGCGTCAGCGGTTCGAGGCTCGCCTTCAGCGCCACATCCTTCAGATCGCCAGCCGCATCGGGCCAGAACGCGTTCGGAATCACGCCGTTTGGCGTGAACATGACGATGAGTCGCTGCTTCCGCCGCTGCCCATTGGCAAACGCCAAGCTCGGCAGATTGCCCAGGAACGGCAACACCGCCGCGCTGACGCCAAGATCACGGATAAACTGCCGGCGATTGCGTGACATGGACGCTCCGTGGTTACTACTGCAGGTTCAAGGCAATTAGCGAGCTTAATGACGAATTACGAAATACTCAATGACGAAGGAATGACGAAACACGAATGACGACCGGACTTGGCCAGGTCTGAGGCCAGTGATCGCTTATTTCTCTACACGATCCTTGATCGCACCGTAACCCTTCGTCACTCGTGCTTCGTCATTCTTTCGTCATCGAGCTCGTCGCACATATTGGTTGGCTTATTTCCGCTTAGGTAGGGCGGTCTGGGCAGTGATTTCGAGGGCGAGTTTGCGGATGTCGTAGTTGTTATCGGCGAAAAATCGCCGCAACTCGTCGAGTTTCCCCGGTCCGTAGGCCAGTACCGGCTGGCGGACCAAGTGATGAAACAAGCGGGCGACGAATGCCTCGTGGGCCTCGTCACTTGTGGCTAGCAATTTCGCTAGTTCATCCGCGCCTTTCAGCTTAACTTGGTCGCCGGAACGAGTCACGTAGAATCCGGTCGAATCGATCGATTTGCCGTTCTCCATGTCGCGGAGTCGGCCGATCGCATCGAATCGTTCGAGCGTGAAACCAAGGTTGTTGATGATCGTGTGACAACCTTGGCATTCCTTCGACTTCGTTTGCAGAGCAATGCGTTCACGAGTGTTCAGGTTCGGATGCAATTCCGGCGGAAGCGGTGTGAACGCGTCTTGCGGCGGACGCAACGGCACGCCCAGCATGTTGCGAGCGAGAAACACGCCGCGATGAATCGGCGAACTGGTCGCGGTGTAGGAGAAGGTGGCCATCACATAGGGGTGCGTGACGACGCCGAACCGCTCGCCCGGCTTCGCTGCCACTTTCTGGAACGGAGCATCCTCCGGCAGATCGACGCCATACAGCTTGGCGAGTCGGCCATTCAGGTACAGGTAGTCGGCCGACATCAGCTTTCGGAAGTCGGGCGAGTCGGACCAGACGATTTCGTCAAGCATCAAGTCGAGCGAGGTTCGCAGGTCGGCAACCACAGCGGGGTTGAACGTCGGGAAAACCTTGGCGTCCTTGTTCAGTTCCGCGCCGGGTTCGAGCTTGAGCCAGGCATAGAGAAACGACCGGATCTTCGCCTTGGCCCGAGGATGGTCGAGCATTCGTTTCGCTTCGCGCAACACATCGTCGCGCGTCGCCAACTTGCCTTCCGCCGCGGCTTTCAGCAGCGGCGCATCGGGCAGCCCGTCCCACAGGCTGAAGGAGAGACGCGAGGCGACATCGAACGCATCGCCCGGATTCTTGGAACTGGCCAACGGTTCGCGATAGAGGAATAGCGGCGACTGCATCGTGAGGAGCACGACGCGTTTCACCGCGGTGTCCTCGTCCTTCGCGACCTCGAAATGTCGTTCGACATACGCCTTCTTCTGCTCGGCCGTCAGCGGTCGGCGAAACGCGCGTTCGACGAAACGGACGCAGTAATCCTGAAGAAGCTTCTTCCGATCCTTCGCGTCGGCTTTGACGCCGGTGAGTTCGGGCAGATTTTCCGAGATGTAGGTGGCCGTCTCGATCGCCCCATCGATCGTCGCCTGAACCCACGCCTTGGAAACCGCGGTGCCTCGCTCGTACCCCGCGCTGCGGTCGTCGGCAGGCAACGCGAGCGGCAGGGCGAACGAAGTCGGGGCATCGTCGGGACGCAGGTAATATTTCGGAATGACGTCGGCGGGGCCATGCGGCGATTTCCATTCGAGCGATGCCGTCGTCTTCGGCGGCGGCGCGTCTTGCGGTCCTGGTGCACGCCGAGTTGGCCTCGAGAAATTCGTACTTGATCGGGATAGCTGCGTCCCGCGAGGAGGTAGAGCGAACCCTTGAATTCGTGCCGTTCCTCGACTTCACGCTCGCATCGATGAGCGGCTTCTTCATGTCGTTCACCCACAAATCCTGGGCGGAATGCTCGGTGCGGACGATGAAGTCGTAATGCCCTGTCTCCAGCGTGAGGACCGAGTCGGTCCATGTCGCGGCGATGTCGAGGGATTTGAGCCGCTGAACTCGATCCTTGCCGTTGAAGTCGAATTGCACGACGGATCGATGCGATTTGCCGGATTGGCCCGCTTGAAGTCCGTGTTGAAATATTCGCCGCGAAGGCCGAATTGCTCCTCGCCTTGTCCGATCTGCCGCGCCCCTGCCGAACGGAGCCGACGAGATCCGCGACCGCATTGCGATATTCGCTGACCGTGAGATGGCCAGTTCGACGCGAGGAGCCCTTGATTTTGGCTCTTGGCTTCGGGCGAATAGTACGCATCACTTTGAAACCCTCCGCATCCGGCCCCACGCACGTCCCCGGGCGTCCTCCGGCATCGATTTGGCCACATAGCGGACCAGCTGCGGCAGACTGCGATTCCCGCCAACGGATGCGGAAACTCCTTCGCCCTTCGCCGTTGTTCCCATGGCAAAGTGCACATTGCTTGACATAAATCGCCTCGCCCCGTCGCATCCTGCGCGGAAGTCAGCGACGCGGAACCAGCAAGAAAAAGTATGCAAACAGGATGCGTTTCAGGAAGCGAGACTCGGGTGTCGGGTGCGGGATGCGTTGCTCAGCGTAAAGAATTGGGAGGGTAGTCTCCGCCGGCAGTCGGTCTGGCTCACTTCTCCCCGTTGGGGGTGAGGGGCGCCGGCCCTCGCGGACGCTGGTTCGCGTTCACAGATCAAATGCAGGTCGCCGCAGGCTATACCCCATTCCCAGACCCTCTCCCCATAGGGGAGAGGGGAGCGACTCACGCTCCGCGTGAGGACTACCCTCTTCGGGCGGCGATGCGGATGTAGTCGAACATTTCCCGCTCGAATCGCTCGTAGCGAATGTCTCCGCATGCCGACGCAGGGCGCGGCCTGGAGGACGCGATGCTTCGAGGCGACGGATCGCGGCCAAGGGGTCCGCGGCTTGCTCGGCGAACCAGACGCCGGTCGGATGGTCCGATTCGCCGAGGGGAATGACCGTCTCCGTCGCACCGCCTTTGCCGAACGCGATCACCGGGGTGCCGCATGCTTGGGCCTCGACGGGGACGATGCCGAAATCCTCTTCGCCGGGGAAGAGCAACGCCTGGCAACGGCGAAGGTGGTCGCGGAGCACGCCGTTGTCTTGCCAGCCGAGGACCTGGATCAGTCGAAATCGGCTTGTTCGCGGAGCTTGCCTTCGTCCTTGGCCCGAACCGATGACGACGAGGCGTTTGCCGAGCCGCGTTGCAGGCGTCGACGGCGCAGGTCGAGGCGCTGGTAGGGTGCTGAAACGCGAGAGGATCAGGTAGTGCATCCCGGGTGGGGCCGTTCCTGGCGTGTAGTAATCGACGTCCACGGGCGGATAGGATCACAACGCTCGATCGGCCATAGCACTCCCTGAATGCGGGCCTGCACAATCTTGCTGTTCGCGACGAAATGCGTGACATGATCCGCGGTTCGGCGGTCCCAGTCATGAAGGCGGCGAGCATGCGACCGGACGAGCCAGCCCTTCACCTCGCTGCCAGCTGCGTATCGACTTCCGCATGCCAGCGGGCCCATCGGCGTGGTGGCGTAGAGGCAGACGTGTGCGGCACGCCCGCCGGCGGCTTCACGCTCCTTGGCGACGCAATGGCTGCTGCTGAGCACGAGATCGCACTCCGGCATCCGCCACTTACCGCCCACGGCATGATCGGCAGCGTAGCGATACCAGCGAAAGATGCTGGAAAACGTTGCAGGAAACTCGTCCGCGGATGCAGCCGTTCGATCGGCTCGCTCAGCTTGCCCTTCTGGTAAAGCAGCGTAAAGCGAAGCATTCGGCCATTTGCGGCAGAAGACCAACACCTTCTCCTCGCCGCATGCCGGTGAGCCAATCATGCACGAGTACGACGCGAAGCGATCGAGGTCATCCATGCGTATTTTTCAAAGCGGTTGGCGAACGCGTGCCATCATGGCACGCGTCATCCGGAGCCATTTTTGTTTACTTCGATTCGGACGAGCTGGAAGTTCAGCTTGCCCAGTGTCGTCAGCAGGTTCTTCGACGGCAGTGGTTTCGCCGCTGATGCGTGGCGCACTCGTCTCCCCCATCGACGCATCAACCGGGACCTGCTGTTGAGCACGACTTCGTTCCACGCATGGCCGCCAAAGGCTTTCTGGTCGTCGCCGATGTAGAGCAGGTTGACGGGCGTTCGGCGCGGGCGAGGCTCCGTCGTCGCAACGCCAGCGATCGGTAATCGCCCTCTTCTTCTCCATCAGATCATGGATGTTCGGCATCGGAAGCCGACAGGCTCGGGCGAACGTAGCCATGCACGAAGGCGACGATCCGCTTCACCTTCTCCTCCGGCGTCTTCGCATCGCCGACGGCCTCGGACAGTTCCTTCACTTTCGGATGACGACCGCATGCGGATTCGTTTCGCGAAGGTTCTTCGATTTCCTTCGGTCGCCTTCTTCTTCGTTGCCGTATTTCTTGGCCGATTTCACCACGACCTTGCCGTCGCCTTTGACGATCGTTTGGGTTGTGGGCCGTTTTCAAGGCATCGCCTTCCTTCGGATCGATTTCGAGGACGAGTTCCTTTACCTCGCCCGTTTTGCCGAGTTGTCGATCGACTTTTCATGCCGAGCACCAACGAGGTCTTTGCTGAAGGTGGTGTTCTTCGTATCGGCTTCGCTTTCGAGCCGTAGTTCGAAGATGGCGAACTTGCCCGACAGCATGCGCCCGGAAGTCGTCGTAGCGCGAGAGGATCGAAAGCATGTCGCGTTTGGATTGCGAATCGACTCGTAGTACTTCACCGGAATGCTGGCGATGCCACCGAGAGGATTTTCGCCTTCGCGCGCTTCGATCTTCTGTTCTTGGATGTCGAAATCGCGATAGGTGATTTCATCGCCTTCCTTCGGCCCACGGCGAATCCAGACCTCGGACGCCATCGCGTCGGAGAGCGCGTAATGGATCGCCGGGACATCGGTCTCGCGGACTTCGTTCCCCACCCTCAGGGTCTTGCGGTATCCATTGCCCTTGCGTTCGAGCGTGAGGTGGAGCTTGGTCGAGTTGTCCGCTTGCTTGAACTCTCCGCGAAGGAGCGAGTAGGGCTTTCGGCTCGAACAAGAGCGATTGTTCCAGATTCATCTCCGCCCGGCTTCCAGCGAGACGATCTTCATCTGCATGGCGAACGACTCGCGAACGCCTTCGTCGGTCTTGTCGCGTGTGTGAAAATGCCCGATCTTCTTTGAGGTAGAGGCCGACCAATCGAGCGGCGAGCCCGCTTCGATGTCCCCTTTTCGATGGCAGGGCGAACGAAATCCGGGCGCGCGTGGCGACGGGCGAGACAAGCCACGCGTGAGGCCGACCACGGCGATCGCGAGAGCGGCGAACGGACGCAACATGACGGCCTCCTTGAGGTTTCGAATCCTCGGCCATGATAGCGAAAACGCCCGCGATTGCTCGCGGGCGTTGTCTCGCTTCGGCTCTCTCTCCCTTCGGGAGAGGGGGGAAAAGAATGTTACGGGGCTTCCTTGGTTTCGGGCGCCGTCGTTCCGGCTTGCGTGTTGAGGGCGACGTCGAAGGCGACCAAGGCGGAGTGGAACGCGCGGTAGGCGCCTTCGTCGGCGGAGGTGGCGGGGGCGAGTTTGAGTCCGCGGCTGACGAGGTAGTCCACCACTTCCTGAATCGTCTTGCCGCCCTGGACGAAATCCTGGAAGCCGAAGTGGGCCTTCGCTTCGCCGCGTTCGAGGGCGACGCGGGCGTCGTTGAATTCGCGGATGAAGCGTTTCCCTTCCAGGTACTGGATGGTCGGGATTTCGTTCACCTTCTTGACGAGGTTCGCCTGCGTCTTGTCAAGCGTGTTGCCGAGGTCGCGAAGGGCGTTGGCGTCCACCTTGCCGTTCTTGGCGCCAGTCATCAGGTTCTGGGCCAGCGTCTCAATGGTCCGGCGTTGCTCGTCGGTCATCATGTCTTGCAGCGCCGCCGGCCAAGCGACTTTGCCGTCATCGCGGAGCAGGCCCATGTTGCCCAGGCCGGCCGTGACGTTGAGCCGGCGAAGAATATCCTCGCTCAGTGGGATCGGATCCATCGACACCTTCTTGTTGGGATACTTGCGAGCATCATCCAACAGAATGTTGAGGGCGGTGCCGTTGAGGATTTCGCTTGGCGATGAGTTCGACAGAATCCGCTTGTGGACCTGGCGAGCGATCTTCATCTGTTCTTCAGTGTAGGTCGGCGTGTTGGCCGCTTTGTACAACTCGAAATCGAACCGCTTGCGCTGCGTGTCGATCGCGGCCTGCATGGCCTGTTGCCGCATGATGCGGGCTTGTTCTTGGCTGGTGATGACGTTGCCGAAGGCTTTCGCCATCTCGGCAGAGCCGTAGAGGGAGCCGCCGGTGGCGCCGAGGCCGCTGCCGTAGAAGAACGGGTTGTAGGGGTTGCCGGCACCCGTGTCGTAGGGATTGGCGCCGTAGATTCCGCCTCCGGGTGTATACGGGTTCGTGCTCGTCTGATAGGGGCTGACGCCTGCGGAGACGAAGGGCGTGTATGGATTGACTCCCGCGCCCACACCGTTCAAACCGTTGGAATAGCCGGGGTTGTAGTACCTCGCCATCTGCATGTTGTACCAGTACTGCTGCGGCGAGATGAAGTACGGGTTCACCTGAGCCTGGCTTGCGGAGGCAAAGGCCAGCAAGGAGCCAAGCGACAATCCGCCGATGCCCAGCCGACTTTGATGCATAGACATGGTGTGCCTCGAAGATGCGAAACTGCGGTCGCCGAGAATGGTGCGTTTCAATGGACCCATTTTATCCTAATGCGAGACTCGGATTCGCACAAGGAACCGCTTTTTGTTCAAGGATGCCGGAAAAAGGGGCGAGGTTCCAGAGAGGGAGCATAAAACGCGCGAGAAATTCTCAAGTTCCGCGCGTCGGCTTCGTTGCCGTTTTCCTAGTTTGACGAGCCGCGACCATCGGAGTCGGCGTTTAGGCTTGGGGCGATGCCGGCTTGCAATCGAAGCCCCTGGCAATCCACGCGGGGCCAATTGCCAAGATGAGAATGGCCAACCACACGCCGCCAAGGATCGACCAAAACCAACCCCACATGAAATGCACCGTCGGCGCTTGGCTGTAAATGACGCCTTGAGGTGGGTTTCGGTCCACGACGGCTTCGACGGCGCCCATGGGCAGCGTGCGGTAGAAGAACATGGAATCGACCGAATCCGCGTAGACCCAGGAATATCCTGCGTAAAGTGAAATGCTTATCAGCCAAAGGCCCGAAAGTACGACCGCTAAACGGAGCCATCCGCTCAAACGTCGAAACATCTGGCCCTCATTTCCGCCGTTTTGGCCCGCTCGCGCAGGCAGTATCCGGCCTGTCCGCGACCTCGTCGGTCCGAATCGGGCAGCTTGCCATTGCCCAGCATCGTAGAAAGTCCTTCGGCAATTGCAGCTGGCCGAGCAAAGTTTTTGGAGAATGGCGGCCCGGCGATGCACGGGCGGCACAAGGGGGATACGCCGAAAATGCTTTCGTTGTGCCAAATTGGCAGTTTGAAGGTAGGGAGCCTTCCGACATCGAATGACCTTTAGACATGTTCCCGTCCCGCTTCAATCGCAGCTCCTTCGCCATACACTGATGCTCATGATCGTCACCATCGATGGTCCGGCTGGGGCGGGAAAAAGCAGCGCCGCGAAGATGCTCGCACATCGCCTCGGATTCGAGTTTCTCGATACCGGCGCGATGTACCGGGCTGTTACGCTCGCCGCCCTTCGCGAGTCCGGTTCGCTGGACGACGAGACCTTTCTCGTAGGTTTGCTGCAAGGTATGCAACTTGACCTGCCTGCCGGCCGCGTCTTGCTGAACAGTGAAGACGTCACGGGGCTCATTCGCACGCCGCAGATCACGGCATTGTCGGGAAAGATTGCCGACAGTCGGGCGGTTCGGGCCCAACTCGTGCGATGGCAACGCGAGATTGCTTCCGGACGCGATATGGTTTGCGAGGGGCGCGACCAGGGAACTGTGGTGTTCCCGAATGCTGACGCGAAGTTTTTCCTCGAAGCCTCGGATGAAGAGCGTGCCCAGCGCCGGCATCGCGAGATGCTGGCGAAAGGGGAAACGGTTGCGTACCAAGATATCCTCGACGCTCAGCGGCGGCGCGACGCTCGGGATGCGAGCCGAGACATCGCCCCGATGCGGCCGGCGGCAGATGCGATTCGCATCGACAGCACTGCGATGTCTTTGGAAAACGTCGTGCGCATGATGGAAGAGATCGTGCTGAAGCGGGCTCAAGCTTTCGAATGACCTATTCGCGGAGATCGGCGAAATGAATCGGACTGTTGACGCCAACGATCCTCTCCCGCCAACGCTGGCCTCGCGGATGTGGTTTGGTTTCTGTTCCAACATCGCCGCGACGGTCTCGGTGCTGGGTTTCAGCTACCGCTTTGAAGGGGCACGCAACATCCCGAAATCCGGCCCGCTTTTGGTGCTCGCCAATCACCAGAGCTTTCTCGATCCGCCGATGGTCGCTCTGCCGTTTCAACGGCATTTGGTCTTTTTGGCCCGTAAGACCCTTTTTCGGAATCGCTTCTTCGGCTGGTTGATCCGCAGCCTGCATGCGGTTCCGATCGATCAGGAGGGCGTGGGTAAAGAGGGCATTCGCACCGTTGCGGAACAACTTTCGCTCGGCAAAGCGGTTCTCGTGTTCCCGGAGGGGGCTCGAACTCCCGACGGAGAGATGCATCCCTTGAAGCCTGGAGTGCACCTGCTGATTCGCAAATCACGGGCTCCGATTCTGCCTGTAGGCATCGCCGGACCGTACGATGCTTGGCCTGTACATCAAAAGGCCCCAAAACTCGCTCCGCTGTTTCTTCCGGCACGCAAGGGCACTTGTGCGGTAAGCATCGGAGAGCCTTTCGATTCGGCTCCGCTAGCCGACATGCCGCGCGAGCAAGCCTTGCAGGTCCTGTTCGACCGCATTTCCGAGGTGCAGAAAAGGGCTGAGAAGCTGCGCCGACGCTAAATTCGGCGAGAAGCCCATTCAGTTGCCTGCTCGCTTTCGCCGTTCTCGTTGCAAGCGTTCCTCATTCGCGGCGAAATCGTTCCAAAGTTCGTCGACCGTCTTCTCCGTGCGCTCTTGGAACCATTCCGGCCCGTACTTTTTCCCCCGAAGGGCGTCGTCCAAATTGCGGATGATGTCTTTGTCGTGGTTTTTCTCGATCCACATCAGAAACTTCGCCGTCGTCCGATAGCTGTCGCGGTAGCTCGCTTTCTTCGGATCGACATCGATCCGAACTTTTGGCTCGAAATGGGCGAAGCGGACGTAATCCGCGAGGCCTTCCACCAACCATGGGGGGTCGTAACGCGGATAACCTTGGATGATGTGGGTCAGTTCATGGACGACCATACCGTAGTCGTTCGGATGATCCTTGATCCACTTCGCGGCGATCGTGATCGTCGATCGCGAGGCGTGAGCGACGCCTTTCATATCCTTCTTGAAGACGATCCGAACTTCCTTGGGCGCCTGCTTGGTTCCTCCAGGCAGCATGTCGGAGATGAGCGGATGCCATTTCTCGACCAGCGCTGCAGCCTTCTTCCCCCACTCCGCTGTCTCGGGTGCATCGGAAGAATCCACGAGGACGCTTACGCCTCCTTTCTTTTCTTGGTTCTGTGCTGCGATTGGAGAAGCGAGAAGGGCGACGGCGAGGAAACCGAGAACCGCACGCATGACGGCTTCGGGATGTTTGGCCGCAATCGATCGCATCGGCGGTTCCTCGCTTGGACATGTCGTTGTTGATTCCAGCCAAGTGCTGCAAGTGCTGCATATGCTTCAGCGTGCGGGAAGCAGCTTGCGAATCGCATCCACCGAACCGCGAAGTTGGAAACTGAGCCATTGGTCAGTGTCTCGCACCTCGGCGGGCGGGCTCTCGGATTTCAACGACAAATCCTCCGGCAACTTGATCGCTTGAAGCGATTCGTTCAATTTCGCGACACGGTCGGGAGTGCCGCCGAATGCTTGGCCGACGATAGTCAGTTGCTCTTGCGGGATGAGTCCCGCCGCAACAACCTGCGCGGGCAGTTTCGTCATGTCGCTTTTCAGGCCGAGCAACGGCGCCCATTCCGATGGGGCGGGGCCGGTTAGGGCGGCGAACCATATCAAGCTGCGTCCATCGAGGCGATGCAGAATCGCCTGCCGCAATGGGTCGGACGTACCTTCGAGGCTGATGCGAGGCGTCAGCGGGATCGCATCGAGGTCTTCGTTCGCTCCGCCGTCGCGTCGTAGGACGACAGCGAACACGCGGTCGGAAAATGCCCAGAGCCGACCATTGCCGCCGGCTTCGATCGCGAATCGCGCCATGGGTTTGCCGCGATGAATCTCTTCTTTGCCCGCCTTGCGGACCAGTTCCGTCGGTTTGAAACGTTGTCCCGTCTGTACCAGCAAGTAGAGAACAGGACCGTCGGACAGGTCCATCACGCCGACAGCGACGTAGTCGAATGCGGCCGACTTTTGGCCGGTCCAGCGTTGCAGGTTGCCGAGGACCGCTTCGACCATCGGCGGGCGAGGCGATTCGAGCAACGGCTTCGTTCCCGCTTCGTATCGCAGCTCGCGCAGATGCAGGGCTCCGAGCACGGAACACTTCGCCGGAACATGACCCAGCAGCCGTAATTCGCCCGGATGATGATGCTTCGGCAGCGGCGGCAGATCGTTTTTCCTGCGTCGATCGATCGTGGTCAGGACGAAGACGACGCCGAACGCCGCCATGCCGAACATGATGCCGAGCAGCGTCAGCAGCGTTTTTCGTTTTCCAGGATTGGCGGCATTCATCGCGGCGCAAGCCCTTTCTTCGGCGACGTTTCCGGAGGATCTTCAAGGCTCACGCGGCACCGATCCGCGAGCACGTCGCAAATCGCTTGCGCAAGCCCGATCGTCGGCAGTGCGGAGGGGGTGCGGCGCCAGAGAGGCGGTTGCCGATGTTCCAAGTCTTGCAGCAAGCGATCGATCACGCGATCCTCATGAATCCAATCCGGATGCTGGATGCCCTGAAACCAACGCACCATCGTGTTGTCGCGAGGCCGCGAGGGGGCAGGACGGATTGTCGTGGCGTAACCCAACAGCGGCAACACCGGCGTGAACCCGCACGCAAGCTGCACCACCTGATCCTCCCGCGAACAGTAGCAGCAAAGCTTCACGCTCGCCGGCGTCGTATCCGTCCCCGTCGGCGAAGCCGATGGCGAATACCGCTTCGAAGGTCCGCTTCTTCGCGGCTTTCGCCAGCTCAGGATAATCATGGAGATGGTTTGCGAGATACGCCATCGTCATCCCAACCTGCCCGCCGGCGCTGTAGCCAATCCAGACGATACGCGCGTCCTCGCAGACCTTCGCATCCGCTAATGCCTTGTCGAATCGGCGATACGCATCTTGCGAAAACTTCGATTTGGGATCGGACGCATCGAGAAACATCAGCAACCCATCGCGCGGGAAGCGATCCTCCTTCGATGCCGTCGGAAACGGATTCGGAATGACGACGAGATCCGTCTCGCGAATGCCACGATCCTGCAACTCGCGTCGCAGCACCTTGGCCGCGTAATCTTTATCCCGATCCGCGTAATAGATATGCACGCCCGAATGCAGCACATAAACCCGCCGCGGCCCATCGGCATGGACGGCGGCGGTAGAAATCACCAAGAACAGCAAACTGAATCGGATAAATGCCATCGCAATCTAGGGAGCCGCACGCAGTAAGCGGATCTGCTTCGCCATGTCGATCCGCTTACTGCGCGCGGCTCTTTCCTTACTTCGCGTCCTCGTCCTTGAAGAGCTTGTGCTCGATCGAATCGACCAGCGCCAGCCAACTGGCTTCGATGATGTTCTCGCTGACGCCGACAGTGCTCCAGATGTCCTGCTTGTCGCGCGATTCGATCACGACGCGGACCCGGGCTGCCGTCGCGGCTTTGGAATTCACCACGCGCACCTTGTAGTCCACGAGTTCCATGCCGTCGAGCAACGGATACGATTGCCGCAGCGCTTTTCGCAACGCCTTGTTCAAGGCATCCACCGGGCCATCCCCTTCGGCCACCGTGTGCTGCACCTCGGCTTCGCCTTCGACGCGCACCTTCACGGTTGCTTCGCTCAGCACGCGACCGTCGCGGTCCACCTCGACATTCACATGGTACGCGAGCCGCTCGAATTTCGGGCGATAGATTCCGAGCGTCTTCTTCGTCAGAAGGTCGAACGACGCCTCGGCCGCCTCATATTCGTAGCCCTCGTTTTCGCGGGCTTCCACGGCCTGGCGCAGCTTGACCAGCGTTTCCTTGTCGTTGGCGATCGCGTACTTCGTGGTCTTCGCCAAGATGTTCGACTGCCCCGAAAGCTCGCTGATGAGGATTCGGCGTTGGTTCCCCACGATCGTCGGATCGATGTGCTCGTAGCTCGACGCCAACTTCGCGACGCCATGCGCGTGCATCCCGCCCTTGTGAGCGAACGCGCTGATGCCGACGAACGGCTGACCGTTGCGGAAGTTCATGTTCGCCAATTCATAGACGTAGCGCGAGAGGCTCGTCAGGTGAGGCAAACTTTCCTTGCGGAGAACGTCGTATCCCTGCATCTTGATCGCAAGGTTGGCGACGACGCTGATGAGATCGACGTTGCCGCAGCGTTCGCCGATGCCGTTGATCGTCCCCTGCACCTGCGTCGCCCCTTCGCTGACGGCAACCAGCGTGTTGGCGACAGCGAGTTCGCAATCGTTATGGCAGTGGATGCCGATGTTCGCTTCCGGGATCGCCTGGCGGATCGCCCGCACGCGCTCGGCAACCTGCGTCGGCAGCGTGCCGCCGTTGGTGTCGCAGAGAACGATGGTTTCCGCGCCGGCCTGCCAGGCTGCCTTCAGGGTGCTGATCGCATATTCGGGGTTGGCGCGGTAGCCGTCGAAGAAGTGCTCCGCATCGTAAACGACGCGCCGCCCCTTCGCTTTGCAATGGCCGACCGAATCGCGGATCATTGCCAGATTCTCGTCAAGCGAGACGCTGAGCACTTCATGCACATGCATGTCCCACGTCTTGCCGACGATGGTGACGACGGGCGCCTCCGACTCGAGCAGCGCCTTGATGCAGGTGTCGTCTTCCGGCAAGCAATTCTTCCGCCTCGTCATGCCGAAGGCGGCCACCTTGGCATGCTTCAGCGAGAGCTTGCGGACCTCGCGGAAATACTCGTAGTCCTTCGGATTGGAAAGCGGATAGCCGCCTTCGATGAAATCGACGCCCATTTCGTCGAGGCGTTTGGTGATGAGGAGTTTGTCTTGGAGGGAGAAGTTGACCCCCTCTCCTTGGCTGCCGTCGCGGAGCGTGGTGTCGTAGATGTCGATGCGCTTCATGAATGGTCCAATGAAAAAGCCCTGGAGACGGGAGCCTCCAGGGCCATCGCTGAACGGATGTCGCAAACGACCCCGGAATCAGACTCCCGAAAATTCGACGCATTGGCGAAGGCGCACTCCCTGCGCCGCGCGAATGACGATCGGAATCAACATCAGGGTTCGCATGAATCTGGCTTCGAAAGAGGAATTCGAGTCTCCGCCATCGTAGGAGCGAAAACCGAAAACGTCAAACCGCTGTTCGACCCAGCCCGGCCTCATTTCCGTTTCCATCCAACGAGGATTTTGAGGCGTCTGAAAATGCCGGCATTCGACGAACGAATGGAATATCAGCGTCCGAGAACGAAGTTTCGCTCGGAGTAGCTTGGACTCAACGTACCACCATCGTTGCGCGAGGCCGACATTGCTTCGTATCGCCACCGCGCGCAACGGGGGTTGCTTTTGTCCAACTCTCTATGAAGTCGTTTGCGATGTAAGCGAAATCGGTTAGATTGAATACTCGCCCTTTTCATCACAGCTCAGCGACGGCCTCTTGAACGGCCTGATTTGGCGTTTCGCGACTGAGAAAACTCGATTTCCCTGCCTGAAGGGACTTTCGACGCGTGTTGGAACATGACATCGACGGCGTAGAGACGCACCGAATTCGGAGGATGGCATGAAGCAAGTTCCGTTTCCTGCGCAAAAGCTGGCCGCAATCATTGCCGTGGTGTTGTCGTCAGCCTCGTTGGTTGCTCCGCCGACGTTCGGCCAGGGCGGCATGTCCGGCATATCGACCATTTCGGTTACTCGTCGAAACCAGACCAGCGGCAAACTCAGACCTGCCCGCATTTACGTGAATTACTTCTATGTCGGCACTGTCGGCAACGGCAGTACCGAGACCTTCAGGTTTCAGCCGAGCAAGGACGGAAACAACCGGCTGGAAATCCATGATTGCCCCATCTTCGACCTTGGGGAGCCTATCAAGTCGAATCCTTACTTCTTCACGGCGGGCCGTAACGCTCGGGTGACGTTCAGCTACTTGCCGTCCGAATTCAACAGCGGAACGCTTGACGTGGCGGAGAAGGGCGAGATCGATCCGCCAAAGCTCGCCGTGGAAGAAACTACCTACAAAGACTTCAATTCACATAAGTCGATGTTTCAATTGGGAGATTTCAGCAACGACTTCGAGTTGGTCGACGTTCAAGTGATGGTCTTCAACAATGGAAAAAACACGTTCTACTATTACGATTGGCCGATTCTGAAACTCAAAGCATTGAATCGCGTAGAAATCGACGGCGGAAAATACGAATACGCCGCCAGCGTTTTCGATCGGGACGACGTTTTCCTGAAATCCGCACATTTCGGTTCCGGCCAGAAGGGGGGCGGCCCGTTGCCGAAATGCAGGCTCGAAAAAGGCGAACAAATCCTCGCACAGGTCATTCTTCCGCAAAACGACATGGCGAGCGGCAAGATCGGGAAAATCGTCCTCAAGAAGAAGTTGCGGAATTAGCAGGCAATGAGTCGATGGGCACGCAGCTTTGCGTGTTCGACCGACCCCATTTAGGCAAAGAGAGCGTTCGGATCGTCCCAGACGAGCGGATCAACGCTTCCCTTCAAGGATCCCGCGGTCAGATTGCCGCCAGCGTCCACCTTGCGGATTTGCCCATTCGGCAGAATGACGTACCACGCCCCTGTTCGATCGGCGAACCACTTCTCGCGGTAGCCATACCAGTTGAAGTACAGCGATCCCTTGAGTTGGAAGCCGTAGTCGGTCTTGAGCTGAGCGATGGTCGTCTGCGTAGCCGTCGGCAGCGTTACGGCGGCCGCAGTCAGCAGCTTGACGTCGTCGTAGGCTGCCACGTCGATCGTCGTGAGGAGTGAGCCGTCGCGGAGGTTCGCTCCGGCGTTGGCTTGACGCAGCTCGCCGTTGGGAAGCAGCACAAACCATTTTCCGCTGCGGTCCTGCAGCCACTTCTCGCGATAACCGTAAGCGTTGAACCAATCATTGACGTTGACGAACAAGCCATGGTCGCGTCGCAGTTGCGAGAGTTGATTTTGTGCCTCGGTCGAAAGAGACATCGCTGCGGTAAGCAACAAATCGGGGTCGTCGTAAACCAGTTTGTTGACTGTCGCCTTTAGCGTGCCGAGATCGAGCCTCGAGCCTGCATCGACTTTTCGCAGTTGGCCGTTCGGAAGCAGGACGAACCAAGCGCCGGTTCGGTCCTGGATCCACTTTTCCTGGTATCCGCTGGAGTTGAAGTAAAGCGAGCCGGCGAGTTTGAAGCCGTTGTCGCGGCGAAGTTGGGAGAGGCCATCGGACTCGGCTTGGCTGAGATTCGCTGGCGCCTTCAGCAGCAGGTTCGGATCGTCGTAGACGAGCACACTGACGGTTGCTTTCAGCGTCCCCTGATTGAGTCGCGAACCCGCATCGACTTTCCGCAGTTCGCCATTGGGAAGCAAGACGAACCAAGCGCCGGTGCGATCCTTGATCCACTTCTCGCGGAAACCGCTGGAGTTTTCGTAGTACGACCCTGAGAGATAGAAGCCATTGTCATGACGTAGCTGGGACAACGCATCGGTTGCTTGCGTGGAGAGACTGATGGGCGCGTTGAACAGCAACGACGGATCGTCGTAGACCAGCGGATCGACTTGGCTCACCATGGTGCCGCGATCCAGGCGATCGGCGTCCACCTTGCGGATCGTGCCGTCCGGGAAAAGCACATGCCACGAGCCGGCTCGATCGACGAACCACTTCTCCTTGAAGCCGTTCGCATTCTCAAAGAGCGAGGATTGGAAGCGGAAGCCATGCGTCGCTCGAAGCTGCGAAAGACCTGCCTGCGATGAAGCGGAAAGGCTCGTCGCCGCGCTAAGGAACAGTGAGGGATTCGCGTGGGCCGCCGATCCCACGTTCCCGATCAGCGTGCCTTGGGGCAAATTGGGGCCTTTGTCGGCCTTGCGGATGTCGCCGTTGGGCAGAATGACATGCCACGCTCCGGTTCGATCGAGGAACCACTTTTCCTGGTAACCGTACGAGTTGGCGTAGAACGAACCGCCGGACTTGAACCCGAATTCGCCTCGCACTGCGGCGTAGTCATCGACGTTGCGAATTCGGATCGTTGCCGTTGCCGTGGTTCCGGCGCCGCTGGGGCCATCGATCGCCTTGACTTGGACGTTCCACGTGGCGTTCTGTTCGAAGTCGATTCGCGTACGATCGGTGAGGCGAATGGCGCCGGTGATCGGGTCGATGTCGAAGGGGCCGTCGTCTTCAATGATGTAGGTAATGGCCTTGCGTTCCGGGTCGAACGCTTCCATGAATCCGACATGGGTTCCGTTGCCATCCCATTCGCCGATTTCGTACTCCCGAGGTTGCATGGCGGGGGCTTCGTCCACATCGAGGATATTGATGTAAACGGAAACCGTTTCGCTTGCTCCCGAGCCGTCCGTAACCTTGACAGGAACAAAGTAATACTGGGTCGTTTCGCGATCCAGTGCTACCGGGTTGACGAGGGTTACCATACCCGCGGAAGAGACGGCGAACGGCGACGTGTTCATGGCTTGGAAAGTGACTGAATCGCCATCCGCATCAAACACATAGGGCGAGAGGTAGCCGACGATTTGGCCCAGCGTCGCCGATTCCGAAAGGTTGAAACCGGGTTGGGCCGTGAATGTCGGAGCGATGTTGGTCCGGTAGAAGCGGATCAAGCCGTTGTCGAGGTTCGGGCTGCCGAATCCGCCATTCCACATGCCGAACGTAAGGTCCGAATCAGCGTCCATCACCATGCCGATGATGTACTGGTAGTACGCCGTTGTTTGGTTGACCCGGAATTCAGGTCCTGCCGCGACGCCGTTGGGGCCGAAGACTTGAGCATAGGCTCCGCCGTTATAGACGCCGCTTTCATCTTGACCGTAGCTCGTCCAGCCAACTGCAAACCAGCCCAGTGCATTCGATGCGAGCTTCGGAATTGCTTTGTTCGCGCCGCGGTCGGTGTTGGCCCGGAATTCCGAACCGATGGGATCGCCGGCACTCGTGAATCGCCGAACGTAGATGTCGGACCCCGTCGACCAGGCGAGGATGAAGTCGCCGTTGGGCAGCACCGTCGATGCCATCGGATTGTCCGCTTGAATGCTCCCGTTGGTGATGCTGGATGCGACCCGCTCGTCTCCCGCGTATTGGCCGTACGTGTCGACCAAGCGATACATGATTTTGCTTTGGTCGAAATCCGTCCAGGCAATGATCCCACGCCCGTCCGCGTTTAACGCGGTCGTAGGGTACTTCTGCATCCCGTTGCGATGGCTGTTGACGACCCAAGGCTGACGCGTGATGTTTCCTTGGTGATCGATGGAGAATGCGTCGATGTTCTCGTCGAAATATCCACCGTTATGGTAAGTGACAAGAAGGTGGCCCTGGGCATTCGCCGACATGCGAACCGAGTTGTCGCTGACGGGGACGGCAAGCGTGTAGGGATTCGCGGTGGTCGGGACTCCATTGGGGTTGAACCACTGAATCGACAGCGAACCATATGCTGCCGCGAAGTATCCGTCGGGGAGCATTTCGATGTCGTAGAACTCGACTCCCGATTTGAGTTGGATTGCACCCGTCAGCGCCGTCCCGGTTGGACTGAACTTCCGCATCCATGCGCCGGCGCCGGAGTACCCCGCAGGCACGTTCCAGAAGAAATAGACGTTGCCGGCCGAGTCGCGAGTGGTGTCGAACGGACGTTGGTGATAACTCGCGGCAGGCGTGGCGAGCAGTTCGTTCGTGATCGGAATCGCGGCAGGAGCGATGTAGGGCGGTGCGGCAAATGAGATAGTCGTCGAGACGGCGGTGCTGGCGAAGTTGTCCGAAAACGAGGTCCAGCCGGCTTGGGCGAAGAACCGATTCGTCCCGATGACGCCGCCTGGGATGTATCCCGTCCATGTCCATCCGCCGCTCGCGCTCGTGTCGGATCCCATGAGGGCATCCACGGAATCCAGAACTCCGTTGCGATTGCTGTCGCGGTAGAATCGGACGATGTCGATGCGGCCGGTCGGAGACGATACGCCATTCGCCGTCAACGTGATCAGATCCGTCCCTGCGGTCGTCGTCAAACCGTGGCTGCTGCTGAGCGAAGAGATCGTTGGAGTGCTGCTGAGCACGTCGACCACGATCGTGCGCGCTGCGGTTGCCAGCGAATTGTGATTCTGAGCGACCACCGTGATGTAGTAGGTGCCGGAATGTTGGCTCGTCGGTTCCCAGGTGAATTGGCCTGACTGGACGTTGACATATCCCAAGGTTCGTCCGTTGCTTTGCGGAAGCACGGAGTAGAACAAGCCGACACCGTAGGACGACTTTGCCGAAAAATCGATGGGACCAAGCGATTGCCCGGCTCGGATGGTCAACGTCCCTGGTTCAGGCGTGTTGAAGACAGGAGGTGCGGGAAGCGGCTTGTTCGATGGAGCTCCCGTCAGATTTGCCGAAAAGTAGACACGCGAGAAAAACTGAGAGAAGTTTTGCCAAGGGATCCGAATCAATCCGTCGTCGTTGCCGTCTAGGCCATTCCGTTTGCTGACTTGCTCCGCGGAACTCAATGCCCCATTGCCGTCCGTATCGAACACTTGCCATGAAGTGTCGTGTCCCCACGGATTTCGCAAAGTGACGTAGGTGTTTGCTCCCGAAGAATCGCCTTGAGCCGCTTCGATTCCGATAATCGTGTATGCATGGTTCCTGATCAGTCCGTGGCTGCCGAGAACGAAGGAACCCTCGAATGGCGTCCCCGCAACCAAGGGAACGCCGAAGCCAAGCCACATCTTGATCGACAGCGCCGGCGTGATCGCATCGCCCGCCGTCGCGAACGACGAAATACCCCGCCCGGTGAGCGACCGAAATGCGTTCTCCCAGGACGCGTAGTTCTCCCCCACCCAGTTGAAGGGCGACAAGTAGGCTCGCTGGTACAGCGTCATCCAGAATTCGCCCGGAGTCGTCGATTGCAGATCCGTGGGCCTCGCCGTGCCGTTCCATTCCACGTCGATCCAATGCGTCCGCCAAGTCCCGGACGCATCCGCCTTGAACATTCGCACCTTATATAGAGCCGTATCGGCGCTGACGAAGCGATGGAGTTTGATGCCGCTCGCCAAATCGAAATCGGTGCGAGCCACGGCCGACAACACCGAAGCGAAAACGCAGGTCGGCGATTCCACCTGTTTGATGTCGGTGTACGACATCGCGCGATTCGATCCCGTCGCCCGCGAAGGCGCCCCACAAGAATGAACCGGCAACGTCGGTAGGCACCACTGCCCCTTCGTCGCGGGGTGCGGTCAAGAACGCTCCGCTCACCTCGACAGGTTCGTCGCCCCGGACATTCTCCAGATCGATGTAGACGCGCTGGCCGTTGTTGTCATGGATATAGGGCCGATTCTCGTTGTCGTAGATGATGGGGTAGACGCGACCATCGACGGTGGTCCCATTGGTTCCCCACCCGCCCTCGGGGCGCTGATGGTTGCCGCCGCCAAGGTCCTGGTTGACTAAAGGATTGTTGGTGTCGCTTCCTTGCTCCGCTGCGGGGCCGACGAACGGCAGCGGGTCGCTGAGCAACACGGAGTTCGCGGAAAGCAGCAGGCGGTCCTCAAGCGACTCCAATCGCGGCTTCGCGACCTTGCTTGCGTGACCAGCTTTTCCAAGGCGATCGAAACGAAACATAAGCAACCTTCGTGCCGCATGGCCATTTCTGGTGGGACCGCTTTCGCTTCCGTGAGCGCCAACTCAACCGTCAGCATCCCGGATCAAGCGGGCTACAACTGTCGAATCGAAAAGCCGTCGCAAAAGCGGACAAACCGAAAAACAATTCGATCCCGGATACACCCCTAAGGTTGTCGTTGGATGGCCGATTCCTTAGGTTCAGGATCTTGATATCATGACGAAATCTTCATTTTGCGTCCGGATCGAGAGGCGATGATGCAATGAAGCCGAACTCCGTGCAATCCCTCTAAACAGGTGGGCGCCATCGTTGCTTGGCGTACTCCCGTTTCCCGGTTCAAGATCGGACGACATCGGAATTCCGAATCGCCATGAGCAAAACGCAGCGACTGAAAGCCGACGATCTGGTGCAGATCTATCGCCTGATCGGCGAGTGCCGGGATCTTGGAAGAGACGCGGCAGGATGGCGAATTCACCTGCTGACGGCGCTGTTGCGAAATCTCGGAGCGATGGTCGGCACTTCGGCGCAGTTCCACGACGCACTTTCCGAGTGCCCGCGACCCGTAGGCGATGTGGACATCGGTTGGCTTGACCCGAAGGACCGCGAGTATCGACAACGCCACCTCGAGGAATGCGGCTTCAGCACCGATCCGCATTGGGAACGCATGGCGGATCTCTTCCGCGCGGGGCCATCGCTCCTCGCGACCGACCGCGCCCAGATGGTGAGCGACCGCGAATGGTATCGATCCGCCCATTTCAATGAATTCCGTCGACCGACGCGGTCGGATTCATCCTTGTATTTCGGCTACACAGCGACAGATGCCGGCCCCGATGTTATCCTCGCGTTCGCACTGACTCGCACGCTCAAGGACCGCAAATTCACGGCGAGAGAACGTCAATACTGCTATTGGCTCCTCCACGAACTGCGGCCCTTGGTGGGCAGGCAACTCGCAGCGCCGGGCGAAGCTCGCATTTCCGACCTATCCCCGAGGTTGCAGCAAACGCTCCAATGCCTGATGGAGGGGGACAGCGAAAAGCAAGCTGCCGTCAGGCTCGGGCTCAGCAAAGCAACGGTCCACGAATACGTCACCGCTCTGTATCGCCGCTTCGGCGTCAACAGCAGAGCCGAACTGCTCGTTCACTGGGGCCGCCAAGGTTTCGATCGCGTCGAGTAGAGGACGGTAGTTGGGACGTCTTTTCGCGGGTTCGCCAACCCCGATTCGTCCGCTTTCTTGATCTCCATGAGGCTGAAGCCCGTGAGCAAGGCCGTCCCAGGCAAGTCGTCGGCTTCCGATCGGTCGCGGTTTGATGGATCACTCGCACGCTTCCTCCCATGAACAGCACGTATTCCGCGGCCTTGCGGTCGGGATGGTTAGCGAGGGGTTCGGTTTTCTTGCGTTCATCGACGCGAGTTCGAGAGTCCTTGCCGTCGTGATACACCACGCAGTCGGGGAGTGCTTTCCGCAGTTTTTCCAGGGCGGCTGCCGAAGTTTTCGTTCCACGAAGATGAAGCTTCCGCAGGCCCTTCAAAGAATGAAGGTGAATCAATCCTGCGTCCGTAATTGAGAGGCCGTTCAGAAGAAGCTCATGCAGGTTCGCGTGATCCTTGAGGTGAGCCAGGCCTGCATTCGTTACCCGCGTACGGGATACGTCGAGGCATTCGATTGCGTTGCAGTTCTTGAGATGCTCCAGTCCGGAATCGCCAACTAAAGTGTCTTGAACGTAGACGAGTTTCAAGTTCTTACAGTTCTTGAAAGCGGATAGACCCTGGTCTCCAATGCGGGTTTTCCAGATGTGCAATTCTGCAATGTGGACGCAATCCTTGAAATGAACAAACCCAGGGTCGCTCAAATCGGTGTTCCATGCGTAGATCTTGCTCAAGGCGGAGCAGCCTCGGAAGTTCGCAAGGCCCGCATCCTTCACTTTCGTGTCATTGACGCCGAATACAGTCAGCGCCTTGCAGCCTTTGAGGTGTACGAGGCCGGCATCGGTCACGGAAGTGTCGCTGAGATCCACCAAAGTCAGATCTTTCCAATGCTCAAAGCACACAAGCCCCGCATCCGTGACTTTGGTTCTTAGCAACCGAATTTCTTTCAGCTTTCGGCAGTCTTTAAGATGTGCCAATCCAGCATCGGATATTTGCGTATCCCAGAGAAAGAGCACCGATAGCTCGGAGCAGTCTTTGAAGTGTGCAAGACCTTCGTCCGTGACATGCGTGTTCCACAGGCAGAGCGTGTTCAAATCGCGGCACTGACGAAAATGGACCAGACCCGCGTTTCCGACTTTGGTGCCTCCCAAATCGATGAACTTCAGGTCCTTGCACCCATCGAAATTTGCCAACCCGCGGTCGTCGACCTTCTGGTTCTCCGTCAGGCTCACTTCGGTCAACTTGAATTTCTTCCGGGGCAGATCACGCGTCTCTGTTCGATCGCGAGTTTGGTCGTCGATCTTCACCGTTCCGCCGATCGAGAGCACATACTCGGCGGCTCGTCGGTCGGGATCGCTTGCGTGCAGGTTCTCTTCGCCGATGACTCGGTCCCCTTCGACGACCTGAATTTTCCCTGGCAACAACTCCACTTTGAGATGGACCGTGTCGCCCCTCCTGAGGACGAATTGCTTCGTCTCGAACTCCAAATCTCCGTGTCGCACTTTCAGCGTGTGGTCTCCGACCGCCACGGCAATCGGGTTTGACTTTTCGGTTCCTTTGAACACGGCGCCGTTCTTCGTCAGCGTCGCTTCGATGCTGTCGTCAAGGATCTCGACTCGCACTGTCCCCGTCGGCGTGCGCATGAAAAAGATGGTGCTCGCCGCCACCAGGAAGGCGATGAATCCGAGGGCCAACAACTTGCGCTGAGGCCGGCGTTTCGCTGACGTCGGCTCCATGGCTTCGATTGCATGCGGCCCCGCCTCAACTCCCGCGGACAAATTCAGGGTAGAGCCGTTGTCATGCTCCGCATTCGGCGAGCGTTCCAAGAACCGCAAGCGCTCCGCGATCTCAATTGCCGAGGATGGCCTCTTGGCTGGTTCCTTCTCGAGGAGCGCCAAGATCAATTCGGAAAGCTCGTTCGGAATGCTGGGATTCAGGGACTGCGGCGACGCGGGCGTGTCTATTGCGAGCGACGCCAATGCCGACATGACGCTTCCCGTGCGAAACGGCAGCCGACCTGTCGTCATCCGGTACAGAACGACGCCGAGGCTGAACAAATCGCATCGAGGATCGACTTGCTCGCCGTTCGCTTGCTCCGGCGACATGTAGGACGGCGTGCCGAGGATCATGCCGGAATGCGTCAGATGGACTTCATCCGTCAAATCGCGAGCGAGTCCGAAATCGAGGATCTTGACCTGTCCGGATTCGTCCAGCCAAAGATTGGCAGGCTTGATGTCGCGATGGATCAATCCTTGCTGATGCGCGGCCGCGAGCCCCGCAGCGACCTGGCTTCCGAGTCTCGCTGACTCGCCGACATCAAGCGGAGGGTCTTCGCGCAAGCGGTCCTCCAGGCTCTTTCCTTTCAGCCACGGCATGATGAGATAAGGAACATCGCGATCTTCCCCCACATGGAGGATGGAGACGACGTTCGGATGTTCGATGGCGGCGGCAGCTTGCGCTTCCCGCAAAAACCGTTCGCGTGCCCCTGATTTGGCGGCAGCCTCCGGTTTCATGACTTTCATGGCGACGGTGCGGCGGAGCCGAAGGTCTTCGGCTTGGAGCACCATGCCCATGCCGCCGGAGCCGAGAACCTTGAGGATGCGGTATCCGCCGAGCCGGCCGATTTCGCCGTCCGCTTGGGATGGCCCCAGAAACGCAAGCAATTCCGCAGGAGATGCTGCGGAAGGGTCTGCGCAGGACGCAGGCAGGGAGTCCACCGTCTCTTCGATCGTTTGCGTGGCGGCGGGCGGGCATTTGATTTTGAGCATCTGCTCAATCAAGGTCTCTGCCGCTGCCGCCACTTCGCCGAGCGTTGCCTGATTGCGCAAAGCCTTAGCAAGCGTATCGTCGGCGAAAGCCTGATCGACGAGAGGTGCACACTTCGGACATTCGCCCAAATGCTCGGCGAAGTCTTCGACTTCGTCGGGCGAAGCGTCTGCGGTCAGCAGACGCTGCCTCACGGCGTCATCCGGACAAGGGGTGGTTTTCGGCATGAGACAGACGCTCGAGACTATGCGGGCAAGAACGCCCTACCTTCAGGTATGCGCGTGGGGCGTCGCTCGTTACGCGTGGGTTAACGGTTTCGTCGAATCTCAATCCAAGAGGCCGGCCAATCGCTGCCGCAGCCGAGCCAACACACGGTAGGTCGCGGCGCGCACCGCCCCAGCGCTCATGCCGAGTTCCGCGCCGACTTCATCCGCGGGGCGTCCGCGGGCAAGGTGTTCCCAGCACGCCTGCCAAGTCGAGGATTGAAACTCCGCTTGCATCAGTCGCAGCGCGGATCCAGCGAGATGTTTCTGGTACTCCGCCTCCCAAAACGCATTCAGTTCGTCCGGCGCCGCTGCTGCGTAGACTCCTCGATCGTCCGCTTCCATTGGCAGGCTCGCCCGCCGCTGTCGCTCGCGCCATTTGTTGAGCGTGACGGTGCGAAGCCAGCTTCGGAATCGCTTCCTCGGGTCGTATTGGAACTCCGGAAGCTTCGCCATCAACAGCGTGAGGACTTCCTGAACCAGGTCCGCGGCGTCCGCCTGCTGCAATCCCGCGCGGCTCGCCCATGCATTGAGCAAGGGGGTATAAAGGCGTACGAATTGCTCCCAGTCGGTTGACGAAGGCGTGCGTAACCGTTCAAGCAAACTGAGGGGCGTGCTGTGCATTGGTGCGGGCCAATCAACCGACTACTAGGCTTCGCGTAGCAAAACGCACGTAATCAACAGCGGCGCATTCTAAAGAATCCGTAACATGATTCAAGTCGAGTCTGCTGGTGCACAAATACGACCCCGAACGTGGGGCGGGGGCTCGGGTTTCGATTTCTCGTCGTCCGTCGCCCGATGTTCGGCTTTTCGGTTAGGCAGTCTGCGCAAGCCCTGCGGCGAAATGGGCCGATATGGGAAGAGCGGGAAAAATCGGCTGGGGTTCGCCCCGCCCTTCTGCCGAACATAGTGTCATGGACCGCATTCGGCGGGGTCCACGGAGGGAACCCTTGTGGCCGAGAACGCCAGCGATCTGGTGGTAGAGAGCTTCAAGCTCACCAAAATCTACCAGAATCGACAGATCGCTTTGAACGACGTCACGCTTCGGCTGGAGCCGGGCTGCGTGCTGGGATTGTTGGGGCACAACGGCGCGGGCAAGACCACGCTGCTCCGACTCATCCTGGGCCTGCACCGTCCCACCGCCGGGTGGGTGCGCGTCTTCGGCGGTATCATGACGCCCAACGCGGCGAATCTCCGCAGCCGCATCGGCTACATCCCGACCAATCCGCAGTTTCCCCGCGGCATGACGCCGATCACCTATCTCGATTACATCGCCCGGCTATTCGGCCTACCTGCCGACATCCGCAAGCCGCGGCTCGCTTCGTTGATCCGAGCCGTCGATCTGCTCAATGTTTCCGGCGACATCATCGACGGGTTCTCCAACGGCATGACCGCTCGCCTCGCGGTGGCGGCGAGCCTCATCAACGAACCCGACCTGCTTATCTGGGACGAACCCACGCATGGCCTCGATCCCGAAGGCCGACGGAGCATGCTCGATCTGATCAAGACTCTGGCCCGCGAGAAGACGCTGATCGTCTCGAGCCACAACCTCAGCGACATCGACGAGGTGTGCAACCACGCCGCGGTGCTGAGCCGAGGGCATCTCATCTATTTCGGCTCGCTCCAGGACCTCAAAGGCCGGATGCGAAAGAACATGTATGAGCTGGACCTCGAAGCGGATCAGAAGGCGATCACGAAAGCGTTCAACGTCATCAAAGGCATGCAGGAATTCCGCACCGTCAACCTGCGGCAACGCCGGCTCGAGATCCGCCTGACCGAGGAAGCCGCCACCGCGCCCACGCTTGCGAACGTGATGATGGCGCTCACCGACAACAAGGTGACGCTGATCAGCATCCGGAACTCCGGCCAGGTCACCGAGCAGGCGTTCCTCGACCTCGTCGAAAAAGAAGAATCCCGCGGCTTCGCTCGGGCGTACAACCCGGAAGCGGCCTGATCAGCGACCTCAAGCTCAGGGGCGACCGTAGGGAGCTCCTGGGGTCATCACCTGGATCCCAGGAGCTCCCTTCGGTCGCCCCTGGGCTTTGAGCGATGGAATAGATGTCCGTTGTCGATTGGTTCGATGAGGTGAAGCATGGAAGCTGCCGCTGCGTTGCCGCAGGTTCGCATCAATCGGTTTCTGCCGTATGTGGCGGTGTTTCAATCCGACCTGAAGCAAACGCTGCGCAGCTGGATCTATCGGCTGTGGGTGTTGCTCACCATGTCGGCAACGGTGGGCTATCTGCTCTATCGCTTCGGCGCCAAGCAAGTTGGCGCGTTCGTGCAGCCGGCGCCGGAAGTGGTTTCGGACCTCATGACGTGGGTCGTTTGGGGCAGCATCACGCTCATCATCGTCATCACCTCGGGGGCCATCTGCGGCGAGCGAGGCACCATGGCGGATTCGGTGCTTTGCCGAGGCATTAGCCGAACGCAGTATTTCCTAGGCAAGCTCCACTCGCGGCTCGTCATCGTGCTCGGCACATTCCTGCTGATGAGCACGGTCGCTCTCGCGGGATCGATGTTTCTGCTGCACAGCGAACGCCTTTCTCTGACCGGGGCGTTGCTCGCCATCGCGACGGTCGCATCCATCCTGACGATGATCGTCTCTATCGGCGTCAGCGTGTCGGCTATCGCAAACACGACGGTCGTTTCGATCACGGTCGTGTGGATGACGCTCTACGGGCTCGGATTCTTGATGTCGTTCCTTCCAGCCGACTATCCTTCGCCGGACCGCGCTTTGCAGAATCTGCCGAACGTGCTGAAAGGCATGTACGATCTGCATTCGCTGACGCGACTGTTGGCGGGCACGATGGCAATCTCGCTCTTCATGAGCCTTGTCGGGCTCGTCTGCTTCTCCCGCAAGGACGTCTAGGCGGGCTACAATACGGCGACCGTTCCGCCGTCCCGCGTGTGCGATCGCCATGTTCTTTCTTGCGAATGCCGTCTTCGCGCTCATTCTGATCGGCGTGATCGCCGCAGTGGGCGTGTTCACGCCGGTCTACGTCAATTACCTCTCGCATGTGCTGCTGGCGATTTTTACCGAGACTGCTCTCGGAGCCGACGACTTCGTTTGGCCCGACGACCATTGGTTCGATCGCTGGTGGAAAGCGGGATGGTGCTTGGCGGTACTGGCGGTTTCCGCGGTCGTCAGCATGCCGTTCGCGATGCTGTTCTTTCTGATCAGCGTGCAAGCGGGACTCATTGCGCTGGTGATCGGCGTTTCCGTCTTTTTCCCGATCAGCATGCTCACCGGCATCTATGCTCCGGAGTTGCTCGGCCCGCTCCATGGCCAGGCCTACCTCGCGATTTTCCGCCGCCCCGGCGCATGGCTGATCGCTTGGCTGTGGGCGACTCCGCTCGCGATGGCGACAACCGTCTGCTTCTACTTCGCGGCGACGCACAGTCCGAATTGGGCCATCGGGTTGGGCCCGCTCGTGCCGTTCGCGGTCGTCCTCTTCGCGCGGGCTTGGGGATGCTTCTCATGGCTGGCCACGTCGGGAAAGCGTCGCAAGAAGTCGAAAGCATCCGCGGAGATCGCTCCGTCGGCCGCATCGACGACAGTCGATCCCTGGGCGATGCCGCAACCGCCGGCCGAGGACGAAGTGCCCGAGTTGGACGTGGAGGAATGGACGGACCCGCACGACGAAGAACCCGAGGATGAGTGGACGCCGAACAAGAAGCCGTATGCGATCGGCGAGGAACAGCCGATGGCGAATCCGAAGGAAGTGATCCAACTCGAGAAGCACTACGCGGAGCGCCGCAAGGTCGAGAAAGCGTTCGACGTGAAGACGTCGAGATACGAACGCAAGGCGCCGACGACGGGCCGAGCGATGGGTGGACGCGTTCCTGCGATTTTCAAGCGAAACGGAGTGCCCGCCACGCTGGCGGTGTTGGTCGTTTTCAGTTGGATCGAATTCGGCTTGATCACCGCGATCATTTGGCTGGTGCGGCTTGTGTGACGGCTGCGTCCACTGGCGACGTGACGGCGTCGTGGCGGCTGTATTCGTTCCAGAAGAAATAGCCCGCCAAACTGAACCCGAGCACGATGACGATCCAGCGGACGACGATCGGTTTCAGCAGCAGCGACATGCGGGCGCCGTAGTATCCGCCGAGGATGGCGGCCACGGTCATCAGCAATGCATAGGGCCAGTGAATGTTGCCCAAGAAGATGAAGAGGACGGTGGAGACGGCATTCATGCAGAAGGCGAGCCAGGTCTTGAGCGCGTTCATCTGATGAATATCGCGGAGGTTGAGGAAGCCGAGCGTCGTCAGCATGAGGATGCCGATGCCTGCTCCGAAATAGCCCCCATAGATGCCGATCGCGAACTGAGCGAGGAACAAGGCGACAACTCGACGCTGTGAAGGCGGCCCGCTTTCGCTGCCGTGCTTTCGGAAATACGTCGCGATGCGTGGCTGCAAGAGAAAGAGGACGGCCGCGAGCAGCACCAGCCACGGCACGATGGCGCGGAAGACCTTGTCCTCGAACGACAGCAGCAACAACGAACCGATTGCTCCGCCCACGATGCTGGGGCCTGTCAGCAGCTTCACCCAGATACCGCATCCTTCGAGTTGACGGCGAAACCCCCACGCGCTGGCGATCGATCCCGGCATCAGCGCGAAGGTGCTGGTGACGTTGGCGACTTTGGCGCTGTTCGTGGCGAAGGTGAGCGCGGGGAAGGTAAGCAACGTGCCGCCGCCGGCGATCGCATTCATCACGCCGGCGGCGGCCGCGGAGACGAAGAGAAGGAAAGCAATCATAGGGCGGGCGATGTCCTCGGTGTTAGCACGCCGCGCAAGCACGTGTTCGCAGGGTCCCGACGGAAGATGAATCGATCCGCGGGAACACGTGCTCGGCACTTGCTTGCGCGGCGTGCAAAAAAAACTACGCGATGCGGGGGAAAAGCGGCTTCGGTTTGCCGTTTTCCAGGGGTGCGACCACGCGGAGGTCTTCGGGTTGGCCGGGCCAACGGGCGGCATCCTCGTAGCGGACTTCTTCCCACGGTTGGGCGAAGTTGAAGCTGCGGTAGATCGTCTCCGTCGACCTCGGCAGAAACGGCTTCAGCAGAATTGCCGCACGCCTTAGCTGTTCCGCCATCGTGAACAGCATCGGCTTCGCCCCCTCTTTGTCGTTTTTGACGACCTTCCACGGCTCGTTCTTGTCGGCGTACTGATTGGCCGGATCGTTGATTTGGCGCCAAATCTTTTCGAGGGCAAAGTTGTACTGACACGCCTCGACATGTTGCTGAATCTGACGCACCACCTCGACGATCGCGGGCTGCGTTTCGGTCGGCGTCGTTCCGGCGGTTCCCGTGAGTACGCCATCGAAGCTCTTGGAAATGACCGTCACCGCCCGGCTATACAGATTTCCCAGGTTGTTCGCGAGGTCGCTGTTGAAGACGGCCGTGAATCGGCCCCAGCTGAACTCGCCGTCACCCGGAAACGGGCACTCCCTCATGAAGTAGTAGCGAAAGCCGTCGCTGCTGAATTTCGTGATCACGTCCATCGGCTCGACGACGTTGCCCAGCGATTTGCTGATCTTTGCCAGCGTGCCTGATTCGTCGTCCTTGATGTAAACGAAGCCATGCCCGAACACCGTCTTCGGCGGCTGCAGCCCCGCGGCGAAGAGCATGGCGGGCCACAAGGCGCAGTGGAACCGCGTGATGTCTTTTCCGATGAAGTGCGTGTCGGCCGGCCACCACTCGTTGAACTTCGTCGGATCGCTATCCGCATATCCAATCGCGGAGATGTAGTTGATGAGAGCATCGAACCACACATAGATCGTGAACTGCGGGTCGAACGGAACCGGGATGCCCCACGTTTCGCCGGTGCGCGTGATGTTGACGTCGCGCAACTCGCCTTTGACGAGCTGAACGATTTCATTTCGACGCGATTCCGGTTGAATGAAGTCGGGATTCTCCTCGTAGAACTTCAGCAGCCGATCCTGGAACTTCGACAGGGCGAAGAAGTAACAGGGTTCCGTGCGACGAATCACCGGCTTTTGATGGATCGGACAGTTGCCCACCGCTTCCTTCACCTCGGTATCCGTTTTGAACGCTTCGCAGCCATCGCAGTACCAGCCCTCATAACTTCCCTTATAGATGTGTCCGGCGTCAAAGACCTTCTGGATGAACTTCTGCGATGCCGCGTGATGCCGCGGCTCGGAGGTCTGGATGAAGTCGTCGAAGCTGATGTCGAGCGCCTTCCAGACTTCCTTGAACTGCCCGGCCATGTCGTCGCAGTATTCCTTCACGTCGCGGCCCAGCTCGGCGGCGCGGCGGGCGACTTTCACCGTGTTTTCGTCGTTTCCCATCAGGAAATGGACGCGATAACCCTGCATGCGGCGATAGCGAGCTTGCACGTCCGCGCCGATCTTCTCGAACGCGGTGCCGATGTGCGGCCTGCTGTTGGGGTAGTCGATCGCGGTGGTCAGGAAAAACTTCGGCATACGACGTCGTGTCCCGCAAAGACGCCGCCCGGCGAATTGCCGGGCGTGCTGTCATTGTCAGGAGGACACGAAGCCGAAACAAGTGGTTCGACTCCGGCGCCCTTCTCCCCGCAGGGGAGAGGGGTTTGGGGTGAGCGGCTTACCCGTGCTGACGCATGATTTCATCCGGCAATCCCCACCGTTAGCGCAGCGCACCGCGGGAAAACGCGTGATGAAGATGAATATTCGCGCCTGGCGGTGCGTCAATAACCCCACCGTGCGCGAACTTACGGTGGGGCTTGGCGCAGAGAATCATGTCCCCATCCGGGACACCGTCACTTGGAAGGGGGCATGCTCCGCGGTGGGGGTGGAATGTCCACGTCCCCAACGAGGGATTCGTCGAAGCATGGCTTCCCTCATAATGACTTACGGCGAAGATGCCGTATCGTGCCGGAAGGGAGAGGGGAGCCAAACCGCCAGGTCGCCTGACCTGTACGACTGAACCGTCCGCGTGATGAAATTCGCCTCCGATACCTCGCATCGCTTGTATTCCACCCTATTCGCCTCCATAATTCAGGCGGGGAGTTCTGGGCTCAGCGCATCGTTAGGAGTTGGTCATGAATCGATGGATCAGTCTCGCACTTGCTCCGACGATGCTTGCGGGCACGTCGGCCGCATCGGCTCAGGTGTTTGTCCGCGCTCCCTTTGTGCGCGTTCAGGTTGGCGATCCGGGCGTCCATGTGCGGGCGCCGTTCGTCAACCTCAATGTCCCCGGCAATGTCTACTATCCCCCGGTCTATGGCCCAGTCATCACTCAGCCCCCGGGATACATTGAGATCCCGCGTTCCACCGCCACGTTGCAATTGCCTGCTCCTCCGCCGACGACGACCTATGTGAATCCTCCGGTCGTCAATCCGGCGCCGCAGTCGATCGAACCGGCCCCGCTCGAGATTTTGCCGACTCCTCGGCAAGCCAACGGTCCTGATCTCCCGCCGATTCCGCAGCCGAAGGTCGATCCGGATCTGCTGCCTCCGCAACCGATCAATCCGCCGGTCCAGATTCAGGTCCAACCGGCTCCGCCGATTCCGTTCCAGCCCGTCCCGCAACCCGCGGTGCAGGCGATGTCGATCGAAGATTTCGCCCGCACCTTCCAGCCGAAGGCCGGCCAGTATGAGGTGACGCTCCTAAATCCGCTCACGCGCGAGCCGAACCAAGTGCGTTTCACGTTGCCGGAAGGCACGCCACGCGTCAATGTGTTCCGCCGCGATATCGAGTTCCGCTATAACCGAGGCTTCGTCCGCATCGAATTCGACCGCGACGGCGCCCAGGTCGTTTCTCGTTAACGCGAAGCGAACGATTCCATCCAAGGACGCCGGAAGCCCTCCGGCGTCCTTCGCGTTTCCATATCGGCATTGCTTGCTCCTCAGCCCTACTGCCCCTTACGATGAGGCTTCCTCTACTTGGAGCACGCATGCGTCCCGCCCTCATGTTGTCCGCCCTCGTCGCCTCCTTCACGGCCACGACGCTTTCTTCGCCGGCTCAAGGGCTAAAGGAGAAGCCGAAGTTCACCAATCGGCTCGCGAAGGAGACCAGCCCCTATCTGCTGCTGCATGCCCACAATCCCACCGACTGGTACGCCTGGGGCCCGGAGGCGTTCGAGAAGGCGAAGAAGGAGAACAAGCTGATCTTCCTCTCCATCGGCTACAGTTCGTGCTACTGGTGCCATGTGATGGAACGCGAATCGTTCGCCAATGAGGAAGTCGCCAAGCTGCTGAATGCGGATTTCGTCTGCATCAAAGTCGATCGCGAAGAACGGCCCGATATCGACCACATCTACATGACGGCCCTCACCACCTTCCGCTCCAGCGGCGGCTGGCCGCTCTCGATGTTCCTCACGCCCGACGGCCGGCCCATCGTCGGCGGAACCTATTGGCCCCGCGAAGACCGCGTCGTCGATGAGGAGAAATCGTCGGGGTTCAAGAGCATCATCAAGATCGTGGCGAATGCGTGGAAGAACGAAAAGGACGGACTCGAGAAACAAGCCGACAAGATCGCGGCCGCCACTCGGATGCAACTCAACAGCGCCGTCCCCGGCATCTCCGTCACGGACCCGGATCGCAAGCTGGTGGATTCGGTCCTCGAGAATCTCAAGGACGAATACGACCCCGAATACGGCGGGTTCGGCAACCCGAACCGCAATTTCCGCGGCACCAAGTTTCCCTTGCCGGCTCGGCTCAATTTGCTGCTGCGCCAGGCCGAGACCGGCGGCGAAAAGGATGCGCTGAAGATGGCGACGCTCACGCTCGATCGCATGGCCCACAGCGGCATCTACGATCAGATCGGCGGCGGCTTCCACCGCTACAGCACCGAACGAACCTGGAATGTACCCCACTTCGAGAAAATGCTCTACGACAACGCCCAGCTCGTGGAAACGTATTCCCACGCCTATCGGCTCACCAAAAAGCCCGCGTATCGCCGAATCGTCGAGGAGACCTTGGCGTATGTGGAACGCGAGATGACGTCGCCCGCCGGCGCGCTCTACTCATCGCAAGACGCGGAGACGCATCACGAAGAGGGCCGATTCTACGTGTGGACGCCGAAGGAACTTGAGGAAGCGCTCCCCGCGAAGGAGGACCTTGGCCTCGCGCTTTCGGTCTACGGGCGCGGCGGCAAAGTCAACTTCGAGGAGAAGTACCACATCCTCGCGCTGACCAAGCCGATGGAGGAAGCGGCGAAGGAACGCAACATGACGGAGGCCGAGCTTCTGGCGAAGCTCAAGCCGATTCGCGACAAGCTCTTCGCCGCCCGCGAAAAACGCGACAAGCCGATGCGAAACGACATCGCTCTCACCGCATGGAGCGGCCAAATGATCGCCGGCTACGCCGAGGCGGGAAAATCGCTCGACGAGAAGAAATACCTGGACGCCGGGAAGCGGGCCGCCGAGTTCGTCCTCAAGCATCAGAAGACGAAGGAAGGCCGGCTGCTGCGAACCTACGGTGCCGCGCCGGGCGGTCAGCCGAAGGCTTCGGTGCCGGGATATTTGGAGGATTATGCCTTCCTCACGCATGGCCTGCTGTCGCTTCATGAAGCGACGAAAGAACCGCGTTGGCTCGATGAAGCGAAATCTCTGACCGAGACCATGCTCAAGCACCATGGCGACGAAAAGCGTGGCGGATTCTTCATGTCGGCCGACGACGCGGAAAAACTGTTCGCCCGCAGCAAGGACCAATACGACGGAGCCCAACCCTCCGGCAACAGCCAGGCCGCACTCAACCTCGTCCGCCTCGCGAAGCTCACCGGCGAAGAACGGTGGGCGAAGGAAGCGGATCGCACGCTGAGGGCGTTCGCGGTCTCGATGAAGATGCAAGGCAGCGGCATGAGCCGCATGGCCCAAGCGCTCGACGAACACCTGGCCGTCCGAAAGAAGTGACGCTCGAGTCAGCAATGAAAATCAGCCGAAGAACGAGCGATCTCGTTCTTCATAACCCTGGTAGTCAAGCAAGTCATAGAGTTGAGCCCGCGTCAGCATTGTCGGAATGCGGTCGCGTTGGTGCCCGGTCATTGCGATGGCCTCCAAGGTTTGCTGAGCGGCAGCGAGGGCGGATCGGAATGCGGTGAGGGGGAAAAGAGTCAAACGATAGCCGAGGCTTGCAAAGGCATCGACTGCGAGGTTGGGGCTTTTGCCAAATTCGGTGTTGTTGGCGAGCATCGTCGCGGGGACGGCTTGGGCGAAAGCGCGGAACTCGTCTTCCGTCGTCAACGCCTCAGGGAAAATTACGTCTGCCCCTGCTTTCAAGTACAGCTTCGCCCGCTTGACTGCGTCGTCGAAACCATGCACGCCGCGTGCATCGGTTCGGGCGATGATGACGAAATCGGGATCGCGTCTCGCAGCGACGGCCGCGCGGATCTTGGCGACCATCGCGTCGGCTTCGATCACCGCCTTTCCGGACAAATGGCCGCATCGCTTCGGCAGCACTTGGTCCTCGAGATGAATGCCCGCGACGCCGGCGCTTTCGAAAAGGCGGATCGTTCGTTCGACATTGAGTGCTTCGCCGAAGCCGGTGTCCGCATCGCAGACGAGCGGAAGATCGCACGCCTGCACGATGCGGCGCGCTTCGTTCACGAACTCCGTCAGCGTGACGAGTCCGATATCGGGGATGCCCATCGCCGCGGAGAGGGCGCCGCCGGAAAGATAGACCGCGCGAAAGCCGAGCCGCTGGGCCATCTTGGCGACAAGCGGGCAGAAGACGCCGGGAAGGGCGAGCGGCGATGCGGCCCATGCGGCTCGCAATCGACGTCCTGGCGAGGCAGCGTTCATGTTCGCTCCCGAATCGAAATGCAAGGGGCTTGCGCAGGCGGTTACAATGACGAGGTCGCGTCCCCTTCAGGTTATCCGGCGCGGCGGGTCTGCGGTTGGGCGGTGCGGAGGATTCGCATGAACGCAGTTCGCTTGGTTGCGGCAGTTGCACTGTGCATCATGGCTGGCGAGGTTTGCGGCGGAGAGCCCGGCGCAGCGGAACGCGGCAAAATCGCCCTCGAGTCACGCGTCTTCAATCCAGCCCCTTGGCCGCTCTCCGCGTATGGCGAAGTTTGGAAACACTGGCAGCCGCCGCTCAAGCAAAAGCCGGCAGACTACGACCAGGCGTTTCGCGATTATTACGGCCTCCACCCATCGCCGTTTCCGAACAAGGATCTGCCGATGGGCCTGCGACATGGCTCACGGCTCTTCACCACCGGCATCGCCAACGACTGCATGCTCTGCCACGGCGGATCGATCCTCGGCAAGAGCTACCTCGGCCTGGGCAACTCCTCGATCGATATCCACACTTTCTTCGAGGACTTGAACAAGGTTTCCGGTCTCGGCAAATTGCCGTTCGTCTTCAGCAATGTCCGCGGTACTTCGGAAGCAGGCGGCATGGCCGTGTATCTCCTCGCACTGCGCGAGCCGGACCTGTCGCTCCGCGCTACGCCTCTGGAACTCGACCTGAAAGACGACCTCTGTGAGGACACGCCCGCCTGGTGGCTGCTGAAGAAAAAGAAAACGATGTACCACATCGGCAGCAGCGATGCCCGCTCGGTTCGCTCGATCATGCAGTTCATGATGACGCCGCTCAATGGTCGTTCGACTTTCGAAAAAGAAGAGAAAACGTTTGCCGACATTCAGGCGTTCCTCCTGAGCATGGAAGCGCCGAAGTATCCGTTTCCGGTGGATCGCAACCTCGCGGACAAGGGAAAGGTCCTCTTCGAGAAAAGCTGCGCCAAGTGCCATGGCACGTATGGGCCGGAGTGGACCTATCCCAATCGCGTGGTCGCCTTGGATGAAATTGGCACCGACCCGGCCCGCTTCTTCGGCATCTCGCGAAAGGCGGGCGAGCACTACAACCGTTCGTGGTTCGCCAAGGAAAAGGGAGACGAAGGCTACCTCGCCCGCGAGACCAAGGGCTATCAGGCTCCGCCGCTTGACGGCGTGTGGGCGACGGCTCCCTACTTCCACAACGGTTCGTCGCCGACGCTCGAAGACGTGCTGAACTCCAAAGCGCGCCCGAAGCTGTACACCCGATCCTTTCGGACTGAAACAACGGACTACGACACGGCGAAGGTCGGCTGGAAGGTGCAGTTCCTCGATAAAGCTCCTGCTTCCAGCGAGCCCGGCGTCATCCGCCGCCGCGTCTACGACGTGACGCAACCCGGGCGGGGCAACGGCGGCCACACTTATGGCGATGTGTTTACCCCGGACGAACGTCGTGCGGTGATCGAATACCTCAAGACGCTTTGAGCGTCCCCGCCGACCACGTTTCCGTGACCTACCGAGGGCGTGTCGCAACACGTCCTAAACGTTCGTTCATAGGGGCGTCAGACTTGATTTTCTCCGAACCTTCGGCTTTTTTTGACAATCGCGGCGTTTCGACGCATGCTTGAACGTTCTTTCTCCGCGCATGGAGATGCGTGCGAATGCTTGCGGAAACGACCCAACTCGATCGGCAATCCATCGCCCAGTACGATCTTCTCGAGAAGATCGCCGAGGGGGGCATGGGTTCGGTGTATAAGGGACGCGATCGAGGCACGGGCCAAATCGTCGCGATCAAAGTCGTTCCGCCTCACCTCATGGCGAATCAGGTGTTTCTGCGGCGATTCGAGCAGGAATACAACGCCGCCCGCACGCTCGATCACCCGAACATCGTCCGCGCCCTCGACTTCGGCCGCGATGCCGGAACGCCGTGGCTTGCGATGGAATTCGTCGAAGGCGAATCCCTGGGATCCCGGCTCGAACGCGTTCACCGTCTCAGCGAGGATGATGCGATTCGCATCATCACCCAGGTGGCGCAGGGCCTTTCGAAAGCGCATCGCCTCGGCTTGATTCACCGCGACGTGAAGCCGGACAACATCCTCATCACGGTCGACGGCGTCTGTAAGCTCACGGACATGGGCTTGGTGAAGGAACTCGACGCTGATCTGAATTTGACGCGGACAGGGCGCGGGCTGGGCACGCCGCACTTCATGTCGCCCGAGCAATTCCGCAACGCGAAAAACGCCGACGCCCGTTGCGACATCTATTCGCTCGCCGCCACGCTTTACATGATGGTGACGGGCGAATTGCCGTTCAAATCGCTGAGCCCGCTCGACGCATGGATGATGAAGGTCCGTGACGAACTGCCTTCGCCCAAGGCCCTGCGGCCTACTCTCTCCGACCGCATCGATTGGGCAATCCGCCGTTCGATGAGTGCTGATCCGACGAAACGAGCCGCTTCGTGCGAGGAGTTTCTTGAAGACTTGAAAGGGCTTTCCGGCATACACTCGCCCGCGCAGACGCCGCTGCCGGAGATGGATGCCTGGTATCTGCTGTACACGGACGAAGATGGAGTCGTGCACACGATCAAGGGGTCGTCGGTCGGCATTCGGCGTTCGCTTCGCGAAGGTCTGCTCGGCGACGCGGCGAACGTGCGAGTCGGCCGCAACAAATCCGGTCCGTTCGAGCCGTTACGGCAGCATCCTGAATTTCGCGAGTACCTGAAGGATGTCTCGCCCACGCCGCTGCCGCGAACGACGCCTCCGCAGGCAGGCGGCTCCGCCGACCGTCAGGGCAGTACGCCTCCTCCGACCAGAATAGAACCGCGGCCGCTGACGACTCCGCCTCGATCGCGCTCGACGCCCGCCGCTTCTGTGCAACGCCCGAATTCCCGGCAAGGTTCGCAAGCGGAAGCGCCTGTGCCCCTGACCTCGCCTCCCCGCATCGCACTGGAAGCGGATCATGGGGGCGAATGGACGAAGTGGTTGGTCTTCCTTGCGATCGCGGCCAGCGCCGGCGTGGGTGCGTACTACTTCGCACATCGCTTGCCTAGTTTGCGAATGTTCTTCTAACCGCCCTCACGTTCTTGACACCTCATGATCGCCCGGCGACGATGACTCCTTGCGAGTACCCTCTCAAGGAATTTCATCATGCGTTTCGCAGCGGCATTGGCATTGCTCTTCGCAGCCACACTCGGCTTCGCCCAAGACGGCAAAGCTCCCCTCCGAATCACCGTCAACGTTCCTAAAGAACAGGCCGAGAAAAAGTCGGCCACGATCGACGTGGGAGGCAAAAAGCTTCCTGCACAGCTGCTTCCTCCCAGCGTCTCGGTCACGTCGCAGCCGAAAGAGGGGCAGGTGCTTCGCGACCTCTGCTTCCTCGCAGACGCCTCTTACGACGGCAAGGCGGTGCCGAAGATCGAGTCGTCTTCCGATGCTCCCGACCGCAGGGGACCCACCTTCTCCTGGAAGAACGGCGACGACTACGACGATCTCAGCATCGGCGATCGGTCGGTGATGCGTTACATGCATCGCCCGTACGACAACTCCAACGCCGATGCCCGCAACAAGAGCTATAAGGTGTTCCACCACCTCTGGGATCCGGCGGGGAAGCGATTCGTCACGAACGGCGGGCAAACCAACGACAACGCGACCGACGCCAAGAAGCTGCTCTTTCCCCATCACCGCGGGCTGATGTTCGGTTTCAACAAAGTGACCTATGGGGCCAAGAAGTCGGCCGACACATGGCACTGCACGGGCGATGCCCATGTCTCGCATGTGAAGACGCTCTCTCAGGAAGCGGGCCCCATCGTCGCACGTCATGTCGTGGTGCTGACGTGGCATGGCCCGAAAAATGAAATCTTCGCCGAGGAAGAACGCGAAATGACCGTGTGGAATGCGGGCGAAGGAACGGTCGTTGATTTCGCCACGCGGCTCAAGTCGAAGGTCGGCAAGGTTCGGCTCGACGGCGATCCGCAACACGCGGGCTTCCAGTTCCGCGCCCATAACGATGTGGCCGAGAAGACCGCCAAGCAAACCTACTACCTCCGCCCCGACGGCAAGGACGCGCCAGGCAAAACCCGCAATTGGCCGGGCGACAAGACGCATGTCAATTTGCCTTGGGACGTCGTCAGCTTCGTTCTCGACGATCAACGCTACTCGGTGGCCTATATCGACAGCCCAACCAACCCTGGCGAAAAACGCCACAGCGAACGCGATTACGGTCGATTCGGCTGCTACTTCGAATACGACCTCACCGAAGATCGTCCTTTGACTCTGAACCACCGCGTCTGGCTGAAAAAAGGCGAAATGACGAAAGAGCAAGTCGATCGCCAACGCGAATGGTTCGTCGGCAGGTAAAATGTCGCCAGTCTCCCCTCTCCCCAAGGGGGAGAGGGAGCGATGCATGAATTGGATGCGGGTGCTGATCGTGGGCGGAATGATCGCGGCTTTGGCGGCCGCGGGGTTCCTTACGCTGCGCGGCTTGGGCATTCTTGACGAGAGCGACCTCGGCCGCCCTCGCGTCGTCCCGCAGGGGGATCAGGAAATCGCATACATCGCCCCTTCCACCGCCACCGATGGATGGGAGCGACTGGTCGCTGCCATCAAGCTGCTGAAGAAAGAATGGCGGCTCGTCCACAATACGCCCGAAGACCTGCACATCGACGATGAGCGGGCGTTTCTTCAACTCAGCGCGGATGTCCCCGAAGTCGGACTTTGGTTCGGCGACGGCGAGGGGGGCAGGCTCTGGGTCCGGTGGTACAAGCTCAGCAACCTCAACGACAGCAAGAATTGGGTTCGCAAGCTCGCCCGACGCGGCATGCCGCCGTTGGCGATCGTCGGCGGCGATACGACCGATCGCGCGCTGGAAATGGCTCGCGTCCTCGAAAGCGAAAAAGATCGCTGGGCCGGTTCGCCGCCGTTGTTTCTCATCACGACTGCCACCGCGGATCGTTATCTGCCGCCGGATGCCGCGTCCGCGAATCTCAGCCATGACCGTTGGCCGAAGCTGCTCGATATGTATGCTGGGCGTTCATTTCGCTTTGCCTTCACGAACACGCGCATGGTCGAGGCAGTGCTCGACTTCATCCGTCAGCAGCCGACGGTATGGGCTTCCAATTCGCAGGAAGTGGCTCCGCGCGTGGGCATCGCGGGCATGGACGATTGGCTTTCGCGGCTGGCGTTTGCCGGCGGAATGCAGCCGAGTCACCCCTATGTCGCCTATTCGCTCGCATGGTCCGACGACGGCTATTCCAAGGATTTGAGCGAGATTTTTTTCCGGCTCTGCGCGGATCGCTTCCGGGAGGATTTCGGAGACAACGGCGTCGCGAACATCATCGACAACTACGTACTCTACAGTTCGGGCGACTTCTTTCAGCCGAATCGGCGCGAGGAGATCGCCGTCGGCTTGTTCCTCGCGGACGACCGCGTGATCGGCAATCCGAAACGACTGCTCGTGCTCCCCACGGGCACGCAGCGGGCGCGCCGATTTCTGCGGACGCTGTGCCGGCGCGCGCCGCTGGAAACGTCGAAGATGGTCGTCGCGACCGGCGATTCGATTTCGTTCAATAGCGTCTATCGCGACCGCGACCTGGCATGGAACATTCAGGATATGCCGGTGCCGATGGTCTTTTTCTCGCACCGCAATCCGATCGACCGCAATGCGGGTTTCGGCAATATCGACCGCAAAGGCGAGCCGCCTTCGACCACCGGGACGCAGGACCTTCTGCTCAATCGCGATATCTTCGAAGCCATCCTTCAGGCCGGGTTCGAGAAGCGAGAACTCGTTGCGAACAGCGATCAAATGCGCGACCGATTGAGGCAGGCGATTTGGCACCAAGGGCGCGTTCGCAGCCGACTGATCCATCCTGCGGCACAGGGCGCGTTGCCCTTTTTCGATGGCGAGGGGAATCGCGCCGCCGGGACGGGAGAACACGTCGTCTGGCTACAGCCGAAGCGGGACGGCATGCGGGTGCTGCCCGAAGCGATCCTCTCCGTCTGGCATGTCGATTCCGATGGTTCGCCGCCTCGATGGGACTTGACCGACGACCCCCTGCATGTTCGCTACGATCGCTTGCAGCAAGCGTACCTCGAGGGGAACGGCCCATGATCCCTACCTGGGTGCGAGCGGTGCTTCCCCCGGTCCTCATAGGTCTTTTACTGGCTTTTCTGCTGCGCGAGCCGATTCGCTGGTGGCTTCGCGGCGAGGAAATTTACGATCAGGAGAACATGCGCGAGTGGATCCGCGAGGCCCGGGCGCCGTCTTCGCTTCCCGATCTGACGCGCCGCTATCTGGATCTGGCTGAACGACGCAGCAAAGTCCGTCATGAACTTGGTGGGGGGGACGAATCGCGAACGCCTTTCCTTCGCAGCGAACTCCGCGGCATCGAACAGCGTCTGGAAGATCAACGCGAGGAAATCCTCGAACATCTGCAAACTCTCGGCAACGCACCGACCAAAATGTATTCGGGGCAGCTGCCGCTCTTTCCCGTCGTGTACCGCCTGGTGCTGTCGTTCGACGACGGCCTCGATTTGCGTCCCATGATTTGGGATTCGCAACTTCCGCGTCAGAAATTGCAGTATCGCGACCTCGTCGAGGCGATCGCCCCGGGGTCGCAGGTCGAGGTGCAGTATCGCCTGCATGCATACCAGCAACGGCATTTTCAGGAACGCCAGGAAGCGACTCGACGATTGTTGGTCGGCGGCGTCGGCCTGATGCTGGCATTGGCCATGCTGCTATGGTTCGTCCTCGTGCGACGTAGCGAGCAGGCACGGGAACACGAACGTTTCGTCGTCGAACAAACCGCCTACGCGGCGGAGAGGCGCCGGCTGGAGGAAGAGATTCGCCGTCAGGATGCCGAACGCAAGCATCAAGAAGCGGAACGCGTCAATCTCGAACTGAAGTCGCAGCTGTTCGCGAATATCGGCATCATGGCGGGATCGTACGCCCACAACATCAAAAACCTCCTCGTGCGTCCCAACGACCTGCTTCGCCGATGCCTTGATTACGGCTTGAGTAACGAGGAACGGGGCCGAATGCTGCAAGAAGTGAAGCAGACGCTCGGTACCGTGACCGAGCGATTGCAACAGATTCTGCAGACGGTTCGTCGCGATCCGACCAAGAGCGAGATGGGTCAATTCGATCTCAACATGTTGGTTTCGGAACTGCATCACACTTGGGCCGAGATGGCGCAAGACAAATGGAAAATGCAAATCGTGCTGGCGCTGGACACTTCGTCGTTGCGTATACATGGGGACGCATCGAACCTTCAGCAAGCATTCGAGAATCTGCTGTTCAATGCCCGCGACGCCACCTTCGAGATGCGAACTCGGCTCCGAGACGAGGCGCGAAAATCCGGAAGCGATCCGCATGATCCCGCACGGCGCGAAGCGATGATCGCGGCTGCGGCGTGGAAAGGCGAAGCCACGCTGCGCACCCTTCGCGTGGGCGATGTCGGCATCCTCGAAGTGCAGGACAACGGCATCGGCATGACGGACGAAGTTCGCCGTCGCTGTCTTGAAACGCACTTTTCCACGAAGCGAGACAACGCCCTCTTTTCGGGCATGACTGCGGGCATGGGGCTCGGCTTGTCGTTCGTCCAGGCGATCATGGAGCATCATCGGGCGAAAGTCGAAATCGAATCCGAGCCGCTGCGAGGCGCCTGTTTCCGCATCCGTTTTCCTCTTGCGAACGACGCGTCGCCGGGCACAATGCCGTGAGGCCGTACGGTTCGAGCGAGCGAGTTTGGGGAATCATCCATGGTCCGATATGCATGGGCACTGATGCTACTGACCGCGAGCGATGCGTTTGCCGACGAAGAGATCGGCCGGGTCGCGGCGAAGAAGGGCTGGCGAATCGACTACGCGGCGGCTCGGGCCGAAGCGAAAACGAAGAACTTGCCGATGATGGTGGTCTTCCGTTGCCAGCCTTGAACGGACTGCCATGACTTCGACGAGCAGGTTGTTCGTCTTCAAGGGATTCAGGAAATCGCCGACCGCTTCGTCCGCGTGCGGCTCATTCGCATCGACGCATCCGACCTTTCGTTGTTCGAGTTCGACTACGACCTGACGTGGTTCGTTTTCTTCCTCGGCGGGGATGAGACAATCTATGGCCGATACGGGGGTCGCGACGCGAAAGGGCCGGACGAACGCAATTCGCTCACAGGCCTGCGCTACGCCATGGAGGCGGCGTTGGAAACGCATGCCGCGCGAACGAAGCGTGTGCCCGCCGCTCGCAAGTCGCGCACGATCCGCGACTACGCCGAGGCAAAAAGTTATGGCGCCGCCTGCATCCACTGCCATCAAGTCAACGAGATCGTACGGGCTCAAGGAAAGAAGGATGGCACTTGGAAACGATCCGATTTGTGGGTTTATCCACTTCCGGAAAACGTCGGAATCGTCCTCGATAAGGACCGAGGCGACATCGTGGCCCATGTGCTCGAAGCGTCCTCCGCTGCGAGCATTGGAATCAAGGCCGGGGACCGCATCGAAAAGCTCGGCGACACACCGATCCATTCATTCGCCGACGCGCAGCACGCTCTGCATCACGCTCCATTCGTCGGCGCGTTGCCGATCCGCTGGAAACAAAACGGCATATCGCGGACGGGCGAGCTGGCCTTGGCGGACGGATGGAAAAAGACGAACCTTACTTGGCGGCCGTCGCTGTTCGACCTGCTGCCGTCGTTTCCGCTTTTCGGAAGCGACTTAAGCGCGAAGGAGAAGCAATCGCTCGGCCTCGCGCCGAAAGCCCTTGCCTTCCGCCACGCCCGCAAGCTCCCGGCTGCGGCCGTGCAGTCGGGAATGCAAGAAGGCGATGTCGTGATCGGAATCGACGGCCAACCGATGCAGATGTCGTCCGACGATTTCCTCGCCCATATTCGTCGCAATTATTTGGTGAACGACCGCGTCGCCATCAACGTGATTCGTGACGGCAAGCGAGTCGATCTGCCGTGGACGCTGCGCTGATCCGGTGGTTTTCGCGGCGCCGTTCATGCGATGGCGCGTTCCAATTTGGCGCGAAAGGTCGCGGGCTTGCGCAATGCCTGGTTCGCCTTTTCCGCCTCATTCACATCGCATTGCGTGAGAGTGCCGAGACGTTTCTTCATGCGACAGCGTTCGATCTGCGACGCCGCGATGTGGGCGATTTTGCCGCTGTCGCGGTACGCGGCAAGCTCGCGTTCGCGGATCGCGAGGGCGCCTGCAAAGTCGTTGTCCACTTCATGAAACGCGGCCAGGGCCAGGAAATACTCGCGCGACGGGGCGCCATCGACGCGCGCCATGCGGCGCTCGGCGGATGCGAATCGCTTCTGCGCCATCTCTTCGTTGCCCCGCTGTCGCGCCATCACTGCTCGCCAGGCCAGCGATTCGGCTAGGTAATTCGGATGCGTTGTGTCGCGATTCAGGTTCTCGAGCACTTCGGGAAATGCGATCATGTCGTCCCAGTTGCCCCGCTCATATTCGATGCGGAACAAATCGGACACGATCGCATACATATATCCCGGTTCGCCCAAAGCCTCGGCGATCGGCATATGGTTGTAGGACATTTCACGCGCTTCGTCCCAGCGGTCGCATTCCATCGCGAAGTCGGTCTTTCGCAGGAGGAAGACGAGGCGATCATGGTTCGGCGTGCTCGGCACTTCGCGGTCCATGTAGGCGATGAACTTGCGGATCGAATCCTCGTAGCCCCACGCATCGACGAAGACGTAGGCGTAGAGCATCGTGTTGTAGACGAGAAACCGGCCCGGCCAATTCGCGAACATCGGCTTTTGCACGGCAAGCGCACATTGGGCTGCCAGATCGAGTGCTTCGCGGAAATCGCGTTGGTAGTGGACCAAGCCTTCCAAGTGAAATGCCTGGTAATACAGCGCCCAGAACGGCTCATCCATCTGCTGCGCCATCTGTTTCGCCGCCCGCAGTTCGGCGACGTAGCGGTCGGGCTCGGTTTCGCCCCAGGTGTGAGCGCGATGAAAGACGCTGGCGAGATCGAAGCGGGCCTGGTCCTTGTTTCGTGCATACTCGCGCCGGCGTTCCGCGACCCAATCGAAGATGTCCAAGGGACGGCCCTCTTCCGAATCGTCATGGATGCGTTGGCTGAAGCTTCGAGTATGGTCTGCCCTACGGCGAACTGCAAGGAGAAGCGACGCGGCCACAGGGTGGAGATGTGAGGTTTGGCGGACACAGAGCCGTGAGGGAATTTAGCCCCGACGTGGATGGTCCCGTCGCGGCTTGATCGCACGTCGACTTTATCCCTTTCGACCTGCCGCTTGTGCTCGCTCCCAAATCTCCAAAGGCCGCATCGCCGCCTCGGCAGCGAAGCGGACATCGGCAAGCAGTGCCGGCAGATGTTCGCCTTTAGGCGACCTCCCAGGTATCGTCATTGCGGAAGAGTTTCGTCAGGTCGCCGCGACCGAGGCGTTGGGTGAGGCGGCTGTTCACATCATGCACTTGGCTGTCGTAGGTGCTTTTCTTGCTCACGCGAAGGATTCCCATCACCTCAGGGAAATCCGGCCCCATCATGCGGCTCAACATATAAGCGAGATTGGGTTCCGTGGCGTTCTCGTCATGGACGAGTATTTGGCCGCGAGTCTCTTCGTTGACCGGAACCACTTCCAGCGACATCGTGCTGGTGTTGAAGCGAATGCCGCGGTCGGATTGGGAACCGAAGATCATCGGTTTGCCATGCGTGAGATAGAGCAGATTGTCGGCTCGCACGGACTTGTCGGTAGCATACTCGAAGACGCCGTCGTTGAAGATCTTGCAGTTCTGATAGACCTCGACGAACGCGGTTCCCTGATGGGCGGAGGCGCGCGTCAGCACTTCGGTGAGATGCTTCACGTCGACATCCGTGCTTCGTGCAAGGAACGTGGCTCCGGAGGCGAGGGCGATCGTCAGCGGATGCAACGGCTGTTCGACCGAGCCGACCGGGCTCGATTTCGTCTTGGTGCCGGCGCGCGAGGTGGGAGAATATTGGCCCTTCGTGAGGCCGTAGATCTCGTTGTTGAACAGAACGATCTTCAAATCGATGTTGCGGCGGCACGCATGCATCAGATGATTGCCGCCGATCGACAGTCCGTCTCCGTCGCCGGTGACGACCCAGACTTGCAACTCGGGCTTGGCAATCTTCAATCCGGTAGCGATGGCGGGGGCGCGCCCGTGAATCGTGTGGAAGCCATACGTGTTCATGTAGTAAGGAAATCGGCTTGAGCAGCCGATGCCGGAGACGAAAACGAGTTGCTCGCGAGGGATCGTCAATCCGGCAAGGGCCTTTCGCGTCTGGGCGAGGATCGAATAATCGCCGCATCCGGGGCACCAGCGAACTTCCTGGTCGCTGGTGAGTTCTTTGACGGCCATCGGAAGGGGCAGCGTGGCTAGGGTAGACATGGTTCGCTTCTCTTTCGTCGTTGAATTGGCGATGTTTCCGAAAGTGAGCCGCGACGCGGAGCGCGGACTGATGATCAAGGGGCAGCATGGCAAGCCATCCGCGCACCGTTGCGCGTCCATCTGGCCGCGAGGTCACCGCAGCATTTCTTCGATGCGGGCTTCGATCTCTTTGCCCAGGAATGGCTGACCTTGGACCTTGGAGTAGGAGACTGCATCCACGAGGAACTTGGCCCGAATCTCATGGCAGAGTTGGCCTCCATTCAGTTCCGGGACGAGAATCTTGCGGAAGCGACGAACGACGTCGCCGGTATTTTTCGGCATCGGGTTGAGATAACGCAGGTGGGCCTGAGCGATTTGCATGCCGCGGGCGCGGCATGCCTGGACGCCGGTGAGGATGGAGCCGTAAGTACCGCCCCAGCCGAGGACAAGCAACTCGGCATCGGGGTCGCCTTCGACTTCGAGCGCCGGGATATCATCGGCGATATTGGCGATTTTCCGCGCGCGGGTGCGGATCATATGCTCGTGATTTGCGGGCTCGTAGTTGATGTTGCCCGTGCCATCTTGCTTCTCGATGCCGCCGATCCGGTGTTCAAGTCCGGGCGTTCCTGGAATGGCCCATGGCCGAACCAGACTCGCGTCGCGCAGGTAGGGAAGGAAGTGAGCGTCGCCGTTGTGGCCTGCGTTGGGCTCGGTCGGATGCTTTACCTCGAAGTAAGGCAATTCGTTCCGTTCAGGGATCCGCCAGGGTTCGGAACTGTTGGCGAGGTAGCCGTCGCTGAGAAAGAAAACGGGCGTCATGAACCGCACGGATAACCGCACGGCTTCAAGAATCATGGCAAAGCAATCGCCGGGCGATCGGGGCGCCACCACGCAGACCGGACATTCGCCGTGCCGCCCATAAAGCGCTTGCAGCAAATCGGCTTGTTCCGTCTTCGTCGGCAAGCCGGTGGAAGGTCCGCCTCGTTGGACGTCGATGATGACGAGGGGCAATTCGGTCATGACCGCGAGGGATATCGCTTCCGATTTCAAGCAAATGCCAGGCCCGCTGGTGGCGGTCACGCCCAATGACCCGCCGAAGGACGCGCCGATCGCCATGCCGGCGGCAGCGATTTCGTCTTCCGCCTGCAGCGGATAGATGCCGAAATTCTGCATTTCGTTGAGGTTGTGCAGGATGTCGCTGGCGGGCGTGATCGGATAGCCGGCGAAGACGACGCGTTTGCCGGTGATGGTCGCCGCCGCGGCGAGGCCCATGGCGGCGGCGACGTTGCCGCTGATCTTGCGATACGTGCCCGGAGCGAGCTTTGCTTTGGGAATGCGGTAGTGAGCAGGCAACAGTTCGCACGTCTCCCCGTAGTGGTAGCCGGCTCGGAGCGCGTTGAGGTTTGCCTTTTCGACGAGCGGCTTTTTGCTGAACTTGGCCCGGATCCACTTCTCCGTGTTCTCGAGCGACCGCTCGTAAAGCCAGTAGACGACGCCCAGGGCGAAGAAGTTGCGGCAGCGATCGCCGTCGCGCGTGGACAATTTGCACTCCGCCACGGCCTCGCGATTGAGCTTCGTCATCGGGATGGAGATGAGTCGAAACGTGTTGAGCGAGCCGTCTTCGAGGGGATTCGCGCTGTAGCCGGCCTTATGCAGATCGCTGGTGCAGAAAGCGTCGCTGTTGACGATGAGGATGCCGCCCGGTTCGAGGTCTTTGAGCCGTAGTTTGAGCGCCGCCGGATTCATGGCGACGAGCGCGGTGAGCCGATCGCCTGGGGTATGGATGTCGTGGGAGGAAAACTGAAGTTGGAAGCCGGAAACGCCTGCGAGAGTGCCGGCAGGGGCGCGGATTTCGGCGGGAAAGTCCGGGAAGGTGGAAATATCATTGCCGAGCGTGGCCGAGGTGTTGGCGAACTCGGTGCCGACAAGTTGCATGCCGTCGCCGGAGTCCCCGGCAAATCCAATGGTGGCTTGCTGGAGTTCCAGTGTAGGTTTTTCGACCGAGCCGATCATCGCGAACCCTATCCTTTCCGAGAGAGGAAGAGAGGATCAGGGCGGAGGGATGAGGGAAGAGAAGCCAGGCATGAGGCGAACCGGAGGCGAAGCGGGAGAGGCCTGCCTTCAATCGATCATCGAGAATTCCCTCCGTGCTGGTCCAAAATCGGACAATTCCGATCGGAATTTGTGAGATGCCTTCATGGTAAGCCCATGGCTAGCACCGATGCAAACGGATTTGCGGGTCGACGCCCGACGCCCGCGGGCGAATGGTCCTCTGGCTTTTCGGCTTGCAACATCTCGTCGGGATTGGACAATACACCGGCTTTCCGCTTACTAGGGTGAACTATGTCCCCGCTTCGCCGCTTCGCGTTTCTCGTCAGTATGATGGTCGTTCTTGCGCGCTCCGCCCCTACATTCGCACAGCCGGATCCCAAGCTGAATCCGTCGTTCGGCACAGTGGTGCTCAAAGCGGGGTTCCAACCGGATCCGCTCGTCAAGGTTCTTCAAGCTGGCGGCGAACTGCAGACGAAACTCGCCGGAGTCGAAGCTTTCGTCGCCAAGGCGCCTAGCTTCCGCCTTGAATATGCCGCGGGCAAATACCCGCTCAGCTTCACTGTCCGGTCGTCGGGAGATTCCACGCTGCTGATCCACTTGCCTGACGGTTCGTGGATCGCCGACGACGACTCAGGGGGCGGGCTCGATCCCTTGATCCGCTTCGGTCAGCCGCTATCCGGCCGATACGACATTTACGTTGGCACCATCGGCAAAGCCCCCGTTGATGTGAAGCTTTTCATCACGGAGGGCGTGGTACCGGGCCAAGCGGCTGTACGACCCGATCCCAAGCTCAATCCGACGTACGGCAGCGCAAAATTGAATGCGGGTTTTCAACCCGATCCGCTCGTCAAGTCGGTCCAAGCCGGCGGGGAATTGCTCACGAACCTCGGCGGGGTCAACGCCTACGTCGCCAAGGCACCTGACTTCCGGATCGAATATGCCGCTGGAAAATTCCCGCTGAACTTTACCGTCAAGTCGGTCGGCGACACGACGTTGCTGATCAATTTGCCCGACGGTACATGGATTGCCGACGACGACTCGGGCGGCGGGCTCGATCCGTTGATTCGCCTCGCGAAGCCGCAATCCGGCGTCTACGGCATCTACGTCGGCTCGCTCAGCAAGAATCTCGTCCAGGCCGATTTGCTCATCACGGAAGCCGACGTGAGCAAGAAGCCGGCGGTTCCTTACAATCCGAATTTGCCGGAATGCCACATCGTTTCGGCCGGCATCGACAACTATCGAACCCAGCAGCCTCTCAAGGGTTGCCTCAATGACGCTCGCAACATCGTTGCCGCCTTCGAGGGGCAGACCGGGACGATGTTCCGGTCGGTGAAGCAGACGGTCCTGCTTGACGATCGAGCGAGCCACGGCGCCATCACGAAGGCGTTTCAAGGCTTCCTCAAGCAGGGCGCCGCTGGCGATACGATGGTCCTCTTCTTGAGTGGCCACGGCGCTCGAACCAACGGCAATAAGGGGCCGACTTGGTTCTTTCTCCCCTTCGATTTCCAGCCGAAGCAATTCGTCAACACGGCCCTGACCGACAAACAGATTCTCGACATCAGCCACCAGATCGCGAAGCAGAAGAAAAACGTCGTCGTCATCATCGACGCGTGTTTCGTGGGCCAATTGGCCAACAACGCGCAGGCCCACCTGCAGAATCTGCAGTCCGCAAACCAAGGCGGATTGGTGCTGCTGCTTTCCAGTTCGCCCACCCAAGAGAGCACGGCATTGGGCAATTTCAGCGCTTATGCCAAAGCGTTCTTCGATGCAATGTCCGGCCACGGCGATTTGAACCGAGACAGCAAGATCACTTTGGGCGAAATCCAAGCGTACACGAAGAAGCGAACCTCGGATTTGCTGATCGCTGCCCGCAGTCCCAACAAACAGGATGCGATCGTGACTTGGTCGCCATCCTTATCGAAAGACTCGCTGCTCGGATATGCCGGCAAAGCGACACCCATCAACGTTGCCGCCACGCGTCCTCTGTCGAAGGACCCGCCTCGCCGATTGGCTGGCACGGAGACTTTGCCTGGTTACGGCCGGCTGTCTTTCGAACTGCACAAAGACGGACGAGTCGTGATGACGGACGCCAAGGACACCGCCGAAGGCGTTTGGCGGCGGCAGGGGAACCAATACACGCTGTCGTTCGCCAATGGCGCCATCGTGTATGTCGGGACGGAAAACGGCGCGACGATTTCCGGAACCGCCAGCGGCCCCGCTGCACGCCAAGCGGGAAGGCAGACTTGGAACTGGACCGTGCAGTAGGGCGCATCCGACAATCAAATGTTGGTGGGATAGGTGGCGGGGTTCGCCAGGATGCCGAGGATCCGCTCCGAGGCGTGGCCGTCCCACGTATCCAACAGTTTTCCCGCTTTCATCTCGCCACGAAGAACGCTCAGTCCCGCGGCGACGATGGCTTCCGAATCCAGGCCTACCAACTGGTTGGTTCCGTGCTCGATCGTCGAAGGTCGCTCCGTCGAAAGACGCATCGTCAGGCATGGAACACCCAAGTACGTTGTCTCCTCCTGCACTCCGCCCGAATCGGTTAGCACTAGTCGGCTATCCGCCACCAGCTTCATGAAATCCAAATACCCCATCGGCTCCACGAAGCGGACATGGCTCAGATTGAAGGGGCGTGACCGGAGCAAACTTTCGGTGCGTGGATGAATCGGAAACACGAACGGGATTTCGGATTGCAGCCTTGAGATGGCGGAAAGCAGACGATCGAGCGATTCGGGACGATCGACGTTGCTGGGGCGATGCAGCGTGAGAACGCCGTATTCTTTTGGTTTCAGCCCGAAGGCATCCAGAATCGGCGAAGCATGGATGCGAGGCAGGGAAGCGGCGAGAGTGTCGATCATCACGTTGCCGACGTAATGAATCTTCGACTCACCCACGCCTTCTCGCCGCAGATTGGCGACGCCGGCGGGTTCCGGGACGAAAAGCCAATCGCTCATCGCATCGGTGAGGATGCGATTGATCTCTTCGGGCATCGACCGATCAAAGCTTCGCAACCCCGCTTCGACATGCGCGACGGGGACATGGAGTTTCACCGAGACGAGGGCGCATGCAAGCGTTGAATTGACGTCGCCAACCACCACGACTGCCTGCGGGGAGCGGCTTTGCATGACCGGCTCGAAACGTTTCATGATTTCCGCGGTCTGCACGGCATGGCTGCCGGAGCCAACCTCCAGATTCACGTCAGGAGTCGGGATGCGCAACTCGTCGAAAAACCGTCCGGACATCTTTTCGTCGTAGTGTTGTCCGGTATGGACGAGGCACGCATCGAAGTCGCTGCGTTGTCGGATCGCCCACATGAGGGGAGCGATCTTCATGAAATTCGGCCGAGCGCCCACGACTGCGATAAGGCGAAAAGGCATCATGTCCCCACAAATGCGCCGTACTGTTCGAAGAGAAACGAAAACGTAGCGGGCTCAACTCATTTCGTTCGAGTCGCCTTGCGCAAGGCAGTGGTCAACTCGAGCGGGAAATCCGTGAGAATGGCATCCACGCCGACCTCGGCCGCCTGGCGCCAACGGTCGGGCACATTCCCGCTGACCGTGACGCCTGCGATGAATGTCCGCTTTCTTGCTTTCCGGACGGCCTCCATCTGCTCCTTCGACGGCATGTATCGGAAGTAGACGCAATCGGCATTCGAGGTCGAGACCGCTTTGGGAAACTCTTCGGCGTTATTCGCAACGACGGCTGTGAAGGCGTTGTGCGAGGTCATTTTGATCCGTTCGCGAACCTCTGGTTCGGAAATCGTTCTCCCGATGAACAGCAGGCGGTGAAGCACCTGGTGCTTCTCCGCCAACCTCACGACTTCTTGCTCTACCCCATCCGACTTCAAATCGACGGCGACGAGCACATCCTTGCCGCGATGCTCGGCGAGCAGATGGAAGACCTCTTCCACCGTCGGTACTTTTTCGCCCGCGAATTTCGAATCGAACCATCGACCCGCATCAAGCCGACGAATTTCGTCGAGCGTATTGTCTATGACGCTTCCAGTTCCGTTCGTCGTGCGGTCGAGAGTCGCATCGTGGATGCAGACGAGACGGCCATCTTTCGTGCGACGCACATCGAACTCGAAACCTAAATGAAGTTCCAGGCAGGCTCGAAAGTTCGCCAACGTGTTTTCGGGAGCATGCTGTGCCAGTCCCCGATGGCCAACTACCTGCGGAACTCGTTCCTCGGCGAATCCGCTTCCGACCAGGGCGAGCAAGAACCAGGCGGAAGCCGAGAAGCGATGGAGCATGGCGATGAACTCCGCAATCCGCATTATGTAGGTAGGTTTTTATAGAGCGGGCATTCCGGTGAGGCGGGCGCAACGCGTGACGACCGAGGCGCAGAACGGAAGCACCGTTGCAGAAGGTCGCTCGGGGCCGCCATCATTCGCCTGCGGGCATGCCCAGGGCGAGGGTGTCATGCGTCGTCGAAGCAAGGCCAGGTCGACCGACTAGGAGCGGATCGACGGAGCCGATGCGTTTGAGGTTGCGTTCATGATAGTGCATGCGGTGGAGAACGAAACGCATGGCGTTGAGGCGTGCCCGCTTCTTGCAATCCGACTTGATCACCGTCCATGGTGCGTCCGACGTGTCGGTATGCAGGAACATCGCCTCCTTTGCCTCGGTGTACTCGCGCCATTTGTCGAGCGAGGCGAGGTCGATGGGGCTTAGCTTCCACTGCTTGAGCGGGTGGATTTGTCGTTCTTTGAATCGGCGGCGTTGCTCGTCGCGGCTGACGGAGAACCAGAATTTGAACAAATGGATGCCGCTCCGCACCAGTTGACGCTCGAACTCAGGCGCCTGCCGCAGAAACTCGAAATACTCCGGCTCCGTGCAGAATTTCATCACGCGTTCGACGCCGGCTCGATTGTACCAACTGCGGTCGAACAGCACGATTTCGCCGCGCGTCGGCAGGTTCGGAATGTAGCGCTGGAAATACCACTGCCCCTGCTCCGCTTCCGTCGGTTTGCCAAGAGCGACGACTCGGGCGCCGCGGGGATTGAGGTGCTCCATGAAACGTTTGATGGCCCCACCTTTGCCCGCCGCATCGCGTCCTTCGAACAGAATGACGACGCGTTGTCCGGACTCTTTGATCCAGGCCTGGAGCTTCAGCAATTCCACTTGCAGGTAATATTTCTGGCGTTCGTAGTTCTTGCGAGACATCAGATTCTTGTACGGGTAACCCCCCTCGCGCCAGTTTCGCGACAATTCGCGGTCAGGTGCGTAGGCCTCATCGGGCTCGGCGTAGGTCGGAGCCCAGAGCACTTTCTTGAGTGCCTTCCGCTCATCCGGCGAAGCGCCTTCGAGGAGAGCGCGCACTTGCGAAATGATCTCACCCCCCGGTTCCTTATTGGCATGCAGGGCCAAGGCATCCCGCAGGGTCAGTTCTTTGGCGGTTTGCGTCCGCAATGTTCCCCGTTCCACAGCATCCCGCTCGGCGGCGCCGGGGGTCAGCGATTCCAAGGTATCCCCCGCACTCACGGGACGTGAAGCAGCCTTGGGCGAGTCGTGGCTCAGCGATCCATTGGCAGTCGAGTGCTTAACCGACATGTCGCAACCTCGCAAATCGATCCGTCAACCAACGAGCCAACTCGCCTCCCATGGCAATCGCCGCAAGTATAGGGAAAGGTCGGCTATTTGGATGATTCTGTCCGATAATTGTAGCACGTTCGCCCGACCTCTGCGTACCTAGCACTCGTCCCAGACGGAAGAGACAAACACGATTCATTCTGCCAGCCTTCCTCACCGGATTCCGAAGCTTCGACAGCTACGCTCGATTCCGATCGAAACTCCGAAAAAAAAAGTGAAATCGGGCCTTTTCCGAGCGATCATCCTAAAATAGGATAAAAAGGTCCGATTTAGGAGGACGCGCTCATGACCGGTTCCACTTGGCTCAGGTCGGCGACACGGATCGACGAGTTGCTGCGTTTGGCCCCACAGGTTCGCCCCGTTTTGGATCGCTACGGGTTGCATGGTTGCGGCGGCGAGCACGGGCCAGCCGAGTCGATCGAATTCTTCGCACGGGCTCACGATGTCCCCTTGGAAAAGTTGCTCGGCGAAATCGAGGGCGAACTGGCTTCCGTCGTGCCGCCGAACTCGGCTTCCCGTGATGCAGGGGACGCCATCTACCGGCCGTTCTTCAAGGCCGGCATCGTCGTCGTTTTGACCCTGGGAGCTGTTTGGGGAGCCGTACTTCTGGCTCGAATCGGTTGGTCCGGCGCATTTTCCGCCGCGGGGTTGCATGAAGTCAACGCCCATGGCCATGCTCAGATCTTCGGCTGGATCGGCCTGTTCGTCATGGGCTTCGATACCAAGCGTTTCCCCGATTCAAGCATGTCTCGCCTGCATCGCCGCTGGGCGATGGCGAGCCTGGTGTTCATGGCGGGCGGCCTGACTTTGCGGGCGATGGTGCAGGGCGTTGGCTCGGACGCATGGTTCTACCGCAGCCGCCGCGGCAGCGTCGTCCGCAGAAGTCCTTGCGGTGCTGTTGTTCGCGGGGATCACCCTGGCGACGCTTCGCCGTTCCTCGAAACCGTGGGCCGTGCATGACGCGTACATCGTGTCCGCGATCGCATGGTTCGTCGTGCAGACGATCTGTGAAAACGCGTATCTTGCTTTGACTTTGACCGCCAGCGGACCCGATTTGATCCGGCTCGTTTCCACGTGGCAGGCTCCGCTACGCGACATTCAGATTCACGGCTTCGTATTGCTGATGATCTTGGGCGTCAGCCAACGCCTCTTTCATCCGATGTATGGCCTGCCGATGCCGAGCGCGCGATTGGCCCGCGTCAGCTTAGTGCTCATCCATCTCGCGGTGATCGGCGAAGCATCAGGGCTCGTGCTTATGCGTTCGCAAAGTCGTGCCTGGGCCGGACTCTGGTACGGCAGCGTACTGCTTCTCGCAGGAACGGCGACGGCGTTGGTGCGAAACTGGCGGTTGTTTTCCGCCGCGAAGGATACGGATCGAAGCCTGAAGTTTCTCCGCATTGCCTACGTTTGGCTCTTCGTCTCGCTCGCGATGCTGGTCGCGTTGCCTCTCTATCAGTTCGTCCTATTGCGGATCGCGGCCCCCGAAAGCCACGCCGTGCAGATCGGATTCTCGCATGCGTATTATGGGGCCGCGCGACACGCCATTACGGTGGGATTCGCAAGCCTCATGATCGTCGGCGTCGCCGCGAAGGTAACCGCGACGCTCAACGGCATCGACAGTCGTCAATTGTCTGAACTCTGGGCGCCGTTCGTTCTGATCAACTTGGGCTGCTCCATCCGTGTCGTGGGCCAAACGCTCACCGACTTTTTCCCTGCCGCATTTCCCGTCGCGGGCGTGAGCGGCATGTTGGAAGTCGCTGGCCTGACGCTGTGGGGCGTCCACCTCTGGAACATCATGAATGGCCGATTCGCGGGTTCGTCTCAAGAGCCTGAAGTTCGAATCGTCGCCCCCGAAGAACGCATCGTGGCCTCGCATCGCGTCGGCGATGTCTTGGATGTTCATCCGCACCTTCTCGGCACGTTGGTAGAGTTCGGTTTCCGACCATTGCAAAACGCCGCGCTGAGGGCAACGCTCGCTAAGAGAGTGACCCTCGAAGCCGCATGCCGTTGGACCGGTGCGGACTTGGAGCAGCTATTGGAAACGCTGAATAAGCGAGCCAAGCCGAGGGAACTCTCGCTGAAACGCCATGCATGTTGCGGCTAGCATGGGACGGACGGGTGCAACCATCACGCCCATGCTCGACCTGAAATGGCCCCATAAGCACCGGCACTCTGTTTGCGGCGCGGGTTGACGTGCCCTTCGCTAACGCTCGCGCTCTTACTCTCCCCAGGAGATGCTCATGCGATACGGCAAGTTATGGTTCGGTTTGGCGGCAGTTCTTATCGGTTCCTTCGCATTGCTGGGCTACTACGGCCGCGAAATCTACCGTCAGGCCCCGCCGGTTCCCGACCGCGTCGTGATGGAATCGGGAAAGGAACTCTTCACCGGCGAGACGATCCGCGACGGCCAAAACGTTTGGCAGTCCATGGGTGGGCAGGAAGTCGGCTCTATCTGGGGACACGGAAGCTACGTGGCGCCCGATTGGTCCGCCGATTGGCTCCATCGCGAGGCACAGTGGTTTCTCGAGCACTGGGCTCAACAAGAGCACCGCAAGGCTTTTGCCGAATTGAACGAAGAACACCAAGCCGCACTGCGCGCTCGCGTTCAGAAGGAGATGCGAACCAATCGCTATGATCCGCAAACAAACACGTTGACCGTTTCCGATCTTCGGGTCAAGGCGATCGCTGCCGTCAGCGAGCATTACGACGCCGTCTTTGGCGACGATCCTTCGGACGCGATCAAGGAACTCCGCCACGCCTACGCCATTCCCAAGAATTCGGTCCCGGACCCGGAACGCCGGAAAGCGATGAGTTCGTTCTTCTTCTGGACCTCCTGGGCCTGCGTCACCAAACGGCCCGGTTCGGAAGTGACCTTCACGCAGAATTGGCCTCCGGATGCGGACGTGGGAAACACTCCCACGGGACAGACTTTGATCTGGTCAGTGATCAGCTTCGTGCTGCTGCTTGCGGGCATCGGCGCCTTGGCATGGTACTTCGCTGTCGAGCGTGGACGCGCGGAACATACCGAAGGCCCGCTGCCCCATACGGATCCGCTTCTGGGACTTTCGCCGACGCCATCCATGCGGGCGACAGTCAAATACTTCTGGACTGCAGCAGCCCTGTTCGTGTTGCAGATCGGTTTGGGCGTGGTCACCGCGCATTACGGTGTCGAAGGATCCGGATTCTACGGGTTCCCGCTAGCTGACTATCTTCCTTACTCCGTCACGCGCACCTGGCATACGCAGGTCGGCATCTTCTGGATCGCCACCGCTTGGCTCGCCACCGGCCTCTTCATGGCGCCCGCAGTCTCCGGCCATGAGCCGCGCTTGCAGCGGCTTGGCGTGAATGTGCTCTTCGTCTGCTTGCTCGTCATCGTGCTCGGATCGATGGCCGGACAATGGATGGGTGCGATGCAGAAGTTGGGCTACGAAATGAACTTTTGGTTCGGACACCAAGGGCTCGAATACGTCGATCTGGGCCGATTCTGGCAACTCTTCCTCTTCGCCGGGCTCTTCATCTGGCTTGCGTTGATGGTCCGCGCCATGTGGCCCGCGTTTCGCCGGGAAACGGAAGGCCGGCATCTGCTCGGCTTGTTCCTGCTCGCATCTTTCGCCATCGCTCTCTTCTACGGCGCCGGGCTGATGTATGGCCGACGGACGAATCTCGCCGTGATCGAATACTGGCGATGGTGGGTCGTGCATCTATGGGTCGAGGGCTTCTTCGAAGTCTTCGCCACGGTGGTGATCGCGTTCCTCTTTACACGCATGGGACTTTTGAAAACGGCGAACGCGACTGCGGCCGTGCTGTTCAGCACGATCATCTTCCTTTCAGGCGGCATCGTGGGCACATTCCACCACTTGTATTTCACCGGCACTCCGGTCGGAATTCTCGCGCTGGGCGCCTCCTTCTCCGCCATGGAAGTCGTGCCTCTCGTGTTGATCGGTTTCGAAGCCTATGAGAACTTGACCCACACCCGCGCCCGACCTTGGGTGGCGGCTTACCAATGGCCTATCTACTTCTTCGTCGCGGTCGCATTCTGGAATCTCGTCGGGGCCGGGCTCTTCGGCTTCTTCATCAACCCGCCGATCGCTCTCTACTACATGCAAGGCCTCAACACCACGCCCGTCCATGGCCACACTGCACTTTTCGGCGTATACGGCATGCTGGGATTGGGGCTCATGCTCTTCTGCCTGAAAGGACTAGCCGCCCGCAATCGATGGCGAACCGGCGCCATCGCCTTCGCGTTCTGGTCGATCAACCTCGGCTTGGCGCTGATGGTGCTCATCAGCGTGCTTCCCGTGGGCTTGATGCAAGCATGGGCCAGCATCGAGCACGGCATGTGGTATGCTCGCAGCGCCGAATTCATGCAGACTCCCACCATGAACACCCTCCGCTGGCTGCGCGTCGTCGGCGACACGCTCTTCGCGGCCGGCGCGCTGGCCTTCGGCTGGTTCGTTCTTGGATTGAAAACCCGGTGGTCGATCGCAGACGCCACGGACCTCCCGATCTCGCAATCGGAGGAAACGGCCGCGGCGGCGAGTTGAACGCGGACTCCCTAGGAGAATGAACGATGTCGTCCGATTTCACGCATGTGCTCGATATCGCTCAGGAAGTGGTCCCGCCCGAGACGGGAATCCTGAGCCGCACGCTGTTCCAGGACGATCGGTTGAAGGCGGTGGCGTTCGGCTTCGCCGCGGGCGAGGAACTCTCCGAACACACCGCCGCCAAACCCGCGATTCTGCTGTTTCTTGCGGGGCAAGCGGACGTTGGCCTCGGCGCCGAAACATGTTCTGCCCAGCCAGGAACCTGGATCCACCTGCAGCCCAACGTGAAACACTCGATCAAAGCGAAATCGGCAACGGTCATGTTGCTGATGCTGCTGAAATGAAACGGACGCGGCGGGTGCCGCGTCCGATCGCAGTTTCGCTTGGATGGAGCTTATCGCTGGCCAACGGCGACTTTCGTCGTCCGTTCCGCGAGTGGAAGGTCGAAGCGGTCGAGGTTCATCACCTTCGTCCACGCGGCCACGAAGTCGCGTACGAATTTCTCCTTCGCATCTTCGCAGCCGTAGACCTCGGCGATGGCTCGCAGTTGCGAGTTGCTGCCGAAAATGAGGTCCGCGCGGGTGGCGGTCCAGCGGATGTCGCCCGTCTTGCGGTCGCGTCCCTCGTAGTTGCCCTCCTGCTTCGCCGACTTGCTCCACACCGTTCTCATGTCGAGGAGGTTGACGAAGAAATCGTTCGTCAGCGATCCGGGGTTCTTCGTGAACACGCCGTGCTTCGATTTGCCGTGATTCGCGTCGAGCACGCGAAGGCCACCGATGAGGACCGTCATCTCGGGGGCGGACAGCGTGAGAAGCTGCGAACGATCCAGGAGCAGGCGTTCGGCCGGCTCGCTGTTGTCCTTGCCGTAATAGTTGCGGAAGCCGTCGGCCGTCGGCTCGAGCACGGCGAACGATTTCACGTCCGTCTGCTCCTGCGTCGCATCGGTGCGGCCCGGAGCGAACGGCACCGAAACCTCAAAGCCCGCTTTCTTCGCCGCCGTTTCCACCCCAACGTTGCCCGCGAGGACGATCAGGTCGGCCAGGGAAACCTTCTTGTCCCCCTTGTTGAAGTCGGCCCGAATCTTCTCGAGCGATTCCAGCACCTTAGCGAGCTCCGCGGGCTGGTTGACTTCCCAATCTTTCTGCGGAGCGAGACGAATGCGCGAGCCATTCGCTCCGCCGCGTCGGTCGCTGCCGCGGTACGTCGAGGCCGACGCCCATGCGGTGGAGACGAGTTGCGAAGTAGTGAGGCCCGATTCGCGAATCGCTTTTTTCAGGGCTCCGATGTCCGCCTTGTCGATCAGCTTGTAATCGACCTTCGGCACCGGATCTTGCCAGATTTGTGCTTCCGGCACGCGGTCGCCGAGGCAGCGGGCAATCGGTCCCATGTCGCGATGCGTGAGCTTGTACCACGCCTTGGCGAACGCATCGGAGAACGCCTTCGGATCCTTGTGGAATCGATCGGAAATCTTCGCGTAGGCCGGGTCGGTCTTCAGCGAGATGTCGGTCGTGAACATCGTCGGCGCATGGGTTTTGTTCGCATCATGCGCGTCCGGCACCGTCCCCTGGCCCGCCTTGTGCTTCGGCTTCCAAACCCACGCGCCGGCGGGGCTCTTCACGGGTTCCCACTCGAACTTGTAGAGATGGACGAAGAAATCATGCGACCACTTGGCGGGAGTGCGCGTCCAGGCGCCTTCGAGGCCGCTGGTGATCGTGTCGGAGCCGTTGCCTTTGCCGAACGAGTTTTTCCATCCTAAACCTTGCTCTTCGATGCTGGCGGCTTCCGGTTCACGTCCCACGAACTTTTCCGGATCCGCCGCTCCATGCCCCTTGCCGACGGTATGGCCGCCGGCGATCAAGGCGACCGTTTCCTCGTCGTCCATCCCCATGTTGCCGAAGGCTTGGCGGATATCGCGGGCGGCGGCGAGCGGGTCGGGCTTGCCGTTGGGCCCCTCGGGGTTCACGTAGATCAGGCCCATCTGCGTCGCGGCGAGCGGCTTCTCGAGCTTGCGGTCGCCGGTGTGTCGCTTATCGCCCATCCACTTCGATTCGGGACCCCAGTAGATGTCGTTCTGCGGCTCCCACACGTCCTCGCGGCCGCCGGCGAAACCGATCGTCTTCAGCCCCATCGAGTCGTAAGCGCAGTTGCCTGCGAAAATCATCAGATCCGCCCACGAAATGCTGCGGCCATATTTTTGCTTAATGGGCCACAGAAGCCGGCGAGCGCGATCGAGGTTGGCGTTGTCGGGCCAACTGTTGAGCGGCGCGAATCGCTGCAGCCCGTAGGAGCAACCGCCCCTGCCGTCCGAGGTGCGGTAGGTACCCGCGCTGTGCCATGCCATACGAATGAAGAAAGGTCCGTAGTGTCCGTAGTCCGCCGGCCACCAATCCTGCGAGGTGGTCATCAGTGTTTCGATTTCCTTCTGAAGCACGTTGAGATCGATCTTCTTGAACTCGGCCGCATAGTCGAAGTTTTCGCCCATCGGGTTTCCCTTGGGCGGATTTTGGTGGAGGATCTGCAGGTTCAGTTGATTCGGCCACCAGTCACGGTTCGAGTAGGAGACCGCAGCGGTTGGCTTGGCCGTGTCGTGCATGATGGGGCATTTGGGCTCGGCGTCCTTGTCGTCCGCCTTCTTCGCCTCGATCTTCTTTTCCGCAATCGGCTCGGCTGAGGCGAGTTCCTTCTTCGGCGCCCGCGACGGAGTTTGTCCCGTCACCAGCGCAACGGAACCGACCGCGAGGATCGTAAGGCCCGAGGCCACGCATGCCATTCGCCAGGTTGTGGTCATGGTTCGTCCTTCTTCGGGAGGGGGATTCGAGACTTCGACGTATCCACTGTAGACGGCCCAACGTCGGATTTGCAATGCATTCCGTGCATACAATGGATGCATGCGATGCATTTATTGCATGGAGCGAAAGATGGAGTTCGACCAGCTTCGTTACTTCCTCGTCGTTGCGGAGACGGCGAATTTCACCAAGGCGGCCAAACGCCTCGGCATCTCGCAATCCGCGCTCAGCCGATCGATCCAGAAATTGGAAACGGAACTCGGCCAACCCGTGCTCGAACGCAAGTCGCGTTCCGTAGCACTGACCGCAGCGGGCGTGATGTTGCAGGTTCGCTCGCAGCAGATCCTCTCGATGATTGAGGACACCAAAGCCGAGATCACGGACGATGGTCGAAGCGGCCGCGTTCGCATCGGGGTCATCCCGACGATTGGGCCCTACTTCGTGCCGAACGTGCTTCGGCGATTCGCGAAGGAGTTTCCGCAGGCAACGCTGGTGGTGCAGGAAAACACTACGGAAACGCTGATCGAAAGCTGCCGACAGGGCGAGATCGACGTGGCGATCCTGGCATTGCCGGTGCATGCGAAATATTTGGATACGGAAGTGCTGTTCGAGGAAGAGTTGCTGCTGGTGCTGCCTTGCGATCATCCGCTGACGCAAACTCGCAAACTACGGCTACGCGATGTGGAGCCCTATCCTTTCGTCCTGCTCGACGAAGCCCACTGCCTCTCGGAGCAAATCGCAACCTACTGTCGGCAAGGTTCGTTTCAGCCGATCGCAGTCGAGCGAACGAGTCAGCTCGCGATGGTCCAGGAATTGGTGTCGCTCGCCCACGGCATCTCGCTGATTCCTCAGATGGCTCGACGACTGGATACCAGCGAACGCCGAGTCTATCGCTCGTTCGCAAATCCGAAACCGACACGCAAGATCGCCGTGCTTTGGAACCCCTACCGTTTCGAAAGCCGCCTGCTTAAGGCGTTCCGCGCGTGCTTGCGAGGATGCCAGCCGCGCACGCCGTGACTTGTCACAGAGAAGTTGTGATCCCCTGCTGTGCTGTACGCAAAAAAGCGGGCGAAAAACATGATGTTTTTCGCCCGCTCGAAAGATCGCGGATCGCTCGTGTTTTCTTAGAGCAAGCCGTACGTGGTCAGCGTCTGACGCAGCTTGCTTTCCAGCCCCGATTCCAACGGCGTCAGCGGGAGACGCACCTCGCCCGTGTCGCGGCCCAGCATCTTCATCGCGGCCTTCAGCGGGATCGGGTTGGTTGCAAGGCCGAGCATATCGCGGCAGAGGGTGAAGAGCTTGAAGTGCAGGCGAATCGCTTCAGCATGGTTGCCGGCGAGGTAAGCCGTCACCAAGCCTTTGATGTCCTTCGGCACGATATTGCCGACGACCGAAACGACGCCGCGACCGCCGATGCTCAATAGCGGCAGCGTAAGGCTGTCGTCGCCGGAAAGGATCGTGAGGTCGCTGGTCGCAAGGATCGAGGATGCCTGGTCCATCGAGCCGGTCGCTTCCTTCACGGCCACCACATTCGGGTGCTTGCCGATGCGGACGATCGTTTCCGGAAGGATGTTCGAGCCGGTGCGGCCGGGGATGTTGTAAAGGCAGATAGGCAGATCCACCGCATCGGCCACGGCCATGTAGTGCTTGTAGTAGCCTTCCTGCGTCGGCTTGTTGTAATAGGGACCGACAAGGAGCGAACCATCGGCGCCGGCGGCCTTGGCGGCCTTCGTCAGGCGGATCGCTTCCTTGGTGCTGTTCGATCCGGTGCCCGCCATCACCTTGATTCGCTTCTTCGCTTGCTCGACGACGGCCGCGATGACCTTTTCATGTTCCTCGTGGTCGAGCGTCGGCGATTCGCCGGTGGTGCCGACGGGGGCGAGGCAGTCGGTGCCTTGCTCGACGTGCCAATCGACCAGTTTCCGCAGGCCGGCGTAATCGACATCGCCATTCTTGAACGGCGTGATCAAAGCAACCGTCAACCCCGCGAATTGTTCGCCCTTGGTGGCCATCGCACATCGTCTGGGACAAGCCCAGCTCCGCAAATTGTCGAACCGGTCAACGCAGCGAACATCTTAGCGTTCGCACGATCGAAGTCAGCGCGCTCCGATGTCCAAACGGCAGACGACGCGGCACGCCGCTTGGTTCGGCCAAATCGCTTTTTCCGGCAACCAGGGTTGGAAATCGGCCCGTTCACCCGTCATGATGGTGGCAGCGCGAATCCAACAGGGAGTGCTTTCCATGCGATGGGCCTGGCTTGCGGCGATCGGTCTACTGGCGTCGGTTCCTCTGTCGCCCGTCCATTCCCAAGGGAAAGACCTCGAACTGCTCGGCAAAACACGCGGCGAATGGATCGACATCCTTAAGTCGCACAAGGAAGCCAAATTCCGCCGGGCCGCCATCCTCGTGATGGAAGCGTTCGGCCCACGTACAGTAGGCGTCAACGGCGCTTTGATCGAGGCGCTCGAAAAAGAGCCGGAAGCCGAGCTTCGTCGCGAAGTGGCTCTGGCCCTGGGGCGAATGGGAGCAGATGCGAAGGAAGCGGCCGGGCCGCTCGCGGATGCGGCGAAGAAGGATAAGGAAGGCGTCGTGCGTGCCGCGGCGTTGACGGCGTTGGGCGGCAAACTAGCGGAAGTGGCGCCTGAATCTGCCGGGGCGACCTTCGTCTTCGGATTGAAAGACGCGTTTCCCGCATCGCGTGCCGCCGCCATTGAAGGCTTGAAGAATCTCGGCGACAAGGCGGCCTTCGCCTTGCCGCAGGTGATCGAATTCGCGGGCAATCCGAAAGAGGAACGAGTTCCTCGCGCCGTCGCTTTGGGGATCGTCGGCCGCGTGGGGACCGAAGAGCCGAAAGCGACGCATCTGTTGATTGCGATTCTGCAGAAGGCGGACGAACCGCTGCAGCTTCGCCTCGCCGCTGCCGATGCGTTAGGCCGAGTGCAGGCGAATCCGAAAGACGCGGTCGAGGTATTGGCTGCCGTCGTGAAAAAGAGCGACGCTGCGCTTCGGTTGAATGCTGCCACGTCATTGGTTCGTTTGGGATCCGTCAGCAAGACTGCTTGGCCCACGGTGGCGAGTTCATGGGAAGAAGCCGATTCCGCCGTGCGTCATCAGTTCATCCGTCTCGCTGGCCTGTTCGCGGAAGAATCGAAGGAAGCCGTCGCCAAGCTCGCGGAATCGGCCGAGAAAGATGTGACGACCGAAAACCGCTTGGCCGCATGCCAGGAATTGGAACGTTTGGGACAGAAAGCAGCCGATGCCGTGGCGACGCTGACTCGCGTCGCCCAGAATGACCCCCGAGTCAGCGTCCGCGAAGCCGCCGCCGAAGCGTTGAAGAAAATCCAAGCGCAATAGCTATCGGTGAAGAGGCGGCTGCTTCTCTGCGGCTGCTTCTCTGCGCGCGAGTCTTGGCAGTTCATTGCCGAACACGCGGGGTTCCGGTAATTCATCCAGAGAGAACGAATGCCCGCCGCAACTCGTGGCGGGTCCCGCCTTTGGCCGTTTTCGGCCCCCTCCACAGTGTTCTCGATTTTGAGGATCGGCTTATGAAATGGTTTCGCCCGTTCGGCGTTCTCGCCGTGCTGGCATGGGCAGGTTTCGTCCACGCCCAGCAGCCGCAGCTTCGCAACTACGAGAAGATGGACTACGGTCCCTTCATCAATGCCACCTATGCCATCCAGGCGCCGAAGAACAACACCGTGTATCGCGGATGCGCCATCGGCTTCGACGTGCCCGCCGACGCCAAAACGGCGACGCTGGCGAAGACCGGTTTCATCTTCGACATGGAACTGTTGCGACCCGCTGCATTCTGGACCGTGCCCTCGCCGAAGCCCGCCGATCCTTCGACTGATCCGAAGAAGAAGTCGAAGACCGAACCGATGACGTTCGTCCGCATGGACGGCGTCGTCTTCAGCGGCGGCCATGGCCCGAACCCAAGCCCCAACGGCAATCTTCTCGTGGTCACTCGGCCCACGCCTGGTTGGGCGAAGGACGGCGGATGGAAGGATCCGCGCGAGTTCGGCTACGGCCCGCTGCCGCGCGATTGGGCTCGTTACAAGGGCCTCTATCGCAGCGACGACGGCATCGTCTTCGTCTACACCGTCGGCAATGCCCTCGTACATGAGATGCCGAGTGTGGACAACGTGGAAGGGAAAACGCTTACCCGCAATCTCAACATCAAGGGTAGCGGCAACGCCCTGACGCTCGTCGTCGCCGACGTCGAAGGCGCCAAGGGCACAGTCGAAAACGGCGTCGCGGTCCTGGAGAAAGGCGACACCGTCACCATCGCTCGCGCTCAGGGTATCGAAGGCGCGGCGTTCGAGATCGTGGATGGCGACCGCGTCATCCTCAAGCTGCCGGCCGTCCATGGCGAAGCGAAGCTCAAGGTTTCGGTCTGGTCCGGCCCGAAGGCGGATCGAGCGAAGGCGGCCGATGGCCTCGCGAAATTGGCCGCTCCGATCGATCTCGCTCCGTTCATGAAGGGCGGCAAGGCTCGTTGGACGGAAAGCGTCGTGACCAAGGGCGTCGTCGGCGAAGCTCCGAAGGCGGACCCGAAGAAGAAGACGACCAGCGCGTTTCAGACGGCCTACGTCGCCGATTCGATCACCCCGCCGTTCAAGAACCCGTACGACTCGTGGATGCGGATCGGCGGATTCGACTTCTTTTCCGATGGTCGAGCTGCGGTGAGCACGTGGTCGGGCGATGTGTGGATCGTTTCCGGCATCGACGACAGGCTCGAGAAAGTTACGTGGAAGCGCTACGCCGCCGGCCTTTTCCAGGGTTTGGGCCTGAAGATCGTAGACGACAAGGTCTACGTCCTGGGCCGAGAAGGCATCACTCGGCTGCACGATCTCAACAACGACGGCGAAGCCGACTTCTATGAATGCTTCAACAACGACTTCCTGACGACCGCGAACTTCCACGAGTTCATCTTCGACCTGCACACCGACCCGGAAGGCAACTTCTACTTCATCAAGGGCGGGCCGGTGCGTCCAGGCGGAAGCGGCTGGGATAAGCTTGTGCCGCATCACGGCTGCATCTTCCGCCTGTCGTCCGATGGCTCGAAGCTCGACGTCGTCGCCCGCGGCTTCCGCGCTCCCAACGGCATGGGCATCGGTCCCAAGGGGCAGATTACCAGCGGCGACAACCAGGGCACGTGGACTCCCGTCTGCCCGCTCAACTATGTCAAGGAAGGCGGCTTCTACGGCGTCCCTGAGTTCTCGGCCGAGGCGTGGAAAAAGGAGAAGCTGCCGACGGTTCGCCAAAACCCGCTCTGCTGGTTGCCGATGAACGTGGACAATTCCAACGGCGGCCAGGCCTGGATCGATTCCGACAAGTTCGGCCCGCTCTCCGGCCAACTCCTCCACTGCTCTTACGGCCAATCGACGCTGTATCTCGTGCTGAAGGAACAGGTCGATGGCCAGATGCAGGGAGGCGTCACTCCGCTGCTTCGCTTCGACAGCGGCACCTGCCGCATGCGGTGGGTGAAGAATCAAAACGCGCTGTTTCTTACCGGCCTGCGTGGCTGGCAGACCAACGCGTCGCAGGATGCGGGTTTTTATCGGGTGCGATACGTCGGAACGCCCCTGAATCTGCCGATCGATCTGCACGTCGAGAAGGACGCGATCAAGATCACGTTCTCCGACCCGGTCGACAAGGCTCAGGCGACCGACCCGCAAAACTACCGCATCGAGCAATGGAACTACAAATGGACCGGCGGCTACGGCTCGCCGGAGGTGAAGGTTTCCAACCCGAAGATGAACGGCCACGATGAACTGGAAGCCGACTCCGCGACCTTCTCCGCCGACGGCAAGACCGTCACGCTGAAAGTGGCGGACCTGCGACCGGTAATGCAGATGAAGATCGCCATCAACATCAAAGCCGCGGACGGCACGGCCATTCGCGCGCCGATCTACAACACCATCAACGTCGTCGGCGACCAAGTCGGCGAAGTGCATCCGGGCGAGTACAAGCTCGTGCCTCGGAAGCAGTAGTCCGAAAATCGAACCGTAGGGTGTGTCGAACGAAGTGAGACGCACCGTTGCAGGTTCCCGAGATTCGAAGATTCAATATCCGATCGCCGGAGTTTGGATTTCTCGAATCCCGAGACCACGCCCCGAGACCACGCAATGGTGCGTCTCACTTCGTTCGACACACCCTGCGGGTTTCGCATGGTTTGCTTTTTCGCTATGTCCCGGATTTTCGGATTTACCTGAAGAACCCGCATTCCGCGTGTCGATGCATGCAAGGGACGGAGCCCCGCATTCGCGAAGGATCGCTGCCATGGAACAGCTTGCTCAGTGGGCGAACGATATCTTTCTGTGGGTCGGCTTCGGCGTGATCGCCGGGCTGATCGCGAAAGCGATTCTGCCGGGCAGGGATCCTGGCGATGCGTTCGCGACGATCGTCGTCGGCGTCGTAGGCACCATCATCGGCGCCGCCACCATCTTCTTCTTCACGGGCATCCGGGTGAAGCCGATCAGCGTCTCCGGCTTCGGTGCTGCGATCGCGGGTTCGGGGCTGTTGCTCGGCTGTTATCGCCTGCTCAGCGGCAGAATCCGCGGTGAACCGGCGCGGCGACGCACAACGACTCGCCGTCGCGTTTCGGTGGTGGAAGAGCCGCAGGCGCCCTAAGTCGAATATGCGAAACCAAACGATCGAGGAACCCGGCCGGCGCTCGCGCGTCGTCCGGGTTTTTGGTTTCACGCGAAGCCTGCATCGTCGCAACCTGAATCGACCGCGAACCCGTTCCTAGCTGCGTGCATCATTCCCGCGCGTTGCGCCGTTCCATAAATTAACCGTCCAGACTGCGAAATCGTTCGAAAGGATCCGGTTCCATGCGTCATGTGCTGTCCGCCCTGGTGCAGAATCAGCCCGGGGTGCTCGCTCAGGTGTCGGGAATGCTCGCCTCGCGCGGCTTCAATATCGACAGCCTGGCCGTCGGCGAAACCGATAAGCCCGAATTTTCCCGCATGACCTTCGTCGTCAAAGGCGACGACCGCGTTCTCGAACAGGTCCGCAAGCAACTCGACAAAATCATCTCGGTCGTCCGCGTGGACGATATTTCCAGCGAAAGCTCGGTCGAACGCGACCTCATGCTCATCAAGGTGGGTGTCGAAGCCGCCAAGCGAAGCGAAGTCGCCCTCCTTGTCGAAATGTTCCGCGGCCGAGTCGTGGACATCACGCACGACACGCTGATGATCGAAATCTCGGGCCAGGAATCGAAGGTGCAGGCGTTCATCGACCTGATGCGTCCCTTCAACATCCTCGAACTGGCCCGCACCGGCCGGATCGCCCTGGTTCGCGGCCTCGTCAAATCGGGAGACGACCAGTGAGCAATCCGCCGCAAATCTACTCGTCGCGTCCGATTCGGCCGGATCTGCTTTCGGTGATCGAAAAGCTGAAGCCGGGAGACAAGATCCGCGTGACGCAAACCGTCCGTGTCGGACTACGGAGTTGGCCCGCGACGGTGACCGGCACGTTCCGCCACGTCGACAGCCTCGCCACCGGCATCGCGACGAGCCGAGTGCCGGAAGACGACATCATCGTCCCAATCCTTCACTTCACGAAGGACAACAAGGAGATGAGCAGCGTGGCGCTGGACGAGCAGACGAAGGTGGAATTGGTAAGCTGATCGATCTAAGCATTACTAACCACAGAGGCACAGAGAACACAGAGAAAAGACAAAAACAAAAGCGGAACGAAAAAGCCGGATTATGGAAGACACGCTCTTCGTTCCGTATCTTTTTTCTGCATTTTTGTCTTTTCTCTGTGTTCTCTGTGCCTCTGTGGTTAGTAATGCTTTGATGACACAAACAACCAGTGGATCCGAGTGCCATGAGCCAAACCGTTGATTGGATGTATCACCGCAAGTCCTGAATGTCGTGCACGAAGGCTCAGGGGTTCCTTGAGCAGCATGCGATCGAAGCCGACACCATCGTGGATGCCAACAAGCAGAAGAAGGGCAAAGCGGAAGCGTTGGAGCTCGCGAAAACCGTGAGCAAAGTGATTGTCGCGAAGGGAAAGAAGGTGGTTTCCTTCGACATGAAGAAGGACGCTCCCGACGACGAGACGCTTCTCGCTCATCTCTCGGCCCTACCGGCAACCTGCGGCGCCGACGATTCGCAAAGGGAAGACGCTCTACGTCGGGTTCAACGAAGACGCGTATCAGGAACTCGCGAAGTAGATAGCTCGAAAAACGAAAACGGCCGCCGATCGATTCGGCGGCCGTTTTGCGTTGTGCGATGCGAAATCAGACGCCCATCGTGTTGTAGCCGCAATCGACATAGAGCACGTGGCCCGTGATTGCGGAGGCGAGAGGGCTGCAGAGGAACGCGGTCGCGTTCGCCACTTCCGCGGCTTCGATCGGTCGCGGCATCAACGAATGCTCGGCGGCGTGGTCGATCATCTTTTGGATATCGCCGATGCCCTTCGCCGCGCGCGAGGCGTAGGGGCCGGCGGAGATGATGTTGACGCGGATGTTGTGCTTGCCGAGGTTCCCCGCAAGTTGGCGAGCATCGCATTCGAGGGCGGCCTTCGCCATGGACATGCCGCCGCCGTAATGCGGGACGACGCGAACGCCGCCGATGTAGCTGAGACCGACGACCGATCCGCCGCCGCGGGCTTCCATCATGGGAGCCACGGCCCGCGCCAGCGCCGTCAGCGAATACGAGCTAATGCTGATGGCTTCGAGATAGGCCGAGCGGCTCGTATCGACCTGGCGGTTCTTGATTTCTCGGCTGAAGGCGACGCTGTGGATCAGGATGTCCACGCCGGGCACGAGCGGCGTGAGCTTCTCCATCATACCCTTGATCGTGAAATCGCCATGCTTGTTCCAGCGGCGATCCCCCTTGATTGCTTCCGGCGTGTCGTCGAGCGAATCGTAGGCGACATCGCAGGCGAGCACCTTCTCGACTTTGAGGTCGCCGGCTCCATAGGGGAGCTTGCGCGCGTCGGCATCCGCATCGCGTTCGAGGATGTTTTCGACGATGCCGACCATACGTGGATGGCTGGCGAAATAGAGCTTCGCCCCAGCCGCCTGCAGGGCTTTGGAGATGGACCAAGCGAAGCTCTCGCTATCGCCCACGCCCGTGACCAACGCCGTTTTGCCCGAAAGATCGATGGGAATCATGCGACCGCCTCTTTTCTGGAATGTCGATGGTCTACCGAAATAGGCAAACGCGGCAATCCGAACCACGAATTGAGACGGTTTTTGGGATTTAGGCCTTTGGTTGTTGCACGAAGAAACATCCGATAACCTGCCACGTCTCGGCGCCAAAGCCGAAAACCGAAAGCCCTTGCTTGCGGTCCATAAAATTACTTTCGAGGACCGCATCATGACCGAAACGAAAGCAACGAACATCACCTGGCACGAGGGGCACGTTTCGCGCGAGGAGCGCGAAGCGAAGCTTCATCAGAAAGGGTGTACGCTCTGGTTCACCGGGCTTTCCGGCTCGGGCAAGAGCACGCTGGCGTACACGCTTGAGCACGCCCTCATCCAGCGCGGCAAGCACGCCTACGTACTCGATGGCGACAACATTCGCTATGGGCTCAACAAGAACCTGGGGTTCGCGGCCGCCGATCGCGAGGAGAACATTCGCCGTATCGGCGAGGTGACGAAGCTGTTCGCCGACGCGGGGATGATCACGCTCGCCAGCTTCATCAGCCCCTATCGCAAAGACCGCGACGGCGTCCGCAAACTGCACGACGACGGCAAGCTGCCGTTCTTCGAAGTGCACTGCAACACGCCGATCGAAACCTGCGAATCGCGTGACCCAAAAGGACTGTACAAGAAGGCACGTGCGGCTGTGGCTTCCGGAAAGGGTCTTGGGTTCACCGGTATTGACGACCCGTATGAGGCGCCGGAGAACCCCGAAATCCGCGTGGATGCCTCCGCGACGTCTCCGCAGGATGCGGCGGCGCAATTGATCGCCTACTTGGAGCAACGGGGTATTTTGTAGCGGATCCGTTTAGGCCGAAATGCCTGATCACGTTTGCCGGGTAACGGGTATCTGATCGTACATGCACTGGGCAGCTTGGGCGGCTTCACGCTGCTGATGATGCAAGACGGCGCGGACGATCTCCAACATGTTTCGGAACGGAACGACGGGTTCCCCATCCTGAGTCCCGGTCGGCTCAGGCAGGCGAACGATGATTTGTCCCAGGCGAAAAACGAGTTGTTGCTTGGCCAGTTCGTTCAAGGCTGTTTGGACATCGAGGTTCCAGTCAGGGTCGATGATCACGGAGTTGGTGCGCAGCAACTGATCCAGTTCAGCCTCGGTCACGACGGCACGCTGTTCCAAAGCTGCTCGGATTTGCCGGGCGAAACGGCCAACTTTGCCGGATAGCTTCATGTCTCTTCTCGGTGGGCGAGCGAGTCAGCTCAACTGTGGCTTTTTTTCCTTCGGAGGGCAAATGTTCCGGCGCAACTCCATACAGGTTGCGGCCGAAAAGCGCAATTTTCTTTCGCTGTCGCGTGATTAGGATGAAAGTTGCCGCCCCAAGGCAACCGATATCGTGCAAGATGCCCTCCGCGCGATCTGGAGCCGGCCCATGCGAATTCGCCTACTCCTCGCTCTGCTTTTCGCCTGCGCCGCGGCATTGCCCGCCTCAGGCCAGACGCCCGATACCCTCGAAAGCGTCGGTGCCGCGATGCGTCCGTTGATTATCGAGGCGATGCCGGCGGTGCTGTACGAGAAAAAGGACAACTGGGGCAATCAACGCGAATCGTTTGCCCGACTTGTCTTTCGCGGCATCAAGCCGGTCGTCGAGAAAACCCCGAAAAACGACGGTTACTGGAAATCCATCAAGGTCGTGCCGCAGGAGCTGCAGCGCTCGTTTCACTTCAAGCTGTACGACATCCAGCAGGTGAATGCCGAGAAGCAAACGTTCAAAGCCAAACTTGGATTTCAGGCGGGCATCGAGTTCGATCATCAGCTCTGGGAATCGGGCGTCCGATTGTTCGCCGGCAATACCCGGGCGCGGGTTCAGCTCGAGATGGACATGGATGTGGACAACATCATCAAGATCGAGAAGGACAAGTCCGGCCTGCCCCAATTCGTATTTCGGCTCAACGTGACCAAGGCAAACCTTCAGTATCGAGACCTTGTGGTCGAACACACCGCCGGCGTCGGCGGATCCGCAGCCAAAGTGATCGGCGATGGTTTGCATTCCGCCATCAAGCAGTGGAAACCATCCATCGAACGCAACATGCTGGAGCGTGCGAACAGCGCGATCGTGAAGGCAGCCGATACGAAGGAGATCGTCATCGGTCTTACGGGGTTGGTGAAGAAAAAGTAGTTTGCCGAATCCAAGAGCAGCACCAGGCATCTCGCGAGACATTACGGCCAGTTCACGAGAAACGCTGGAGCAAGGGTTACTAGCGCTGCGGTTGGCGGCTCCGTACCTTCATTTCAAGTTGAAGTCCAATCCCTCGAACGGATGCGGTCCGGGCAACTTGCCTTCGCCCCCATGCGTCACGCCGTGGACTTTGGGCTCTGATCATGGTTGCGTTACGCTGACGATTCACGAGAATCTCGAACTGAATTGGAATGTCCGATACGGCGTGGAGAGGTGGGAGAACCCATTGCCGCGAATCGAACATCGAGAATTGCCCGGCGCCATGACCGTGTATGCAAGTGCCGCACGCAGTGAGCGGGTAGGCTGGCTCCACGTCGAGCCGTTTGCTGCGTGCGCGGCTCTTGAGTGCATGGTCATGGAATGGCTTTGCGGAAGACGATCATGCTGTCGCCTTCCATGTAAAAGTCCTTCAGTTCGGCGTTGAGGTCGTAGCCGTGTTTGAGGTAGAAGCGGCGCGTCGGCTCGTATTTCGCGATCGATCCCGTCTCGATGAAGAGCACCCGCCCGTGGGCTTTGCGTATTTCGTCTTCCGCGTGCTTCAACATGGCGGAGCCGAGCCCCCGCCCCTGCTGATCCGAGCGAACGACGATCCACCACAATTGCCACGTGCGATCCGTCATCGGCGCCGGCGCGAAGTAGACGAACCCGATCGGCTCGCCCCTCTCCAGCCAAACATCGCAACGATGCCCGTCGGCTTGGTTCATGGCATGCCAATCGTCGAGCACTTCCTGCAGCGCTTCGATCTCGATCGGGCGAAAGAACCCCGTCTCGTCCGCCATGCGAACCAGAGCCGGCGTGTCGTCAGGAGATGCGGGTCGATGCATGGGATGAGCCGTAGGGTGTGTCGGCTGCAGCGAGACGCATCGTTGCAGGTAGCGGCCGTTTGATGAATCAATCGTTCGGCAGTTGAGCGTTGGATACTGCGGCTACCAAACGCCTGCGACGGTGCGTCTCGCTGCGCTCGACACACCCTACGGTCTTACTTAGCGGTGGAGGATCGGCAGATAGCCATTCGGGATCTGCAGGATAATTTCCGACATCGCGGTGGTGTAGTGGCTGCACGGAAACTGCTGCGTGCCCCAGGAGCCGTTGCCCTGTTGGGTGCGGAGCAACTCGTCGCGGATGGCGGGGTACCATTCGTTCCAGTAGCGGCCGCCGGCAATCCAGGTGGCTTGGGCGGCGTAGTAGTGGCCGTAATGGTAGTGCATGCCGAACTCGAGGCCGAAGCCGAGTCCGCCGCCCCTCCGCGCGGCTTGAAGCTCATCAGGAAGTCGAGCCCTTGCGGATGTCGTCCCCTTCGTAGATGCCCGCCTGAAGAGCCGCCACCACGGCTTCAGTTCGGGCGAACCCGGGCGGACCCGCGTTCGGCTGATAGCGGAAGCCCCCGGTGTTGAGATCCTGGCAACTGCGGACATACTCTCGATGCACTTGTCCGCGACGCTTTTGGGGACGGTGAATCCCGCATTGCGTGCGGCCCGGAGCGCCGCTGATTTGGCAGATCGTCACCGACAAATCCGCATCATGCCCGGTTGCGGCGAATACGCCAACCGCCCTGACGATTCTGGGAGCGAATCACCAGCAGATCGACCGCACGCCGCAGAGTCAGCGCGAAGTCGGTCGCGCAGTTGCGGCTGATAAATCATGCCATGCACTTCGGCGAGGAATAAGCGCAGCGAAGCCGTGGGCATACATCGGACCAGGCATCGGCGTGGCCGGATTGTGGAAATAGCCCGGGGTGCGTGGGTCTTCCTTGCTCAGCAAAACTCGACGGCGCGTTTCACGCGTTCGCCGTGCGTGTTCCGCCCAGGCTCATGACCGCCCGCGAGAAACGCCAAACCCGCGAGTGCAGTGATCGCGACGTTGCCGATGTTCTGCTGGGTGCCGAACGAGCCGTCGGCATTCTGCCCCGCCGCCAGGAAATCGAGGCCGCGGTTGATCGAATCCTGCGTTTCGTCGGTCACGAGTCGACCGGACGTTGCCGGGAGGTTGAGGCTGGCCCGGTTGGCCTAGTGCATACTTGGCGATGCCCGCCCCGAAACCCATGCCGGCGACGCCGATGCCGCTCTGCAGCAGAAACTGGCGACGAGGAAAAATCATGGATGCACTCGTTGCTGGCGTTAAGACTTCGATTTCGAAATGCACATTTCAGCATTGCAAATTGAAAACCCGCCCCTTTGCTTTTCGGTTTGCATTCTGAAATGTGCGCTTTGCGGATCTCTTTTACTCAATGTCCTTTTTCCGGCCTTGCTCGGCGATCGTCCGGTAATACTGTCTGAGTATTTCTTCGTATCGAGGCATGAGGCGTTCGCGGGCGAAGGCGTCCATTTCCTCGCGTTTCTTCAGGGGAAGGTTTCCCCAAGCGTCCTTGTATTCGCCGGCGAGGGGATCGGCTTTGCGGTTGGGGGTGTCTTTCGCGAGTCCGCCGCCCCCTTGGCCTGGGTCGGTTTTCTTGAGGTCCGCGTTTCCGCCGCCGCCCCCGCCATCCTTGCCGTCCTTCTTCTCGTCTTTGCCTTGTCCGCCGGCTCCGTTGCTTTGTTTCTTTTGGTTTCCGCCGCCGCCTCCGGCGTTGGCTTGCTGGTTGCCGCCCGCTCCGCCGTCGCCGCCGTTTTTGCCTTGGCCGTTGCCCTTGCCGCCCTGGCCTCCGCCGTTGGCTTGACCGCCGCCGTTGCCGCCTTGGCCACCCTTCCCACTTTGGCCGCCGCCTTGTTGTCCGCCACCCTGACCGCCGCCGCCTCCGGCTTGGCCTCCGCCCTGTTGCCCGCCGCCTTGCTGGCCTCCTCCACCACCCTGATTGTTCTGCTTCTGGTTGATGAGTTTCTCGAGGTCGTCGATGATGTCCTGCTGGAGTTTGGCGGTTTGCTCGCCGGGATCGGGTTGGCTGAGCTTGGTGTCCGCTTCTTCGAGGTTCTTCTTCAGGCGTTCGATGATCGCTTGAGGATCCTCTTCCGGAGGCGAGTCTTTCTTGACCTGCTTCTTGGCGTCCGCTTCCTTTCCTTCATCCTTCGGTTCGACCACAGCCTTCTTCATCGGCTCGTCGTTCTTGTCGTCCTTCGGATCCACTTTCTCGGGCAACGGCAGCACCACGGCCGCCTTGTCCTTTTTCTTGAGACGCGGCTCCACGTCCTGAGCGCCAACGAAGGCGAGCACGAGGGCGCAACCGAGAATCGCTCCGGCATAACGCATCATGGCTCTTCCCTCTTCACGTCCGCCGTCATTCTCTCGAACAACCGACGCAGACGCACTTGCTCCTCGTGGATTTCCTGAACCTCGCGGCGCTGCTGTTCATTGTAACGGGCAGGAACGGGGTTTCGCCGCGCAAATTCCTTCGTTTGCTCCTGCACCTCGACCTGTTCCCCCTTCAAAGCCTTCAGCTGCGCCATCGGCGGAATGCCATCCCCCGGCGGGCGGTTCGCTTTCGGCTCCGCCTTCTCCTTGGGATCCTTCTCCATCGGGTCTTCCTTCGGCGCTTCCTTCTTGGGATCCGCTTTGGCGATCGCTTCGGGCTTCGCTTCCGCGACGGCATCGAGCAACCGCTGCAAGCGATCGACCGCCTGCGTCTGGAACTTCACCGTCTCCGTCTGCCGACGTTCCTCGTCCATCACTTCGTCGGCATCCATCTCCTTGCGATCGTCGAACGGATCGTCGAATCGGCGGTCGGCTCCCTTCTCCTTGCGGGCCGACATGGTCTTGGAGGCCTGGTCCATCGCCTTCGCGGATTTGCCGAGGATGTGCTCGAAGACAAGGGCGTCCTTCAGCTTTTCCTGCAAGCTGCGGGCTTCCTCGGCCAATCCGTCTTGCGTGGTCGCATCCGATTCGAGCGTCTTGAGCAGAGCCGGGCTCCACTTTTTGCGATCGACGACTTTCTTGTGCAACTCCTTCGCCCGCTCCAGCGCGGTGTCTTGGCGTTCCTTCAGACCCTTGAGCTTGTCGGCGATCTTGACCAACTGCTCGCGGGCCAACTCCTGGCGGAAGTCGTCGAGGTCGTTCTGGGCCTGCTCGATGCGATCGAGGGCGTTTTTCTCCGCTTCGCCGGGATCTTCTCCCATGTCGGCCTGGTCGGCGGCTTTCTCCATTTCGCGGGCAGCCTCACGCATTTCGCGAGCAGCGCGGTTCTCTTGAAGGCGGGCGAGCTTGTTCGCTTCCTCCTTCATCTGCTCCGCCAGTTTGCGCAGCTCTTTCCCCTTTTCCTCGGGATTGAGCTTCTGATTGTTGGCGACGGCCTCCGCTTTCTTGCGGAGCTTTTCGACTTCGTCCTTCGCGTTGTCTGCGTCTTTGCGTCGCTTCTTCAAACGTTCGATGTCGTCGTCCTTTTGGCCTTCGAGGGCGCTGACCATCTTCTTCGCCGTGTCGATGTTCTTTTCCTGCTGACCGAGCGATTGCCGAGGGGCGTTGTTCTTGAGGTCGTCCCCCGCCTTGCGCATGTCGCGCGGCAGGTTCTTGCCGGCTTCGGCGGCTTTGTTTAGCTTCTCGACCGCTTCCTTGTCTCCCTTCTTTTCCCGAGCTTGCTTGACGTCGTTGATCTTGTCGAGCAATGCCTGCGCGTCGTCGGCCAATCGCTCATGCTCGCGTTGGAATTCCTCCGCAAAATCCTTGCGATCCTGGTCCTTCATCTTGGCGATCTGCTTCTGCAGGTTCGCCTCCTGCTCCTTCATCTTGGCGATTTCCGCCTTCTTCTCCGCCGCCGCCATCGGATCGAGCTTGTTGCCTTCGAGTTCCTTCTCGAGCTTCTGACGCTGATCCTGCTTCTCGGCGAGGTCCTTCTCCTTGCGGTCGATTTCCTTCTGCTGATTCTCGTTCTTGTCGGCGAGGTCTTTCTCGCGCTGCTGCAGGTTGCGGGCTTGGCCGGCGACTTGGCTGAGGTCCGCCCAACCGGCGAGCTTCTTGTTCAGCTCGTCGAGCGTCTTCTGCGCGTCGGCCTGCATCTCCTTCGCCTTCTCAAACGCGCTCTGCTTTTTCTTCTCCTTACCGGGATTTTCCTTGCCCGGGTTTTCCTTCGGATTCTCTTTCGATGCGGACTGCTTGTTGAGTTCCTTGCGGGCGTCGGCCATTTGATTCGCGATCTGCGGCAGCTCTTCCTGCGCGAGTCGTTCGATCTCCTGGGCGACGTCCTTGAGCTGATCGATGGTTTCGTTGGCGGGGAGCTTGTTCGTCTTCACCGTTTCGAGCATGCGTTTCAGCTTCTCTCGTAATGCGTCTTCTTGCGTCGCTCCGATGCGTTCCTGAACCTGCTTCTGGGCCTGGTCGGCGTCGAACAGCTTGTCCATCGCCTTCGCGTCGTTCCCCTTGTCCTTCTCGTCCTTCGCTTGCTCAAGCAGATTGCGGGCTTCTTCCTGCTTCTTCTTGAGCTGAACGACGTCCTGCTGGACTTCCTGCAAGCCTTCATCGAGCTGCTTCGCGAGTTGTTCACGGCCCACGACGCGGATTTCGATCTCGCTGCTGCGGCCCGGGCCACGCGAACGGTCGAGGTCGTAAAAGTCATACGCGACGGCTTGCACGTTGAGCACGTCGCCATCCTTGTAGCGGTTCTTCAGCGCCCAGCCACGTTTCGCCTCGGCTCGAGTGACGAACGTCTTGAATGGCTTCTCGAACGGAATCATCGTGTTCGTCAGCGCCCGCATCGCGGCGCCATGCCAGCGGGCATCGAGAAAGGGCACTTCTTCGACGAACTTCATATCGCCTTCGCCCAAGTTGTGACGGACTTCCAACGCGATCGACTTTAGCGAGAAGACCGCATCCTCCGCGAATACATGGAACGGCACCTCCGCGTCCGGCAACACACTGATCGTCCGCGACGGTTTGCGGATCATCACCGTCGGCAACGGATCCGCCATCACGCGAAGATCGGCTTCATAGGCGCGCGGCAGATTGCCCGTGTCTTCGAGGTACAACACATAACTCCCGGTGAATCGCGGTTGGAATCGAGCCAGTAAATGCTTTCCTCCGTTCGTGATTTCCACGGGAACGTTTCCGATCGTCGCCTCCGCGGCTTGAGCAGCGAGCATCGCGTTCAATGGCTGCGTGTGTCCGATCTGTCCCATGAGGAATCCCAAAGGGATACCCGCATCCGCCGGGCGCAGCACGATTGCCGCCTTCGCCAGCGGCCGATCCACCGCAGCTCGGTAGGTGACGACCGTGCCTTGCAATGCTTCGATGTGGCGCACTCCTGGCGGCAACTTGACCGGCGATCGAAGGTCGGCGTACTCGGGAATCTCCAATTCGATCTGCGGCGAAGGCTGACCATCCAGCGACGCGACGATGGCGGCGGCATGACATCCACGGGATGCCATTCGCCGGAAAACCGCGGATATGATCCGTCATTCGCCGTCACGCGCAGGCGGAATTTGCTCTTCTGACTCGTCACATCGAGTCCACGCACCAGCATGCGATCCGCTTTCAGCGGGATGACCAAATCAGGCCGGCGCTGCCAGCGATCGTTCTCGAATCCTTCCACCTCGATTTTCGATTGCGGAGGGAGCACGCCAAGGACCTTCGCCTTGAAGACGAATGGCTGCCCCACTGCAATGACCTTCCGTAGTCCGGCATCTGGTTCGATGTCCGTCCAGGTATGCCGGCCGAAGGGATCGAGGTAGCGAGCCAAGGCGCGGGGCGTGTGTTCATCCAGGCGATGCCGCATGAAGAAAAACGCGACCACCGCTGCCATCACGCCGAGGGCTGCATAGCCGAGGGGGCGTTTGTCCAGCATTCGGTAAAAATCGAGGTCGGCCGAGGCGTCGAGGGCTTTCTCGATCGCTTTCTTGCGAAGTAACGCCGAATCGCCCGGAGGCAGCCGGTCCTCCTGTTCGAGGAATTGCACTGTGCTGGCGAGGATGTCGTTGAGTTCGGGATAGATCGCTTCGACTTTCAGCGCCAGCGACAGATCATCCGAGCGGGCGCCAAGCGGTTGCACCATGAAGCGCCACACGAGGTAGCCGCTGCCGCCGAGCGTGCCGACAAGAGCGAATGCACGCAGTAAGCTAGGTAGTTGCACCTGAAAATCCAACAAGCCGACCACTGCGGCCGACCCCACGCCGATCGCCCCGATCGCGAGGAGGCCCGCCAGCATGGAATACGCCCAGTAACGCAGCCGCAGCGACCGTAGGCGAGCTTGCAGGGGATTCATGGCCAAGCCTCAGGTGCGAAATGATCCCGACAGGATAAAGACGAAATCCGACGCGAAAACGATCGCTTCCTCACGCATCACCGCAAGGAGGACGGACTTGCAACACGATCGGCCGCTATTGTACCGCCCCGCCGAGCGTATGGGGAAGAGAGTGCGCGACTCGGATTTCCCCATCGAGACTCCGCTCCTCTCGACAAACACCCGTTCCTTTACCCCGCGGCAGATCGCGCGCCGTAAAACAAAGCGGACGCATGTTCCGCCGCGTTGTCGACACGAGGATCTTGCATGCCCGCGCATCTCGTCGCTTTGATGGGCCCGGACGAAGGACGCATCTTTCCGTTGACCCAAGAGCCTCTGCTCTTCGGGCGAAGCCGAGCAGCGGGAGCGTACCTCATCGATCCCCATGTCGCGAAGGTGCATTGTCAGATCGTCTACGAAGATGGCGGATGGCACATCAGCGATTTCGAAAGCCCCTCAGGTACCTTCGTCAACGGCAAACGCGTCGAGCAACCGCATCGCCTTCATGTGGGCGATTTCGTCCGCATCGGCAGAACGAGTCTGCAATTTCAAGAGGATGCCGAGCTTCCCGGCGAAGCCGCGGTTGGTTCGGCTCCGTCCACGGATCATGTATCCGATGCCCCGCGTCGCATCTCGTGGTCCGAAGGGCTCGTCGGGCAAAAACTGGGCAACTACAAAGTCGGCAGCGTGTTGGCCCGCGGTCGGCATGGCTTCGTATTCCATGGCAAAGATACGCGACGAAACATCCCAGTCGCACTCAAAGTGCTCGATCCCGGATATGCCGACGACGACGCTACAATTCAACGATTCGTCGAAGCGATGAAGAAGGTGCTTCCCCTACGCCACCCCCACCTGCTGAAGGTCTACGGGGCGGGCAAGAGCGGGCCCCATTGCTGGCTTGCTGAAGAGTATGTGCACGGCGAAAGTCTCGCCGCTGTGATCGGCCGCATCGAGGCGGCGGGAACGATCGATTGGCGACACGCCCTTCGCATCGGCCTATTCCTCGCCCAAGCGCTCGATTACGCGCACCAGAAGAAACTCTTGCACCTCAATGTGACGCCGCACAACATCCTCATCGGCAAGACGCCGCGCGAAACGAAGTTGACCGACCTGATGCTGTCGGCCGCGTTGGAGGAAGATCCAACCGTGCCGATCTCCGCGGCCGGCGTACCTTCCGACAACCTCGGCTATCAGCCGCCCGAGCGGACGCGCCGCGACCATGCTGGGGATGCGAGGTCGGACGTCTACAGCCTCGGCGCCTCGCTCTACGGCCTCATGACGGGACGGCCGCCGTTCGTCGGCAATACGGTCGAGGAACTTGTCGCCAAGATTCGACTGGAAAAGCCGGTTGCGTTCCAAACCTTGATGCTCCGCTCGCCTCGGGAATTGGAGGAGATCATCCTCAAGTGCATGGCGAAATCGCCGGAAGAACGATTCCAAACGATTCGCGAAGTCATGCAAGCCCTGTCCGTCTTTATCCGAGAGTAGTCAGAAACCTCGCTGACGCTTCGGCTCCGACTGGATCACCCCTTCGATGCGGCTCGCAGCCTCAGCGCATTGGCGATGACGGAAACGGAACTGAGACTCATCGCAGCGGATGCGATCATCGGATTCAGCAACACGCCGAACATGGGGTACAACACGCCCGCGGCAATTGGCACGCCGAGCAGGTTGTAGACGAACGCGAAGAACAAGTTCTGCCGAATATTCTTCACGATGGCTCGGCTCAATTCGATTGCACGCTCGATGCCGCGCAGGTCGCCGCGGACCAGGGTCACCCCTGCGGATTCGATGGCCACATCGGTCCCCATGCCCATCGCGATGCCGACATCTGCGGCAGCGAGCGCGGGGGCGTCGTTGATGCCGTCGCCGGTCATGGCCACGCGACGGCCTTGCGATTTCAGGCGTTGCACTTCTTCGTGTTTCTGAGCGGGCGACACACGGCCACGATACTCGCGGATGCCGAGTTGTTTCGCGACGGCTTCCGCAGTGCGTACGTCATCGCCGGTCAACATCACGACATGGACGTTCTGCCGCCGAAGCCAATCCAAGGCGGCGGGGGTCGTTTGCTTGATGCGATCCGCCAACGCGATCGAACCGATCCAACGCCGGTCTTTCGCGACATGCACCACGGTGCGGCCCTGACCGATCAGTGATGCCGTGAGGGCTTCGTCGAAACTGGCGATATGTTCGCTCTGCAAAAACGCAGGGCTGCCGATCGCGATGACGGCGCCTTCGAGCGTGGCGCGGACGCCGCCGCCGGGGTAGGCATGGAAATCATTCGTTGCTGGAGCCGGGATGCTTCTTTCCTCCGCGGCGCGGACGATAGCGCGGGCTAGCGGATGTTCGCTGTTCCGTTCCACGGCGGATGCAATTCGCAGCAACTCGGTTTCGCTCACGCCTTCCGCCGTCATCGTCTGCGCCACGCTGGGCCGGCCTTCGGTAAGGGTGCCGGTCTTGTCGATGACGAGCGTGTCGATCTGCCGCAGCGTTTCCAACGCCTCGGCATTCTTGAACAGCACGCCCAACGACGCGCCGCGGCCGATGCCGACCATGATCGACATCGGCGTCGCTAGGCCGAGGGCACAGGGGCACGCGATGATGAGCACGGCCACCGCGTTCGCGAATGCATACGACAACGCACGCCCCTCCGGCCCCCAGATCGCCCACGCGATCCACGTCAGTACGGCGACGGTCAGCACGGCGGGGACGAAAACCGAGGCCACCTGATCCGCCAACCGCTGGATCGGCACCCGCGATCGTTGAGCCTGGCTGACCATCTGCACGATTTGGGCGAGCATCGTGTCTTGTCCGACGTGCGTCACGCGCATCACGAAGGCGCCATGCTGGTTTTGCGTTCCCGCGATCGCGCGGTCGCCCGGGCCTTTTTCGAGGGGAATCGCTTCGCCCGAAATCATCGATTCATCGACGGCGCTGCGGCCTTCGACGATCTCGCCGTCAAGCGGAACCTTGTCCCCGGGCAACACGCGAAGACGATCGCCCACACAAAGGTCCGCTACCGGGGTCTCGACGTCGCGGTCCCCTTGGATACGGCGTGCGATCGGCGGAGCCAGCGACAGCAGCTCGCGGAGCGCGGCCGAAGTGCGGTGGCGAGCACGCAATTCGAGCACTTGGCCCAGCAGCACCAGCGTGATGATGACGCCCGCCGCCTCGAAGTAAACCTCCGCGACGCCGTGCATCGTGAGCGATTCGGGAATCGTCTGAGGAAAAAGCGTCGCGAACACGCTGTAGCCGTAGGCCGCCCCAGTGCCGAGCGCGATGAGCGTGAACATATTCGGGCTGCAATGCCGCACCGATTGCACGGCACGCACGAAGAATGGCGCCCCTGCGAACAATACGATCGGCGTCGCCAGTGCAAATTGCAGGCGAATCGACCACTCATGCCCCAGCCAACGATCGATCGGAATGCCCGCCATCGGCAACATCGCCAGCGCGAGCAATGGAACCGCGAGCACCACAGCGATCCAAAGCCGGCGACGCATGTCGATGAGTTCGGGATCGTCGCCCACCTCGGCGGAGACGGTTTCCGGTTCCAGCGCCATGCCGCAAAGCGGACAGGTGCCCGGGCCCTGTTGCCGTACTTCGGGATGCATCGGGCAGATGTAGATGGCGGAAAGATCCGCCGGAGGCATGGCCTCCGCTTCACGCGGATTCAGATACTGGTCCGGATCGGTGCGAAATTTCCGCACGCAGGAAGTGCTGCAGAACCAGTACGTGGCGCCGTCATGTTCGACGCTCCCCGCCGCCGTCGCAGGATCGACCGGCATGCCGCACACCGGATCGATGTGCGTGCCGGCCGGCGCAGCCATTACCAAGGCCGAGGCCTGTCCGTCCGTCTCGGGGTAGCCTACCTCCGCCATCGCATCCGCAAGCTGATGGCGAGCAATCGAATCGTCATGTCGAACGACGACCAGCTTCGCTCCCGGATCGACGCGCACCTCGGCGACGCCGGGGATCGCGGAGAGCCGTCGGCGAATCGTTCCGGCGCATCCTTCGCAATGGATATGGTTGGAGCGGAGTTCGGTCTGCATGGTGTTTCCTCCTTCATTATCGAAGCGGAAGGCAAGCCTTGGCGAAGTTTCGCATTGAGGAGCCGCGCACGCAGTAAGCGGACTTGAATTGGCGTCATGCCGAACCGCTTAGCGTGCGCGCGGCTCCTTCGGACTCAACATCACGATCTCCGGCACGCACTGAACCCCAAGCATGCGAAACTCGGCTGGCATCGCATGGTTCGCGAATGCCTCAGCTCTTCCTTTCGCCTACTTCTTCCACTCCGCAAAACTATAATGGCCCGGTTCCATCGATGGATATGCGAACGGCGGCGAACGTGCCGCGGCGATGGCGTGTCGTGCAGGCGAAACCTCGCACCGACGGCGGTAGGCACTCTTTTTCGGATGACCCATGGCAGACTGGCAGCGTACGCATACTTGCGGCGAACTCCGCGAAGAACACCTCGGAAAAACCGTCGTCCTCAACGGCTGGGTCAATTCCTATCGCGCGTACAACGACCAGGTCTTCCTCGATCTCCGCGATCGCTATGGCCTCACGCAGGTCGTCATCGAGAAGGAAGATGCCGACTTCGCGCTCGCTCAGGAAGTGCGGGCGGAATTCGTCCTCAGCGTGCAAGGCGTTGTTCGCCAACGACTGGTGGACGGCAAGGATGTGCGTAATCCGAAACTGGCGACCGGAGCGATCGAGGTCAAGGCGAAGAAACTCGACGTGCTCAATCGCTGTCCGAATCCGCCTTTCGAGGTGATGTCGATCCCGCTCGACAAAGATTCGCTCGGCGACCCGGAACTCGCGGGGGAAGACCTGCGGCTGCAATATCGCTATCTCGATTTGCGTCGGCCCGCATTGCAAAAAACGCTGGCGATGCGTCACCGCATGAACAAGGTGATCCGCGACGTGCTCGATGCCCAGGGCTTCCTCGAACTCGAGACGCCGCTCCTGGGCCGCAGCATCGCCGGAAGGCACGCGATTACGGTACTGAGCCGGGTGACGCCGGGATCGTGGTATGCGTTGCCGCAATCGCCGCAGCTCTACAAGCAACTACTGATGGTGTCTGGGCTACGACAAATACTACAATCGCCCGCTGCTGCGCGACGAGGATCGCGCCGACCGTCAGCCGGAGTTCACGCAACTCGACGTCGAGATGTCGTTCGTCGAGATGGACGACATATTCCGGGTTATGGAAAGCCTCTACCGTCGACATCTTCCGTAGCGCATCGGCGTCGAGGTCCAGACGCCTTTTCCGGAGACTGCAATACGAGGACGTGATGCTGCGTTACGGCAGGCGACAAGCCGGACCTGCGGTTCGGCATGGAGATCGTGGACGTCACCGAGCTGGCCAAGCAATCGACGTTCAAGGGCGTGTTCCTCGACGTGGTCCAAGGGCGGGTTCGTCCGCGCGATCAACGCGAAGGGGGGCGGCCGACAAGTTCTCGAACACAGAACTGAAGCCGGGCGGCAAAGCTGCCGGAGTTCGTATCCGGGTTCGGCGCCAAGGGTTTGGCGTGGTTCAAGGTCGAAGGGGGCAAACTCACTTCGTCGATCGAAAAGTTCTTCCCGGCAAGCGTACAGGAACAACTGCAGAATACGCTCAATGCCGAGAACGGCGACTTGCTGCTCTTCGTCGCCGACACGCACGACACGATCTGCTCCGCGCTCGGCGCGTTGCGTCTGCACATGGGAAATGTGCTCAAGCTGATCGACGTGACGAAGAAGGAATTCAAGCTGGCCTGGGTTGTCGATTTCCCGTCGTTCATTTGGGACGACGAAGAGAAGCGATGGGCTGCCAACCACCACCCCTTCACCGCCCCGCGCGATGAGGATTTGCCGCTGCTGGAAACGGATCCAGGCAAGGTGCGAGCCAAGGCCTACGACCTCATCATCAACGGCTACGAAGCCGGTGGCGGCAGCATTCGTATCCACAATCCGGAAGTGCAGCAGCGGCTCTTCAGCGTGCTCGGCATGTCGCCGGAGCAAGCGAAAGCCCGCTTCGGCTTCCTCCTGGACGCCCTCAAGTTCGGCGCTCCGCCCCACGGCGGCATCGCCCTGGGTCTCGACCGCTGGGCGATGATCCTCACGCAAACGACCAACATCCGCGACGTGATCGCATTCCCCAAAAATCAGAAAGCCCGCGACCTGATGACTGGGGCGCCATCCGAAGTGGATGCGAAGCAGCTCAAGGAATTGGGGATCAAGCAGTAATCTTCTGCGCACTTGAGACGACGCGGTTCCAAGCGAGGCGTAAAGGACGGCCCAGTAGTTTCGCGTTGCGAAACCACTGGGCTTTTTCGTGCGAATCGCCGGCGGAAGTTCTTGCGGAATTAGGCGCTGAGCGCTGGCGCTGCGCGGCGTGCCGGCAGCGTGAAGTTGCGGCCTGCCATGTCGGCGATGGTGCGGCCGATAGCGATTGATGCGGTGGCGGCGGGGGATGGGGCGTTGAGCACGTGGATCATGCGGTCCGCTTCCACGAAGCGGAAGTCGTCCACGAGTTTGCCGTCGCGATCGAGCGCTTGGGCTCGCACGCCGGCGCCGAAGGGACGGATGTCCTCCATGCGTAGCTCGGGCATCAGCCGCGACAGCGCTTTGTGAAACGCACGTTTCGACAGCGAACGATGCATTTCGCCGAAGCCCGTCTTCCAGTGCTTGCGTGCCATCGCCCAGAAGCCGCGATAGCCGAGCATTTGGCCGATGTCGCGCAGCGAAATCTTCGACCAGCTATAACCCTCGCGGCAAAGGGCGAGCACCGCGTTCGGCCCGGCTTCGCGGTCGCCGTGGACCGTCTTCGTGAAGTGGACGCCGAGAAAAGGAAACGCCGGATCGGGGACAGGATAGATCAGGCCTTTGACCAAATGCCGGCGCTCCGGAACGATCTCGTAGTATTCGCCGCGAAAGGGAACGATTTGCACGCCCGGATCGACGCCACACATGCGAGCGACGCGGTCCGATTGCAAACCGCCGCAGTTGACAAGATGCTTCGCGCGAAAAGGCCCGGCCTTCGTTTCCAGCACCAACTCGGCAGCGTCGCGCGAAACCTTCGTCACTTGGGCTTCGAGGCGAATCTCCGCGCCGAGGCCTTTCGCCAATTCCGCGTACTTTCGACACACTTCCTTGTAATCGACGATGCCCGTTTCCGGGATCCACAGGCCCGCGATGCCGGCGACATGAGGTTCGTGTTCCTTGATTTCCTCAGGCCCGATCCGCTTCATACCCGCGAGGCCATTCGCTTGGCCTTTGCGTTCGAGTTCGTCGAGGTTGGGGAGTTCGCGCGGATCGGTGGCGACGACGACCTTGCCGCAGCGTTCGTGCGGGATGCCGTGGTCTTCGCAGAAGCGATACATGAGTTCACGCCCCTCGGTGCAATTGCGGGCGCGGTACGAGCCGGGGCGATAGTAGAGGCCGGAATGGATGACGCCGCTGTTGTGTCCGGTTTGGTGCTGGGCGAGATCCTTCTCGGTTTCGAGCACGACGACGGAAACGCCGAACCGCTCGACAAGATTGAGAGCGACCGACAACCCAACGATCCCGCCGCCGATGACGGCGACGTCGCGAACGCTAGCCATGCGATTCCTCCCTGGATGGCGATGCTAGTATCTTAGGGAGGGGACGAGGGAAGAAGGCGCCCTCTCGCTTCGCAAGAGGATAGCGGATGAACGCTAAGCGATCGCGTGACCTGCTTCCGCTCATCTCGCGCTGAGCCAGAGGGCTACCGAGGTCGCCAGCCCATTCCTTGGCAATGAGGACACAATAAGCGTGGCAAAGGCGGCTGCAGCCAGCCTTTCATGGCGCAAGTTGCGCAGTCTTCAGCAGCGGGAGGGCGAGTCGGAAGCCATGCGGCCAATTCGGGCATCCTCTCTGCAGCGACGGCGACCAGCCCTACCTTCATCGGTCCGTCCGGCACATGTTCGATGACGACATCATCGGAACGATCAATCGCATAATGCAAATTCCAAACCTCGCCCTCTCCGTCAAGATGGCTCGCACCGCCTGGACCTCCCGCTAGTAGCAAGCCGTTCAGACGCTCATCCGAATGTATCCGTTGCGAGCGACGTTCGTTGATCAAGCGATTCACCGCTTCACGAACAGTTTCCGGCATTGGGCCAAGCATGAGCGCTTTCCGCAGGTCTTTTTGGCGTCGCGCGCTGGAGCGGCGGAAAATCCACTCGCACAAAACGGCACTCATTAGCGTCGCCAAAATGAAGATGCCGACGTCGGCATACGCCGCTGCCCGGGCGGCTCCGCTCACGTCCCATCTCGAAAGAGACATCACGCATTGCATGCACGGAACGAAGGGCCAGCCTCGAAAGAACAAAAACTTGGTTACAGGATCCGCGTCATCGGGCGGTCGATCGGTCACGATGTGCTTCGGCAACCAATTCGGGATTCGGAGATTCAGCGCCAGGAGAACTCCGGCGACTGCGAGAACCGTGAGCAGCGTCGGGTGCGGATTCTGATGGCATACGCTTCCCAATCACGACGATATGTATGACGACTATCCTCTCGCTTTGCGAGAGAATAAAGGATGAACGCCCAGCCATCGCATGGCACGCTGCCGCTTACCTCTCGCGGAGCGAGAGGGCTACATGGGCTACCGCAGCGATTCCTTCGCATCGAGGATCTGGGAGTTGGTCGTCGAGTTGCCGAAGTTTCGGAAGTCGCGGAAGGTCCAGACGACTTTCTTGTCGCGGTTCACTTCGATGATTTGCGGCTGGTCCGGGCCGGCGTGGCAGTTGCCGATGACGATGTTGCCGTTGCCGAGCACTTCGAGCGTGGTGACCCAGGCGAGCGTGATGCCGGGGAGTTCGTTTTGCTTGAGATGCCAAACGATTTCCTTGGCAGGAGTCACTTCGATCACGCTATGCCCGTTGCCTCCGCCGATGAGCGTGTTGCCGTTCTTGAGGCGGACGGCGCTGAAGATCTGATTGCCCCATGCCTCCGGGCCATGCCCGCCCGCGGGCTTGCGGTCGAACAGTGGTACGGCGTAATCCCATACGACTTTTCCCTTCCCATCGTATTCGCGCACAGCCCCCTCGCCTTCGTGGCAGACGAGGTAGTGGCCGTTGGCCAATTTTCGCACCAGGCGAGTATCGCGGTGGGCATCGGGACGCTTCACCTGCAATTTGATTTCGCGGAGCAGCTTGCCGTCCCGATCGACCTCGATGATTCGACTCACGCCCGATTCGGCAATCATCGTCACGCCGTCGGCCAAGCGCTGAAACGCATGCACTTCGACGCGCTTGCCCTGATTTCCGTTCGCCTTGGCAGCGTCGTATTCCCAGACCACTTGGTTCGTTTTCGGATCGATTTCGACGATCTGCGTGATCGTGCGATGCGCGAGCACGTTGCCGTTGGGAAGAAGGTGCAGATCATGCAGCGAGCGAATCTTCGTTTCCCAGTCGATTTTCCCATCTTCGTTGACGATCGCCAGCCGCCCCTTTGATTCGTCCGAAACGAGCACACGATGACGAACGGGTTCGTCGGCAAGCGAAAACGCAGAGGCGAGCAGCAGCGATGCAAGCGAGAGGAGGCGCATGATGTTGGTCCTGCGGGAAAGGTTGAGACCGTTGTTCTAAACCTTCGAGCACGATTTGGCTGTCGATTGAGGCGAGAACAGCGTCAACGATCGTGATGTGGCTGCTGCATCGCGCTGCTCCGCTGCATCCACGCGGACTCTGCTTCTCGGAAGATCGCCGTCACCGAATCGTTGAGCCCTTCCAGATCGATATGCTTGCGTCCTCGATCGGTGTAGAGTGTCAGAAATGCGTAGTCTGCCGCCGATTTCTCGCGGCCTACCATGCGTTCGATTTCGGACCATGCGATCCGGCGATTGCCGACCCGGCGACCTTCCAAACCGTAGAGATCCAGCCGAAGTTGCGGATCTCTGTCGAAAAGGCGCCTCCAGTATTTCCACGAATGCATCAGCCAACAGAACGCCGTGATTCCCGCCACGGTCACCACGACGATGCGTTCATGCGGCTTGTTGACGGACGCCATCCACGCGAAGAGGCCGGGCAGGCCGACGATCATGGTCCACCCGCACAGCGACATCAGGATGCGCGTGATCGAGTGTTCGACGCTCCACCGGTATTCTCGCACTTGCATGTCGATCGCTCCGAAAACCTCGAGCATGCTTTCTAGGCGAATTTGGCCGCTCGATTTTTCGTCTTCGTCGTCTGAAACCTCAAACGCCGCGAATAGGACGCTTCGCTGCGGCGTCCCCTACAATGGCCGATGACCCGTGCGGACGCGCCCGGATTCCAGGAAGGAACTTTCGATGAACCTGCGTGCATGGTTCGAGCAGACGCGGGCCGACTTCGCTCGTCGCGACGACCGCGACCGCCTTCGCCTCCCCTCGGCGTATCACGAAGCGTATCAGTATCGCGAAACCGATCCCGATCGCTCCGTCGCCATCCTCACCGAGGCCCGCGATTTGGCTCGACGATACGACGAGCCTTGGTGGGAGGTGTTTCACGATGCCTCGCGCATCTCCGCGCTCATCCATTACAAGCGCGATTGCCGCAATGTGATCGATTTGGCCACGCGTTGCGCTCTCGAAATCCGCAAGTCAGGTTTTGCTCAGTTCCCCGGCCGAGTCCGGGTGCTGGATGCGCTGCTCTGCGCCTATCTTTTCTGCGATGCCGACGGCTACGGCGAAGCGATTCGCGACACGCTCGATCAGATGGAACGTGAGTTGAACCATCGCGTGGACGACGACCGTTTCCTCTTCCATGCCCGCCGACGCATGGTCGCTATCGAGAACGAGGCCTGGGACGAAGCCCATGGCCTGGCGATGCGCGAGATCGATCTCATCGGCCAACATCGCGACCAACCAGGCATTCTCGACTACGCGCTCTTTACGTGGTGCGCTCTCTGCCAGATCGCGTTTCGCCGCAAGAATTGGGTGCAACTCGCGGATTATGTCGCCAAGGGGGAAGCTACCGCGAGCCGTTGCGGGCATCGCTGCGAGGAAGCGGAACTCAACGCATGGAACGCCGTGGCCGATCGCTATGCCGGGCGCGAGGAGAAGGCACGCGGCGAACTGGACCGCGCGGAAGCGACGATGCGTTCGCTCCGGATGCCGCCGAAGACGGGGTTCTTCGATGCGCTCGCCGCGTATTGGGAATTAGGTCGGCAGACGCACGAGGAACTGCAAGTCCGCGACCGCGAACTCGGCGTCCTCGCGGATCGGCAACGCTATCTCCAAGAGTTCCGGGTGCGGGCCGAGCGATGTCGACTGCTTCGAACGCTCAACCGGCCGCACGAGGACGATTTGCAACGCACTCGCGAAAGCGCCCGCAAACTGCGCTTCCCCGAAAAGCACCTCCGCGACATCGAAAGCCTGCAAGCCGTCGGATGACGCGATGTCACGCTTGATAGGCAAATAGGTCCCGCACTGCATCGGAACGAAAAAACGCAGGCAAGGCCGGCGGTCGGACTCGCTTGCGTTAGCGCACGGTGTGCGGAGAAGGTTAGCGATTGAACGGTTCCGGCGGCAGGTCGTCCGGATTCACGTTGCGATTCGGAACATTCGGAACCACATTTCGATTGGGCACGGGGGCCGAGGTCGGATTGAGATTCGTGTTGGGCGCCACATTTTGGTTCGGGGCCACGCTCGGTTGCGGCGAGCTGTTCTGCGCGGCCGGTTGACGGAAATCGAGGGCGACCGTCTGGCCCGGCATCACGCGAACCTGCCGCGTTTCGTTGTGCGTCTGGCCGTTCTGGTCGAGCCACTGCGCCTGGAATGTCTCGACGCCTCCCTGTGCGGGAAGAGCCGAGGTCGCGAATCGACGTTCGACGCCGGTGGTCGTCGTCGGCGTGTTTCCCCACCAAACTTGGGCGTTACCGGGTACGTAGAGGACCACGGTGCCCGATGCGCTGAAGTTCGCCGAGGTTTGCACGATGCCCGTCGCATCGTCCGACGGATAATAGGAGTAGTTCGGCACGACGACGGGATCGGAATAGACGATCCCGGGCGAACTGTAGTAGCCGCTGGAGTAGGCGTTGCCGTAGCCATAGTTGCCGAACCCACGGCTGTAGCCGTATCGGCCGTAGTTGCCATAGCCGATGCCGGAGCCATAGAAGCCGGGGTTATATCCACCAAAGCCACGGCCATATCCTCCATAGCCGTAGTTGCCGAACCCGATGGAGATGCCGCTGCCGCGGCCACCGCCGAACCCGCCGCCGAATCCACCTCGACGTTGGGCATGGCTCTCTGCCGGCATCGCGAACATGCCTAGCGAAATCGCTGCAAGAGCCGACGACGCAAGAATCAAGCGTCTCATCATCAACCTCCTTCGATTGTTTTCCTCGCAAATGTCCGCTGGAAACAACGGAAAGGAAGTGTGCAAGGAGTGTGCCGAATACGAAGGATGAACGAAGAAGGATGAAGGAAAAAAAGTAGTAATCCGGGGTGGCACACTCTGAGCGCAGCGAAGGGTGTGGTGAAGTGACTGAAAACCCCGTCCCCAAACGCACGGTTCTCTTATGGTTCACCACACCCTTCGCTGCGCTCAGAGTGTGCCCCCCCCGGTTTGCTCTTTGTCATCCTTCATCCTTCCCTCGTAAGATTCGCGAGGCGCTCCTGGAGTTGCGATTCCGCGGTCGCGGACCATGCGAAGTCTTCAGTAGGAAGGGCGAAACTGCCTTCGGCGTCGAAATGTGCGGTGGGAGCAGGGTCGAGCGATAGGATGCCGATGCGGCGTTTGCCGACGAGCAATTCGAAGGAACGGATCGACTTCACATCGTCACGGCTGAAGGTGCCGAGAGCCACCGGCGTTGGGCCGTCGCGGATCAGCACCTCCTGCGGCGGAAGGTCGAAGACAAGCGATTGCTGAGCGTCGAGCCCACGGAGTGTTACCGCGCATCGCCCCGCCATGCCGAGTTCGCTGCTCGCGAGGATGAAGATGGGCCCGAGGCGTTCGTTGGTTTGTAGTTCGTCGGGCGGCAAGCGAACGACGTGGAGGCCGGCATCGCCTTGGACCAAAAAACGCCCGCCGAGAAGGCGTAGCGATTTTTCGAGAGCCACACGTGTGACCGCGCGGATGGTTTGCAGTTGAATGGTGCGGTCGCCGAGCAGCCAGCGGACCTGCCAGGGGCCGGTGCGCGGCGGTTTCTTTAGTTCCACGGAAGCGAGCGCCTGCTTGCTGCGAAGTTGCGCGCCGCTGAGCATGAGTTCCGCCCGCTCGACAGTGCCGCCGAGGGCGTTCGCCAGTTCGATCGCGGGATGCAGATCGACCAGCGGAACCAGGCTCGTGGGACTCGACCAGACGGACGATGCGATCAGCCCGCGCGCCTGCGACGACACCAACGTGCGACAGGCGGCGGTCGCTCCGCTGAGCAGCGTCTGCACCGTGGCATGTTGGATTTGCAGCCGGCTGACGAATTCGTCGCGCGTCACGACTGGCAGCGTCGTTTGGCCGAGCGATCGCTTGCCTTGCTTCCACTGCAGTTCGGCCGTCGTCGAAGCTTGCGGCGGCGGCAGGCGGAAGAAGAGGCGGGCCAATCCCGGCGTCTCGTCCGGGCGGACAACCTCGGGCGGAATCGGAACGGCACTCGTCAGCTTCAGACTAAATTCGAGCCGCGTGCGTGGCGTGATGGCGCCGACGCGGACCAAGGCCTCGACGATGACGCTTTCCGCACACCATGGAATCGGCTGATCGTCGATCGTGAGCCCGGCCTTTTCGTAGCTGTAGCGCAGCGCCTGCGACTGAGGCGGCGTCGGACGGGCAGCGGAGAAAAGGTCAGGCATGGCGCAGACGATCCAACGCGTCGGCGAGCGCTCGATCCAAATCCGCCGGGGCAGAGTCGCCTCGGCAGATCAGGCATTCCGGCGACCGCGCGATGCGGAATTTGAACGGGCGAAACGCCTCGTCGAACACGCCCGGCACTCGCTCCAACGTCAGCAGCATGCTCGTGAAATCGGGCGTCTCCCCCTTCATCATCCGCGATGCGAGCTGAGCCTGCAAACCCGAGACGATCGCAATCGACGTCTTGCTCGCGGGCACAGCCGTCTCCGGCGTCGGCCCGCCCGGTTGCGAATAGTCCGGCGCCTTCGCGTCATCCGTCGGCACGGATCGCTGCAGGAAGCTCGCGACGCAACCGTAGCATGGGCCATCGGGAACGAAGCCATGCACGAATCCGCCGATGCCGCCGGAGAGCACTTCGCCCAAAGTCCACGGCTTGTGATGCTTCCGCATCAGGGCGTCGAACGCGAACTTCGCAGCCTCGCCATCGACGGCACAGATGCCGAAATCCGCATGCGCGGCGATGCGATCCAGCGCCTCGGCATGCTCGGCCGCACCCACAGCGGCGACAAGCGTTTCGATGCGAAGGTCCGGCCGTATCGCCGTCACCCAGTCGCGGGCGAGGTCGGTTTTCATGCGGCCGACCGCGCTGGGCGGAAAAAGATGCCGGACGACATTGTGCGGTTTGTAGACGTCGGGATCGACCAGCGTGATCGCATCGACCGCGGGATCGCGAGCAAGCAGATCGAGCACCGCGATGCCGCCGGAACCAACGCCGACTTGAAGGAGATTCATGGGATCACGCTCGCGGACAATTCGATTCGGCAACAGCCCGGCCGTCGGGCGACACTCGGTAAAGTTGCTTGTGTCCGCGTTGCTTGGATTCTTCCGCAAGTCTAAGCGAGTTCTCTTCGGTCAGACCGGATGCGACGACGAATTGATTGCCGTTATCATCCTGCCGATGGACGGACCACACGGCTGACTTGGGATCGGACATGTGGATGCCTCGCTCCAGGTATTTACGCCAAAGGCGTTGCATCGCATAGCCCAGGGTTGGCGACCGCAGGGAGCCTACCCTGGGTTCGCTTAGCGCGCTCCAGTTAGTACCTCGAAGAGGTTCCATCAATGCGAAGTTCTCAACCGATGGAACCCTTTCAGGGTACTACGGACTATTTTTCATGCTACTACCCAGGGTAGCTCGCTGCGCTCGCAACCCTGGGCTGTTGGATGTAACGCCTTTGGCGTAAAGACGGTTGAATGCACCGCTTTGGCGCGAAGACGGCGCATCAGGCCGGGGCTTCCGGCATGGGCCATTCGCCGGTGGCGTACCAGATTTCGTAACACGCCAGCCAACGCCATGCGGCTTGCACGGCGAAGACGCATGTGAACTTTGCCGGATCCCATCGGCTCGTGTGCCGGCTGCTGCCTTGGCGCCAGAGGCAGAGCGTTTGCCCTTCCAGCAGATGCGGGCATTGGCGGATCGGCGTGAGCACGCGGTTTTCGGGCGCGGTCGTGGGATACGTCGCGAAGAGACGGGTTTCCATCTCGTAGATGTTGTGACCCGGTTTGAGCCGATACCGAAGGGCCAAGGCCGCGCCGGACGGAATGAGTTGGATGCGATAGTCCGCATCGCGGCCTTCGTTGTAGCGTTCGATGACCGGGATTTCGACGGTAAGCAACCGTCGTTTGCCGGCTTCGGAATCGAGCAGTCCCATCGATCAATAGTGGGTCGGAACGGACTTGATTGCCGAGATCACCTGATCGTCCGACATCTCATCGGCGACGCCGGCGAAGGAGGTATCGCGCTGATCCATGACGATCGCCTGATTCTTCTGAGCATTGCCGCGAAGGGCGTCGATCAGCTTCTGCCGTTCGTCGGTATTCAGTGGGCGGAAATCCATGACATCCTCCGTGAGAAATAGCGGCAACGTTGGTTAGCCGCGACGCGCAGCGGAGCGCGGACCAAATGCCGCGCAGTCGCATGTCGCCCAGTCCGCGCTCCGCGCGGCTAACCGGTTACTCCGCCAGCTTCGCCAGGATCGCGTATGCGTTGGCGTCGAGCGGGCGGGTCGGGGCGGATCGCGGTGAGGCGATCGTCTTCCTCGAGATACCAGCGAACGTCGTCGCGATCAATCAGAATCCGCAGTGAGCGGTCGGGTTCCACGAGGGGGAGCCGGGCGGAGAGCAGACTCTTCCCGTCCAACTCCAACTCTTCCATCGTAAAGCCGACTTGCTGACGAAACAAGCGTTCCAGCGGGATTGCATGGCGTTCGAGCGATTCCCAACATTTTTGGAGCGGAGCCGCGAGGTCGTCGCCGAGGGTGATGCCGATGGGAATCGTGCGATATCGGCGATCGCCGTGACCCAGGGCGTACCAGCAGAAGCTGAGCGGTCCGCGGATTTGTCGATGCACATTCGGATGGGAAATGAATCCCTCGGGCCCGCGTCCATCCGCCGTCCCGATGCCGAAGACGCCTTCGCGTCCGCGGAGTCTGCCGACCCAGCGAGAGTCACCGTGCCAATCGCCTTCGCTGGGATGACGCAGAGTGCCCGGATGCGTGTGGACGACACCGAGCAGATCGAGTTGCGGGTGCCGTTGCCTGAGAAATTTGATGGCGACGCCATAGGCCTCGCGGTTGAACTCGACATGGGCGACGCCCGCCTCGCGCATCGAGCCCGCGGGGAGCAGGCCTTGCACCAGCGCTTCGCCGCCGCTGCGAAGTCCGACGATCATCCAGCCGATTTCCTCATCGCCGCGTGGCGTGGCCCGGTGGTCGGCGAAGTCGTCGAAGAGCCGACGCGCGACGGCATCGGTGAGGACGACGCGTTCGAGAGGCCGAAGCGGATCACGATTGGCGGAAGGCGACGGGATGCGAGGAGCTGCTCGCGGAATGCCGCATGCCTGCTCGACAATCCATCGCCAGCTCAACCCGATGATTTCGCTCAACCCCTGCGTCGCCATGCCGCACTCCTGCGTTTGTGGCGACAAGTGTATGAACTTGGCGATCCAGGATCACTTCTCGCATCGCTAATCGTCTCTTGTCGCGCGATTGCTCGCCAAACTCAAAGCGAATCGAAAGCTCGCGCCATTTCGCGGATCGTTGCCGGCGTTGTTCGGCAGCAACCGCCGATCCACGAGGCGCCAGCGTCTCGCCAGGTTCGCGTCATGGCCGTCCAGCCGAAATCGCTTGCACGGCCGACCCACGATTTTCGTGTCGCGTCCCAGCCTTCACCGGAGTTTGGATATGCGACGATCGTCTTCGTCGCATGGCGATGGAGCGTGCGAACCAGCCCTTCGATATGGTCCGGAGCCGTGCAATTAACGCCAAAAGCGATCACCGGACAGCATGCGTTCGCCACTTCGACGGCGTCGAGGATGCGGTCGCCATGGCGCAGGAGCGATTCGTCCTTGCAGCTGACGCTGATCCATGCGGGGATCGGCGAATCTTCTAACAGTCGAACCAATGCCTCGACTTCGTGGATGCACGGAATCGTTTCGCACGCCAGCAAGTCTGGTTCTGCCTCGATCAACGCATCGAGGCGCGGACGATGCCAGTCGATGAGTTGGTCGACGCTCAGGCCGTAGTCGCCGCGATATTCGGAGCCGTCGGCGAGGTAGGCGCCATAGCATCCGATCGATGCGGCGACGAATCGCGGTGTGCCTGTTGCCGCTTCGGCGATCTCGCTCGCTTCCCTCGCAAGGCTAACGCTACGATGCAGCAACGCCGTCGTCCGCTTCGCATCAAGGCCGATGCGGGCGAAACCGGGATAGCTTGCCTGATAGCTCGCCGTCGTCGCGATGTCGGCCCCGGCTCGGAAATAATCGAGATGCACATCCCGAATCGCTTCCGGCTGATCCGCGAGACAGCGGGCCGACCAGAGCGGCCCGCCGAGGTCGATGCCGCGAAGCTCCAACTCCGTGGCCAATCCGCCGTCAAGCACCAAGCATCGCCCTTCTAAGAGTTTCTTCACGTTTCGCATTGACACCCCAGCCCTTCGTGCCGAAACTGAAGCTACCTTTCTTACTTTCGATCGTACCGGGTTGACCGCCAAACCCGATTTGGAGGAGGCGCCATGTCTTGGCCGCGCCCCATCGTTTGGCTTTGTTTGTTTGCATGCGGCTGCACGAATGCCGTCCAGACGAAGAAATCCACGCCCGCGTCTGCCTCGCGTGAGCGATTGCTCAGCTGCATTTCCGGCAACGATCCTCGCATGAAGGCCGCGATTGCCGAGGCCCATGCTCACTGGGACGTGTTCGTGTCCGCGTTGCAAAACCCCGCGTCGAAGCAGAAAGGCTTCGCCGTCAAGGCGCCATTTCGCGAGGGTAGGACAACTGAGCAACTCTGGATCACCCGCCTCGAACTTTCGGACGACAACATCTCCGGCACCGTGGACGACCAACCGGTAGTCCTCCGCGGCATTCATCGCAAACAGGTGGTGCAGGTCACGCGCAGCCAGGTATCCGACTGGATGTTTCTCGACCAAGGAAAAATACGCGGCGGCTACACCATCCGCGCCCTGCGCGATTCGCTCAGCGGCGACGAAAAGACCCGCTTCCTCGCATCCTTCCCCTACGCCTTCGCGGATGAGCAACCGTTGCCCTGAACCTCGCTGCTGCGACTCCAAGCTCCTTTTCCCCATGGCGGTCCTTCGACGCCGTTCCAGAAAGCTCCAGCAATCTTTTCCAAGATCTCGCGTTCACGGGCTGAGTTCTCCAGAGCGCGGTCCACATGATTGAACATGCCGTCCGTTCCCACCTCGAGCACGAGCCATTCGCCCTCAGCCGAGCAGAGCAAGTCGGCACATCCGAAGGAGTCCAGCAACCCAGTCGCCTCAAGAGCGGATCGCGCGGCCGTTTCGGCTTCCGCGGGCGCACTCGGCGGAAACTCGTAGCGAGCTCCGCGTGCGTGAGCTACCCAAGGTGATCGCTTTGCTCCGGACGGAAAACGACGCACGTTCCATCCGAACAGCGAACCACCCGCCGCATAGATGCGGAAGACCTGCGGATCATTCAGTCTGATGAATTCCTGCACAACGAGCGGGAAGGGCCAATTCTTCGGCAACATCATCCCTGGCACAAGCATTCGATGGCCGGAGGCGCCGCAGCCGGTGGGATACTTCGGGCACCCATTGGCGACTCGAAGCCGACTTCGCGAAACGCTCCGCCTCCGCGAGCGAATCGAACAGACGTGTCTCGGGGCAAGGCACGCCATGTTGCTGAAACTTCTGAGCAAGCAATCGCTTGTCGGCGGCCAGTTGCATGCTGGAGAACGGAATAAACGAGTGAACTTGGTCACATCGCGCGTCATCGGAACAGAGAAAGCAATTCCGCAAACGGGGCGTTTCGGAAACGTCAATCCAAATGGCGTCGCTGAGATCACGGGCCAGCGTCTCGAATGCCCACGCGCCGCCCCCTCCGCAGACGACACAGCAATCTTCTGGTTTTTCGGCCTTCATACGATTCTTCGTTTTCTGAACTTCTGTCTCGACAGATGTTCAATGTTCGAGGTTCACTCAGCAGGTTTCCGTTCGCGCAGCTTCTTCAGCAGTCCCGCCATGTCGGCCGGCGGGTCTGCGGACCAGTGCATGCGTTTGCGGGTGAGGGGGTGGGTGATCTCCAGGTAGGCGGCGTGGAGCATGGGGCGTTTGGCGTTGCTGGCATCTTCCATCGGCGTACCGTTGAGGGGGCGATCGTAGACGCGTTCGCCGCACAGGGGACTGCCGGCTTCGCCGAGATGGATGCGGACTTGATGGGTGCGGCCTGTTTCCAGTTTGCATTCGACGATGGCAAAGTCGCCTAAGTCCTCGACGATGCGGACGTGCGTGATCGCGTGCTGTCCGTTCTGATCCGCGCTGCTGCCGCGGCGCGCATCGCCTCGGTTGGGCACGAACCAACTTTCGATGCGGCTCTCCTTCGGCTTGCCGCGAACCAGGGCGAGGTAATGTCGGCCGATGCTGTGGGCGCGGAACTGCAGGCCCAAGTCGCGCTCGGCGTCATCCGTGCGGGCGAGGACGACGAGGCCACTCGTTTCCTTGTCGATGCGATGGACAGCCCGAAGACGATGCTTGCCCTGCGTTGGGCCGCTCACCAACTGCGGCAGAATATCGACGAGTGTGGACGGCAGATACTTCTTGCCCCGATGCCCGAACTCTGCGGCCTCATGCTTGTGACGTACCGTCGTCAATCCAGCCGGCTTATCGACAACGACGATGTGCGGATCCTGGTAGACGACACGGATCAAATGCGCTCGCGCCGGCAGATCCTTCTGCGGCTTCAGACGCGGCGACGCGGCATTGGTCGTTCGTCGTTCGCCGCGCGCTTCCTGCCAGGCGATCTGCACACGTTGGCCGGCTTTGAGCCGACGATGCGGATCGGGGCAGATCGTCCCTGCAATGCGGACGCCATGCTCTCGAATCGTCCGCAGCACCAAGTCGCGCGGGAGTCGCAGCACTTGCTGCACGATTTCCAAAACGCTCCGGCCCGATTGCGGCGGCGAAACGGTCAATACACGGGTCGGCATGTGCGGATCCTGAGTCGCTCTCTCGCTCCGCCTATGTAGCCATCTCGCTCTGCGAGAGGCAAGCGGCTCAAACTCTCGCGATCGCGCGGCACGCATCCGCTTACCTCTCGCGGAGCGAGAGGGCTACATAGGTTACTTATCGCTGCTTTCGATGCGATACAGATGCTTTTCCGTGCGAGCGTACAATGCCCCATCTGCTACGGCGAACGAAGCGAGCGATTTTTCGCCCAAGTCGCCCCGGCCGACCACTTCATACTTGGTCGCCGCGCGGATGGCGGTCATTTTGCCGTCTTCGCTCTGGAAGTAGATGCGATCCCTGACGTGCAACGGCGAGGCGGAATACGCTCCCCCGACCCGTTCATTCCAATGGACCTTGCCGGTCTTCGCATCCAGACAACTCGCATTGCCGTTGTCCGCGATGACATACAGCTCGTTGCCGATGAGCAACGGCGATGGCGTGAGCGGAGCGCCCTTCTTCGTTTGCCATTCCACATGCGTCTTGGTCACGTCGCCGGTTCCATCGGGCCGAATCGCCATCAGAGTGGACGGGGGATCGTAGCCGGAGGAGATGAAGACGAGCCCAAGACCGAACACCGGGCGAGGCACCGTCGAATAGCCCTGCGTCTGCACCTTCCAAATTTCCTTCCCGTCGACGGGGTCATAGGCGACGACCGCATTCGCACCCGGAGCGACCACCTGCTTCTTTCCGGCTACTTCGATCAGCAACGGAGTGCAGAACGCGAACGGCTTCGGCGCCTTGAACTCGCGCGGCGTCTTCCACAGCACCTTGCCCGTGGAGGCCTCGAGCGCTGCGATGAATTGCTTATCGCCGCCGTCGCTGATGAAGATCAGGCGATCGTCCACGAGGATCGGCGAACCGCCGTTGCCATGCACGGGGCTGTATTTCAAGTCCGCCTGCTTCCACAGGATTTTCCCCTGCATATCGAGGCAGGCGGTCCCCATGTGGCCGAAGTGGACGTAAAGCTTGCCGTCCGCAGCGATCGCCGTCGGGCTGGCATGGCTGTTCTTGCCGTGCGGTCGCGGACTGCCTTTCGGTTGTTTGAAGATTTCCACGTCCCAGTGGACTTTGCCGTCGGAGGCATTGAGGCAAATCGTCCGCAGCGAATGCTCGCCGCTCTTCGCGTCCGGCACTGCCGTGGTCAGCACGATGCGATTGCTGACGACGATCGGCGACGACCAACCGAGCCCTTCGATCGGCGCCTTCCATGCGACATTCTGCGTCTTGCTCCATTCGGTCGGCAGTTTGGCGCCGTTTGCATGCCCCTGTCCGGTGGGGCCGCGAAACTCCGGCCAATCGTCTGCATGGACGAAACCGGCCCAACTTACGATGACCGCGAGACAGAGGGTGCGAGGGAGCATTGGAATGTTTGTGGCAATGAGGAGGGATGCAGGCAGAGATCGGCAATCTTACTCGAACCCGCACTCGAAGTCATGCACCAAGGCGCCGCATTGGATTCGATGCAGTCGATTCATTCGCGTAGCGCGGGATTCGACCTTCCGCCGAAATGCGTTGCATTTCTTTTCGAAGTTTCCGCGCGAATCTCCAATTCCGCAAGAAATTTCGCGCTTCACTCGGGATTAAGGCTCGCGCCGCACAATGGAGGCGTCGCGTCGCGAAATCGCATCCTCGCCGCGACGGAGAAGTTGGTTGATGGAAGTTGCTTGACCGAAACGGAAGGGGCATCTCGCCTGTTCGCTGCGGCCTGTCCGCTCGCACGTTCATGCCGATCGTCCGCGAATTGGTTCGAGGAATTTTCCGAAAGGAAAGCTCCCAGGGGAGTCCCGTCGACTCGCATGGTTTCGCCTCTCAAATCTTGTGTGGAGTCTGACGCAATGAAGACGAATCGAGCACGACTGACGCTGGACCATCTCGAAGAACGCGCTCTGCCTGCCGTCTCCCCGCTGGCTGCCCCCGCCCTCAGTCCGTCCGCCATCTACAGCGTGGACGGCAGCGGCAACAACCTCGCGAATCCCGCCTGGGGTTCGACCAACACGCAATACATCCGCGTCGCCAATGCCGAGTATGCCGACGGCATCTCCACCCCCGCCGGCGCCGACCGCCCCAGCGCTCGTGCCATCAGCAATGCGCTGGCCGAGCAAGGCGATGCGACGCTGACCAACGATCGCATGATGTCGGCCTTCGTTTATGCGTGGGGCCAATTCGTCGACCACGATCTCGATCTCACCAACACCGCCAGCCCCAAGGAATCGTTCAACATTCAGGTCCCGACCGGCGATCCGTCGTTCGATCCGAACAGCACCGGCACGCAAGTCATTCCGCTGAGTCGTTCCATCTACGACGCCAAGACCGGCACGACCACGCCCCGTCAGCAGACGAACGCCATCACTACGTTCCTCGACGGCTCCATGGTGTACGGTTCCGATGCGACGACCGCCGCTTCGCTCCGCACCTTCGGCGGCGGCAAGATGAAGACCAGCGACGGCAACCTGCTGCCGACGAATGCCGACGGCTCGTTTGCGGCGGGCGATGTGCGAGCCAACGAAAATCCCGAACTCATGAGCCTGCAGACGCTCTTCGTCCGCGAACACAACCTGCAAGCCGACAAGGTCGCGAAGGCGAATCCGACTTGGACCGACGAGCAGGTCTACCAGAAGGCTCGCAGCATCGTGATCGCGGAGATCCAAGCGATCACTTACAACGAATTCCTCCCCGCCATGCTCGGGGCCGCCGCGCCCGGCGCCTACAAGGGCTACAACGCGAAGGTGAATCCTTCGATCAGCAACGAGTTCGCGACCGCCGGCTATCGCGTCGGCCACACCATGGTCGGCGACGACATCGAGTTCCTCGACAACAACGGCAACGAAATCCGCGATGCGGCATCCTTGGCCGAATCGTTCTTCAACACCGATCTGGTGAAGCAGAATGGCATCGATTCGGTTCTCAAGTACCTCGCATCCGACAACGCGCAGGAAGTGGATACCCAAATCGTCGATGGGCTCCGCGATTTCCTCTTCGGGCCTCCCGGCGCCGGCGGCCTCGATCTCGCGTCGCTCAACATCCAACGTGGCCGCGACCATGGCCTGGCAGACTACAACGACACCCGCGCCGCGTACGGCTTGCCGAAGGTGAAGACCTTCGCCGACATCACGAAGGATCCGGCCATCCAGCAGAAGCTGAAGGACCTCTACGGAACCGTGGACAAGATCGATCTCTGGGTCGGCGGATTGGCGGAAGACCACCTGCCCGGCAGCAGCGTCGGGCCGACGTTCGCGAAGATCATCAGCGATCAGTTCAGCCGACTCCGGGATGGCGATCGGCTGTGGTATCAGAACACCTTCAGGGGCGCCGAACTCCAGCAGATTCAGAACACGCACCTGTCCGACATCATCAAGCGAAACACGAACCTGACGAACCTGCAGGGCAACGTCTTCTTCTTCAAGGCCGAGGTTTCGGGAACCGTTTTCCAAGACGGCAACGGCAACAATCGACTGGATGCGGGCGACCGACCGGCCCCGCAGCAGACCGTGCAGTTGCTCGATGCGGCGACGAAGGAAGTGGTGGCCGAGACGAAAACGGATGCGAAGGGGAACTACGTCTTCGACACGCGGCATGGTTTGGCGACGGGTTCGTTCCTCGCCCACATCGTCCCGCCGACAGGCACGCCGACAGGCACGCCGACAGGCACGACGACAGGCACGACGACAGGACCGGCCGACAAAGCCGTGTCGATTACGCGAGGCGATCAGGCGGTGAAAGTCGATTTCGGTTTGGCCCCGCCGCCGAAGGGAACCACGCCGACCCCGCCCCCCGCACCGAAGCCGGCCCCGAACACGACGCCCGCGATCGACGGCAACCTTGGCAATGCGGTAGGCAATCAACAGGGCACGCAACCCACGCAAACCAATCAGGGAACCAACACGCTCCAGACAGGAACGCAACCCCCGCAGGCCGGACCCAGGCTGGCTCCGCTGTTGCAGCAACTCGTCGATCGTCTACGCCAGGAAGCGTTGAACGCAAAGCCCGGCAACGCGGGTGCGCCCAGCCCGCTGCCGAAGGCAGCCCCGCCGCCGCTCGGCGTGTAGTGTTCCTCCATTGCGATGCGTAAGAGTCGCGCACGCAGTAAGCGGTTCGGATCGCGCCCCGCGAGGTCCGATTACTGCGTGCGAGGCTCTTGCGGAACGCACTGTAGAGTAAGCCGCGGATGGCGTTCCCTGCCGGGCGTGACGCGATCGCGTGGCATACAGCCGCTTACCTCTCGCGTAGCGAGAGGCTGCCGAGGTCATTGCTTCTTAGGACCCGTCTTGTCTTCGACCCAGTAGAAGTCGATATACCCGATCATCATTTCATCCCACGTCTGGTCGCCCCAGCGGACCTCGCGCGTGGCGTCGGGGTTGGCGGGGTTGTCCAGCGAATTGTCGAAGTGGGCGACGCACTGGATTTTCGATCCGCGCGGGACGAACAACGGCTCCTTGAAGCGATAGGTGTTCTGCCAGTTGAAGTCGTACTGCGGAATCGAAAGGAGCGTTTCCTTTTTCCCGTCGGCATGCACGAGGTAGTAGGTGAAATCCTTGCCGCGAACATGCATGTGCGGATAGAGGGCGAGCACCACCGCATCCTTGAGCGCGGGTACCGATGAAGAGACCACCTGGTTCGGCTCGCCGGCCGGAATCTTCAGCTTCGTGTTGGCGATGCCGTGATTCACGATCGCCTGCTTGGGCGGCTCCTTGCAGAAAACCAGGCCCACCTCGGAGCAATCTTCCTCTTCCTTCCCCGTGGCCGTGTAGTGCATCTGGAAGATGATTTCCGACCCAGCGGGAATCTTTCGGCCCATTCCCGGCGGCAGCACCAAGGGCTCGGCGCCGGGGGCGGTGGACACGAGCCAAGTCGGCTGCTTCAGGAAGCTCTTCGGGTCACGATACGAAATAATGATGTGGTGCACGACCGCCCGGTTCCCCGGCTTCGTCTCCGCGGCCTGTACCCACATGTCTTCCTTGAAATTCGTCTTCGTCGCGAAATATTTGTAGCGGATCGTGCCCTTGGCCTGCACCTTGTAGGTTTCCGGCATCTTGAACACGACATCCGGCTTGCCGATGCGCCAGCCTTCCTCGAACGTCGGAGCCTTCGGTTCCGATTTCGCGTCGCCGCGCGGCGATCCGGCATCGACCCACGCAAGGATCGTCTCGGTTTCTTCCTGCGACAGCCGACGTGCGTTGGCGAAGTGGCCGAAACGCGGATCCGCATGCCAGGGAGGCATCGTGCGGCGAGCGACGACTTCGCGGATCATCGCGGACCAGTTTGAGGCATCGTCGTAGCTCAGCAACGAAAAGGGAGCGGTGGTCCCAGGGTGATGGCATTCGGCGCATCGTGCATGCAGAATCTTGGCGACGTCCTTCGCGTACGTCGGCCCGTCTTTCCCTGCCGCGCGACGCACCGGTGTGATCAAGCAACCTGCCGGCTCCGTCTCGGCAACCGTCACCTTCTTCCCCGCAATCACCTCATCGATCGCTTCGCGCAGATCATGGCGTTTCGCTTCATCGCGGCGATAATCCTGGCCGATGCGATCGTCGATGCGGCCCCGGTAGCGGATGGCGAGCCGATGGTCGAGCACCACGACCTCCGGCGTCCGCTTCGCCTCGAACTGAGCGACCGCCGTTTGACGAGCATCGATGACGACGGGGAACGTCAGCTTGAATTCCTTGAAATGCTTCGCGATGTCTTTCTCGCTGTCGGCCGGCGAGGGATAGATCGCGAGGAATTGCACCTTCTTGTCGCGATATTGGTTCGCCAGTTCGTTAAGTGTCGGCACGTAGCCGTTGCCGATGGGGCAGCGGGTGGACATGAAGATGACGACCGTGGCCTTGGCGTCCTGCATGTCGGCAAGTCCAAGCTGCTTGCCATCCGGAGTCGGTAGAACGAAGGGCGCAATGCGCCGCCCGATGCCGCGTTCCTTGGCCGCCTTGCCGTCGCCGCCGTAGTTTTGAGCGAATGCGCTCGTGCCGACCAAGCCTAAGGCGGCGAGAATCAGTAGCCATCGCATCGTCGCGAATCCCTCTATCGAGCCTATTTGCCCCGCTGCTCTTCGAGCTTCGCGAGCGGATACACGATAACGATCTCGGTCTTCCGAGCAACACGTCTTGCCGCTCGAGGATGTTCGGATCGCATCACGTCAATGTGTCGAAGAGTGGAGAAGATACTCCGAAAGTCGTCGATTTGTTTCAATGGCGATCAACGCAGCGGGATCGGCGACGTGGCCCCATTGCTTTCGATGATATGGGCGTAGGTGACCGCCTGAAAACCGGGGAAGCCGAGCCGAACGCAGCGTCCATCGTCGAGGTCGTATTCGAAGATGACCAAGCCGCTTCCGGGTTGCCGATCAGGAGCGCCGAATATGGCGCGTGCTTTGTCGGGCGTGAACGACTTGTCGAGCTTGTCCTGAAACCGTTTCGCGGATCGCCCGCCTTTTTCCTCCGCGCGTTCGATTTTTTCGAAACGGATGAAGTAGTTTTCCTTCAAGAACTGCTCCTCGCTGGCGACCTTGAATCCAGCGGCCAAAATCTCTTTTACGAAGGTCTCCTTTCCGGCGCGCACATGTTTCATGATGAAGTCGGTGCTCTTCCCTTCAATCCGCTGAAAGTCGATGACGATGAACGTCCCCTTCGGCTTCAAGGCTTCATGAATCGATTGCAGCGTGCGCTGCGGAAATTCGAAGTGGTGGTAGGTGTCGCAGACGAACACCAGGTCGACCGAGTTCTTCGGCAGCTTGGTGGAGAATTGATCGCACTGGATCGTATGCACGTTCTTCAGCCCCGCTTCGTCGCTCGTCTTCGCGACATGCTTGAGAAACGCCGGCGCTATATCCACCGCGTAGACTTTGCCGTCTTTTCCGACCTCCGCCGCGAATTTGCGCGTGAAGAGGCCGGTGCCCGAACCGACATCCGCGACCGCCATTCCCGGCTTCAGCTTGCAGGCATCCACAATCTGCTTCGCATTCGCAGCTACCTCGCGACTTTCGACCTCGAACTTCTTGACGTACTCTTCCGGGCTTGGTTTCTCGAACGACTTATTGATCCCCGGATTGACGCTCTTCTCCTGGGCCGGAGCGAACGGAGGGAAGAACATCGAAGCGAGCATGACGCCAAGTGTGGTGCGAAACATCATCCGTCTCCGCCGTGCGAAAGAGCGATTGCTTGATGCCGAGGCTTCCATCGAACATAATGCCGTTCGCCGCCTCTCGCTACCTATCGAGTTTCCTCATGATCCGGTTTTCCGTTGCCATGGTGCTGTTTGCGGGTTTCGCCATTCCATCGTTCGCGGACGATGTGCCTGCGAAGAAAACGCCGACGTCGTTCGAGTGTCGATTCGTCCATAAGCCGATCGTCATCGACGGCAAGGCGGAGGATGAAGCGTGGAGCCATGCGGTCGTCATGGACCAATTCCACCTTCCCTGGCTCGGCGACAAATCACGACCGGCGAAGACGGCCACACGTGCGAAGCTCCTCTGGGATCGCGATTACCTATACTTCTTCGCGGATATGGACGACACCGACATCTGCGCTCAAGTGAAGGAGCATGACGGCCCCACATGGAACGACGACGTGTTCGAGTTGTTCTTCAAACCGTCCGATGCCCATGCGGGGTATTACGAGTTTCAGGTCAATCCGCTCGGCACCGTACTCGACATGTTCATCCCGCGGCGCGGGGCGGGTGGGTTCGAGCGGTTCGCGAAGGATGGCGATTTTCACGTCGAAGCGAAGGTCCAACTCCGCGGCACGCTGAATGACTGGACCGACAAGGACAAGGGCTGGAGCGTCGAAGGACGCATCCCGTGGACCGATTTCCTCCGCACCGGCGGTCGGCCGACGGAAGGCGAAACCTGGAAATTCGCGCTGTGCCGTTACGACTACTCGGTCGATTTCGAGGGCCCGGAGCTTTCGACGATCGCTCCGCTGCGTGGACCCGTGGCGAATTTCCACAAGCACGAAGACTACGCCTCGCTTGTCTTCGTCGGCCCTTCGAAGTCGCCAGGCAAATCGAAGCATGCGATCGAAACATGGAAGGCTGCGGATTCCAAGGTCCTCGGCTCGCCCGACGGCCCGAGTCCTTATCGCATCAAGCGGCTTTTCACCGACCTGAAGATCTCCCATCCCATCGCGATCGCGGCTCAACCGGGCAGCGATTCGATGATCGCTCTTCACCAACCCGAGCCGGGCGGGGCGACAAAACTGGTGCGGTTCAAAAACGATCCGAAAGTCAAAGATTTCGAGACATTGGTCTCCATCGACGGCACCGCGTATGAAATCTGCTTCCACCCGAACTTCGCGAAGAATGGCTATTTTTACTTAGGCCTCAAGGGGCCCGCGAAAGGGCCAAGCGAGAAGAAAAAAGCTGCCGTCACGCGTTACACGATCGATCCGAAAAGCGGCAAGTTCGATCGCGCATCGGCGGCCGTCATCCTCGATTGGCAGTCCGACGGACACGATGGCCTCGCCCTAAGTTTCGGCACCGACGGCATGCTCTACATCACCACCGGCGACGGCACCAGCGATTCGGATACGAATGTCGTCGGCCAGGACATGTCGTCGATCCTCGCGAAACTGCTTCGGATCGACGTCGATCGTACAGAAAAGGGCAAGACCTACTCGGTGCCCAAGGACAATCCTTTCGTCGGCATGAAGGGCGCTCGTCCAGAGATTTGGGCGCTCGGTTTCCGCAACCCCTGGCGCATGGCGGTCGATCAGAAAACCGGCCATGTTTGGGTCGGCCAGAATGGACAGGATCTTTACGAGCAGGCGATGCTCGTCAAGAAGGGGGACAACTTCGGCTGGAGCGTCAATGAAGGCAGCCAGCCCTTCTATCCACTTCGCAAAAAAGGCCCGAATTTCTTCACGCAGCCGACGATCGAGCATCCGCATTCCGAGTTCCGCTCGCTGACCGGCGGCCCAGTCTACTACGGCTCGCGGTTCCCCGAATTGCAGGGCGCGTACATCTACGGGGATTACTCGACGGGCCGAATCTGGGCGATGAAGCACGATGGGACGAAGGCGATCTTCCACAAGGAACTCGTCGATACCAACTTGGCCATCACGCAATTCGGGACCGATCATGCGGGCGAACTCGTGATCGTCGATTATCGCCGAGAAGATGCGGGCTTCTACACGCTGGAAGCGACGCCGAAGGGCACCCCGCCGCCGCCTTTCCCGACGAAACTCAGCGATAGCGGACTGTTCCGCAGCGTGAAGGGGCATGTCGTCGCGGACGGGCTGATTCCCTACTCCGTCAACTCCGTGCTCTGGTCGGACGGCGCCGGCAAACAGCGTTGGATCCACATGCCGGCCGATGCCAAGATCGACGTCAACCATGATCGCGGCTGGCATTTCCCGAATCAGACGACGATCGTGAAATCGTTCTTCCTCGACCTCGAAGAAGGAAACCCGGCCACACGCAAGTGGATCGAAACGCGGTTCCTCACCAAGCAGGACGGCGAATGGTTCGGCTACTCCTACGCGTGGAACGAGGAGGAAACCGAAGGCACGCTCGTCGAAAGCAAAGGGGCGGACCGCAACTTCGAGATCAAGACGGCGAATGGCATCCGCAAGCAGACCTGGCACTACCCGAGCCGTACCGAGTGCATGATGTGCCACAGCCGGGCGGCGAACTATGTCCTGGGCCTGCAAGAAACGCAGATGAACAAGGTGCACGATTACGGCAACGCCAAGGAGCAACAGCTTCGCGTCTTCGAGCATTTGGGGCTGCTGAAAGTGAACTACGGTCGCGACATCCGCCGGCTCGTTTCCGACGATTTGAAGGCGAAAGCGAAGACCGAGGACGAAGCGAAGATTTGGCTGAAAAAAGCGACCGAAACCCGCGACCAGCGTGCCGTCCCCGGCGATGGCAGCTTGCTGAGCCATGCCCCGAAAAAATACCGCAAGCTGGTCGATCCGAGCGACAAGGCGCAGGATCTCACGCTACGGGTGCGGTCGTATTTGCACAGCAACTGCGCCCAGTGCCATGTCGAAGCCGGCGGCGGCAACGCGCAGATGGAACTCGAGTTCATCACTCCGCTCGACAAAATGCGCGTGATCGACGCCAAGCCCGTTCACGACACCTTCGGCATCGCGGGCGCGAAGATCGTCGATCCGGGCCATCCCGAGCGTTCGGTGTTGCTGCATCGGATCAGCCACCGCGGCAAAGGCCACATGCCGCCGCTCGGCACCTCGCGCGTCGATGATGCCGCCGTCGACATGATCCGCGAATGGATCGCGAATCTTCCGCCGACGAAGAAATAGTCGTCCGCGTTTAGCGGGGAGCCGTAGGCGACAAGCAGCGTCGCCTACGGCTCCCCGCTAAACGTCGGTGTCCACTCCCCCTTGCTAGTCTTTAGAATGACCTGCACATGCGAGGGATGCACATGGCCGAGTCGGCGCCCGCGAAGCTGCAGGAATTCTCTGAGATTCTCAAATCGAAGGAGCCGCTGGGCCCCTACACGATCTTCAAGGTCGGCGGGCCGGCGGAGTTTTTCGCTCAACCGCGGACGATCGCGGAACTCTCCGCCCTGGTCAAGCGCTGCCATGAGACGGCATTGTCCTTCCGTATCCTCGGCGTCGGCGGCAACGTGCTGGTGCGCGATGAAGGCGTCAAGGGTGTCGTCGCTCGCCTCGGCGCGACGCCGTTTGTGGACGTCAAAGCCCAGGGCCGGCGTATTCGCGTCGGTTGCGGCGCCTCGCTCGGCTCGCTGATTGCGGCGGCCGCACGCAGCGGCTTGGGCGGGCTCGAACCGCTCGTCGGCATGCCCGGAACCGTGGGCGGAGCCCTGCGCCACAATGCCGGCGAACGCTCCACTGAGATCGGCCAATTCGTCCGCAGCGTCGATGTCATGGACCTCCATGGCAACATCCAAACTCGCGATCAGGACGAACTGCGATTCAGCTACCGCTCCAGTAACCTCGATGATCCGGTGCTCCTCGTGGCCGAGCTTGAACTCGAAGCCGAACGGCCCGAGCTGATCGTGAAGCATCTGCAGAAAGCGTGGATCGAGCGCAAGGCGAGCCATCCATTCAGCTACCAGGCCGCCGGCCGCATCTTCAAGAATCCGCCGGGTCTTTCGGCGGCGGCGCTGATCGAGCAGGCCGGATTGGTTGGCGCGAAGGTCGGCGGCGCCCATGTCAACGAGCGCGATGCAAACTTCGTCGTCGTCGATCCTGGCAGTTCCGCCCGCGACGTCGTTCGCCTCATCGATCTGGTGAAGACGCGGGTGCAGGAGAAGTTCAAGACGGACCTTGAACTGGAGATGTCGATCTGGTGAGCGAACCCAAACGCCGAGCGAAATCCGCCGACGAACTGCCGCGTCCCTCGTGGCTGCGGGTATTGCTCGGCCAGGTACTGCCGCCGCTGTTTTGGGTCGCGGTCGTCGTCGCGTTGGTGGGCGGCATCATATGGTTGGGCCGCGCGGGACGCGAGCGGTTGCAGGATGATCCGAAGTATCTGGTCGCCCTTCGCGAGATTCAGTGCGACCCGCCCCTCGGCATGACGCGTGAGACGTTTCTCGACGAAGTGCAATACGTCAGCCAACTCACGCCGAAAGTTTCCGTTCTCGACGAGCGACTTCCCGATCGTCTGCGCGACGCGTTCGCCACTCATCCCTGGGTGCTGAAGGTGGACGACGTGAAGATCGATGCGTCGAAGCGCATCGCGGTCCGCCTCACCTACCGCACGCCGGTGCTGGCTGTGTATTGGGACAACCGCTGGCGAGCCGTGGATGCGGACGCGATCTTGTTGCCGCAGAATGCCCCCACGCAAGACCTGCCCCGCTTCCGCGGCAACGCCAAAGCTCCGCAAGGCCCCTCGGGATCCGCATGGGGCGACGCGGAGGTCGCGAAGCAAGCCCGCGAAGTAGGCAAACGGTGAACGCCCCCCAACGCCCGCTTTTGCGGCGGCTTTTTCCCGGCGATCAGGACAACCGGCATAAGCGGATCGGAAAAGCGACGGAAATAGTCCGTTGATGCGTCGAACTCGTCCTGTGCGGGCCGATGAGGTCGATACCGACCAATTCGACACGCGTGGGGAGACGCGTCATGCGGGGGATACGAAACGCTGCCCGGCCTCGCCGGCTGTGGGTGGAATCGCTGGAATCGCGCGTCACGCCGACGGCGCTGCCCGTCCCGCCGATGCCGCCTCAACCGGTGGAAGTGGTGGTCTTCGTCGGCCCCGCGATGCCGCGGATTACATTGCCGATCGAGATTCGCATCGAGATCGAAACCGAGAAGAGCGTTCCCGCAAAGAATCCCACTAGCGACGCGACCGTAGCAGCCGAGAGCATCGCGTCGTTCAGTGCGTCTACGATTGCCGCGGCATTGCGACAAGCGGTCCATGTGACGGCCCAAGCGACGCCGACCTTTCAACGCGTCGAATCGGCGCCGGTGTTTCCCGTCGAGACGAAGCTGCCGACCGATGCGAGCTTGACGGCGAATGCCGTTCCGACGGAAGAGATCGCCGCCTTGGTGGCGCGCATGGGCTCCGCCGCGGAGCCCACGCCGGCGGATCTGGTGTTCCACTTCGTCGGCCCCGCGCATGTCGCGTACTGGCAGCGACCCGTGGTGACGCAAGGAGCCGCGCCGGAAGCAGTGCGCGGCGATACCGCTCCCGCGATGCCTGAAGCCGAAGTCGCCCCTGCGGAACCAATGGCGAGGCCAGCCGCTCCGCCCGCTGCGGCGCCGCAAAGCGAATCCCGCGAAACACATCGTTCGAGCGAATTCGAAACTTCGCTCACGCGTCCCAAAGAAACCAAAACCGCCAACATGGGATGGGCGGGCCTGGTCTTCTTCGGCTGGCTCAAGAAGCCGAAGCAAAAGAAAACCGCGCCGAAACGGCGCGGATCGCGGTTGGCTTGGTTGTGGCCACGAGAGTCCTGCAAGTAGCATCTAAGCGATTCGTTCTACTTTTTCGAGGTGACCTCGAAGTTAAACGGCGGGTTTTCGCCCGCGACTACCTCGGCCTTGAGCGTCGAGTTCGGCCCGTAAAACTTCTCGCCAATAGAGTTCACTTTGAGTTTGGTTTTCGGATCCATGGGGTGCGGCGGCCCATCTTTTTCGAGAACCGCTTCGACGAGGTTCTTGCCCACGTATGCCTCGCCCGCAAATGCCCCGTCTTTCACTTCAAGTGTCTTGACCGGCTGATTTGGAATTGAAAACCGCAAATCACCGCTCGGCATCGGTTTGCCGTCCAGCTTGACGTTTCCCTTCACCTTGGCAGTCGGTAGCGGAGCATGCGACGACCCTGGGCATCCAAGTAATGCGAAAAAGCACGTGCCAATGATGAACGCAGGCAAACACCGTTGCATCGAAAGTCCTCGGAAAGAAAAGGATTGGCAAAGAAAACGAAAACGCGCCAACCAGGACATGGTTGGCGCGTAGTGACGTATCGCTCTATTCTTGGGCGATGTCGCCACCTGCTCTGGTGCAGAAATTGTGGATTTGAGTAGTGGCTAGGGAGTCCGTGAAGAATCGCACGGTTCCATCGCCGACTAGGATGTTGACGCCTCCCGTGTGACCGGAGTTGATCGGGAAGTTGCCTCCGGCATCATTGTTGATGCCATCAGCGACGGCGGCGCCGTTGTTGAAGCCGGTTTTGTTGATTTGATAGCGTACTGAGGTGCAATTGAAATGTCGGCCGTCGCCCCATCCCGACTGGCCGCCGCCTTGATTGTGTTGGGCTCCCATCGTCCAACCATACATCGCGCCGCTATTGCCCAACTGAGCGGTGTACCCGCTCGTGATCGGTGCACGATTACCGTCGCGCACGTGATCGCTTTGTTCGGCGACCATCCAGGTATTGCTGGTGCCGTCGGTGATATCCGTCATCTTCACTTTGCTGCCTGCGAAGAAAATTCCGGTATCGCTCGCCCAAGAGCCGGCGCCGGCACAACAGCCTTGCGAATAGGTGCCAGAACTGCCCGGGGTTATCGCTGAGCCGGCGATGCCGGTATATGAGACGACCATCAGCGGTCCGCCCGTACCGCCGCGAGGCGCGAAATCAGGCAAAACGCTGGAAGGGCAACGGTAGATGGGAATCGTCTTGTTGGCGACAAGAGCGATGTTCGCCGAGTTGACGTAGCCGCTGTGGCCCGTGAACTGCCATTGGTTGTAGATAGGGCCCTGTTCGATGTAAGGAAGAATGTAGACCATCCATGACGATCCCCACTGCGAACCGGTCGCGGTGCCGAAGGGAGCCATGTCGTTTGCGGCGCCAGGAGGAAGCCGCTTGTAGGTGTCATGGTAGCCGTGGCATGCCAGCCCGATTTGCTTTAGGTTGTTCTGGCACTGCGCGCGGGCTGCGGCTTCGCGGACTTTTTGGACTGCGGGGACCAACAGTGCGATCAGTACCGCGATGATGGCGATGACGACAAGCAATTCGATGAGCGTAAAACCGGATCTTCTGCGCATGACCGACCTCGAAGAAAGGAAAAGAAACGGCAGCATGCAACAAGACATGTTCAGCCGGTGTAAGAATAGCAGACGGTACCGAACGGAAACAGAGACTTTGGATGATTCTCATCTCTGATTCAGACTTCGCTCGGAATGGACCAGCGCAAGACTTGCGTCAATCGCTTGCCCTGTTTATTGCCTCCAAAAAATTCCCGCCGTTTTCGTAAAGCCCGTCGCCGACCGCGCAGGTCCAGAGGATGCGGGTTGCGAGGCCCATGGGGGGCTCTCCGTCCTGGGCAGCGAGCCATACGGTGACTTTCTGCCCCAGCAAACGTTGGGTTCCAAGCAAGCGGATGCCCGTCGGCGAAATGTCCCGACTCATCAGTCGGTGTTCGCCGCCGTCGTCGGTTGTGATCTTCAGCGGGGTCACGAAGTCGGTGCGTAGTTGACCGCGGCGTTCCCGCTCCTTGGCGGCGTCCTTGTGCCTTTTGATGAGTTGCTTGACGAGGCGTGAAACCACCTGCTGATGCTGCTGTTCCTGATGCAGACGCGGACTTACGGCAGATACATGATAATACCTGCCTTGACGATAGTTCAGCGATGCTTTCGCCTGATCAATGACCGCTTTCCAATCGTCCTCCACGAGTCCCGCCAACTTCATCTCGGCTCGAATGTCGCGAGGCACCACGTAGCCTTGCCGTTGTGCACGGCGAACCACTGCTTCCGCCACCTGCGCCATCGCGTCGGACATTGTTCGTTCCCGGTTCGGATAAGACGAGTTGCGTCGCCATTGTAGCGGAAGTCTCGGCGCCGGAACTGCACCAGCTGGAGCGGCATGTTTCCGGCGTGGGAAAACGGAGGGTCTGCTTCGACTCTTCCCGCCGCTTCCTGCCATCAACGCGTACAGGTCCGAGCCCAAGATCGACGGGCTGCAATGCTTCGGCAGAGCCGCAACGGTCACGGAGCGGCTCTGCCGAAACGATTCTACATCGTTTTGCCCAATGCCTGCGCCACCTTGCGGCAGTCGGCCATCATTTGATGGAAGACAGGCGGCGTCAGCGCCTGGAAGCCGTCGCTCAGCGCATGTTCGGGGTCTGGATGCACCTCGATGATCAGCCCATCAGCGCCGGCAGCCACCGAAGCGACCGCCATCGGAGCAACGAGGCTCGCTTTCCCGGTGCCATGGCTGGGATCGACGACAACGGGAAGATGCGTCGTTTGCTTCAGGTAGGGGACTGTAGCCAACGGAAGGGTGAATCGGGTGTGGTCTTCAAAGGTGCGGATGCCCCGCTCGCACAGCATTACCTGGGTGTTTCCCGTCTTCAAGATGTATTCCGCAGCGAGCAGGAATTCGTCCATCGTGGCGGATGGACCGCGTTTGAGCAGTATCGGCTTCTTCGCTTCGCCGACAGCTTCGAGCAAAGGGTAGTTCTGCATGTTGCGGGCGCCCACTTGCAAGATGTCGGCATATTGGGCCACCATCGCGACTTGTTCGGGCGCCATCACCTCGGTGACGATGGCGAGGCCGGTTTCCTCGCGGGCCAAGGCGAGCAGTTCAAGCCCTTTCTCCTTCATGCCCTGGAAACTGTAGGGGCTGGTGCGCGGCTTGAACGCGCCGCCTCGCAAACCGCCCGCTCCCGCTTCCCGAACGATGCGGGCGACTTGCAGAATCTGCTCCTTGCTCTCCACCGAACACGGCCCTGCGATGACTCCGATCCGGCCACCGCCCACCGTTAGTCCGAGCGACTGCACGACGGTAGGCTCTTTCTTCACTTCGGTGCTGGCCATCTTGTAGGGTGCAAGGATCGGCATGACTTTCTCCACGCCGACCGCGGTTTCGAGGGCTTGCTTGGCGCCGTCCCGCTTTTCGCCGAGCGCGGCGATCACGGTCCGTTCGGAGCCCACGATGACGTGGCTCGTGAGCCCCAACCGTTCCACCTCCTTGGCAACATGGTCGATGTCCTGCGGCTTCGCCCCTGGCTTCATCACAACGATCATCGTTCTTTCTCCGAGTCCCCCTAGGTGGAACCGCGATCCGGATTGGGGAAGAACCCTGGATTGGGAAAACGAAAAAAGCCCTGGAACCTTTCGAGGTTCCAGGGCTTTAGCGTTCGGTATTCAGTGTCGATCAACCGGCGGACGCCAATCTCCCAGGAACCCCGTGGGGCCCAAAATAAAACCAATAATACGCCACGCCAGTGCAATTCCGGGCGGTTCGCGTCGTGTTGGTTTTGTTGGAATGCATGACGATCCTGTTCCAGTCGACCTACTCGAAGCATTATGACCGGCAGTTCCCGATTCGGCAAGGTAGGCCGCTTTTTCCGACTTGATTCGCCAGACGATTTGATTCTCGTCACGAATCGCCGCTCGCTCCGCAACCCCCGCCTCCCACTGCCGCACCGCGCACAGGCGGCATGTGAATCGATGGCGTCAGGGCCGCTCGGCACCGAACGGCCTTGGTCTTTTTCCTGAATCGCGTCGATCGGGAGTAGACCCCCCTTCGCAACTTGATCCCGGTTCCTTGAGAATGGCGCTCCCACTTCGCGCTTCATTGCGTTACATTCGGCGAATGCATTCGTTCGCCGAGGTATCACTCATGCGCCGATTTTTCGCTTTGTGTTTGCTCGCATTCGCCGGGTCCGTTTCCGCGCAGGAGGCGGATTGGATCTTTCACAATGCGAAGGTGCTGACGGTCGATGCGAAGTTCTCGATCGCTTCCGCCATCGCCATCCGCGGCGACAAGATTCTCGCAGTCGGCGGCGATGCCGAGGTGATGAAGACGCGCGGCGACAAGACGAAGGTGATCGATGCGCGAGGCCGCTGCATCCTGCCGGGGCTCTACGACAGCCACACGCACCCCACCGGGGCGGCGATGAGCGAGGTGAACGAAGAGATTCCGTATCTCACGAATCTCGACGATGTTTTCACTTACGTCCGCAAGAAGGTCCAGACGCAGCCCGAAGGGGAGTGGATCGTCCTCCGCTACGCCTTTCCGACGCGATTGGCGGAGGCCCGTTTCCCGACGAAAGCGGAACTCGATGCGATCGCGCCGAAGCATCCGGTCCTCTATCACGCGGGGCCGGCGGGAGTCGTCAATTCCAAGGCGCTGAGCGTGTCGAAGATCGATAAGGACACGCCGAACCCGGCCAACGGCGTCATCGTCCGCGATCCGAAAACGGGCGAAGCGACCGGCATGTTGCGGAATGCGTATGGCGTCCTGAAGAACGTGCCGGGCGAAAAGGCGGGGAAGATCGATCGCCGCACCGCCCTGAAGAATCTCTTCAAAATGTACAACGAGCACGGCATCACCAGCATCGCCGATCGCGCCGGCAGCCGAGGCGATCTCGACCTGTATCGCTCGCTGCGCAAGGCCGACGAACTGACGCTGCGAATCAACTGCTCGCGTTCGTTCAGCCCTTATGGCTCACGTGAGGAAATCGCGAAACGGCTCGAGCAGCTTCCGGGCGACGACAAGCTCGGCGGACCCACCGGCACCGGCGACGAATGGGTGCAGATCGGGCCCATCAAATTTTTCCTCGATGGCGGCATGCTCAACGGCACCGCGTTCATGCGACAACCTTGGCCGCCGGGCGACACGTATCAGATCATCGAAAACGACTACCGCGGCCTGCTTTTCACATCGCTCGAACAAACGAAAATCTTGGCTGGAGAAGCCGCGAAGAGAAAGTGGGCGGTGACCGCGCATTGTGCGGGCGAAGGCGGGATGGATGTGCTGCTCGATGCGTACGAGTTCGTGAATCGGACGACGCCGATCAAGGAGCTGCGATTCTGCATTACCCATGCGAATTTTCCCTCGGCCCAAAATCTGAAGCGTTGCGAGCAACTTGGCGTTTGTGCCGACGTGCAACCCGCCTGGCTCTACAAGGACGGCGCCACGCTCCACAAGGTGCTCGGCGGCGAACGCGTCCGCTGGTTTCAACCGTACAAGAGCTGGCTGCAACACACCGTCATCGGCGGCGGCAGCGACCACATGATCAAGCTCGACCCGCGCAAGGCGACTAACCCTTGGGACCCCTGGCTCGCGATCGAAGTGTGCCTGACTCGCAAAACGGAGAAGGGCCTCGTCCTCAATCCTGAGGAGGCGCTGTCACGCGAAGAAGCGTTGCGGCTTTACACGATCAACAACGCGTATCTGCACCGCGAAGAAAAGATCAAAGGCAGCCTCGAGCCCGGCAAACTCGCCGACCTCATTCTCATCGACCGCGATTATCTAAAGTGCCCTACGGAAGAATTGTCGCAAATCCGCGTGCAGACGACGATGGTCGGCGGCCGCGTGGTCTTCGAGCGGAAACAGTAATCATTCCCTCTCCCCCGCCCAAATTGTTTCTTGCCTGCGCGACGTGTATGCCGGCGGGGGGAGAGGGAATTCAACCCGTATCAGGTAAATCCACCCATGAGCAATGTTCGCGATTTCGGCGCCCGCGGAGATGGTCGCGCGGATGATACGCAAGCGATCCTGCATGCCCTCTCGAAGGGCGACGGCCATCTCTTCTTTCCCCGCGGCGACTACGTCGTTAGTCGGCCCATTCCGATCCCGCTGCAAACGCATGGCCGCACCAGCATTGAAGGGGCGGGCGGAGCAGCGCGGTTGCTCATGACGGGGGCCGGCCCGTGCTTGCATCTTATTGGCACGCATACCCGCAATGCCGATCCGACCAGCTTTGCCGAGGGCGTGTGGGAACGCGAACGCATGCCGACGATCCGCGGCATAGAGATCGTCGGCAAGCATGACGAAGCCGACGGCATCCGCCTCGAAGGGACGATGCAATCGACGTTGCACAACGTCCTCATCCGGCGTTGCCGACATGGCGTGCATCTCAAGACGCGCACTCGCAATGTGCTGCTCTCCGATTGCCACATCTACGATTGCAACGGCATCGGCGTCTTCTTCGATCGCATCAACCTTCATCAGACGAACATCATCGGAAGCCACATCAGCTACTGCAAGCGGGGCGGCATCGTGATCGTGGGGAGCGAAATCCGCAACCTGCAGATCACGGGCTGCGACATCGAATACAACTTCGACCCGAAAGCGGATGCTTCGGCCGATGTTTTTTTCGATTGCCGCGAGGGAACCGTCCGCGAAGGAACGATCACGAGTTGCACGATCCAGGCGAAGGACAGCCCCGGCGGAGCGAACGTCCGCTTCGTGGGGGACAAAGATCATCCGAACGCGGTCGGGCTCTTCGCGATCAGCGGCAATTTGATCGGCAGCCAATCCAAGGCGCTCGACTTGCACGCTTGCCGAGCGGTCGCAGTGACTGGGAATACCATCTACAGCGGCTACCGGCATTCGATCTGGGCGGAAGATTGCGAGCATCTCGTTTTCAGCGGCAACAGCATTGATCACAACCCGGAGTACAAGGGGAACAGCACGGATCAGATGGTCATCAAAAACTGCCGCAATGTGAACATTACCGGCCTTCTTATGCAGCACACGCTGCCCGCCACGGCGCCGGTGACGGAGAGCGTGAAGCTAATGGGTTGCCGCAACGTGTCGATCGTCGGCGCCCAAATGGTGAACGCACGCAGGCGCGGCATCGTCCTCGAGAATTGCTCCGCCGTCCGCATCGCCGACAGCACGATCCGCGGCAAGCAGGGAGACGCGGATTACGAGACCGCTATCGCGTTCGGCAACGACTGCTCGGACTTGATGATCACGAACAACATGCTTGGCCGAGGCACTGCCGGCGCCTTCCGTTTGGCCGCGGAACGAGGGGCTTCCAACGGCAACATGATGATCGACAACGGCTGAGCATCATCCGCACGAGGGCGATGACTTGGCGAGCGAAAGGGGCCGGCGGCGGCGTGCGTGTTCGATGCGCTCGCGGCCGGCTTCCGGTTTCCAGCGTTTTCCCTGCCAGCTGTCGCGTCGCATGAACTCCGCCTGGATCGCGGCGAGCAGCTTCGCCTTGTCGAGGCACCACGCTGGAGCAAGCAGGTACTTGGGGGGCGCGTCGCCGTTGAGCCGTTGGATGACGACATGCGGCGGCAAGCGTTCGAGAAAATCGCACATCAGCGACACGTATTCGTCGAACTCCAACATGCGCACTTCGCCACGCTCGTGCATTTTCGCGAGCGGAGTTTCGCGGACGACGTGCAGGTTATGCACCTTCGCGGCGTGGATCGGCAGACTGCCAAGCACGTCGGCAGTTGCGAGCATTTCGTCGTGCGTTTCGCCGGGCAAGCCGAGGATGACGTGGGCGCAAAGTTCCAGCGGGCGACCTTCGCAGCGATCGACGGCATCGACGAAGCTCGCGAAACCATGCCCGCGGTTCATCCAATCGAGGCTGGCATCGTGGATCGTCTGCAGGCCCAATTCCAGGCTCACATACATCCGCCTCGCGTACGATTCGAGCAGATCGAGCACCGGTTCGCCGACGCAATCGGGGCGGGTGCCGATAATGAGGCCGGAGACAGCCGGATGATCGACGGCTTCGTCGTAGAGGCGACGTAATTTGTCGATCGGCGCCCAGGTGTTGGTCGCGGCCTGGAAGTAGACGAGGAACTTCTCGGCGTCATGCCGCTCACGAACGCGGTTGATGCCCGCAACCACTTGCTCGCGTATGGTGCGTCGCGGCAGCCGGCGATTCGGGCTGAAGCTCTCGTTGTCGCAGTAGACGCAGCCGCCCTTAGCAACCGTGCCATCGACATTTGGGCAGGTAAACCCAGCATCGACGGTCACGCGATACACCTTCGCGCCGAATCGTTCGCGCAGGTGGCGGCTCAGCGGGCGCCAGCGGCGCTCGGCGAACTCGACCGGAAGCCATTGCGGGGATGCCATGCGAATCGACCGAAGCGAGCGAAAACGATCCAACCGTATGCAATCAGCGTAGACGCCCTTTCGCCTAAGGGCTACCATGATTCCCAGTTGTTCGCGTTCATGGTTTCTTCATGTCTCGCCTATGAAACCTCTTTGCAATCCAAACTCGTCCCGCAGGGCGGCGGCGAGGCGATTCCTCTTGTGCGGGAAGCGGCTCGTGATTGGGCGTCGCGAGTCGTGTGATATTTGCCTCAAATTTCCGAACATCTCGGGACGCCATTGCGAGCTTACGCTTAAGGATGGCGTCTGGTTGATCACCGACCTCGGCAGCACCAACGGGATCAGGATCAACGGTGTACGCCTCGCCGCCCGCGCTCGCAAACTCTTGCACACCGGCGACGTCATCACCATCGGCAAGCGAAACTACATCTTGCATTATGAGGAAGCTGCTCGCCAGCGGATCGGCGAACTCATGGAGGATTTCGAGGAGGAAGACGTGATGTCGATTCCTCTCCTCGAACGTGCCGGTCTTCAGAAGCCTGGCGCCGACGGCAAACGCGATTTTCGGTTCGACGAGGAAGAGGAAGAAGAGGACTGATCCCTGCACCCCCTGCCTCAATGGCGACAAGTTTAACTAACTTGCCGGGATTGGGTCACGGCGCATGCAGCGAACAAACCAAATAAACTTGTTCCCACAAAACAAAAACGCACCGCAAATCAGCGGTGCGTTTCTTTTTGGGCCGGCAATGGCGAATGACCCTGACGGGATTCGAACCCGTGTCGCGGCAGTGAAAGTGCCGTGTCCTAGGCCCCTAGACGACAGGGCCAGTTGCCGGTCGCAACACTTCCATGCTAGGACGCGAACCCGCTTCGTCAAGTTCGCGAGAATCGTGTTTTTAGCACGTTGCGCGAGCAAGCGCGGGACAAGAATCCCTGGTGGCGGGTTCGTTCACCGACGGCGACCTGCCAGCACTTGCTCGCGCAGCATGCTGACAGCACGTTAAATCCACTATCGCTCTGCGGTTGGGGATGGTACGCTGGAAGCCATGGCGACCCCAACCGAGGTGCTCGCCTCACACTTCTTGCCTAGGGAGAGGGTTATGAAACCGCGGAACTGGGCTCTGCTTATCTTCGCATGCGTAGTCGCCGTCGTCGTGCAAGGCGGCATCGGGCTTTGGCTCATTTCGTCGAATCGGCCCGCGCAGCATCGCGAGATCTTCGCAGCTGCACAAAACGACATTCGCTTCGACAACGTCTTCAACGATGTGGCCGTCAACGATATTGATGAACCCATTCTCCCCGAAGAAATCGCGGAATTCCGCCAACAAGTGGCGGCTCCCGTCAAGGATCTCGTCCTCACCGCGCCGGTCACGCATGAAAACCTGAGCGTCTTCTTCATCCGCGGCAACGAAACGATGCCGGAACGCAAGATGATGCCGCTCGAGGTCGCCCTGGCGAATGGCCTCGCGACCGTGCATGAAGGCATCAGCGTGGATAACCATGCGAACGTGCCGCTCTTCATCCAGGGGGGCGACATCATCAAGGGCGGCTCGCAAGACCGCACCCTCCCCTACGACATGGTGATCCCGGTCGCCGCCCGACGCGTGCCGTTGCCGGCCTTTTGCGTCGAGCAGGGACGATCCGGCCCGCGTGGCAGCGAGATCAGCACGTCGTTCCAGTCGTCGAGCGAACAGCTGCCGACGAACCGCCTGCACCTCGCCGCCCGTAAGCAGCACTCGCAGATGCATGTGTGGAACAGCGTCCGCGACCTGCAGACGGACCTGGGACGAGTGGTCGGCGATTCGGTGCAATCGCCGATCTCGCACACAAGCCTGCAACTCACGCTGGAACACCCGCGCGTCCGCGAGAGCATCGACGAAACGGTGAGGAACCTCGGCACACTGCCGGAAGAAAACGACGTCATCGGAGCCGTGTTCACGGTGAATGGTCGAGTGATGCGAGCCGAGACGTACGGATCGAACGCGATGTTCCGCGAAATGTATGCGAAGCTGCTCCGCGCCAACGCGATTGCCGCTCTTGCGGAGAAGCGTGCGGGCCAACGCGCGGAAGCGCCGAACGAGGAAGCCGTCCGCACGTTCCTCGCCGCTGCCGATCAGGGCAATAACGTGCAACGCAGCCGCCGGTCCGGCACGACGCAGCTACGCCATGAAACGAACGGTGTCGTCGTCTTCGACACCTGCGAAGGCCAAGTCGAAACCACGCTGGTGCATCGCAGCTACCTCGCGAAGTGATCGACCTTTGATGCGAATGAAAACGGCCACCGCAAGGTGGCCGCTTTCCGTGGCGAAGGATCGATTTCTCAGATCAAGAACAAATCGCCGCGTGGGGCTTTACCCCTCACCGCCAGCCCCTCTCCCCAACGGGGAGAGGGGAGCCAGACCACCTCACGCTCCGCGTGAAGTCTACCTTCCGTCAGATCAGACGCCAGGGAGCATCGGGCGGGGTCACCGGCCCATGCGGATGGGCGTCAGCGGTTTGGGTGCGGATGTCGCCGAGTTCGCGCGGAACGATGACGTTCTCCGCGATCAGTGTCGAGCCGAGGCCGGTGCCCAGGCCGAGAAACTGCATCCGCCCGCCTTCATAGCTGCCGAGCGCCTGCATCGACGCGTCGTTGAGGATGCGAACCGGTTTTCGAAAGGCGGCGGCGAAGTTGAAGCCGACCCAGCCCGTGCTCAAATTTGCTGGTTCCGAACGTGGCCCGCTGTCTCCCACAAGGCCCGGATAGCCAATGGAGACGCGTTCGTAGTCCCAATCCTGCGTATGTTCGCGAATGGCATCGACGAGTTGCTGAGGCGAGAAGCCGCGGCCTGTTTCGACCCGCCGCGGCTCATGTTGGCCCGTCAGCAGAAACTTGACTTTCGATCCGCCTATGTCGATGGCCAGCGTTTTAGGAGCTTCGGGAATGGGTTTGGGAAGGGCAGCATCGGGCATGCGAAGGTCTTTCGAAGGGAGGGCGAGAAACGCTACGCATCATTTGCGTCCGCGCGGCAGCTCATCGCCTTGCTCATCGTATGCGGGGGGAGCATAGGTATTCAATGTGCGCAGCGGTCCAGATCATCCTCTTGTCTTGCGTCGCCGCCACTCGCGGACTTGCCAAAAGAAGAAGATACACACGGCGAAGCCGGAAATCATGCCGACGCCGAAGGGGCGCCAGGGGAACGGTTGGTCAGCGGGGTCGATGGGAAGCGGCCACGTTGTTCTCTTGGCGGCTTCCTCGGCCAATCGCTTTTCTGCCTCTTCGAGCGAAGTGTCTTCATCGAGGCTTTTGAGTTCGTTGAGCGCGTGACGACGCTGTTGGAGGTCCGGCGCACGGACGTTGAAGTCTTGCACTAGTTCGTTGAAGATTTTCCGCGCGGCGATCAGGTTCGCCTGCTTGGTCTTCGCATCCGATTTGCCGACGCTGTCGGCGAAATCGGCGGCGTAGAATTCGCCCAACTGCCAGTAAAGACGCGGGTCGTCGGGCATCCAAAGGAGCAGTTGCCGCACCATGTCAGGCGCTTCGCGCGGCATCTTGGCCCGTTCGGCCGACGCGAGATCGCCAAGCGAGAAGTTTCCTTGGGCATTGACGAACTTGACTGGGCCTTTGTCGTTGCCGAAGAGGGGATCCACCATGTGGAACTCGGCATCTTTTCCTTTCGCTCTACGGCTTTCGGACAGGCGACTTCGCAGCAGCTTCAGGTAGAGTTTCTCGGTGTCGCGATAGAACTGGTACAAGGCCTCATTCCAACCAGACTGAATCACGAATTCTCGTACTTCAGACGGCAGCTTGTCCCAATCGTCAGGCCATGCGATGCGAACACTGGTTGAAGCGCCATCCACCGCCCGCTGCAGTTCGCCCGACCGATGATATGCCAAGGCGAGATGGCAGTCGAAGAAGAAATATTCTGGGTGTTACTTGCCGGGTAGATCAGGACAAGGAAGGAGATCGCATCAGTATTTTTGTCGCCGCAGGAGCACAGCGGAGTATGCGATTTTCTGTTCGATCGACAACTTGTCGCCGCCGCCCCCCGAGTGCTTCCGCAAGCATGTATCGTTTTCCGCAAGGGGTTATCTGCTTGCACGTTCAGCATCCCGATACTTCGCAGCATCAACAGGGCGGGCTATACGCCCATGAAGTCCGGATGGATCAAAAACTCTTCGGGCTCCAAAAATTGAAGATGCCCGCATGTGCGGAACTTAGCAGAAGAAACCGCACAGGACCAGTGCCATAGCGCGCCCAAAGCGGGAATCGATCGGATCGCAGTCGCATCGTTGAACGATCCTTCATGGGCAATGAAATCATAAATTACGGTTGATCCGTGTGTTTCACGCACGCAGCAACATCGTTTTTCAAGCTGGAAGCAACCGCTAACTCTTCGGCACAGCGATTGCTTTCGATTATCTACCCGAATCGGATACCCGTTCGGGTCGGAAAAAACTCTCCACCGGGCGCATCGCGGGCATCATCCGTCATGGTCTTGAACGGCCCCACGATTCATCAGAGAGATCGAGAATCACATCAAGGCCCGCACCGGTAACCAGCTCAAATTTCTTGATGTCGATGACGCCAGCGAGGTCACGCTCACGAAGGCGAACACTTATCACGTCAAACGGCACGCGGCTCACCGGCGTTCGCGAAGTCCTGCCTGATTCGCCGGTTCGGAACGAGTGAGGTCTTTTAGTCTTTACGAAGCCAGTTCGCCCGCCGCCTGACGCGGCGGCGCTTTTTTCATGCGCCCGATTCGTGTACGCACGTGATCGTGGTCGAGATGCCGCCACGCGGGTAAGCCCCAATGACTTTCAGGCGACGCGGGTGGCATCTGCGGCGACGAAGTCGTCGAGGAGTTAGTTGGTGACGTTCTCGTAAAAAATTCCCTGGTTCCTGAACTTTTGTAAATAGAGCTTTCGGCTTTCAATTCCACGCACGGTTGTCAGGCGTGTACTGGTATGTAATCGTTCCGAAATCGGGTTGTCCAGTCTTGGGCAGACCGAGGTGAACTCAGGCAGATGATCTCAATCAAATAGTCGCGGCCCGGATGCTGGTTTGCAAAAGTCTCAAGCTGGTTCGCGTGCGGCGTTTCGTTCATTGCAGAAATCCGAAAAAAGCGGCCGCTCGAACATTAGACGGCGGCCCAACTCGCTTATTGTAGCGCTGCGATCGCCGTGTTCGACTCGGTCCGCGCGAATCGCTCCGCAAGCACCCGGGCCAGCAAGCCGAATCCGACGCCGCCGAGCATTCCCGTGATCACGTCCGAAACGAAAGCGAGACCGAGGAACAACTCGGCTGTCGGGAAGATACACGACACGAACCCGACTGCAAGGAACGGCAAAAGTTGTTTTTTCTGCCTCGCGCAACCCCACGCGGTGACGGCCACCATGCCGGCGAGTGGGAATGCGAATGCCGGGACGTTGGGAAAGCTCTTACTTGTCTGCGGGCCGAGCGTGATTTCCGCATCAGGCGGTCTGCGTCGATCTGCAGACCAACGCACCGCTTCCATGCATGCAAGCCCTACTATCGCTACGCCGAACATGACCATGGCCCGCCGTCGCAACTCGCCGCCACGACGCCAGGGAATCGCCACCGCCGCGAGCAACGGGATCCAGCCCCAAGTTCCAATCAGGTGCAGGATTTGCATAAAGGAGGCGAGACCGGGCATCTGATTGGCTTTGAATCGCATGGCGGCATACGCCCCCCAATCGATTCCTTGAAAGAAATCCATCAAACTTCCCTGAGAGGCCGCTGACTCGTCCGCAAATTGGGCAAAGTCGGCGGAAAATGGAACTCGGAGAAACGTTGCGGGCGTCTCATAAGTTGACGCCCGTCCCGTGGAAGGACTATACTTCTACGGTCCAAGTCAGTTTATCTTCCTGCCTCCCTTCGTCATATCCCAGGCGGCAGGCGGATGGTTTCCGAAGGCGGAATCGGCCACATGGATGGTGTTGGCGCGACGCCGCTCGGCTGAGGAAAGGCACGAGGTCTTTCGGAGGACATCGGGTTCGCCCGTGTACATCATGTCGGAGTCGTCGAAGCGCAAGCCCGGCAGCTCGATCGTCGATCCCAAAAAAGGGAAAGGCGAGACTCCGTTGCGTTTGCTGACTCCGGACAATACCGTCGATTTCTGCCCGGCTCTTGGGACTGCCGACGATTCTCCAGCCATCATCTCGAAGACGCGCCCCAAAGCGGCGACCGACGCTCCGACCGCCTCTCCCCAACTGAAGCGTTGGTCAACGACCTGCGTGGCCGAAAACTCGCCCACTTCGAACTCATCGAAGCAATCGGCGTCGGCGGCATGGCAGCAGTGCTCAGAGCTCGGGATACGCAGCTTGATCGGATCGTTGCGTTGAAGATCCTGCCGCCCGAAATGGCGCAAGACCCCGAAAATGTCCGCCGTTTTCATCAAGAAGCTCGAGCTGCCGCCAAGCTGGATCATGAAAACATCGCACGCGTCTTCTTCTGCGGCGAAGATCAAAACCTCCACTTCATTGCATTCGAGTATGTCGAAGGCGAAAACCTTCGCGTCATCGTCGAACGCCGGGGACGACTTCCGGTCGACGAATCGGTTCGCTACATCCTGCAGATCGCCGCAGGGCTGGAGCATGCTCACGGCCGCGGCGTAGTCCACCGTGACGTCAAACCGTCCAACATCATCGTGACGCCAACCGGGCGAGCGAAGCTCGTCGATATGGGTCTCGCTCGCAACTTGGAACGGGTAGACGATCACCAACTGACCCAATCGGGAGTAACGCTCGGTACCTTCGATTACATTTCGCCCGAACAAGCTCTCGAACCGCGCGATGCGGATTGCCGCAGCGACCTTTACTCGCTGGGCTGCACCTTTTACCACATGGTCACCGGACAACCGCCGACGCCGGAAGGCACGGCGGCGAAGAAGCTGCATCACCATCAGCATGTCGCTCCGATCGATCCGCGTCTGCTGAATCCTGCCGTGCCCGACGAAGTTGCGCTGATCCTCGGCAAGATGATGGCGAAAGATCCAAGCGATCGCTACCAGCGGCCGGTCGAACTCGTCCAGCATCTGATGCATGTCGCTCAAAAACTTGGAGTAAGCGGCGATGTGCCCGAGGGAGGCTTCCTCGTCGAAGCACCATTGCCGACCGAGCCGCGGCTGAGCACGGGATGGATGATCGGTATCGGCATGAGCATCCTCGCTGTGGTGATGCTGATCCTTTCGCTTGCTCCGCCGCCGACAGAACCCGTGAAGCCGGCCGTCCTTCCTAAGAACTTGCAGTCGCAGGGAAACCCCCCGGTCGTCGCTCCGAAGCCGATCCTTCCTCCGGATCGGCCTAAGAACGACTTCGCTCTTCAGATGGAGACCAAAAACACCGTCAAAGCGACGGGCGTCGTCAACTTGGGCGACGGTCTGATCGTCCGCGGAGAAGGGCAGCGCAAGATCGTCATCGAAAGCGAAGACGAGAATGAAATCGCAACCCTGCGTTACGAGCATTCTTTCAAGGATCAGCCGGAACTCGCCGCCGGTATCCTCTTCGACGATTGCGAGGTTGTTTTTCGCAGCGTCCGCATCGAGGTGAAGTCCGCGACGCCCAAGACGCCTGTCGCTGCCATCGGCATTCGAGGCAAGGGTTCGCTTCGATTCGAGAAATGCATCTTCGCTCCCGAGGTACAGAATCGATCGCTCCTCCATTATTCGCGCATTCCCGTCGCCTGCGTCGCTGCCGAGGCTTTGGGCGAGACGCAACCAAGAATCACGTTCGAGCAGTGCGCATTTCTCCCCGGCCAAGTCGCTGTGGCTTCGCAAGGAACTTCGGAAATCGCGTTCGTCGACTGCTCCTTCCGTCCGCAGCACGCATTCGTCCATTTGCGAGGAACGGGTGAATCTACGATCCGCATGGAGAATTGCTCCGGTTTCGTCGTCAACGGTCCGGCGTTGCGTCTCGACGAAGAAGCTGCCTGCAAGCTGACGCTGAAGAACAATATCTTTTCGCGACCTGAAAATGCCGATCTGCAGTCAAGCGACGGTGCTCACCTGATTCGCCAGGTCGATTCGTCGACGCCGCATGTCGTGCTGGAGTCGACGCGGAATTTGTTCCACAATCTGAACGCTCTGTGGGTAATGCGGGCCGAATCGAAGGCGACGGATCGCCTCATCGTCGGTCTCGAGGAATTTCGTCGCGAAGTCCAGCAAGCCAGGGGCTCTGATGTCGGCTCGGTGGTGACTACCATCTCACCTTGGCTTTCGAAAGACCCGCTGAAGGAGGACAAGGACGCCGCGTTTCGAATCCAACCGAAAATGCCCGAAGTTCGGACGGCCGACTTGAAACGGACTTTGGGCATCCGTTCCGGACCGTACGGCCTCATGCCTTCTCTCCCTGAATTGGCCGAACCGCTGCCGGAATACCTCGCGGAACTTCTTCCGAACGAAAAATTGGTGGCTCCCGACGAGGCGAGCAGCACGAGCGGTAAAGTGTTCGATTCGCTGGCGAAAGCGATGTTCTTAGCCAATCCCGAGGACGTGATTCTTCTGAAGCCAGGAAAAAACAACGCGGAGTTCCCAGTCGAAACGATCGAGAACAAGAAGCTGCGCCTGACGATCCGGCCCTGGAAAGACAGCAAGCCGGTTCTTGTCATGGCTCGCAGCCTAAGGCCAAAGAAAGACGCGGCGTTGTTTCTGATCCCGGACGAAGCGTCCCTTAGCTTCGAGGGAGTGGAGTTTCGCTTGGAACCGGACCAAGACGGCTACACCGGAATGTCGGTGGCCCAGTTGCAGGGAAACGGATCGGCATCGTTCTCGAAATGCGTCTTCACGCTCCAGCAGCGGAAGGACAAGAATGCTCGCACTATCCCGCTTGCGGTCGTCGCGTTTTCCGAACCCGACAACGCGATGATGATGAACACGCCTAGCGTGGCCAATCCGCCTCGGCTCTCGTTTCGCAATTGTTTTCTTCGGGGAGAAGGAGACGGCGTCGTTCTTCGCCAGAGCATGCCGATCGACCTTCGCGTCGACGATTCGTTGGCCGTACTTTCGGGCTCGTTCCTGTCGATTCAAGGCGTCGCCAAGGAATCGCCGAACGCAGGGGATGTGAAAATCGAATGCTCGCAGTCGGCCTTCTTCCACGGCGACGCATGGATCGCGGCCAAGGGAGATCGCACCGCCAAAGGGTTCCATGCGATGAAAGGTCGATCGATCCGCAACTGTTGGTTCATGCCCTTGTCCACTGAGACGCCGCTGGTCCGATTGGAAGCGAGCGAGTCGCTCGACGACTTGAATCTACGGTCGATGTTCGATTGGACCGCGGGGCGCAACGTCTATGGTTCGTATGACCGCATGCTCGAGCAGAAGTCGGAAGGCGACCTCTTCCGCTTCCGCATGTCGCTCGCACGCTGGAAGGAAATGTTTCACCGGGACGGTGATGCGGTCAGCCTCAGCAAGGCATTTCCGACGCTGCCTCGCCCCCTTAGTACGGCCCTTCCCGACGATGCCAAAGCCAAACTCGAAGCGATCGAAGACATCGGCGACGCCGGCCCTGCCTTCGATCTTCTGCCTCGACCCGCGATCGCGGAAAAGGGTGAAGAGTAAGGCTTTCCTTTGCCTCAAGGCGCACTCATCAAGACGCGATGGGACCTCGCCAAGGTAGCAACCCTGGCCTGAACATTGGTCGGAATCCGTAAGAAATAAAAAAGTGTTGCGTGGTTCTTTGCGTTGATATCTTCGACCGAATGCGACCTCGGCGAGACGCTCTGCGAGCACCGCTTACTGCGTGCTCCTTCAAATGCGAATACATCAGCAGTGGAAAATGAAGCACTTCGGCAAAGCCTTGCGCAACTCCTCAACGGCTTGGGCCGTGGTCGGAGTCTCGCAAAGGCAGAGCGAGCCGAGGGTGCGTAGACTGGTCAATTCCTTGAGGCTCCCGTCCATGATTTCGGTCTTCGCGAGATAGAGCCCGAAGGGCGCTTTGGGCATCGGCAACTTCGCGACGACGCCATCCTTCCAGGCGGCAAGCTGAAACGCCGGAATCGCTCCCGCTTCCGCCTTCTCGAAGAAGCGAAGGATGCCGTTCTCATCCTCCTTCATCCAACCCACCGTCGCCCCAGCGTCCTTCCATGCCTTGACGACATCGTCCGGCAATGGCTTCGGCAGGTCATTCTTGCCCGCCTCTCCGGCGAAGCCGAACTGGCTGACGGCGAACAGGGCCAAGGCGAACGCCAATCCACGCATGTCGAAAACTCCTGCTAGGGCATCAAGTGGTTGAACCGTCGCGGCTCCGTCATCTCGCTGAAAATACCGTTTGGTGACGGCGGTTCATGAAGATTCCCGAAATCCGCCCGTAAACCGCTAGCCTGGTAAATACTCGGATTCCCGCGTTCCAAGCTCGGCAAAAAAGCCGTTTGGTATCGGCGCCACTCCGTTTGCTGACGGCGAAATTTGCTCGGAATTGGCCCCTGCGCCTGATGCTCCAAACTCCACGATACTCGGTAGGACCTCGTTTCGCAAAGTCGGTGGTCCTTGTATGCCGACTTTGCGGTTTCGGTCTCCTGCAGGTAGGATGGGACATGGGCGGATCAAATCCGTGTGCACCGCCTGTGAGCAGGAGACAGCTTCACCTCGTTCGCCTACTTGACTCAACGTGCTGGGCTTCGGCATTCTAACTGCTTGCCACGGGGGCGAAATCAACGTGGAACTTGGGCATGGCTGAGCGGATCTACATCGAGACTACCGTAGTCAGCTATTTAACGGCCCGGCCAAGCCGCGACTTGGTGATTGCCGGGCATCAGCAACTCACTCACGAATGGTAGAGTACTTGCAGGCAGAACTACGAGCTTTGCGTTTCGCAACTCGTTTTGGACGAGGCCGGTGCTGGCGATGCGCAGGCCGCTGAAGAGCGACTTCTGGTGTTGCAACCCATGCTGGTTCTGGAAACCACGCCAGATGCGTTACAATTAGCGAAGGAGTTGCTTCAGGCCGGAGCCCTGCCCGCTAAGGCGGCAGATGACTCGCTCCACATCGCTGTCGCGGCAACGAATGCAGTCCCCTACCTATTGACTTGGAATTGTCGTCATTTGGCCAATGTCGTGATGCGACCAGTGATCGAGACGGTTTGCAACGCGAATGGTTTCAAGCCGCCGATTATCTGTACGCCTGAGGATCTTTTGGAGTCCGCGCTATGAACGATCCGATCGTTGATGAAGTCCGTCGGGTACGAGACGCTCATGCTGCCCGCTTCAATTACGATTTGGACGCGATTTACCGGGATATCAAGGACCGAGAAAAGAAAAGCGGCCTGGTGTTTGTCGATGGCGTGGCCCGGCAGCCGGTTCCGAGCAAAACGTTGCAGCCGGCTGAGACCGCCATTCTGGTTCCTTCCGAAATCCAGCCATCGTGAATGGAGGATCAATCCAAGCCCCGCGATTTCGATGGCCGTTTCATGGATCATGAGCGACTCTCCAATTCGCACCATCGTAATGCTCCCGGCATCCCGGTCAAGTTGTGACCCAACCGTATCCGCACAACCCCTCCGTATTTCGCCCAAATTCCCTCCTTTTCTGCCGCTCGCCTCGATTTGGCGGTTCCTTCCCCGCTGGACTTGTTCGACCGTTCATCCCCCCTTATAAGGATGAGAGAGGCGGAGTTCGAATGAACAGGGAGGAGTTTGCTCGATGGCCCTTCTTGAGGTCCAGGGGCTGGTGAAACGCTTTGGACGCCGCACGGTCGTCGATGGCGTCAATTTCGAGGTCAATCCCGGCGAAGTCGTCGGCCTCCTCGGACCCAACGGCGCCGGCAAAACCACCAGCTTCCGCATGGCCACCGGGCAGCTCACGCCCAATGGGGGCGTCGTCTATTTCAACGGTCAAGACGTCACCGGCCTGCCGATGTATCAGCGGGCCCGGCTCGGCATGGGCTATCTCTCGCAAGAAACCAGCGTCTTCCGCAAGCTGACGGCCGAGCAGAACATCCTCGCGATCCTCGAGATCATGCCGGTCTCGCGCACCCTGGGGCGTGCCCTGAGCCGTAAGGAGCGCTGGGACCGCACCAATACGGTGCTCGAACAATTCGGCCTCAACAAAGTCCGACACACGAATGCCGCCCGCCTCTCCGGCGGCGAAAAGCGCCGGCTCGAAATCGCCCGCTGCCTCGTCTGCGAACCGCTTCTGATCCTGCTCGATGAACCGTTCACTGGCATCGATCCGATCACGATCGCCGAGATCCGCACTATTGTGAAGGATCTGCGTCACCATGGCATCGGCGTGTTGCTCACCGACCACAACGTGCGCGAAGCATTGAAGATCACGACGCGCAGCTATCTGATCAAGGACGGCAAAGTCCGCACCCACGGGACTCCGAGCCAGATCATCAAGGATCCGATTGCGATCAGCGAATACCTTGGCGCCGGGTTCAGCGACGACCGCCTGGGGGACGAGGAACCGGAAACGCCGGTCAAAGGTTGGCCTTCGCCGGCTGCGGCGCCTGCGGCTCCTGCTGCGGTTGCCGTGCGTCCTGTGGAACCGAAAGCCGTCCACGAGGAGCCGAAGACGAAAGCGGACAGCGACCGCATGCTGATGCTGGTCGAAGGATTGAAATCGCCCGACCAAGCCCGCGCGGCCGCGGAGTTGGTGCAGAAGGGGAACGCGTCGGTTCCCGCGTTGTTATCCGCGTTAGAGCGCCGCGACGTCGACCTGCGGCGTCACGCGCTCCAGGTTTTGCAGGCGATTTTAAAGCGCCCGTTAGCGTTCGACCCTTACGCGCCGGAGGCGCTCCGCAAGCAGCAACTCGCCGACCTCCGCGAGCAATTCGACGGCTGACCGAACCTCGTCACCAGTGTGAGACGGGCCCTTTAGGGACGGCGATTTCCGGCGGTTGGCCGTCGCGCCAGTGGAAGGGCGGGCCTTTGCGGCGCATTTCGTCGAGAATGTTCAGCAGTTGCTCTTCGCCTTCGAGCCGTTGCAAGCGCTCGTGCAATTCGCGGCCCGGCTTCATCACCTTGCTGTACCAGCCGGCCATTTTGCGGAATGTAAGCGATGCGTAGTGCTCGCCGCGTTGGTGCATCAGAAGGCGGAAATGGCGGAGCATGAGGTCGATCCGTTCCTCATAGCCGCCGCTAGAGCCTGGGTCGCCGGTCGTCTCCCAGCGGACGAGTTGCTGGAAAATCCACGGATTGATGAGGGCGCCTCGGCCGATCGAAATGCCGGCGCAACCGGTGATCTCGAACATGCGCTGCGCATCGGCCACGGTGCGGACGTCGCCGTTACCGATGATCGGAATGCGTTCGACGGCTTCGACGACTTGGCGAATGCCGTCGAGATTGACGTCGCCGCCGAATCCCTGCTCTCGCGTTCGGCCATGGATGATGATGCCCGCGACGCCGATCTGCTCGAACTCGCGGGCGAATTTCGGGGCGGAGAGGTTCTGGTCGTCCCACCCGAGCCGCATCTTGACCGTGACGGGAAGCTTGACCGCTTCGACCACGGAACGGACGACATCGAGCGCGCCGCCGATGTTGCACATCATCGCCGAGCCGCCGCCGGTCTTGACTACCTTGTGGACCGGGCAGCCCATGTTGATGTCGATGGCCGGCACGCCATAGGCTTCGACCCAACGGGCCGCGTCCGCCATTTCCTTCGGATCGGCTCCATAAAGCTGAATCGCGAGGGGCCGATCGTCCGGCGTGGTGTGGACGAGTTCCATCGTCCGCCGGCTCTCCTTCATGAGCGCGCGAGCGTTGACGAGGTCGGTGGTCGCAAGCCCCAGGCCGCCGACATCGCGGACGACCATGCGAAAGGGCCAGTTGGTGTAACCAGCGAGCGGCAGCGAGGAAATAGCGGGACGCAAGGCGCGCGATCCCAGCTGCAGCGTTCGCGGCGTCGAAGGGCAAGCGTCGGCGTCATGCCGTATATGGTACGGGAGTCGGTTTCGGCTTCAGCGTTTCGCGGCTTGAGATGCGCGAAACGCTGATGCGAAACGCTAGATCAGCTGGCGAATCGGCCGGCCGGTGGGAACCAGTTCGATGGGTCGGCCATCTTGCGCCTGGTACCACGTGTGGAGCGGGATGCCGAGGGCGTGGTAGATGGTTGCGGCCAAATCTTGCGGACGAACGGGGCTATCGACGACGACTTCGCCAAGGGCGTTGGTCGCGCCTACCACTTCGCCCAACTTGATGCCGCCGCCGCCCATCGTTGCGACGCCTGCGGTCGCCCAGTGATCGCGGCCCGCCGACGGATTCACCTTGGGCGTGCGGCCGAAATCGCCGAACCAGACGACGAGCGTGTTTTCGAGCAAACCGCGTTCGCTCAAGTCTTGGAGCAACGATGCGTAGCCCTGATCCAGGCGAGGCAGCAGGCGGTCCTTCAGGCTGCGGAAGTTGTTCGTATGCGTGTCCCACCCGCCGTCGGTGACGGTGACGAAATGCACGCCCGCTTCGATCAGTCGGCGAGCGAGCAGCATCGACTGGCCCAGCGTGTTCCGGCCATAGCGATCGCGAACGCGGGCGGATTCCTGGTCGAGGTCAAATGCCCGACGCGCGGCCGGCGACGTGATCAGCGAATAGGCGCGTTCGTAAAACACGTCGCGTGCTTGCACCGGGCCGGACGCTTCCGCCTGACGTTGGTAGTTGTCCATCTCCGCAAGCATGGCCTGACGGCGAGCGAGACGTTGGCGTTCCGAATCTTCGACGCTCAGGTCGCGGACGCGGAAGACGGGGGCGTTCGGATCGTCATGCACTTCGAACGGGTTATACTGGTCGCCCAAGAATCCGCCGACGCCGCCGTTGAATCGGCGATCGATCGATCGCCCCAGCTGCACGAAAGGGAACATGCCGTCGCGGTATCCGCGTTCCTTGGCGACGACGGAACCGAAGCAAGGGAACGGCAGCGACGGGTTGAAACGATGCCCCGTCATCATGATGTGGTCGGCGACGCCGTGGCTGCCGTTCTGCGGATCATGGCCGCGGATCAGGCTCAGCTTGTCGAATTGCTGGGCGAGCATCGTCATATGTTCGCAGATGCGGACGCCCGGAATGCGAGTCTGGATCGTGCTGAATTCACCGCGAATCTCGGCCGGGGCGTCGGGTTTCGGATCGAGCGTGTCGATGTGGCTCGGTCCGCCCTGCATCCACATGAGGATGCAGTTGACGTTTCGCCGCCGCGCGGGCGCTTGGTCCGCCTGGGCCTTCATCCAACCCGAGAGCGTCAGTCCGAGGGCGGAGAGACTGCCGACCTGGAGAAACTGCCGCCGCGAAACGCCGCGGCAATCGGAGCGCGAACCGGTGGGAAGCGAGAACACGAGACACCCCTTAAAGCGGGTCCGTTCAGGCGGGAAGCAAGCATAAAACGCAGGCGGGGGGTTACTGCATGTAGCCTGACGGAAATGCGCCAAAAGTCAATGGGAAAAGCGATTTCCGCATCGCGTATCGTTCGAACTCGTGCAGGGGCGAGCGCATGCATCACTCGAGCACGCTCGTCACGCCCACAACGACGCCTAACTTGCATCATCTGTCTGGACCGCCGGTGACGGCCGTCTGCTTGAGCAGCGGGCGGCCGAGGACTGCATCGCGAGTCGTGAAAGGGCCGGGGCTTTTGTCTTTGCGAAGGCAGCGCAAATACATTTCAAGCTTCGCATCAAGGTCGTCCGCATGATGCAAAAGAAGGGCCTCCGGAATTGCCGGAAGCCGAGGCGATCCCCATTCCGGCAGATGCAGATGGGTCAGCACCAAGTGCTCAAGCAATCGCAATCGTTCCGGATCCAGTGTTTTGACTTCCCGTCCCGCATCGCGGATCACATCCCGAGCGAGAATGACATGGCCGAACAGTTGGCCGTCGATGGTGGAGGAAGGCGGGCCGAAAGTTTGCTCTTGCTCGACGCATCGGCCGATCTCGTGAAGAAGAGAAGCGGCGACGACAAGGTCGCGATCGAGTTTCGGTTCGATGTCCGCGTAGTGCTCGGCGTAGTGGTCCGCGAGCAACATCGCCGCACGCGTCATCGAGAGCACGTGTTCCAGCCACCCGCCCGCGAACGGATGAAAATGTTTCGCGGTTGCGGGCATCAAACGCAGACGCGGGCCGAAACGATCGAGCAATGCCAGCGTCAGCAAACGCAGGCCGTCGTCGACGATTTCCGCTTCCGCGATTCGCCGAACTTCGGCGAACATCTCATCGACGTCGAATCGGCTCCGCTCTACGAACTTCAGCGGATCGAGTTCCCCCTCCTCGCAGTCGTCGGCCGTTGCGAGGCGGATTTGCTGGATATCGATCTGTGAGCCGTAGGTCGGATGTTCTTCGTAGATCGCGCGTACTTTGTAGATGCGACCTTCCTGCCAATCCTTTTCGCACGCATCGAACCACGAGCCATCGCTCCACGCCATGAACGCAGCCGCGCGCTGATCGTCGCGGAATCGACAGGAGAAATAGGGTTTGCCGTCCTTGCGTGCGGAGCGTGTGCGTTCGGAGAGGAGGGCGAAGAAGTCGGCAAGCTGGCCGGGCTCGAGCTTGTGCAGAGAGACGCAGGTCGGTTTGGGCTTGGGCATTCGAACCTCGGCGAAACCGGTGCCGTCCGAAAAGGTGCGTAGCCGTTTTGCGACAAATGCGGACGCTTTTCAAGCGGCAGCAGTGACGCGACAGGGAAGGCAGACGCTTTCGCGAGGCGACCGTACAACTATTACGTCGTTTCATCACTCTCGGGACGCGTGCCATGGCCCTCGATCGTTTCGCCGCCATTGAAGATCTGAAACGCGATTGGACCGATCAATACGTCGCCGTCGTCGATGTTCGGCCCGAATTGAAGCGTTTCGCCGGCAAAGTGGGGCGTGTCGTGACCGTGAACTGCAATGGCCGAGCGGTCGTCGATTTTCAGGACGGCGCCTGGTACGACATCACGGCATCGACCGAGTTTCTGACCAAGATTGATCAGACCGAAGGCCAGGCGCAGTACAAGAACGTGAACAGCGCTCAGCCGATCCCTGATAAGCAGGGTTAATCCGGTTCAGTGCGGGAGATTTAGGGGTCTCGGATGAGTTTGTTGCTGAGCGTCGAAGGATTGGCCCGCCAGTTCGGCCCGGGTCCGCTCTTCGCTGACCTTTCGCTCCACCTCCGCGCCGGCGAACGCATTGGACTGATCGGGCCGAACGGCGCCGGCAAATCAACGCTGCTTCGCCTGCTCGCGGGGCTCGATGAACCGGATGCCGGCACTCGCAATGCCCGCCGCGGCGCTCGCATCGGTTATGTCGCGCAAGATGATCGCTTCCCCGCGGGCACGACCGTTCGCGACATTCTGCTCGCCGCTCTCTCGGACGGATCGCTCGAAGATCACGAGCGTGAAACCCGGGCCGCGATCACGCTGACTCAGGTCGGCTTCAACGATCCCGATCAACCGGCCGACATTCTCTCCGGCGGATGGCGCAAACGGCTTTCGCTGGCGCGCGAATTGGTCCAGCGCCCCGACTTCCTGCTGCTCGACGAACCGACGAACCACCTCGACCTTCCCGGCATCGTTTGGCTTGAAAAGCTGCTGCGCGATGGCCGGGTCGGCTACCTCGCGGCTACGCACGATCGTGCGTTTCTGCGGGCGATCTCGGATGAAGTCATCGAAATCAGCCGCATCTATCCCGAGGGCTTTTTCCGCGCCTCCGGCTCTTACGACGACTTTGCAGACAAGCGTGAAGCATTCATGGAAGTGCAGGCGAAACGCGAGGAATCGGTCGCCAATCAGGTCCGTCGCGAAACGGAATGGCTGGGCCGTAAAGCCGCAGCCCGCACGCGAAAGGCGGCTTCCCGCATCGACGATGCAATGAATCGCCGCGAGGAGTTGGCGGACCTGAAAGCACGCAACGCGTCGGCTGGTGCGGCGGGCATCGACTTCGTCGGCACGGGTAGGCAGACCCGCAAATTGCTGACGGCGAAAGGGATCTCGAAGGCTTTCGGGGGAACGAATTCCGAATCAGCCCGACAAGATATTAATCTTGTCGCCACGAAGGCGAGCGATCGGCCGCTGTTCTCGAATCTCGACATCGAGCTATTCCCGGGCGCCAAGCTTGGCCTGCTTGGAGCGAACGGCAGCGGCAAAAGTACGTTGCTGAAGGTCCTCGCCGGCCTCATGCCGCCGGATGCAGGAACCGTGCAACGAGCCGAAGGCCTGCGCGTCGCCGTCTTTGAACAGGGGCGGGCCGCTCTCGATCCGACCATCCTCCTTCGCAAGGCGCTTTGCCCCGAAGGCGAAACGGTCGTCGTCCGAGATCGCTCCATGCACGTCGTCGCGTGGGCGAAACAGTTCCTCTTCAAGCCGGAGCAACTCGACGTGCCCGTCGGCAGCCTCTCGGGCGGCGAGCAGGCTCGCGTCCGCATCGCGCAGCTCATGCTGCAACCGGCCGACGTCTTGTTTCTCGATGAGCCGACGAACGATCTCGACATCCCCGCGCTCGAAGTGCTCGAGGACAGCCTCAGCGATTTTCCTGGTGCGATCGTTTTGGTCACGCATGACCGCGATTTGATGAGCCGACTCTGCACGGAAGTGATCGGCCTTGATGGCGAGGGCGGTGCTTCAAGTTTCGCGAGCGTCGATCAATGGCTTGCCGCCGTCCTTCGCGCCGAGGCCGCCAAAGTCGCCGCGACGAAAGCGGCCGCCGCTCCGCCCAAAGCTCCTGCGCCTGCAGCGAAGGCGAAGAAACTCAGCTACCGCGAGCAACAAGAGTTCGACGGCATGGAAGCCGCCATCCACAACGCCGAGGCGGAACTAACCGAACGGCAGGCCGCTGTCGAGAAAGCTTCGACCCAAGGCCACGCCGCGCTAATGGAAGCATGCCGTTTGCTTGAAGAATCGCAGCAATCCGTCGAGCGTCTCTACCACCGCTGGCAGGAACTCGAAGCGAAGCGAGGCGGATAAAGGTCTGTCTGATAGCTCCTCCCGAATTTTTCTCGATCGGTTTCTCGCGTCATTTCCAAGCATCGGTCCTGTATAGTACATTAGGGACTTGCCAGGCAATGGAAAATGGGCTAGGAAGACGTAACTCAATGCCAGAGCATCGCTTACTGTGTAGTACAGTAGCGATTCGCAGGACTCTCCCCAGCCCTGCACGCCTCACCCAAGGTCCTTGCCAATGTCTTCGCACTACGTCCCCCAGACCAAGATCCCCACGCTGGTGTTCGCCACCAGCAATCAGGCCTCGCGCCATGTCGCGCTGATGATCGAAAGCCTGATCCGCCAAAACAACTCCGCCAGCCGCCCCACCGTCCTCGGCCTCGCCACCGGCTCGACGCCGGTCGGTCTGTATCGCGAGTTGATTCGCCTGCACAAGGAAACCGGGCTCGATTTCTCGCGAGTGGTCACGTTCAACCTCGACGAGTACTACCCGATGTCTCCCGAGGACCCGCATAGCTACCGCCTGTGGATGAACGAGACGTTTTTCAACCACATCAACATGCGGCCGGAGAACATCCACATCCCCGACGGCACCATCGCGGCGTCGGAGGCGGATGATTTCTGCGCTCGCTACGAGCAACTCATCCGACGGGCCGGCGGCATTGATCTGCAGATCCTCGGCATCGGCCGCAGCGGGCACATCGGGTTCAATGAGCCGGGTTCGACGCGCCATAGCCGGACGCGCATGGTCACGCTCGACCCCGTCACCCGGCGCGATGCGGCGGCCGACTTTTTCGGCGTCGAGAATGTACCTCACCAAGCCATCACGATGGGCGTAGGGACGATTCTTGAAGCCCGCAAGATCGTCATCATGGCGTTCGGCGAGCACAAGGCGCCGATCGTCCGCAAGGCGGTGGAAGAGGAGATGACCGATGCCGTCTCCGCGAGCTTCCTGCAGAAGCATGCGGATACGACGTTCATCCTCGATCAAGCCGCCGCCGGCCACCTGACGCCGATCCGCCGGCCGTGGGTGTTGGGTTCGGTCAACTGGACGCCGACGCTGATTCGCCGGGCCGTGATTTGGCTGAGCCGAACGGTAAACAAGGGGCTACTGAAACTTTCGGATGAGGATTTTCAGGAGCACGAACTCTACGAACTGCTCCGCGAGCACGGTCCCGCGCACAAGTTGGGCCGACGCGTGTTCGACGAGATGATGGCTACGCTCTGCACCAGCCCTGGAAATTCGACGACGGAATCGAAGACCGCCCTCGTCTTCAGCCCGCATCCGGACGACGACGTCATCAGCATGGGCGGCACGATCATCCGCCTTGTCGAACAGGGACACAAGGTCCACATCGCGTACATGACGAGCGGCAACATCGCCGTCTTCGATCACGACGCGTGGCGATTCGTCGATTTCGTGGCCGCGTTCAACGATCTGCTCGGGCTGGACAAGGAGAAGTCGTTCGAAATCAAGGATCGCGTGAAGGCGTTCCTCGAATCGAAGAAGCCGGGCCAGCCCGATTCGGAAGATTTGCTGCACATCAAAAAGCTGATCCGCGAAACCGAGGCCCGCGCGGGAGCGCTCGCCGCAGGCGTGCCGCCGGAACAACTGCATTTCATGGACCTGCGGTTCTATCGCACGGGAACCATCGCGAAGGCGCCGATCCATCCGCAAGACATCGTCGATATCGCGGAGCTTTTGCAAAAGCTCAAGCCTGCTCAGATCTATGTGGCCGGCGAAATGTCCGACCCGCACGGCACGCACCGCGTCTGCGCGAATGCGATTTTCGACGCGGTTCGACAGGTTCGCCAGAAAGCGCAGCAGTTCGAGGTTTGGCTCTACCGAGGCGCCTGGGAAGAATGGGAGCCGCACGAAATCGAACGCGCCGTGCCGCTCAGCCCGAGCGATTTGGAGCAGAAGAAAAACGCGATCTTCCGCCACCAATCGCAGAAGGATCGAGCCATGTTCCCCGGCGGCCAGGACAAACGCGAATTCTGGCAGCGAGCTGAAGACCGCAACCGCAACACCGCGAAAACCTACGACCAACTCGGCCTGCCCGAGTTCTTCGCCCTCGAAGGCTTCGTGCAATGGCGCGAATAGGATCCTCGTTGCGCCGCACATTCTGTGTCGGCTCCGTATTCAGAGACGTGAGAGATCGATTTGACGAGCCCAGGAGCGACTTCGATGATGCGGTTCATCGCGAGTGCGGCGTTGTTGCTGACCCCCATGGCTGCCTTCGCTCAGGAGGATGCCGGACGCAAGGCAACGATTGAGTACATGCGTTCGCTCCAGACGTCCGCTGGCGGCTTTCTGTCGATGAAGCCCGCGCCGAACGTTCGCTTGGCGCCGACGCTGCGGGCCACCTCGGCAGCGATTCGCGCCCTGCACTATTTGCAGGGCGAGGCTCCGAATCCCCAAGGCGCGGCGGAATACGTCGATCGCTGCTTTGATGCCGCGAGCGGCGGATTCAGCGACATGCCGGGAGGTACGCCCGACGTCTTTGCGACGTCGGTCGGCCTCATGGCGGTAGTTGCGTTGAAGATGCCGGTCGAGAAATACGCGAGCCCAGCATCGAAGTATCTCACGGAGAACGCGAAATCCTTCGAGGACATGCGCATTGCAGTCGCAGGATTGGAAGCAATTGGAGTCAAGGTTTCCAAGACGAATGAATGGCGCGAAGCGATCCGAAAAACGCAGAATGACGACGGCTCCTTCGGCAAAGGAGACGGGGCAGCACGGGCGACGGGGAGCGCTGCGGTCGCACTGATGCGCCTCGGCGAAACGGTCGACCGTGAAGCAGTCCTCAAGACGCTGAATGCCGGCCAACGCCGAAATGGTGGATTCGGAAAAGAAGACGATGCCGAATCGGCTGATTTGGAAACAAGCTACCGCATTATGCGTTGCTACATGATGATCCGAGCCCAACCGGGCCGACCAGAAGGATTGCGTACCTTTGTCGCGAAGTGCCGCAATGCCGACGGCGGATACGGCGTCGCGCCGGGTCAGGGATCGAACATCGGCGCCGTCTATTACGCCGCGATCATCCAGCACTGGCTGAACACGAAGTGATATATCCCGGCGTGGCTGCCCGCCATTGCATGCGGCTTCACTTCGTCAAATCGGTCGCCGGCACCGCGAATCCCCAGATTCGCGTCGGTTGATCGGAATGGAAGTCGTTGTCGCTGGTCACAAGCAGCAAACGTCGGCCATCCGGCAGCGTTGGACCGAAGCACATGCCTTCGATCTTGTCTGGAAATCCAGCTCCTGCGAGCCCGTGATCGGGGGCAAGCAAATCGAGGAACGGACGCACCGATGCGGGGCGAATGTCGGGCGGCAGCACTTTGTTGGGTATTGCTGCGACGCCCGAAACGTCGCTTGCCGCGGACAGATCAGCCCACATCAGCTTCTTGAATTTCGCATCGGTTCCTCCATCGCCGTCTCGCTCCAGGCACAACAGCCTCTTGTCGTCGACTGCGAGCACTTCATTCACGCCATAGTGGCGATTCGCGAGCGGCACCACGAATTCGCGCGTTCCTTGGGTTTCCAGGTCGATTTCCAGCAATCGAATGTTGACGCTGTCGCGTCCGCCATCTTGGATGAGGGGGCTTTGCAGCATCGCGAAGAGACGCTTGCCGTCCGGCGAGATCGTCAGCCCCTCGAAGCCGCGATTCGGCACGCGCCCCTTGCGATTCGCGGCCAACTCTTTTTTGGGATCCGGATCGGGGCGTTCGACTGCGAAACGATTCGGAACGCCGAGGGCCCGGATCAAGATTCCTTGCATCGAAAACTCAAGTACGCTTGGACCGTATTCGTCGGCAATGAAGACAGACTTTCGCGGCCCAACGGCGATGCCTTCAGGATCCAGATGCAGCGGACCTCCGTGAGAACCGATCTTGGCATGTGACGGCGAACCGAGGAACGGATCGCCGTTTTGATCCTTCAAAAGGATGGTTTCGCGAAGCGTGAACTTTAGCGATTTGCGGAGAAGGTCGGGAACGATCTCAACGCGGTGAAAGCGGCATTGGAACGGCTCCGCATCGCCGGGCCCACGATCGGCGAGCATGAAATAGTCGTTTCCGTTCCCGAGATACGCGATTGCGGAACCGAAGCCGCCCAAGCGAATTCTTCGGCCTGGATCGGTTGCTTTTCCTTTGGGAGCGACATCTTTCAGGTTGCCGGGAACGGAAACGGAAGCGATCAATTGCGGATCTCCGTATGCGAGGGGCGCTGACCCAAGGAGGAGAAGCGACAAAGCGATCGCGACGAAATGGCGCATCGGTTGATCCCTGGAAAAGGAAGCGGCGCGACCGTGAGACGACCCGCCGCGTTGCAGCATCCCCGACGCACTGATCAAAAATCGCAGTTGGGGATTTCGCCTCCAGGGGAGGTCATCAAGTAACTAGTTTTCGCTGCGATTCATGATGCAGGCGGAAGGGAACGAAACGTTGGCGACGCCCACCGCGTTCGGTCACTTCGCAAGTTTCGATTGTCGGGATTCATCCAACCGGACATCGCGTTTTGGGGCTCTAAGCAATGACGTTGTCGGTGGTTCTTGGGCCCGAATCTTCGCCAGACAAGCTGACGCTAGGACTGCCAGTTTATTCGAAGTGTTTTTGGTGGTAACTTGAAGAGCGGTGGCGATGTGATGATCGGACTTGGTCATAGTTTGCTCGCGCCGATGCGCCATCGTGGGTCGAAGATCGACGAAGAACGACGGAATTAGGCTGGCGTGCGGTTTGCAATCGCAGTGAAATGGCGGATCGCGTCATGCCTACATTCGTCCATCCTTGGTTGCTCCTCTTTTGTTGCCTGCTTCCCTTGCTCTGGCTGCGGCGAGGCAGGACGGGAGCTTTGCCGTTCCCAACCTTTCGCTGGACGAAAGCAATCGATTCCCCGCGTGCTCGCCAAGCGGAACGTTGGAAGCGTGCCGGGCCGGCAATGGCTCTCGGACTGCTGACGATTGCCGCTGCGGGGCCGCGTTGGCCAAATCCGAACATCCCGTTCGAAACCGAAGGTATCTCGATCGCCGTCGTTGTCGACGTTTCGGCGAGCATGGGAAACCACGACTTCATGTTCGAAGGCTCACTACGCCGACGTCTCGATGGCGCTCGGGAAGCGTTGAAACTGCTGATTGCCGGCGACGCGCAGGGAAGCACACGACTGAAGGGGCGGCCGCAAGACGTGATCTCGCTGGTTGCGTTCGCCACGCGACCTGACACGATTGCTCCGCTGACGCTGGATCATTCCGTTCTGTTGCGCATGCTTGCCGAATTGGATACCCGCTCCGGCGCCGGCGAAGCCACTACCAATCCAGGCGATGCGATCGCCTGGGGTGTCCAAACGCTTCGCTCGGCGCCCACGCGGCGGAAGGCGATTCTCCTCGTGACGGACGGTGAGGCTAACGTCTCGCCTCCTGCCCTATCGCCTCGCCAGGCGGCCCAGATTGCCGGCAACCTTGGCATTCCCGTTTACACGATCGATGTTTCCCAAGAAGGCGACGAAGGAGATGCGGGAAAGGCTCGCAAGATTCTGCAGGATGTCGCCGCAATCTCGAAGGGAGCTTACTTCCGCGGCGACGATGGGGCCTCGCTGTTCGAAGCGACTCGGTCCATCGATCAACTGCAACGGGATCGGATCGAAGGTCTGGAAAGGCGTCGCTACCTTGACCTCACTGCTTGGGTTGCGTGTTTGGGTGCGCTGGTCGTGATTGGCCTGATCGGCGCCGAAGCAACGGTTTGGCGGAGGTTGCCGTGACCTTCGCACACCCTTGGATGCTGACTCTGTTGGCCCCGGCTGCTGTCGCGATTGCGCTAATGATGCGTGAACGCTTTTCGCATCGGCAGCGACGTGCGACCCTGGGCGACCCACACCTGATTGGTCGCCTGCTGCTCCATACGGAGAAGCGATGGCCGATCTTCGCAGCGGCGTTCGGCCTGTCGATCGCGGCTTTCGCGGCGGCCGGACCGAGTTGGGGCGATCCCGAAATGATCCCCGTTCGCCGTGATCGTGACGTGATGCTCGTACTTGACGTCAGCCGAAGCATGCACGCGGAACAGCCAAGCCGACTTCAGCAAGCAAAGCGTGCGCTGCACCTCCTGGCAGATCGATGGCGTGAGTATGGGAAGCATCGTATCGGGCTGGTGGCTGTTGCCGGCAAGGCGAAGCTTGCGTTTCCGCTCACGTCCGATCTTGACCATCTTCGGTTCCTGCTGGATCAAATCGAACCGGATGCTCTGCCTTGGCCGCTCGGTGCGGACGCGGACGATCCCCTAGCCTCCGGAACTCGGCTTGGCGAAGGAATTCGGTTGGCCGTCGAATCGCTCGACCCAGCACGCCTTGCCTGGCAGGACGTGGTATTGCTGTCGGACGGCGACGATCCCGCAGGGGACGATGAGTGGATGCGGGGCGTGAAGGCGGCGACGGAGGCAGGCGTGCCCGTTCATGTCGTCGCGATCGGAGATGCTGCAGAAGGACACCCCATCCCTCACAAGGGAAAACTGCTGGCCTGGCGGGGGGAGATCGTCAGCACCCGCCGGAATGACGCCGTCCTCAACGATATTGCGCGGCTGACGGGGGGGACGCTTTTCCCCGGCACGGTCCCTGGCGTTCCGCTCGGCCGATTGTTGGAAGACGTTTGGGCCGAGCGACCGGTGCCGCCCGACACGTATTCATCTTTGGCGGGGCCACCGAATCGAGCGTGTTGGCTCTTGGTTCCAGCGATCCTATCGCTTGCCCTCTGGGCAATTGGACGGCACAACTCGAATTTCGCTTTTCGCCTACGTCTTCCGCTTCGACCGGTTGTCGCGAGTCTCGTGTTGTTCGGAGTAGCCGCCGGTTCGGATGATTCGACCGTGTCCATGATGCGTCGCGCGCATGCCCTCTACCAAGTCGGCGATTACGCTGCGGCGCTGGCGCTCTACGAACGAGCGGAAAGCGTTTCCCTCGACCCGGGGAATGCTGCCTATCATCAAGCAGCCTGCACGTACAAGCTTGGCCGCTTCGCCGATGCCGCCGAGCGATGTCTTCGCGTGTTGGACGATGCCGAGGCGTCGAAGGATCGCAAGGCAAGGGCGTGGTTTCTCCGAGGCAACGCCCTCGTCGCAGCGTCGCGGACGCGTCGCTCATTGGAACAAGCGATGGAAGCGTATCGCGAGTGCCTTGTTCTGGCCGACGGAAACCTGCACCACGATGCCCGGCGAAATTTGGATCTTGCTGCAGCACTTTGGACGCAGGCAGCACCCGAGGCATCTTCCGAACAACCGATGCCCAACGTTCCCGATCCTTCCTCGAAAAAGAAGGTCGAAGCAAAAGACGTTTCCGAAAACCAGGTCGATGCAAAACCTAGTGGTGCGGAGGGCAAAAAGTCGGAAGGCCACGAACCGACCTCAGATGACCCCAACATGAAACGTGTTCCGGGTTCGTTGCAAGTGCTTCCCGAGCAAGATCAACTCGTTCCGCTTTCGGTCGAAGATGCCGACAAGCATCTCGATCGGCTTCTTCAACGGATCGCCCAGGAACGTCGGACCCATCGCATCGCAGTGGATCGCGTTGACCCTAAGCGGAAGGACTGGTGAGATGCGCATCGGACTTTTCGCACTTTCGATGTGCCTGTTTGCAGCGCCTCGCGGCTACGCGGAGATACCCGATATCGAACCGGCTCTTGTCGGCCAACCGCCGAATTTCAGCGGCATCGTGGGGCGAGTCCGCGTCGAAGTGACGATCGAACCGAAGGAAGCAATCGTTGATGATCCGGTAATGTTCACGGTGCGGATTCTTGGCGAAACTTCGGCCAAGCATCCGCCTCGTCGCGAGTTGCTCAAAGTCTTCGGCGAAGATGCGGAACGCAACTATTGGATCGAGCAAGTTCCGGATCGCGATTCCACGAAGCCGGGCGTTTGGGAGTTTGCCTTTCGCCTACGAGCGAAGCATGCAGCCGTGAAGGAAACGCCAGCCGTCAAGCTCGTCTACTTCCATCCGGATCGGAAACGCTATCAAACGTCGTTCGCGGATCCTGTGTCGGTAGCCTTTCACCCTCGCCCCGCATCGCCCGTCCCTGTTGAGCCTAAGGTACTGCACGCGCCTGCCGTGCTCCTGCAGGCGAACCCGCCGCCGTCAAACCTTTCGATGCAGCGAGGGCCGTGGCTGCCGAGCGCCGCGAAGTGGTTTGTTGCGATCGCCGTCCCGCCGGTGTTCGGCTTCGCCTTATGGAGGCTCTTCACGACGCTATTTCCCGCTCCGGAGATTCGGCGAACTCGGGCGATGCATCGAGCGGCGGCGAAGGCGTTCGAAGAATTGAAACGGGCCGACGTCAACGACGCTTCGCGCGCGGCGGAGACGGTAAAGCGGTATGTTGCGGAGCGATTCGGATGGGCGATTGCCGAATGGGGGCCGCATGAAGCGGAGTCGGCTCTCAAGCGTCGAGGCCTTGCGTTCACGGCACGCCGCAAATGCGTTCGCTTCCTAGCCGAATGGGATCGCCGCCGGTTCGACCCATCGAGCCAAGTCGACAGCATTTCCTGGACGAACGACGCACGAGATGTGATCGAAACGGTGGAGGCGGATCCATGCGTTGCGTCCTCCTAATTCTGGCATCCGTCATTCCGGCTAGCGCCCCAACGGACGTTGATGCAACTTGGAAGCAGGGCCTCGATTTATTCGATCGCGGCAAAGCGTCGTTGGGTCGTCATGAAGACGCTAAAGCATGGTTCATGCAATCGGCTGCGAAGTTCGCGGACTTGCAGAGAAACGGGATCCGTCACCCTTCTCTTTATCGCAATCTAGGCAATGCGCTTTACATGTCGGATCGGTTGCCGGAAGCGATTCTCGCGTACCGGCAGGGTTTGCTGCTCGACCCTGGAGACGAATCCATACGTGATGCGTTAGCAATCGCCCGCGCCCAGGTCGTGCGTGTCGATGAATCGCATGGCGTCGCGGAACGAGAAACGTGGCCCGCATGGCTGCCTTGGCCCGGATTCGAAACGTTGCTTGGCGCTTGTTGGGCCGCATGGATGGCCGCTTGCATCATGGCAAGTATCGGCTGGCGACGAAAGAGGTTGAAGATCGTCTTCGCCGCCGCGTGTTTGATCGCGATGGCGGTCGGTTGCGGAATGACCTGGAAATCGCGCGTGGATCTGGCTTTCGCCGACAATTTGGTCGTCGTCCGCGAAGACGCCATCGCATTGCGTCGCGGCAATGGCCTGCATTATCCTGCCCATCCGGACCTGCCCGTCCTCCGTCGCGGCATGGAAGCCCGCAGCCTCCATGAACGCGGAGGTTGGATGCAAATCCGCTTCGCGAGCGGCGAAGTGGGATGGGTCCCAAGCGAGGCTGTCGTCGCGTCGCGAGTGCTGTCCGATGTTCCGCGCGTGAAGTAAGCAGTGCTCGCGTGCTTGCAACGAGGACCGATCAAAAGTACGGTTCGATCAGACAGACGAGTCCCCTGCGCTGCGAAGGACGGCAACCGGAGGGCGAACGCCGTCGTCGGGGATTAGGCGAATTACGCGGCGAGGCGGAGTCGAATAGCTGTCCTCACAGCGGTGGGCCACCCACGTTTTGCGGCCCGGTCCCTTAATCGTGTCTTCCGATTCGATGATATCGCCTTCTTCCAGCAGATAGCTGGTCGTTGCACGAAGAAAGACGTCGATCTCTTCCAGATCGTAGGTCGAGGCGACAAAACAGGCTTCGAGATCGGGCAAGTCCAACTGCGCATTGCCGACCGTGTCCATCATCAGCCAATTGTCTTCGAGGCGAAAGAATCGGATATTGCTCCACAGGTCGAGAGGCGGCAGGCCACGTTCTCGCGAAAACTCCAAGACTCCTTCCACGAAGTTGCGATCTCGCAGCACTTCGCCGTTGGGATTGAAGTAGCACAAGGCTTCCGGCAAATTCAGGATCGGCACAAGCAGATCGGTGAGGAACTGAAGTTCGTCGAGAGGCTTGTAATCGAGAGGCAAAGCCGGCGCGGCGTCGTCAGCGCCGAAAACGTAGCTCAGACGCATGCGAACAAATGCTTGATGTTTGCCTGCGACCTCGCGACCCTCTTCCCATGCCCACGCGTGCTGACTTGCGTGTTGCAGTCCGCCGGGAAATGCGAAGGGGCCGAAGTTGCCCATCGCCCAGGCGCCGAACAGAGTGGGGTCAGCTTGCGGATCCCCCATCCCGTCAGGCCATGGGTGGTTGACGACATCGATGATAACCATGCCGTTGGCTTCAGGACGGAACGGCAGCAGAAGGCTGGCCTCGCCCATCGGCCAAGATTCCGCAGCGGGCGCCCGCCGAGCGATCGGAAACGCGGAAATGCACCGCGCGACGGCTTCGATCGAGACGGGCCGCTCAAGCAGCACGGTGAAGGTTTGCGTGAAGGTTCCTTTGTGCGGCATGGGCGACGTCCTGGCTGGCTGTCGTTCTCTCACCGTCTGTTCTATCGCCCACTCCAGATGCGGATGCTGCGATCGTCGCAGGCGGATGCGGCTCGCTTGCCGTCAGGAGAGAATGCGACCGACCAGACTTGGTCGCGGTGTCCCTCCATCGTGCGAATCAACCGACCAGTCCGAACCTCCCAAAGCCGCAAGGTTTGGTCTTGGCTGCCCGACAAGATCTTTCGCCCGTCCGGCGAATAGGCAAGCGAATGCACGTAGCCTTCGTGGCCAGGCAGGGTTCGTATCCGCGCTCCGGTAGCGAGATCCCAAATATGCACGTTGCGATCGCTGCCGGCGGAAGCGAATCGTCGTCCATCCGGCGACATGGCCACAGCGAAAACGCTGTCGTCTCCCATGGAGATAGTCTTCCTTTCGGACATGGCCGCAAGATTCCAAATCCGAATGGTGCGGTCTAAGCTTCCCGAGATCAGCTGCTTGCCGTCCCGGCTGAAGGCAATGCTCCAAACGAAATGGTCATGTCCCTTGAGCGTGCCATGCATTTTTCCGGTGGCGACATCCCAAATGCGAATCGTGCGGTCGTCTCCCGCGGCGGCGATCGATTGTCCATCGGGAGAAAAGGCGACACAGCGGATGTAGTCTCCCTTGTCCGCGAATCGGCGAACTTCGCGTCCGCGTTCAAGATCCCACAACCGGACGGAACCATCGAAGCTGCCGCTCGCGACGTACTTGCCGCGCGGCGCGAAGGCGATGGACCAAATGCGACCGATCGGCGCGTCGATCCGGCGGATTTCTTTGCCGGTGCGGGCGTCCCAAAGTCGCATCGTCTGATCGGCTCCCGACGACAGGACGCGCTGACCGTCTGGCGCGAATGCCACCGAATAGACTGAACCCAAATGCCCATCGCAGCGTCGCGATTCGCCGTCGAGTTCGCCGATGCGGAGCGTCGTCGGCAGCAGTTCGCCGAGTTCGTCGAGCTTTTCCTGAATCTTCGGCTCCGTGGTCGCATCCGCTTCGGGCAGGGCCTTGGCAAGCCAGTGGTAGGCGCGGGCCCGCGCATGATCGCGGAATTCAGGGGCGATTTGCGCGGACAATGCGGCCCATTTCACCCCTAATGCATAGCTGTTTCCGGCTTTCGGCGATTCGTTTGCTTCCAGCTTGGCCACCGCCGCGAGTTCGACATCGCTCCCTTGGCTCAGCAGCGGCAGGCCTGCGGACCAGTTGCCTCGCAACAGCGCGTAATACCTGCCCATCTCGAGATTCGCTTCGCGGTCCTTGGGAGATTTGACCAACTTCTCCGCATGCGGACGCCATTTGGCGAACTCCGCCTGGACTTTCGTTAGCCGATCCTTGCGATCGCGGACTTGGGCGACGAGGAGCACGTTTCGCAGCTTTCGGCCCGCCGCATCCGCCGCGTCGAGCGCTTTCGCGCATGACGGGAAATCTTCGATGGCGATCGCTTCATCGAAAAGGCTGGTGGACATGTCGAACACTGACCGGCAATTCGGGTCGGTGCGGTCCAGAGCATCGATCGCATCCTTCGCCGCCCGGACGCGCATCGCCAAGGCCTGCGAATCGGAGATGTCGAAATGCTCCGTCATTTCCTGGATGGCTTGGCTCGCGACCGACAAGTCGCCCGCGGAAACGGCAAGGTCGCGTGCCTGGGTCAGCAGGCGATATTTGCCCGCCGGCATGTCGGTCGTGTCGCGTGCTTCCTGCAGCAGCGACATCGCGAGGCGCTGACGGGCTTCCGGATGCTTGGCCGTCTCCTTCAATTCGTTGGCGTACAGCTCCTGAATCAGCGCATCCGCCTTCGTCTGATCCTGAACGGGCGGGATCGGTTGCTTCTTCGTTTCCTGTGCGGAAAGCGGCGAATCCAATAACGTCGCAGCGAAGGCGACGAGGAAAGCGAAGCGGAGAGGAACCATAGTTTTCGCTCGGATCAAAGGGCGCTCGCGACCATCTCTCGGCCATTAAGATACGTCGCCGCGTCGCCGTTTGCCGCAAAAATTGCCGATTTCGCGTCGGCAATCGAGGCTCTGTCCGAGGTCTATGCCTGCAACGCCGTCAAGCCGATGATGTCGGCCATGGTATTCAGGCCGCTGATCTCGGCGACTTGGCCGGTGGCGAGGTTCACCGAACTTTCTGAAGTTCGGTAGTCCCGCTTGTTTCAGTCTCCCAGGCTTGTGCGAAAAGCGCTCTTACCCCATTCGCGAAGCGAAGCATGTGAATGCGCCACGTCACTTGACGGGAACGTATCTTCGCGACACGATGTGTGAGGCCCACCCAAGTTGAAGGAATCGCCATGTTTTCTCGCTTCTTTGCCGATCCCTCCCGTCCTATGCCACACGTCGGCAGTTTTTGCAGCGTGCGGGCGGAGGACTCGGGATGATTGGGCTTGCTGCCGCATTGCAAATGGAAGAGGCAGCAGGCGCCGAATCCTCGATGCCGCGACCGTCGCACTTTCCTTCCAAGGCGAAGTCGATCATCTGGCTCTTCATGAACGGCGGTCCCAGTCATGTCGATACGTGGATTACAAGCCCGAATTGGAGAAAGGCGACGGTCAAGAACTCGACTTCGACCGCTTCACCGGATTCTTCTCAGCGTGCAAGGTCGGTCCGGATCGCGGTCGCCGTATAAGTTTCGCCGCCATGGCCAAAGCGGGAAGTATGTGTCCGAAATAGATTTCGAATACGGCCGGCACGTGGACAAAAATGGCCTTTCCTCCACTCCTGCTGACCGACTCGGAATAATCACTGCCAGCGCCTGGCGAAGATCAACACCGCTTCACGGCGGATGGGGCATCCTCGCGTCGGCAAGCTGGGTTACCGTGGCGGCCTCGGCGTGGCACGGTGAGTCAAAACCCGCGCCTGCTCTTCGTCGTCATGTCGACATGCTGGGCCGAAGGAAAGGGTACGCTCGTACCAATGGATTTTTACCCAGCATCTTCTCCAGGAACGGCTCGTGGTGCCCTGATCGACAACCTCTATCGCCCCGCCGACCTCACTGATCAGCAGCAAGCGCAACCAACTCAGCCTCCTCAATCGCCTCAATCGCCGGCAACTGGAACAACGGGCCGGCGACACCGAACTCGCCGCGCGTATTGAGACCTTCAACTGGCTGGTCGCGGCATGCAGATGGCCGCATTCTATATGCTCGACTTCGCTCGCGAAACGGAAGAAACCTCGCCGGCTCTACGGCATCGACGACGCGCCAGGCCATTTCGCCAAGCAATGCCTGGATGGCCCGCCGCCTCGTCGGTATCGAACGCGGCGCAAGCGTGCAGATCTACTCCGGCGGCGAGGAAAACCTGCACCAGTTGACGGCCACAGCTTGAAACATCGCGTCGAACCACACCGATCGCTGGAAACGGATCAACCGATCGCCGCCTCGTCGCACCGACTTGAAACCGACGAGGGCTATTGGTGCCAAACGCCGTCATTCGTGCGCGAGTTCGGACGACTGCCGATCGTGCAGGACCGGCAGAGACCACAATCCGCACGCCTTCACGGTGTGGATGGCAGGTGGCGGCGTCGTGCCGATATTTCATCGCTTCACCGACGACATCGGCCAACGCGCGGTCACCGACCGTGTCAGCGTACATGACCGCATCGCCAATGATCCTCCACCTGTCGGCCTCGACCACCTTCGCCTCACCTTCCGATTCAACGGCCGCGACTTCCCGCCTGATTTGATGTGGCCGGCGAAGTGGTGCAGCAGATCATCGCGAGTTACGGAATCTGCGAAGGAGCAAAGCGCGGTGCCGGCGGATCGCTTCGGCTGGCGTACTCGTCCAACTTCGCCAGATATCGGGATCGGTGCTTGGCCGACATCGCCAGATGGGCCGCCTGTCTGCACGCCATACTTCGACGCGATCTGCTCCATCAGTTCGCGCTGGGCAAAGCGTGCCGATGCCGTTGTCGGCGGTGAATGGCTCGCCTTGGGATGGAGCACGAACGCATCTTGGCGAGAAAATCGAGCCGTGCGATGTCCGAGGTGATGACGATGTCGTTCGCCTCGTCTGTTCCTGTCCAATCGTCCACTTCGCTGAAACCGGGGTTTGACCACCATCGTGATGATCGCCTGCCGGAGGGCCATCGTCGATTTGGCCACGACCAGAACGCAGCTTGCATCGAGCAGCCACGCGGTAGGTCTCGTCTTTCACCGACAGGCGTCGGCACGTAATGTAAATCAGGGGCGGTGCTGGCATGGTGGTAGCCCGGTCGAAATCATCGGCCCAGAAGGGCGGCTCGGTCGCGGCGAGGTCGGGGTGGCGTTTCTCCGGATGACGCGCCAGGCCTGCTCAATCGCCGAGGCGATGCGCTCGGGGATCTCCACGGTCGCGACCGGCGTCACTTGCTGCTTCAACAACACGAATACTGGGCGATTCGCGTCCCGGCAGGTCGAAATGAAATGGCCCGTCAGCAACCAATAGAGAGTCGCGGCAGTTGCATTGATCGCCCAGCGGCGTCGGATGGCGGTAGTCGGTCAAAAACTCAGGCGGCCAAAAACGCAGCGGTTTTGATCGCCAGCGTGGTCATCCTTCTGAATGCTGGATCACAGCAATCGCGAGAGGCCGTATTCCGCTCGGCATGCGGTTTCTTTTCCATCCGCTTGAGCGACCAAGAAACTGACGGACGAATATCCCCAGCGGATGAAACCCGGCTGTAGCGTAATCGAGACCCGCGCCAAACAGTTGCTGGGACCAGGATAACACCTTCAGATGCAAGGCACCTCGTCCTTGCAGTGGATCTGCCCGCTTCCCATCCACCGCAATGGTCGAACGTCCAAAGAAACGCCCAGGTCTCGCAACCGCCGAATCGTCGGGTGCTTCAGGGTCGACAATCGTTTGGCATCCTCCAGGAACTGCTTCACCTTGAGGGCCGGTAGCTGGGTTCGACGGATCGACGATCAGGACGAAACCGCTTTGCCGTCGCCAAATCGTCGGCCCCTCCAGAGCGCGAGCCCTAGGGGCTGGAGTGCCGACCGATTTCGGAGGTTTTCGGCCCGTCGATTTCGGTTCAAGAAATCACGCTGCGAATCGGGATGGAAACTGATGGTTTCCGAGCCGCGTTCGCCTCTCCTCGACCGAATTCGAAAAGTGTGCCGCGGATTTCGTCGCCATCTTTCAAATCGACCGTGATCGCTCGCTGTCCGTTGACATACGTGCCGGCTGCCCATGTCGACAAGCTACACGCGGAAGGATTTGCCTCAATCATGAAGTAACGCGCGGAAAGAATCGTCCTTTTGCGGGAAGGCGAAAATGAGCGTGCTTTGACCGGACCCACCAAAACGTGTCATGCCCCACAAAGCTGAAGCTTTGCCCCTGATGCGCTCCATCGACGACGGTGAGAGTGATTTTCATGTCTGACTCCCCTCGCCCCTTGGGGAGGGGCACCGTTGCCATATTCGATGGTATGCCGAAAGCCCAGCATCAAGTAGGTGAAAATGCTTTGACAAGGTGGCACGTCTGCACGGGCGGCCCTTCACCCCCGATCGCTCTCCCCCAAGGGGCGAGGGAAATCTACTCGCCATGGTCATGACGAGGGCTGCCAAGATGCCTTCGAGGGCTTTGCGGTGGTGGTCATGCCGTACGATTCGACGACGTCCTGGGCAGCCTGCGGATGCGGATTTCGAGGAGTCGATCGGAATGCCTGCTTCGCGAGCTTCGTGCAGGCCGGATTGGCGGATGATCACGGCCGCATGAATGGCGACGGCGGGCGCGGGCCTTATCGATGCCTTGTTCGACAGCCAGGCGTGATGGCGATTGAGGACCGCTTCAACCGCGACGTACCGCGCCTCGCCGACTTTCCCGGTCTGGAAACGTTCGAGGTGCTTGTAAAGAGGTTACGAGCCCGCAGCAGCACCACTGATCAAGGCCTTCGCCATGGGAGTCTCCGGGGAGAGCCAGCCGCTTCCGCGGGCCTCAAAGGAGCTCACAGTCCGTTTCCTGAACTATTTTAGCCCCGAAAAAAGGGAGGGGCAAAACCAGGGTCCGCGCTTAGCGAAGAATGGGGCCGAAACGGGGCGGACTCTTCCGCCCACGCCGAATGGACGGCGCTTTCCTCTTCGTCGTTGTCGCTGCTGCCCCCGCGAGTTTCGTTGTCGCCGTCGTCTTCGGATTCGCGAGTTCTTGCCAAGATTGACATCCCGGCGTCAATCCGAACCGGATGTCGCGTCGAAATCATCAACCAACATACGATGACCGGGCTTCCGCTTGCGGCTTAGCGGGCCGTGGACTCAGCGCGAACGCTAAGCCGCAAGCGAGAGACGAGCGATGGAAGGTGGGATACGTTCTTTCGGACGCGTCCAGTCCGGCGGCGGGTCAGTCTTCGATGCGGAACAGTTTGCGAAGCGCGTCCAGCAGCGTGTGACGGCCTGGCTCCTGCGCTTCCTCAGCCAACGCCGAAATGGGACCGTGGAGATACTGATTCTGCAACAGTCGAACGCCTTCGACGTATGCCTTGTCGGCCGCATCCAGTTTGCCGTCGAGCTGTCAACAGTTGGAACGATGTTGCGGCGGCGCGATTCGAATTCCTGGGCCGAAGCTTGGCGATGATCGGGCCATTGCGGCTTTTCGCGTCCATTCGCTGAAGAACTTCTTCACCTCGCGGTCGATGATTTCCTCGGCCGGGGCGACGCTTGCGACGCTCCTTCAACGTCGATTCGATGAGCTGCTCTCCCAAGTCGTCCACGTTGAGCAAGGCCTGATCGCCGTCATGGATCGCTGGGTCGAAATCGCGGGGACGGCCATGTCGAAGATGACGATTGGACCAGTGTCCGATTCGGCAGAATCTCGTTGAACCGCCGCTGCGACATGATCGGCTCAGGAGCGCCTGTCGTGCTGAGGACGATGTCGGCCTTCGCCAAAGCATCATCGAGTTGATCCCAGGGAATCGCCTGCCCGCCGCACTCTTGAGCGACGGCGATGGCTTTTTCCGGGCTTCGGTTCGCGACCAGGATACGGCGCGGCTTGAGGTCTCGCAGGCGCCGCAGCGTCAGCACGCCCATCTTCCCAGCGCCGATCACGAGGACCGTTTTGTCGTCGAAATGGTCGAACACCTGCCGGACATAATCCACCGCGACGCTCGCCACGGAAACATGCCCGCGCGAGATCCCTGTCTCGGTTCGCACTTTCTTGGCGACGGTAGCCGCGTGCTGAAAGAGCGCATGCAGAATCGGCCCTGCCGCGGCATTCTCGTGAGCGGTCTCATACGCTTGCTTCACCTGCCCTGCGATCTGCCCTTCGCCCACGATCAGACTGTCCAGGCTGGAAGTGACGCGAAACAGGTGGCGAACCGCATCCAGGCTTTCCCGTTCGTAGAGATGCGGGGCAAGCGCATGGTGCGGAACGCGGTGAAACTCCGCCAGGAACTCGCTGATCAGATCGGCTGTCGGCATCGCTTGATCGAGGGGCCGAGCAAGATACATCTCGACGCGATTGCAGGTGCTGAGGACGACCGCTTCGACGCCGTAGCGCGATTCGAGTTCGCGGAGGGCGGCAGGGAGCTTCGGCCCGTCGAAGGCGAGTTTCTCGCGGAGTTCGATGGGCGTCTTCTTCACGCTGCAGCCGACGAGGAGCAGCTTCATGACGCCTCCCCGTGGGAAGCGAGCAGCGCCACCAGCATGACCGCGAAGGCGAGAATCGTCCACAGTGCGACTTGCCGTCCGCGGACATGGATCGCATAGCGGAGAAACATGAGAATCGCAAAAACGATCCAAAGTCCGACCGTACCCAGGATCTTCGCATTCTGCACATCGCCCCGACCGAACTGAAGGAGGGCGCCGAGGATAAGGCCCACCGTCAGCATCGGAAACGCCCAGAGAATCGCTCGGCGATTCATCGATTCGAGCCGCTCCAGGCTCAGCATTTTCATGCCGCGATAGGGGGGCAGCTTCGCTTGCAGTCGTCGCACCTGTACCAGATACATGACGCTGGCGACGAACCCGACGCTGACGCCGACGGCAGCCGCGAGAACGAGCAGGCCATGCGTCAGCCCCCAGAATCGCTCGCCGCGCAATGCCGACCAGATTCCCTCAGGGTCTCTCTCGCCTTGGGGAAACATGGCTGCGATGGCGACGAGGAATAGGACCACGGGCAAGACGAAATAGCCCCAAGCGAAGTTGCGATGATGCAGGGCGCCGTAGACGCAGAAGATTGCGAGAACGAGGGCGAGCAGCAGCAGCGAGCCTTGCGAGGAGACGATCGGAATGCGTTGGACCAGCAGGAACACGACATGCGCCAGCAATCCCGCGGACGCGAATACGACCGCGGCCGTCCGAAAGATCGGACGGGGGCGGAAGAAGAACGTCAATTCCAGGAGAAAGCTTGCCAAATAGCTGGCGCCGAAACACGCCATGCCGATGCGGTCGGGGTTCAGGAACATGGGGCTATTCTAAATCTTCGCGCGAGAATCGGCTTCATTTGTCGAGGAAGCAAAGCTTCCTCTCTCCCCTGCGTTGATTCGCTTGCATGGTCAAACCTGGTCCCAGCGGGGGCGAGGGGAAGCTTCGCTGCCTCCGCGCGCTCGGATCACGAAAGCAGCATGGCGAGGTCTTCCAGGCCCAGCGAGCGGATCAGGCTGTTGTCGGCGTTGATGATCGCATCCGCGAGTTCCCGTTTCGTCTTCTGCAATTCCAGCACCTTCTCTTCGACGGTGTCGCGTGCGATGAGCCGATAGGCGAACACCGGCTTGTTTTGTCCTATGCGATGCGATCGATCGATCGCCTGCGCCTCCACGGCGGGGTTCCACCAAGGATCAAGGAGAAAGACATAATCGGCGGCCGTCAGGTTGAGGCCGACTCCGCCGGCTTTGAGGCTGATTAGGAAGAGCTTACAATCGGGATCGGTCTGAAACCGCTCGACGCGGGCGGCTCGATCGCGGGTTTTGCCGTCGAGATATTCGTAGGGGATGCCTTCCCCTTCCAAGTGCTTCCGAACGATGCCGAGAAAACTGGTGAACTGCGAGAAGACGAGCACTTTGTGCCCTTCGTTCACGGTCTCGCAGATTTGCGGGAGCAGCACGTCGAGTTTGGCGCTCGATTCGGAGAGTCGTGAACGGTCGATGAGCCCAGGATGGCATGCGGCTTGGCGGAGCCGCAGGAGGGCTTCGAGGACCACGATTTTCGCTTTGCTCCAACCCAATTCGGCGATCTTGCCGGCGAGGCTGGCCCGGTAGAAGTCGCGCAGTTCGTCGTACGTCTTGCGCTGCTCCGGTTCCAGGTCGCAGTAGACGGTCTGCTCGGTCTTTTCCGGCAAATCTTTCGCGACCTGCGCTTTTGTTCGCCGCAAGAGGAACGGCCGTAGCGCTCGGCTCAACAGTTCGCGCGTTTCGGCGGTCGGCCCGCGGCCGATACCGCCGACCATGCGGAAGACCGATGCGGAGCCGAGCATGCCGGGATTGAGGAACTCGAACAGGCTCCACAGCTCCCCAAGGTGGTTCTCGATCGGCGTGCCGCTCATGGCGAGACGGTGTTGCGTGCGGAGCAAGCGGACAGCCTTGGCTTGATCCGTTCTCGCGTTCTTCACCGTCTGCGATTCGTCGAGGATGCCGTAATCGAAGCGAGCTTTCGCAAACAGGGCCGCATCGCGACGCAGCGTTCCGTAGGTCGTTAGGACGAGATCGTATTTGGCCCATTGCCTGATGCTCTTCGCGCGATCGCTGCCGTGATGAGCATAGACCTGCAAGTGCGGAGCGAAGCGGGCGGCCTCGTCCTTCCAATTATGCACCAGCGACTTGGGAACGACGACCAGCGAAGGCCGCGGCGTTTTGGGCGGGCGGTTGGCGGCTCGCTCCGCCAACAAGGCAAGCACTTGCACCGTCTTGCCTAGCCCCATGTCGTCGGCGAGGCATCCGCCGAATCCGAAATCACGCAGAAAATGCAGCCAGCCGAGTCCTTCCTTCTGATAGCCGCGAAGTTCGCCACGGAAATCGGCGGGCGCCTCCGCGGGATGGATCCCGGAAAATGAGCGGAATCGTTCGCGCGCTTTTTGGAAAGCCTCATCGAATACCGCTTCCGGCTGTTCGGCCAAGAGGGCGTCGAGCAGGCCGACCTGGCCTTTCGTGAAACGCAGAGCATCGCCTTTCGACTTGCCGAGTCCAGCAAGCAACGCGTACTTCTTCAGCCATTCCTCGGGCAAGACGCCCATCGTTCCGTCGTCGAGCACGACGACGTTTTCCTTGTTGCGCAGCGCCGCCAGCAATTGCGGAAACGGCACGGAGCATCCTTCGAGATCAACCTGCCCTTCCAAGTCGAACCAATCGACTCCCGACCTGACTGCAATTTCGATCTTGCCCGGCTGCCGATACAGCTTGCCGTCAGCTTCGACGCGCCAGCCCTCGGCCGAGAGTTGCGCCACGATCAGCGGCAGTTTCTTGGCGGGAAGATCGCGAAACGTGGGCCGCTCGGTCCGAGGGTGGTAGTGATCGAAAGGAGCGGTTCGCAGCTTCATGCCGAAGCCGTCGAGCTTGGCGGAATACGTTCGTTCCGCCGCGCGGTCGCGCTGCCAGCGTCGATGGTGCGGCACGTCGAACACATAGGCCGATGAGGCGGTCTCGGAGACTTCGATTCCGTCGTACTCGAAAAACAGATCGGACTTCAGCACGTTGCGATCACGTCGGGTGGGATGCTCCTTCGTCGAAACGCGGAGCACGGGCTTGGGCTGAGCGACGCGATCTTCCAACTTCAATTCGTCCGGCAGCGTCGTGTCGGGCATGCGTGGAGATGCGTGCAGGCTCTGCAGTAGTTCTTCCGCCTCGGCAGCGGGGACGAGAAGCTCTGGGTGTCGGCGAAATTGGTTGAACCAGTCGCGAAGTTCGCCGGGCTGCAGTCGTTGCAGTCGGCAGTCTTTCCAAAGCACCGTGTCGCCCAACGTGAGCCATGCCTCGCGCAGCGGGCGTTTTTCGTCGCCGCTTCGCAGCATCGCCTCCAGTCGATAGTCGCCTTCCGCCGTCCGCGTCACCTCCAGCGTGAACGACCAAACAATCTCGGGTTCCCACGTCACCAAGGGGAGCAATTCGAGATTCTGGTCGCCCCCGATGAAGAGTCTGGCGTCCCCCACACGGCATCGGCCGGTGGCGGCGATGCGCGGAAGCATGAGTGCGATATCGGATTCGAGAAGGTCGAGTTGGGTCCGCAACTCACTTGAGTAATATCCGGTAGCCCGCATGAAGAAGTTGGCGATCACCTTGTCGTCGGAAGGCAGGCCGGCGATCTGTTTGGAATGGATCCAGTTCGCGGTGCGCTGCGGCGATTGGCCCGGCTTCGTTCGTTCAAGCACCACGTCGATGCAAAGATGCCCGCGCGCGATCGATTTGCCCGCATCGATGAAGTAGTGCAGTCGAGATGACGCCAATGCGAGCACTGGTGTAGTTTGCTCGACCAAGGAAACGAGCGTTTGCTTCCAGTGAATCGGCGTGGGTGGCGGCGGCGGGGTCGGGGGCGACGGGGTCGGGGGCGACGGCTTAATTTCGGAAACGTCGCCATCGTCCATTTCGTCCCACAGAAACAACTCGCTGGGACCGTCCCCCGTCAGTCCGCGGCAATATCCTTTTTGTTCCGCGGCGAGCAGCGTTGCCCAGACATGCTTGCAGGGCTCGTATTCGGTTTCGAAGTACGGACAATCGCACGCAACTTTGACGTACTCGCCGTCGTCTTCGGGAAACCGCTCCACTTGCAGCATGACTTCGTAGTCCGCGCTGCCTCGCACCATGGCGAGCACATGCTCGGCGTCGCCTTCACGGATGCGAACTCTGCCCTGCTGGAAGTACTTGGCGCCACGGCTGCGGACGTCGGAGGGGACGGAATTGCGAAGTTCGGAAGTGAGCATCGGTGCGGCACAACAAGCGCGGCCGTTCCCTGGCCTGCGAGGGGAGACGAAGTTCGTCTCGAACTTGGATGCGATTATATCGTGCAGTTTTCGCCGCGCCATCGTCTTCGCAATCGGCCCAATGCGGCGACGGCAGTGACCAGCGGATACATCTTCTCGAAATACCACAGCTTCGCGAAATAAAAGCCGATCGGCGTGGGGACGTGCCAGTCGTCGTGTTGCAGGCGTTCGATGAGCCAGGCCGTTCCCGTCTTGAGAGCTTGGTCGGCTTCCGTGCCCGTGTCGGCGAGGATTTCCATGGCTAGAGAGGTTTCCTCCATGCTCGACGGCGTGCCCTGGCCTCCGCCCCAGCCGCCATCGGCGTTCTGATTCGCAAGCAGCCAATGCAGGCCACGGATCGCCGGCTTGTCGTTCCAGCGACCCAAATCGCGGTAGGCTGCCAACACCTTGGCGGTGCCATACGTCGGATTCTCGTCGTCGGTCGCATGCTGATTGCCGAACCAAAGCGGCAACCAGGAACCGTCATGCCGTTGCTGCTGCGCGAGATAATCCAGGCCGCGGACAAACGCCGGCGAAGTCGGATGGATCGCTCGCCAGGCATGGAGCGCACGCAGCACATGGGCGGTGAGATCGGTGCCGCTGCGATCGAACGGCAGGTGACCCCAACCGCGGCAGAACGTGGGCCAACCGCCGTCGCGATTTTGCAGGTTGAGCAGCCAATCCGTGCCGAGTTGAATCGCCGGCGGACGAGGCTCGCCACGCTGCCAACCCGTGAGATGCCGCAAGGCAAGCATGGCGCCCGGCGTGTCATCGGCATCGGGCACGCTCCCGGGCAGGTCGGTCCAACCCCAACCGCCGGGATCGGCCCCGGTAAACGGATGCCGTTCGCGATACTGCTGGCCAAGCAGCCAATCGCGGATCGTTTCGGGGCGATCGAGCGCAGCCACATCGTCGGCCGATCCGAGGGCATTGACGGAGAGGGTCGTCACCCACGTCGCGAGATTGCTGTCGATCGCCCAGCTGCCGTCGGCGAGCACGGATTTCTGCAGAAACTCGACCGCGTGGACCGCGACCGGATGTTGCGCAGGTCCGATGCTCGCGAGGCTGAGCGTGACGAAACTCGTGAGCGGCGTCGCTTCGAGATAGCCGCCGCTTGACGGCTGGATGGCCCGAAGCACAGTCAGGCTTTGCTTCTTCGTTGCCCAACGCAAAGTGCGCGTCAGCGGGTTCCAGGTGGGCCGAAAGTGATGGATCGCCTGCCCGATCGCGATGAGCGCGGGCAGCGCGTAGCTCACGACATGCAAGCGAAGGAAGCGATACCACGACTGCGGAAAGCACGCCAACTCGAACGGCAACGGTGGCACCTCACGCCACTCCACCAATCCCGCGATCGCGCACGTGGCAAGGATCGGCACCGCGAAGGTGCGATCGACGCCATACCGCTGCCGCACCGCTTCGCTCAGCTCGCTTGGGGTGTTTCCGTATCGTTCGCCAAGCCATGCCTCGGCTCGCCGCAGCGATTCGAGCGTCGCCAATTCGCCGCGAACGACGGCGCCGGTCAGATGCAGCGCGGCCCGGCAGAGCATGGTGGTAGAGATGTTGCTGAAGCTGAGAACCGTATCGCCCCACCCGCCATCCGCATTCTGATGCGCGATCAGCCAACGCAGCCCGCCGGCGATCAAGGGCGCAAACCGCTCATCGCCCAGTGCTCGCTGCACCTGAGCGAGGGCCATGATCGCGGTCGCAGTCGAAAGGGCGGAAGAAGACAACTCCCCCACCCAATGCCCCACCGCCGTTCGCTCGGCCAGGAGAGCGGAGCGGACTCGTTGATACGCGGCTTCAAGAGGGTCGGATAGTTCGGACATGCATCTGCTCCCCTCTCCCCTTTGGGGAGAGGGACTTCTATGTAGCCCTCTCGCTCCGCGAGAGGAAAGCGACTACACGTCTTGCGATCGCGCGGCGCAATGCCGCTTACCTCTCGCGGAGCGAGAGGGCTACATAGAAGCAAAGTCGTCTACTTCTTCTTGAGTTCCTTCGAGCGGCTGTCTTGGAATTTCTTGAGTTGGTCTAGCGTCAGGTCGCCGCCTTTGCCGAACTTGTCGAACACTTTGCCGAGGAATTCGCGGGCCTTTTCCTGCTTGCCGGCATCGGGGGCCTTTTCGGCGAGTTTCAGAAATTCCTCGCGGCTGATCTTGCCGTTGCCGTCAGCGTCGAGCTTCTTGAACATCGACTCGACGTCCGCCTTCTTCCCGACACCCTTTCCGCCGGTCTTCGGTTCCTGTCCCGAGGCGGCAGCCAAGAAGAGACCGAGCGACGCAAACAAAAGCCCGGAGCCGAACCACTTCGCCATGGCGATCTTCCTTCCAACGACTGGGAGAGACGATGCCTTCATTCTCGCAATCGGAAGGGCGAATCACAAGGCGCATTGCGTTAGTTGCCGGAAGGAACGAAGCCGCTGGCATCCGCGATGTCGAGCACGATTTGCCCGTTTGCTTCGTTGGCGGTCACCTGCCAGCGTCGATTTTGCAACTGGATGACGCCGCTCGTAGGCAGCTTGGTGTCGCGCCACGCGATCGAGTTGCCGTCACGCAATTCAAGGTTAAGACGACGCGAGGTCGCCTGCCAGCCTTGCGGAAGCCGCGGGCATGGCGAGCATCGTCCGTCCAGGCAACTTCAGCGGAACAAAGATCGGATCGCTCGTCTTGATCGTTGGCTCCGACGTTTTTTCCAGGGTAGCTGCCACCTCCGCCAGCCACTGCGGCTGACCCCGACTGCCGAACATGCCGCTGCTGCGAATCATTTCACCCTTGACGAGGAAGCGAGTCCGATCCGGGGATAGGGCAAGTTCCGCGTTGCGAACGAGATTTGGCGGTGCCGGCTTCGCCTTCAAGTCCCCGATACGCCATCCGGCGGGTACAGCCCTCTCTTCTTCGAATCGCCAACTGCTTCCGCTTTGATTCGCGGGCATGATGATCGGAAGGTTGAAGTTCTGCGATTTCCGTTCGACTTGCACCGCATCGTACGCGACTTGCAACGCCGCCCCGGGTGCGGGCCGTTCGCTAGGAACGCCGACAAATACCGTCTTGGTCTGCTCCGAAACCTGCTTGCCGCTGACGGCGACCAGGCGGATGGTGTGCCAGCCGTATTCCTTGAGCGTGATCATGCGATCATGGACGCCGCCCACCCCGTCGGTGGCGATTTCGGCCGGGCGTTCGGTACCCAACGTCCACAGCAGCAGTTCCGCATTCTTCACCTTTGCGTACACGCGGAACGTCGCTGGTGCGGCCGGTTGGGGATCGTTGGATGCGGAAATGACCTGAAAATCTTCGATCACCGGCGGCGACGCGTTGCGTGCATCGAGGTTGACCGAGACAGTGCGATCGGTCTCTTCGCCCAGCAGGTTGTAAAGCGTGAGCCGGACGTTGTAGGAGCCGAAATTCGGAAACGTGTGTGTGATCGCGGGTTGTTTAGGATCGAAGGGTTCGAGGGCCGAGCCGTCGCCGAAATCCCACCAGCCGGAGGTTCCGCCGGTGGAGCGATTCTGAAACTGAAGGGTGAGCCCGGTCGCCTGAAAGGAGAAATTGGGGACGGGCTTCGCGGGCTTGATGGCTCCCGTGACGAAGTTGTTGAGATACATGAGGATCGCGCCGCCGATCATGCCGGCGATACTTCCCATGATCGTCTTGAGAAAGGTGTTGGTTTTCTTCTCGTCCCGGTCATCCCGGTCGTCTCGATCGCGCGCGGCACCCATGGCCCGGTCCTCCCTGACCTAGCTTCGGGCCGCAGTTTAGGTCAAACGGGCAGATCAAGTCGAGAGGAGTTGGGAGGGAATGTGCCAAAGTGGTGCAAGTGGATTCCCGGGTAAGGAAACGAAGAGAGAGGGCGATGCCTCCGCTGTGCACAGATGTCAGAGGAAAGCTTCGTATGACGTAACCTGCATCCCAGCCCCGTTCACGGGGCTTTCGCGAAGTGTCTAGGCCCGCCGTTGACGGCGGGTGTGACCAACGGAAAACAAGCTTTTCAAGAGGCCCGTTCACGGGCCTTCTCGCAATCTGGCTTGAGCCGCGGAAGCTGCGGCGGCTTAAGCCGAACGGCGAGAAGCCCCATGAATGGGGCTTAGAAATCGTCACACCGGCCCAATCTACCCGCCGTCAACGGCGGGCCTAAACGCTTCGCGAAAGCCCCGTGAACGGGGCTGGGAAGCAGCAAAGGTACCGGGCCTCTTAAGGGTGCAAAGCGGAAATGTGCCGGATTGCCTCCGGCGGAAACGACGTCAATTCCTCGCCCTCCAGAACGACGCCATCGAATGCGATATCGAGCAAACGGCCCTCGACCTGGCGATCCGCCAACTCCACTTGGACTTCCTTGCCCAGCAATCCCAGCCGCCATTTCCACAGCGATTCGAGCGTGTCGAAGTCGCCGGCGAGCAGGCGGCTGTACTGCTCATCGAGCGTGCGGATGAGGCGTTCGGCGGTTTTCTTCCAATCGACATTCATGCCGGTGACGCTCGCAATGGAGCCGGCCAGCGGCAGGTCGGCGCTGCGGAAATCGTCGGCGGTTTGATGCAGGTTGAGGCCGATGCCGATAACGGCGGCGAGGGGGGCGTGCGGATTGCCGACACCGCGTTGCTCGATCAGGATGCCGCAAATCTTCTTGCCGTGCAGGTAAACATCGTTCGGCCACTTGATCTTCGCCTGCTGATTGCAGACCTCGCGGACTACCTCGGTCACGACGACTGCGGCGAGCGACGTGAGCAACGCGGGCCGGCGAATCGTGGGCGGCGGAAACACCAACGCGGATAGCAACACGCTGCTTCGCGGCGGTGCCTGCCACACCCGGCCATACTGCCCGCGCCCTGCCGTCTGCTCTTCCGCGATCAGCACCAGACCGTCGCGCGATGGGTCGTCCGAAAGCTCCAGGGCCCGCTGATTCGTGCTGTCCGTCTGGGCGAAGATGCGCACCTCGCGGCCCACGTGCTTCGGCTGCGGTTCCAGGTTCCAGGCAGGCCAACTCACAGCCATTTGCGCCACCAAAAGAACGTCAGGCCGATCATCCCGCTGCCCAGCATCAGCACGACTGAGGTGGGGAAACCCCACCACTCCTCGGCGCCGGGAAGATTCTTGACGTTCATCCCGTAGATGCCGGAAATAAGCGTCATCGGCAGGATGATCGTCGAGATCATCGTCAGCACTTTCATGATCTGATTGAGCCGATTGCCGGTGGATGCCTGGAACGACTGCAAGAGGTCGGACGCCAGATCACGCGAGCTTTCGATCAGTTCGGTGAAGCGGACGAGGTGGTCGTAGACGTTGCGATAGTAGACCGTTTCGCGTTCATCCACCAACTCGAATTCGCCGCGCGCGAGGCGAACCAGCACTTCGCGCTCGTAGATGAGCGTCTTCCGCAGATGCATGATCTCGCGCTTGAGCCGAAGGATGCTGAGAAACAGCTTCGGCTCCGGCTTCATCACGACCGTCGATTCCATCTCGTCGAGCGTCTCGTCCACATGGTCGAGCACGGGAGCGAATTGATCGACCGTCGAATCGAGCACCAGATGAAATAGATAGTCCGGCCCTCGCTCCATCTGATTCGCATGCCGCTGCAGATGCGTTCGCAACGTCTCGATGCAGCCCATGTGTTCGTAGTGATGCGTGATGAGCACGCGATCGGTGACGATCGCGCTGAGCTGCGTGAAGAGTTGTCGGACGTTTTCTTCGCCGTCGTCCTGCTTCATCCGCCGCATGAATTCGCCGGTAAGCGGATTGACGATGACGAAGAGATAATCGTGAAACTCCTCGACCTTCGGAAAGTGAGGCGGCGAATTCGGCTCACGGCGCAGGCGAGTGACGTCTTCGAGCGTCAGCGGATGCACCGGCAGAAACTGAGTGAAGACGAACTGCTCCTCCTCCGGCGTCGGCGACTCCAGATCGATCCACAACACCCGCCCATCCTGCTTCGCCTGTCCGCAGCCGTGAAATTCTTCCGGCGTCAGCTCCTTGTAGGCATGGCTCGCCGTGTCGTAAGCATACGCATGGATCATGTCATGCTCCCGTCACCACGGCGCCGACTTCTTTGCATAACGCCTGGGCCGCCTGCTCCGTCGGCGCCTCGGCGATCACGCGGACGATCGGCTCCGTGTTGCTCGGGCGGACATGCACCCAGCGGTCGGCCCAGTCGAGACGAAGGCCGTCGATTTTGTTCGTCCGCACCTCGGGCCAGCGTTTCTCGAGCAACGCGTTCGCCTGCGGCAATTTGTCACGTGAGATTTGATACTTGTCCTTCACGATCACATAGCTCGGCAGCGATGCGACGATTTCGCTGAGCGTCTTCTGCTCCTCGGCCATCAGATCGAGAATCAGGCCCATGCCGATGAACGGATCTCGCACCCAGCCCACGCGCGGATCGATGACGCCGCCGTTTCCTTCGCCGCCGATGACGGCATTCACCTCGCGCATCTTCTCGACGACATTCGCTTCGCCGACGGCCGACCGATGGCATTTCACGCCCGCCCGCTGGCACAAATCTTCGACGACTCGGGATGTGGACATGTTGATGACGACATCCCCCTTCTGCTGCTTCAGCCGCCGAAGGACGCCGAGGGCGAGCGTCAACTCCTCGCCGATGTAACGGCCCTGTT
>JAXMAT010000001.1:0-187655 GCA_046350235.1 Gemmataceae bacterium | reverse complement strand
CGCGGCTTGCAGGAGAGGCGGGCGAAGGGCCGACGATTCCGGTCGGCGAACTGAAGAAATACGAAGTGACCGACGAGGTGAAGAGCGTGTCGCTCTCGCCCGATGGTCGTCTCGCCGCGGCCGGCTGCGTCGATTCCGCGATTCGCATCTGGGACACCACGACCGACAAGGAAGACAAAATCCTCCGCGGCCACTCGAAGCAGGTGTGGGGCGTCCAATGGCATAGCAATGGCCGAGGGCTGCTCAGCTCCAGCTGGGACGGCACCGCGCGGATTTGGGATACGCGTCTCGGTACGGAGACGAAGCGATTCACGCACCGCGTCGATCTCAACGGCGTCACCTTTTCGCGCGACGGCAACTATGTCCTCGCCGGCAGCGACGACCGCACCGCCATACTCTGGAACGCCAACAACGGCGACGAAGTCCGCAAATTCCCGGGCCACACCGGCTTCGTCTACGCGGTCGCCTACAGCCCCGACGGCAAGTGGGTGGCTACCGGCAGCGGCGATAAGACCGCCCGCGTCTGGGATGTGGTCAACGGGCAGGAAGTGAAAGTCTTCGACGGACACACCAGCGGCGTCTATGGCGTCGCATTCACGCCCGATTCCAAGTATCTGGTGAGTGCCGGCGACGGCTACGCCCATGTCTGGGACATCGCCAACGGCAAGGAACTCCGCCGATTCGAGGGGCACGCGGGCCTGGTCACCGCGATGGCCTTGTCGCCCGATGGCCGACGATTGATGACCGGCAGCGACGACAAGATGGTCCGCGTCTTCGATTTCGCATCCGGGAAATTGCTGCATCAATACGCCGGCCACCGCGACACTGTGACCAGCGTCGCTTTTTCGGCCGACGGCCGAAAAGCCCTCAGCGGCAGCCTCGACCGCACCATGCGATTGTGGGGCCTGCCGCGTTAGATTTGGCCCCCCTGCCTACGCCTCTTTACGCCAACGGCGTTACATCCCATAGCCCAGGGTTGCGAGCGCAGCGAGCTACCCTGGGTTTCCGCAAGAATAAATGCGTAGTACCCCGAAGGGGTTCTATCGAAGGTCGGATGGAACCCGTTGGGCCGTTGGGGGACCTCGGGGTGATGCGGGCGTGACCCAGGGTAGGCTCCCTCCGATCGCCAACCCTGGGCTGTTGGTTGCAATGCCTTTGGCGTAAAGAATTCTCGGCAGAGACACGAGGACATATCTTGCTTTACTTCCTCACCACAATCCGCTGATCCGCCGTGATGGTGCGGCGTGCGATCGTCCCCTTCGCATGCGGCAACACCACCTCCACATCCACGCGTTGCGTCTTGCCCAGGCCGAAATGGGCGATCGCTTCTTGGCCGGAGCAGTAGCCGTAGCCGATGGCGATTTCGCGGGAGCCGAGGCGGGCATTCACTTCGCCGAGTTTGCCTTCGGCGTACACGTTCACGCGGGCGCCGATACCCATGCGGTTGACGCCGTCGCTCCCTATGACCTGCACCTGGAGCCAATGTCCGCCCGGTGTTTCGTTGCGCAGCAGCAGCGAGGGGCTTTCCACCCACCAACTCGGCAGAAATAGGTCCAGCTTCCCGTCCCGATCGAAATCGGCCGATGGACCGGGAGCCATGTAGATGATTTTCTTGTCTTTCAAAATGCGGGCGAAGACGTCGTTCGTCTTGTTGATCTTCAGGAACTCGGGATCAGGAAAATCGTTGAGCTTCTCGCCATGGTCCACGAACCGCGGCATGCCCCCCTTGCTGCCGTGGTTTTTGTAAATGACCGGATGCGGAACATCTCCCTTGTAGCGCACGATGCTCGTGTAAAGGTCCGGCAAGCCGTCGTTGTCGAAGTCCTGAATCTCCACATGCGGCGGCTTCATCGGCAACGGCTTCAGTCCGGCGGCTTCGGTCACATCTTCGTAAACGGGTTTGCCGTCCTTGATGCCGCGATGCAGATAGAGTCGCATCGACACCGGCTGCTTCCACGGCGTCTTGAAATGATGACCGATGAGGATGTCCGGCAGCCCATCGCCGTTGACGTCCGCGATGGCGACGCCGGCGGGCGGATCGTTTTTCGTCACGTTCTTCCAATGGAACACGGGGCGAAGTTCGTTCGCTTCGGCGAATCCGCCCTTGGTCGTATTCAGATAAACTCGATGCTCCCCTCCGCCATGCGAGAGGAACAGGTCGGGCCAGCCATCGCCGTTGAGGTCTGCGACGGCGAGAGCGAGGCCGCCGAAACCTTTCGGCAGGCTCGCTTTTTCCGAGACGTTTTCGAAGCGATGTTTGCCGAGGTTGCGGAAGAGCAGGGGACCTGTCTTTACGTTGGGCGCGTAGTACTGCTCGCAGAGGATGAAATCGAGCAAGCCGTCGCCATCGAAATCGAGAGCCACCAACCCGCGACCTTCGTAGCCCGGCGGGCAGGTGCCGCTCGCCTCGGAGATGTCGGTAAACTTGCCGTCCCCATCGTTGCGAAACAAAAAGCTCGGCTGCTTCTTGATCGCATCGCCCGTCAGGCTGCCGCAGTTGGAGACATATAGGTCGAGCAACCCGCGGTTATCGAGGTCGAGAAACAGCGCCCCGCTGCCGATACCGGTGGTCTGCAGCCTAGGCTGAGCATCGAGCGAAAACTTGCCCTTCGCATTGCGAAAAAACATGCCGGGTTTCGACCCCTGATTATGGAAGCTCGCGACGAATAGGTCCGGAAACCCGGTATTCGCGACATCCCCCCACGCCGCTCCATGCCCGCGAATCCCACCCACGGCAGGCAATAGCCCGCTCTTCTCCGTGACGTCGCGGAAGGCGAAGGGTGCATCCTGCGAGAATGCGATCGTCGGAAGGATGAAAAGGAAAACCAGGGAACGCATCATCATTTGCGGCGCCTTCCCCCCTCTCCCTTTGGGGGAGAGGGGCCGAGGGAGAGGGGGCGGAACGCCACGGAGGGCGTTCCCTACAGAGCGTTACGTCGTCGCGTGTTTTTTCGAGCGAAGAATGGGGGATTGAGCGGGCTTTGCCCCCCCCACCCCTAACGGGGAGAGGGGGCCCGGACCTCAGCGTTCGCTTTCGGGGATGTGGATCACCATCAGCGCACAGCTATCCCAAGCCCGATTACGGCCGTTGGAGCGATCCACGTTCCAGGTCACATACAACTTGTCGCCGCGCGGATCGAGGGCGGTGCTGTACGTGCCGACGAGGGTGGCTCCATGTTTTTCCTGGTAGTAGGGATGCAGGAACGCGATCACTTTGCGTTGCTTCGTCTTCACGTCGTACTGAATCACGGGCGAACCGTCGCGTTGGGCTCCCCCGTGGGCGCCGGGGATGTAGTAGAGGTAACGGCCCGTCGGATCGACGTCGATCGAGGTGATGTAATTGTTCGATGCCGCTTCCGCGGGGCCGAGTTCCTCCACCGTCTCGGTCTTCGTGTTGAACGCGAAGATCGTTGCCCCTTGTTCTCCCTTGCTTGCTTTGCTGACCGTGTAGACGATCCCGTCCTTCGTTTCTTCCGTCGCCGCCCGCAGGCCGATGGTCGCCTTGATCGGATACGGCTCGCCGCCCTTGGCGGGATCATAGCAGACCATGCTGCCGACGCCGTTTTCATTGCCGGGAACGAAGTAGATCTTGCCGGTGCTCTTCGCGAAGATCATATATCGCGGCGGGCCGTTGGGGCTGTTGCAGAGGACTTTTTTGTTCTTCACGTCGTAGGCGAGAAAACGTACCGCGTCGCCTTCCGCCTTCGATCCCGCGGCCGTGCCGGCGTAGTAGATGAGTCGCTGCGGATCGAGCACGCTGCACGGCAAGCAGTGCTTGGGGACGGGACCATGGGCGACGACTTCCGCTTTCGCGGTTTTCGGATCGACGCGGACGATCCAATCTCCCTTGTAGTGGTACTGGTCGGTGGTGACATTCGTCGCTCCGCGATGCGTGGAAAAGTAGAGCATGCCGTCGCTGCCGAGGTCGAGGCGGCTATGTACTTTTCCGGGCATGTACCAGCCCATCATGAGGTTGAGCAATTCGCGAAGGTTGACGAGAAGCCGAAGCTCTTTGGTTTCCGGATCGTATTCGTAGACGAACGCATTGCCGGCCGGCGCGTCGTGGTCGCCGATGGAGGAATAATACTTGCCGTTGGCCGCGAGTCCGTCGCCCCAATTCGACCAAATCTTCGCTTTATAGGTCTGGCAGGGGTAGTAGAGGAAATCTACCTTTGGCGGCGTTTTGGCTACAACGACGCCTTGCTTCAGCGTGTTCGCAGGCGGCTTGAGGAATGCATCGGAAACGTCGGTGGTCGAGGCTTTTCCGTCGGTCAGTTTCGGGGGAAAGGCGAGTTCGAGCGGTTCGGCTTTCGCCTTTTTCTTTTTGTCCTGCGCTTCGGCAGGTTCGGCGATCAGCAGGCTGAAAGCGGGAAGCGTCAGCAGCAACCACGGAGCGAGTCGGCGCATGGGGCGAACCTCGAGGGGAATGCAGCTCCCCATTGAACCCCATCGTTGGGTAAAAGTCTCGTCAAATGCGGCCGCAGCGATGGTCTATCGGGCAGGACGTGACGGGTGCGGCGCCTACCGGGGCACGGTCGCATAGTAGACCGCGAAGCCAAGGACGGTGCCGACGAGGAGGATGGCGAGGCCGTGTTGGGCTCGCGCCTTGAGCGAAGTCCAGAGAATGAGGCCCGTGATCGACACGATGACGAACAGCACCGCTAAGCCATCGATCACGACGCTCCACGTCGCGCCGCTGTCCTTGCCGCGATGCAGGTCGAGCATGATGCCGGCGACGCCGCGGCTTTGATGCACCACGCGCGTGTGGCCGTCGCTGGCGCGGATCGTCGCAGTCCCAAGATAGCCAGGCGAGCGGAACGTCACCTGAAACGATTCCGATTCCTTCTCATAGCGAGGCGCCACGTTCACTTCGCCGCGTGCCCCAAAATCGCGACGCAGGGCCTCCACGATCGGCAACTGCTTGGCCGCGTCGTCCGGAACGAGCAGTTCCTTCGCGATCGTGCCTTCCGAGATGCGGATCCGCTCCCGGCTGGAACTCGATTCCGGCGTGATCGTCGCCAAGCCATCGACACGGCGAATGAGCGTGACGGAGCGTCGCGTGACGCCGTCGTCATCGGCTTTGAATACCACGCGCAGCGAATCGGCGCTTGGCTCGAACAGCTCGAGATCGCCTTGCACTCCGAAGTCGCCTTGCAGCTTTTCGACGATCTTCTCCTGCTCTTCCGGCGTGCGCAGCCATTCGGTCGGGATCGTCCCTTCGGTCGCCTGCCGGGGCAGAAACCAATCCTCGTGATTCAGCATGAAGCCGGTGATCGCGAAGAACAGGAGCAGCACGAAACCGAACAGAGTGAGATAGACGTGCAGGCTTCGCGACCACTTGAGGAGAACGCGTTGCGCTTGCTTCATGGCGCCTTCTTCTTCGCGTATTCGACGATGGTGTCGCCCGTCTCGGCATTTTTCTCGAGCGTGATCTTGGCCGCTTCCGCGGTGCAGGCGATCTTGCCGGTCTGCTGCACAAGCTTGCCATGCTCGCGATGCACTTCGACGTGAATCGTGTAGGCGCCTTGAGGCAGCGGCTTACCCTTGTCGTCTTTGCCGTCCCAAACCACGGAATGCTTGCCTGGCGAACGAGTAGCGCGGGAAACCGCTTTCACCAGGGCCGGGTCGTTCTTGGCGAACTTCCACCATTGCGGCAGCGTTGAAATCCAGCGAGGATTGTTCCCCCACTCGGTGATGGTTCGCACTGCCTTGCCTTCCGCGTTTTCCGCCCAGATGGCGACATAAGGGCGACGATAGCGTTTGCCGGAGTTCGACTCGGGCAGTGTGACCGTCAACTCGACGCGAAAGCCTTCGGGCCAGCCATCGGCCTTCTTGTCTTGGGCGACCGGTTCCAACGGACGCTCCAGTGAAGCAAACATCGGCGATCGATGTTGGGTTCCGTCCCGCGCCACGATCAGGCATTCGGCATCCTTGAACTGGCTCACCAGCTTCAGGCCTTCTTCCGGCGAGAGAATGCAAAGCGTCGTCGCCAACGCGTTTGCTGTGGTGTTGTCGCTAGCAACTACCGTGGCTCCTGAGGCGCCGACCGCGGTCCGGCCCGTGCGAGGATCGACTAAGTGCGAGAGTTTCTTTCCCTGGATTTCGTAGAAGCGTTCGTAACCGCCGCTCGACGCGATGGCCCGATCCTTCAGCAGGAGGCTTGCGATGGGCCGGGCGTTGTCGAATGGTTCGAGCGGATTTTGAACGCCGACCGCCCAAGGCTGGTTTGCCGAATCAACCCCGAGAGCCGCGATATCGCCGCCGAGGTTCAGCAGAACCCCTTTGATTCCCAACGTTCGCTGAGCTGCTGCGGCAGCCTTTTGCACGATGTAGCCCTTGGCGATGGCGTTGAGATTGAGCGGCTGATCGTTGAGACGCGTCACCTTGTTCGCCTCGATCGTCCAGCCCGGCTGACGTAGCTGCTCCGCCACTGCGGCAAGAGAAGCAACCTCGGGTTGGCGTTGCTCCAACTCGGCCTTCTTCCAGAGATCGACGAGCCCACCGACCTGGCTGTGCAACACTCCGCCTGTGCGTTGGCGCCAAACGGAATAGAGCCTCAGCACCTCGATCATCTCGGGCGACACGGCCATCGGCTCGCGCGTGCGGTTGAGTTGGCTGAGTTCGCTCGATGCGTCGTAGAGGCTGAAGATCTGCCGCAGCCGCTCGATTTCCGCGATCGCCGCCGATTCGGCTGACTCCGCACTGTGCTCGTCGGGCGCGACGAGATACATCTCAAGTGAAGTGCCGATCACGTGTTCATGATAACTGTGAAACTCGCGAATCGCAGACGGCTCGTTCGCACTCGCTGCGGAATCGGAACGCGGTGAGCCGGAGAATGCAATCAGCGAAGCGATCGCAGAAAGCAAGATGGCAGTCGAAATTGTTCGCATGGATTTTCGCCCATTCGCCGCCGCGACGGGTGAGCGCGGCGTGGTGCAGGGACAACGTTCGGCGGGAGCGACGAGGCGGAAAGCCAGACGGGAACGCGCCGCTCGGGACGTCGACAGGCTACCACCTGCACGCAGTCTCGGCGAGCGAAAATCGCGGTCTCATCGGACGTTCATGATTTGCTTTGGGCAAGAATTCCAGCAGCAAGCAGGTGGTCTGATGGGAACGCCGCAGTCGAGGTTCCCCAAGAGGACAGACGCGTTGCCAAGGCGAGCGTCAAATCTTGCCGACGACGACCGTCGCGTTGTGGCCGCCGAAGCCAAAGGAGTTGGAGATCGCGTAGCGGACCTTCATCTCGCGCGGTTGTTTCGGCACGTAGTCGAGGTCGCAATCGGGGTCGGGGTTGTCGAGGTTGATCGTCGGATGCACCACGTTGTGCTTCACCGACAGCACCGAGGCGATCAGTTCCACGCCGCCGGACGCTCCAAGCAGGTGGCCGATCATGCTCTTGGTGCTGCTGACGGCCAGCTTCTTCGCATGGTCCTTGAAGCAGATCTTCATCGCCAGCGTCTCGGCTTTATCGCCCAGTTCCGTGCTGGTGCCGTGTGCATTCACGTAATCGACATCGGTCGGATTGATGCGGGCAAAGCGGAGGGCGTTGATCATGGCGCGAGAGGCGCCGGCACCTTCGGGATGCGGGGCCGTGATGTTGTACGCGTCCGCCGTCGCGCCGCAGCCGAGCAACTCGGCATAGATGTGCGCGCCGCGCTTCTTGGCGTGTTCGTATTCCTCGATAACGACGATGCCCGCGCCTTCGGCCAGCACGAAGCCGTCTCGGTCGCGGTCGAAAGGGCGACTCGCGGCTTGCGGATTATCGTTTCGGCTCGAGAGGGCACGGGCGGCGATGAATCCGCCGAGCCCCATGTTCGTGATCGTCGATTCGCAGCCGCCCGTGAGCATCACGTCGGCTTCGCCACGCTGGATCGTGTACATCGCATCGGCGACGGCATTGGCAGTCGAGGCACAGGCGGTGGCGACGGCCGTGCAAGGGCCGCACAGGTTGAAGTGAATCGAAACGTTGCCGGGGGCCGCATTTCCCATCATCTTCGGAATGACGAACGGGCTGATACGTCCCGCGCCGCCATCGCGGAAGCGGTCGTGCTGATCTTCGAATTCGTTAAGCCCGCCGATGCCGCTTCCGAGGATGCAACCGCAGCGGAATGGATCTTCCTTATCGAACTCGAGTCCGGAATCCTTGACCGCCGCCATGGATGCGACAAGGGCGAACTGAGCGTAGCGGTCCATGCGCTTGGCCGCTTTGGAATCGAAGTAGGCTTCGGGCTTCCAATCAGGAACTTCGCCGCCGAACTTGACCTTGAAAGGGGTCGTGTCCAACTGGTGGATGGTCCCTACGCCGCTCTTGCCGGCGAGCAGGGCATGCCAGAATTCCTTGACGTCGTTGGACAGGGGGTTGACCGTCCCCATTCCGGTAATGACGACGCGGCGGGTCATTTCCATCCGCTCCTTGAGAAGACGAAGCCTCGCCGAGAGGCGAGGCATGCGAAGATCGGCGGGATATCCTGAAGACGACACCATCCTAGGGGCGGGATTCGCCGGGGAAAAGGCGCGAGGCCGATCCGCGAAGAATCCAGGCGAGTGAAGGGACTTAGGCGCCCTTTTTCTTCTGCTCGCGTTCGATGAAGTCGATCGCTTCGCCGACGGTTTTGATTTTTTCGGCCTCTTCGTCCGGGATGGTGATTTCGAACTCTTCTTCGAGTTCCATCACGAGTTCGACGATATCGAGCGAATCCGCGCCGATGTCCTCTTGAAAGGAGGTGGTGCGGGTGACCTGATCCTTGTTCACGCCGAGATTGTCGCAGACGATCTGAATGACCCGTTCTTCCGTAGTCGCCACAAGTATTCCTCCCAACAACAAGAGCGGAGGTGCGCTAGCATGGCTCCGAAGGGCGGAGCCGGCTTGTATGTACCACACCCGCACGCGCGTTCACAAGCTGACTTGGCTCCGGCAAGCCGGAGAAAAGGACGCCGAGTTACGCACTTGCATCAAGGTGAAAGGATACCGCCGCCAGCGGGACTTGGCCAGTCTGCGTGTAGATGTTTAACGCTTCGAACATGCAGCCACTTCGCCATGCTGTGGGGGACGCTACGGTGGGCGTTCCCTGCAGGATGTGATTGCAATTTATTTCGCCAGCAAATTCGCCAACGCTCCGTCAATCTCAGGATACTTGAACTGATACCCCGTCGCAGCGGCTTTCTTCGGCATCACGCGTTGCCCGTTGACGACGACATCCGCGACGCCGCCTAGCACCAGGCGAATCGCGAAACCGGGCGTCCACATGAAGCTGGGGCGGCCGATGGCTTTGCCGAGGGCTTTGGAGAACGCTTTGTTCGTGACCGGATTCGGCGCCGTCGAGTTGACGGGGCCGGATACCTCGGCATGGTCGAGAGCATGGAGGATGATGCCGACTTGATCTTCGGCGTGGATCCAACTCATCACCTGCTTGCCGCTGCCGATCGGCCCGCCAACGAACATCTTGAATGGGGGCATCATTTCCTTCAGGGCGCCGCCGGCTGGGTCGAGCACGATGCCGGTGCGAATCACCGCCACGCGGAGGCCTTTCTGCTGCCCCGCGAGCGCGGCCTGTTCCCATTCGACGCAGAGTTGGCCCATGAAATCGTTCGCGGGAGGCGTCGATTCGTCGAGTTCCTCATCTCCATGCGGGCCATAGAACCCGATGGCCGAGGCGCTCACCAGCACCTTGGGCGAACCATCCGCTCGCTTTGAATTGCGGGCCAAGGCATCGACGACATGCTGTGTGGGCGGAATTCGGCTCTTGCGGAGCGTCGCTTTGAAATCGTCGCTCCACCGCTTCGCGAAAATGTTTTCGCCAACGAGATTGATGGCCGCGTCGCACGCGGCGGCCTCGTCCATCCAAGGGCCTGCTTCGGTCGGATCACCGCCGACGATCTTGATGCGATCGCCGCCTTTCGCCGCTTCGGGCCGACGCGTCAGCAGGACGACTTCGTCGCCGCGTTCGGTGAGCTTCTTCAGAAGCCGAGTGCCGACCAACCCCGTGCCGCCTGTGACGAAGATGCGCATGGCGAGTGTTCCGTGGCGAAGCGATGTCTTGATACATCGTTAGCCGACGCGCCGCGGAAATCCAGAGTGGTCCTCACGCTCCGCGTGAGGTCCGCGGCGATGTGACCGCGTACGAGCGGAGAAGCACGTTCTCAGGATCGGTATTTGCCAGCCAAGTTTTAGAAACCGCATTGCCGTGAAAATGGGATGGGCCTTACACCGCCGCTGACTTCACGCGGAGCGTGAGGACCACTTTGATCAGAACAACTCGACGACTGGCTTGCCTTGTACGATGTAGTGCGGTCTGCCGATGGGATCGAGGACGCGGGTGTCGCTGCCGTAGCCGAGGGCGTGGTACATCGTGGCGACGAAATCGGAGACGTGGACGGGGTTGTCCGCGGGGACGCTGCCTGCGGGTCGCTGCGGCCAATGACTTGCCCGCCGCGGATGCCGCCGCCGGCGAGGACCGTGGAATAGACGCGTCCCCAGTGGTCGCGGCCTCCGCCTCCATTGATCTTAGGCGTCCGGCCGAACTCGCCGGTCCAGGCAACGAGCGTCTCATCGAGCATGCCTCGCTGCGTCAAATCTTCGAGCAGTGCCGAGAACGCGCGATCGACAGGCGGCAGCAGCATCGAACGCATCTTCGGGAAGTGCCGGCTGTGCGTGTCGAAGTTCTCTTCCGATTGCTTGAAGACCCACGGCACCGTCACCAGTCCGACGCCTGCTTCGATTAGGCGGCGCGCGACCAGGCAGCTGCGGCCGAAGCGATTGTCGCCGTAGCGTTCCAGCGTGGATCGTGGTTCGAGATCGATCCGGAAGGCACGCCAGGCTTCGCTGGAACGGAAGACGTCGAAGGCGAGTTGCTGGAAGCGGTCATACTCGCGTTCCGGTGCGGTGTCGGCGACCGGGCGATGCTGCACCGTTTCAAGTAATCGGCTGCGATCCGCCTGTCGATCCGGAGGAACATCGAGCGGCGGGGAGAAACCGGGGATCGGATCGCCTGGCCGCCAGGTTTCGTCGAAGAGAAAGAGCGGATCAAAGCGGGGGCCGAGAAATCCGGCATGTTGCCCGCCCCACATCGCGTTGTTCTGGTCGCCGACTGGCCTCGGCAACTGCACGCTCGCGGGGATGCCATTGCGGTCGCCGCGGAGTTGGCGGATGGCCCCGCCGATGGAAGGCGGATCGCGACGGTCGAGTTGCGGTTCGCCCGCCGAGCGCGGCGCGTGACGTAGGCCTGTCAAATTGAAATGGACGCCGACGCCATGCGTGTCCGAACCGTGCCACGTCGATCGCAGGATCGAATACCGATGCGCCTGCTGGGCGAGCATCGGCAGATGTTCGGAAATCTGAATACCGGGGACGCTGGTCGCGATCGGCCGAAATTCGCCGCGAATCTCCGCGGGGGCGTTCGGCTTCGGATCAAACGTTTCGTGTTGGGAAGGCCCGCCGGTCATGAAAAGGAGGATGCATGCCTTCGCTTGACCGCCTGCTCGCCCGCTGGCGTGAGCCTGCGATCGCATCCACATCGATTGGCTCAGCCCAAAGCCGAGCGGCGAAAGCATGCCGGCGTGCAAGAAGGTGCGGCGATTCATGGCGGGCACGCTCCCAAGGCGGGATGAGCGGACGGTAGGCAGGCGGATCGCGTATCCAAGGCGGGGGGGTAGGTTTCTGAAGGTTAGCCGACGCGGACGAGCGACGCAAGCGAAGGTTGCCTTCTTCTATGTAGCCGTCTCGCTCCGCGCGGGTAAGCGGAAGTGTTTCACGCGATCGCATACAAAGCAGCCGCTTACCTCGCGCGGAGCGAGACGGCTACATAGAAGAGGGCTACCCGAACCAGTTCATCAGAACGAGCCGTCTGGATTGAGCAGCGCTTGCAGCACATCCTGCGGCACCGGTCCATAGGATTGCGGCTCCATCGTCCAGCTGGCTCGGCCCTGGGTGAGGCTGCGGACCTTGTCCGAATAGTCGAACATGCGGCGCAACGCGACGACGCTTTCCACCACTCGCAATTTGCCGCGAGCTACCACTTCGCGGATCTCGGCTCGGCGTGCGTTCAGGTCGGCGGTCACAGGGCCTAGATAATCTTCCGGGATGACGACTTCGCAGCGCATCATCGGCTCCAGGAGCTGCATGTTGTTTTTCAATGCTCGATGGACGGCATCGGCGCCGGCAGCGGTGAACGCCACTTCGTTCGAGATCGCATCGTCCATCTGGTAGCCGACGATGCGGGCCTTCACGCCGATGACCGGATACCCGAGGTCGCCCGACTGCAACGCGCCGAACACGCCTTCCTTCGCGGAATGGACGAACAACGGCGCGATACCCTCGACGTCGTTCGCTTCCACCGTGACCGGGCCGAGAGTGGGGTCGGGCTCGAATTCCACCATCACCTTCGCGAACAATCCGCCGCCCGGCCCAGTCGCGGAGCGGATGCATTCGCCTTCCATCTTCGTGCGGCTCAGCATCGTTTCGCGATAGCTCACCCGCGGCTTGCTGACGCGGACCTTCAAGCGGAAATCGCGTTCGAGCCGATGCTTCTTCACGTCGAGATGGAGAATGCCCATCCCGTTCATCAGCGTCTGCCCGGTGTCGCCATCCACGCGCCAGGTGAAGGTCGGGTCCTCGCGCTTGAGGCGATTGAGCGCATCGGTCAGCTTGTCCTTGTCGCCCGACGATTCCGGTTCGATCGACATGCTGACGACCGCTTCCGCGAACTGAATCTGCTCAAGTACGATCGGATTCGCATGGTCGCACAGCGTGTCGCCGGTGATCGAATCCTTGGGCCCGATGATGCCCACGATGTCGCCCGCATACGCGGCCGGCAGGTCCTCGCGGTTGCGCGGATCGGCGTGGATGTGATAAATTTTGCTCGCGAATTCCTTCGAGTTTCGAACCGGATTAAACGGCCGGCTATTCGCTTTCAGCGTCCCCGAATAAATGCGTAGGAAGTACAAATCGCCATGCGTGTCCGCGACGATCTTGAACACCAGCGCGGCGAAAGGTTCCTTCGGGTCGGTCTTCCGCTTCTCTTCTTTGTCCTTCTTCGCCGGATTTCGGCCCACGACCGGCGGACGATCCAGCGGATTCGGCAGATAGTACGTCACTGCATCCATTAGCCGTTGCACGCCGATGTGTTCGCGCCCCGAACCGGCGAGGACGGGCTGAATGAGGCGAGCGAGCGTCTGCTCGCGGATCACTTGCCGCATCGTCTCGATCGGAATTTCCTGCCCTTCGAGATAGGCGGACGTGATGCGGTCCTTCTCGTCGTTTTTCGTCAGCACCTCGAAGAGCACATCCCGCCACTTGCGGGCTTCCTCTTCCTGTTCCGCGGGGATCGGCTCCTCGCGAAAGGTCTTGCCTTCGACCTTCGCATCGTAAAAGACCGCCTTCATTTCGAGCAGATCGATGATGCCTTTGAATGGAGCATGGCTGTCTTTGATGCCGCCGGCGCCGATCGGAATCGTCAGCGGGGCGGGATTGCCTTCGAGGCGTTCCTTCACTTCTTCGACGACATTGGCGAAGTTCGCTCCGACCACATCCATCTTGTTGACGAAAACCATCCGCGGAACGGCGTAGCGATCCGCCTGCCGCCACACGGTCTCGGACTGAGCCTCGACGCCTTTCTGCGCATCGAACACGCAGACCGCGCCATCGAGCACGCGAAGGCTGCGTTCCACCTCGGCCGTGAAATCGACATGGCCTGGCGTATCGATCAGGTTGACCGTGCAATCACGCCATTTGAACGGCACGCAGGCAGAATAGATGGTGATGCCGCGTTCCTGTTCTTCCGGGTCGTAATCGGTGTCGGTGGTGCCGGCATCCACGGTCCCGAGTTTGTGCTTGGCGCCGGAGTAATAGAGGATGTGGTCGGTGGTCGTCGTCTTGCCGGCATCGATGTGGGCGATGATGCCGATATTGCGAATCTTGGTGATATCCGGTGCACTCATGGCGGGAGTCCGTGGAGTCGGTCGAGCAAAGCGATCATTTTAGAAACCGCGCACGCTCTTCGCCCCGTCTTGCAGACCGGAGCGAGGCGCGGACGACGATGGGTCTGTGGAGACGCGTTCTGTGGGACGCGAGGAAAGGGAAACGCTCGAACCACGCCATGTCGGGCGGCGGAGGTCGAATCGTTTTCGTCGCAGAGATTACATCGGAGGGCTCGCGGCTTGGGGCCGGAAGGACACCGGATCGAACTTAAGGTTCGCGCCTGCATTATCGCCGAAAGGCCTTGCACGAACGGCAGCGTGCCATCATGGCACGCACTGGACGCACAACGACTTCCACTGATGATGCAGTAATTTGCCGGAGGAAGAGGGGAGCAAGCGGGTGGCGAGTGTCTGCCGACCTCCTTACAATGGCACCATTCGTTCGGCGACGAGTAGCCACCATGCCGGTCCCGCAGTTGGTTCGCCACGGCACCATGCGTTTCGTGGGCGAATTCGAATCGGAGACGCAGATCGCTTGCACCCGCGGCGACGGCGTCGTCGTGCGCACCGAACGCGGCCTCGAATGGGGCGAAGTGCTGTGCGAATCGTCGCCTCGCGCGGTCGAGATGTTGCCCGAACCGACGAAGGGCAAACTCATCCGCGTGATGAACGAATCGGATCACGCCGAAGTCGAACGCATTCGCCAGCGTGAAGAAGTCGAATTCCACCGCTGCAACGACTTCATCCGCGATCGCCGACTGCAAATGGAACTGGTGGACGTCGAGCATCTCTTCGGCGGCGAACGGATCGTCTTCTACTTCCTGGCCGAGAAACGTGTCGATTTTCGTGAGTTGGTGAAAGACCTGGCTCGCGAGTATCGCACCCGTATCGAGATGCGGCAGATCGGCGTGCGCGATGAGGCGAAGCTGCTTGCCGACTACGGCGATTGCGGCAAGCCGGTGTGCTGCAATACGCACCTGTCCGTGATGCCGCCCGTGTCGATGAAGATGGCCAAGCTGCAGAAGTCGACGCTCGATCCCTCCAAGATTTCCGGACGATGCGGCCGGTTGAAATGCTGCCTGCGATACGAGCAGCATGTCTACGAAGAATTCCAGAAGGAACTTCCCGCGAACGGAGCGCGGGTGGTGACGGCAAAAGGTCAGGGCCGCGTCCTCGCCCAGGAAGTGCTCGCCCGCCGATTGCTCGTCGAGTTCGAGGATGGCCGTCGCCTGCCGGTCCCAGCAGATGAAATCCTTTCGGTCATCCGTCCTACGGGAAAGCAGCACGAAGTGCGCGAAGACGAAGAAATCTAATTTCAAATTGCAGGTTGCGAATTGCAAATTGAAAGACGAACAAACCGGGACACCTGCTTTTCGATTCGCAATTTGAAATATGTTTTGGGCTTCCAGAGTATGAGCTTCTTTGACCCGAACCTGGCTTCCGTCGTGAAACGCGATCCGCGGTTTCCGTATGAGGCCTACGAATTTCTCTTCCATGCCTTGCAGCACACGCAGCGCGTTTTGGGGCGCGACCCCGCTCTGGCGGTGGAAGCGAAGAACCACGTCAGCGGCCCGCAGCTGCTCGACGGCATCCGTTCGCTCGCATTGGCCGAGTTCGGCCTGATGGCCCGCACCGTCTTTCGCCTCTGGGGCATTCGCCGTACGGATGATTTCGGCGACATGGTCTTCAACCTCATCGAGGCGAATCTGATGAGCAAGACCGACCAGGACAACCGCGACGATTTCCATGACGTGTTCGACTTGGACGAGGCGCTCGACTACCGTATCACGCTCGACGAGGTCCGCTAACCCATGACTTCGCCCCGCGGTCGCCTGCTCCTCTTCACCGTTCTCTTCCTCGCCTGGCTCGGCTGGCTTGGCTATCTCGTCAGCAAAACGCGAGACACCATCGTCCTCTCGCGGCCCCAGCTCCTCGTTTCCAGCCATGTCGCCGTGCTTCGCATCGAGGAGAAGGAAGGCAAACCCTCGCCCGAAGCGACGCTCGTCGAATCGCTGAAAGCCGCTCAAAACGCGGAATTGCCGAAATCGTTGAACGTCCGCGACCTGCCGAACATCGATGCAACCAGCGGCTGGCGTGGCCCCGGCGAATACCTCGTGCCGCTGACGGTGTTGACCGAAGCGAAAACGATCCGCGTGACGCCGATCCCCATGTCGCCCGGATTCGTTCCGCGTGGCGAAAGCGACATTCGCATCTATCCAGCCACGCCGGACGTGCTTCGTCAGTTCAAGTCGCTCGGCGAGTGAACCTGACGACAAAGTCCCGCAGTTGAGTCGAATCATGTCCGGGAACCTGCGTCCGGCACTTGCTCGCGCAGCGTGCTAACGTCGAGACGTCGCTTTCGATACATTAATGGACAAGTTTCGCCTTTCTCTCCCGGTTCATGCGATGGCCGACATAGCGGAGATCGTCGTCGATGATGCCGAGTCGCTGCGGCGGTGCTGCGAACGCCTTGCCGCGTGCGAACGCTTCGGCTTCGATACCGAGTTCGTCGGCGAACACACCTACCATCCCGAGCTTTGCCTAGTCCAGATCGCCGCGCCCGATGCGTTGTATCTGGTCGACCCATTCGCGTTCGAGAATCTCGATCCCTTCTGGCAACTCGTGGTCGATCCGTCCCGGCAAGTCGTCGTCCATGCCGGTCGCGAGGAAGTGCGGCTTTGCCACAACGCGTTCGGCAAGGCGCCGGGGCGCATCTTCGACCTGCAGATTGCGGCGGGCCTTGCAAGCTATTCATTCCCGATGGGCCATGGCGCCCTGGTTCAGGCGCTCCTCGGCAAGAAGCTGAAGAAGAGCGAAACGCTCACCGAATGGCGAACCCGCCCGCTCACGCCGGGCCAAATCAAGTATGCGTTCGACGACGTCCGCTTCCTGCTCGCCATGCAGGAAAAACTCGGCGCGAAGTTGAAGGAACTGGATCGTCTTGACTGGGCGGAGGAAGAGTTTCAACGCCTCACCCAAGATTCGTCGCCGCGACAGCCTTCCGCGGAAACCGTCGGCGAACGCTGGCGGAAAATCCGAGGATCCGGCAACCTCGACCGTCGGCGGCTTGCGGTGGTGCGCGAGCTTTACCTATGGCGGGAGCAGAAGGCGATCGAAATGGATCGCCCAGCCCGCGTCGTCGTCCGCGACGATCTGATCGTCGAAATCGCCCGCCGGCATCTGAAATCGCCGAAGGACCTGGAAGTCGTCCGCGGGCTGACGAAGAAGCATCTTGATGAAATCTTCCAGGCAGTCGAACGGGGGCAGAAACTCCCTTTCGATCAATGCCCCGAAGCGACCGAGCGCGACGTCGAGGCGCCACGCGTGGGCCTCATCGTCAACCTGACCAATGCAGTGCTCGCCGACTGGTGCACCCGCAATCACTTGGCGCCGAATTTAGTGGCCTCCAACAGCGACATCCGCAACCTCGTCCGTACATTCTTGGACTGCGACATTCAGAATGCCGACACGCTGCTGATGGAGGGTTGGCGCAGCCGGCACGTGTTGCCGATGCTTCGCAACGTGCTTGAGGGAAAAACCTCGATCCGCATCGCCGACCCGAACGCCGACGCGCCCTTCGGTTACTCGGCCTGAAATCCGCGAGGGGTCCACTTGTCTCAATTTGTCGAGACCAAAGATCCAGGAAGCATGAGAAACGCCCGCAAGCAAGTTGCGGGCGTTTCTCGTTGAGCGTTGCTGTATGGTGTTCGCTTACAGGCCCGGCCGATTTTCCCGCGGCGCAGGGGTCACTTCGTAGTTCGGCGACGACTGAGGCGGGTAGTTCGGCGGGGTGAAGTTCGGCGGAGGTACGTTGCCAGAACCAATGGGCGGCATCGGGCGGACGTGCGGCATCGGGCCTGGGGCTCCGCCCGGCATGGGCGGCGGATAGGCCCCGGGTCCATACGGGTTGTAGTTGTTCTCGTACGGATGCTGGCTCAGCGCGATCGTAGCCGCAGGGGGCACCACGGCGCAGTGGGAATAGTCCGGCGGGAAGGGCCAGGGACGCCAGCAGGTTTCGTAGTAACCCCAGTTCGGCTGGGTGCAAGGATTGCAGATTGGTTTGGGGCAGCCGAGGCGGACGCAGATGCGTGGCGGTCCCTCGGCGCAGTGTTTGAGTGCGGGCGGGCAATGATGGCTGCTGCATCGAGCCGGGGCGCAATAGCCAGTGCCGCAACTCATGCAGTCGCCGTCCGCGAAGGCGGCTCCTGCGTTGAACAGCACCAGGGCCATCGCCCAGGCTCCCACGGCTTTCGCCATGACCTTCCGTGACAACATCAGGTTCCCTCCTTGGATGGCTTTCGAGGATGAAGCCCAGAGGCGACCAAAAGGGCGTCTGGAATTCACGCTACGTTGATGAGCGAAACAAGACTACCGGCGATCGAGATCGAAATCCGGCGTGGTGGTATCGATCGGCGCCGGACGAACAGGCTGCTGGGGCGAAGTCGGATTCAGCGGGTTATTCGGGTTGGTTTGATTCAGCGGAAACGCGGAATTCAGCATTGGAAACGGCGTCCCTGCCCCAGCGGGAAACGCGGAGCCGAGCGTTTGCGAGAACGGTCCGCCGAATCCGGTGTTGGCGAAGTTGTTGAACGGCTGTGCCATTCCGCCAGGGCCAGTGGCGCCGAACCCGCGTGCTCCGCCGAAACTGCGGTTGAAGAGCGGGAAGTAGCTGCCGGTGTTCAAGTACGCCACGGGGTGGCCGGTCTGCAGGCCTGTTCCAGTCGCCGGCAGAGAGTTCGCTGCCCCCGCCATCACTCCGCCGCCGCCGCCCTGGAGAAATTGCAGCGATTGATTGATCTGCTGAAAATTCCCCTGAGCAGCGATCTGCGGTTGCACCTGTCCGAAGTATACCGCCGCGGGTTGCCGCGATCCGATCATGTTCACGAATGGGCTGACCTGCGGAACCGGGCTGATCACCGGTGGCTGATAGGTCCCGATCATTCCGGGTTGGGCTTGGACGAAAGGTGCCGATCCTAGAAGGGCGGCCCCGGTCCAACCGAGCAGTTTTCGCATGGCACGTCTCCTGATCGAGGGCCGAAGAGGCCTCTCGTAGAAGTCTACCTCATGTTCCGAGACGCGATGGCGTTTCGAGAAGCCCGGCCTCGCAATGCGAGGCCGGGATCGGTGGGTTGCTTAGCGGTTGGTGTTGCCGTTCAACTCGTTGCCGGCGGCAGCCCCGAGGAAGATGGTGCCGAAGACCTGATTGACTGGCGCCAAGATCTGTGCCAGGCGGTTGTTGAACCGGATCAGTTGGTTGGAATCCACGTAGATGCGGTCGCCGGGGAGCACCTGATAGTTGGTGTCCGTCGAGCCGCCCTTGACGATAGCGTCCCAATCGACCGGCAGGATCTGGTTGCAGCCGAGATGCACCGGCGAGGGGCGAGCGAGCCACACGCGGCGATTCGACGACACCGGAGCGATGCCGTTGATGTAGCCGATGGCGTCGAGCACGGTCTCGTTGCCCGTGGCGGGCAGGCGGAAGACCTGCTGACCGTAGCCGGCGCCGTCCAGGATGATGTAGTAGACGCGGCTGTTGTACGCGAGCACATCGATCGATACTTGCGGGTTGAGCATGTAGCGGGACAGGTGCTCTTCGATCACGCACTTGGCCTGACCGAGCGAGAGGCCGGAGACATACACCGAGCCGTAACTGCCGAGGCTGACGGTGCCGTCAGGTCGGACGAGGTGTTCGCCGCGAATCTGTTCCATGCCGCGGAACTGGGCGAGCGAGACGTTGGCCTGTGGGTTTCGCAGCGTGTTGCCGAGATGTCGGCGAACGCCGGCCTGGATTTCGTCGATCGTCATGCCGGCCACGCGGAGCGTGCCGTAGCTGTAGCCGAGATTGATGGTGCCTTCGGGGGACACGGTGAAGTAGCCGGAGATCGGCTGGTTCGGCAGCGTGTCGGTGACGTTGATGGCGAGCGTTTCGAGCGGTTCGACGCGGTAGGGGGGACGCGGAACCATGCGTACGAGATTGATGAGCAGCACGTCCGGCGGAGCCACACGATGCGGAGGCAACGAGACCTTCTGGAGTTCGCGCGGCAATGGACCAGGAGCGACGCCCATGGCTCCGGGTCCGGGCCCTTGGCCGACCACAGCGCCTTCCGGAGGCGGAGCGACCAGCGGGTCATGAGCCATCATGGCGGAAGTTTGGACGATGCCGCTGCCGCCACCGGACATGCCGGGACGAGCTTTAGAGACGGCCCCGGCGTAGCATTGGCCGGTGGCGCATCCGCCGCCGCCCGAACCGCAATCGCCGGTGGCGCAACTGCCGGCCGAACCACGCCGCAAAAGGCCGGGCCGGTTGCTCAGACGCGGTGAGGTGTAGCCGGAATCGGCCGTCAGGCCGTTTCCGTCGTCCCAATCGCCGCGTCCCAGGCAGCCGGATGCGAAAGTGCATAAGCCGAAGAGGAACAAAACAGCGGCCCCCGCGCGCCGGGTATTCCTGGCCATGAAAGCTGCTCCTTGACGTGCTCGCTGGGCAATGCGAGCGGTTCCCCCATCGACGACGTTCCTACGCGGCCCTGATCGGCAATGCCGATCCCCCAAGTGCCGTGCGGCGTCCATGCGACGTTCGCGAAGGTCCGCATCCCCATGCGGAGCGTATCGCTTGTTCGATCGAACTCGCAGCGATTGCGACGCGCCGGTCCCCACCGCTCGCCGCCGCTTAAGGAGTCCAATCGAGGCGGGGCTATAACCCGAGGTTGAAAAGCCTGCAATCCCAAACCGACCCGAAAAATGTCGAAATCAAGAGCGATTTTCAGACCTTTGAGGTAAACGGAGAAATCTAAGAAAAATGGGGGGCGACTTTCGGACGAGCTTCGTTTCTTTTCTGCACGTACCGAACGCAGACAGCCGCGATGAGTAGCGGCTCCAAGACGACATCGTCCCGAAATACAGGAAGCAACGCGATGCTCCATGCCTATGGCTGTTGGTTGATACGCCAGAGGCACATGGAGCCATTCCACGTGCCGGACGCGAGGGGCGGAACCGTCGGCGCTCACGCCGAGACTGAGGATCACGGAGACTTGGCCCTCGATGGAACGAACCGCCTTACCTGTGTCGGTTCGGATCAGCCGGATGGTCGGGGCATCGCCGGCAACCGCGAGTGTCTTGCCGCCGTCAAGAAACAAGACGAGACGGGGGCGAATCGCATCGAGTGCTTCGATCTCGAGTTTGGCCTTGCCGGTGGCGCTATCCCACAGGCGTGCCTTGCTTGTTCCCCCGAACTTTCCGTCGCGACCCGTCGAGGCGATCGTCTTTCCGTCCGGGCTAAACGCGACGCGTTCCAAGGGCCCGTCATGTCCGACCCAGTTTGCGATCGCTTTGGAATGGGCGACATCCCAGACCACGAGTTTTCCGTCTTCGCCGCCGGAAACTAGGTATTTGCTGTCGGCGCTGAAATCGAGGCACATCACGCGGTCGTCATGCCCCTTGAGTGCGGCTTTTTCCTTGCGGGTGGCTACATCGTAAATGCGAACGGTCTTGTCATGATTGCCGACAGCGATCAGTTTGTCGTCGGGGCTCAGTTTCCCGCAGAACGCGGAGGTCGGCGTCTTGATCCGCTCGCCGCGCATCAGTTCGTCCGTGTCCCAAAAGTGAACCATGCCGTCGTGGCTGGTTGTCGCGAGCGTCGAACCGTCGCGGGTGATGGAAAGGCCGTACGCACCGCCGTAGGCCACGGCGATCGAGGCGATTTGCTTGCCGCTAGGCACTTCCCATTTCGCGAGGCGGAGGTTGTCCCCCGTGTCGCGTTCGGCGCCGAAAGTGTAGAGGAATTTGCCGTCTGGACTGAAGACGAGTTGTCGCGATCCGCCGTTGTGGGTGTGGAACTTCGTGATGAGGCCGGACGATTCCTCCGCGGTCAGCGCGGAGCCGAACGCTTCGATCTGTTTCCGAAGCTCGGCAGTGCGAGCTTCCGTGAGATCGCCCGCTTGGAGGTCGATCTTCTCGGTGATGCGTTTCCTTTCGACGAGATGGACCATCACCTTGATCTTCAGATCGACCTTGTGCGCGGTCCAGTAGTTTGGCGTCAAGTTGGTCGCGCGGAGTGCGACGACATGGTTGAGCTTGGCCGCCTTTGCGGCGACTTTTTCCTGATTCGCGAAACAGCAGACCAGAAACATCGGCGATCGCTTGAAGTGCGACATGCCGTCGAAAGCTTCCGCCAGTTTGAACGCCGCGTCGTCCGGATCGTTCGCCCAGACGACGGTGCATCGATAGACCGCGGTTTCGACGAGGTCCTTGAGATTCGCTTGCTTGCCTTGGTTCGGTCCATTCAGATAGGCGACCTGCTCGGGAAAAACCTCGCGCCCCCGATGGAATCCGAAGGGAAGGTCGAAGACTCCTTGAGCGGAAGCGTGAGATGCGAAAAGGAGGCTGAGGAATACAGCGGCGGCGCGACGTTGAAGATGCGACATGGGAGCATCTCGGTTCGTGTTGGAAGGGAATACCGAGGATTATAGAACCGCGCGAGGCTATGGATCGTCATGGAGCGAAAGCGGCTCTGGCTGTCTTGCTCCTCTCTCGGCGGCAGGATTGCATCCTCGCCGTATGTCGTTGTGCGGACAACGGCGTAGCATGGCACGCCGCCGTTCGTGCAACGATTTACGGCGATGGTGTTATTGGAGGGAGATCAAGACGCGCATTTGCTAGCTGACGATCAAAAACTGTGATTGCGTTTCGATTCCTGCGCCAGTGCTCGGGCGAGATCGACGTAGGGCTTGCGGTACAGCCACCAGATCAGGGCAACGGCTACGCCAAGGCAGAGGCTCGCGAAGAGGGGCCAGATCGAAGCGAACGACGCGGGGATCCATCCCTCGGCCAACCACTCTTCCGCTGTGCTTCGCAAGAGGGGCGAGGCGAGGAGCAGCGCGTTGTACAGGAAGTGGAAAAGCATCGCTGGGTACAAGCTGCGGCTGCGGACAGTCAATAGACCGAGAATCACGCCGAGGAAGAACGCGGGGAAAAACTGAAAGACGTTCATGTGGAACAGGGCGAACAGGAAGCTGGCAAGGAGAATCGCCGAGCGAGGGCGGAATCGTTTCAGAAGGCCATTAAGGATGTAGCCGCGGAAGGCGAGTTCCTCGCAGATGGCAGGTAAAATCGCGAATACGAGAAAATATGACCACGGCGGCATGTCGCCGACGAGGTTGCGGAGTTCCATCAGCAGGGGATGGCGTTCCTCGAAGATGCGTTCCAAATGCGGAAATCGCTGAAACAGCGTCATGGCGAATTCGACCATCGGCGGCAGCAGCAGGAGCGAGATCAACGCGGCGACGCCGAACCAGCGCATCGGCGACGCCCGGAGATGTAACGCGGCCGTCGGCTTCTTGCTGAGGATGACCGCCATGAACAAGGCGGGAGCCGCGACGAATCCGAGCTGCACCACTCCCGTATGAACGATGACGCTGAGCTGCCGGCCCATTCCCATCGAGAACCAGCGGAAACCGAGGATGAGAACGAAGCAGAAGAACGCCTGGCCCGTCGTTGCCGTGATCTCCTTGTCGCGCAGCCAATGTCGGATCCAGAGACGCAAGTCGAGTCGTTCGGCTTCGCGAAACAGCACTTCTTCGCGATGAAACTGATCGATCGCCCATTTGAGTGCGAGGAAGACATAGAGGCAAATCGGGCCGAGGACGGGGACGAAGTAAAGCCAGGGCACATCCATGAAGGTCTGCGCCGCCATCAGCTTGTGCATCAGCAACGCGACGCCGGTGATCGGTACAAGGCTGTAGTAAGGATTCAGTTCCACGCCTGGCGCCAGCGTCATGAAGATGAGCGGCATCGTCAGCAGGAACATCGGCATCAGGTAATACTGCCCCTCCTTGGAACTCCGCGCATACGCTCCGATGGCGAGGCTGATGGCGCTGAAAAGAGCGGAGAGGGGTAGCGCGAGCAGCACGCTCCACAGCAAAGCTCCGAGCGGAATCGTGCCGCCCAGGAATTGCGAGCCGAAGAACGACGTCGTGAATGCCATACTGGCGAGATTCAGCAGCGCGGAAGCGGCGGAGAACATCCAGATCGTGAGAAACTTGCCGACGACGATCTCATCACGCCCCGCCGGCGTGATCAGCAGCGTCTCCATGGTGCCGCGTTCTTTTTCGCCGGCACAAATATCGACCGCGGGATAGAGTGCGCCGGCGAGCGACCAGATGACCAGCATGAAGGGAAAAATACGGATCAGCAGGTCGAACACGGATCGCGGTTCGTTCGAAGCGGTTTCCGGTTCGCGAAACTCGAACGGCCTGTCGAAGGTCGCATCCAGACCGCGTCGGGCGAGGCGTGTCGTCTTGAGTGCGTTCTTCCATTCGTCGAGGACGGGCTTGAGCCGTTGCAACGCGAGCCGGGAGCTATCCTCATCCCGCCTGACGCGAACCTGCACCTCGGGCCTGCCGAGCGGCGGTTGACTGTCGACCGCACGGTTTTTTTCTTCCTGCTCCAAGGCACGAAAAAATTCCGGCGAGGTCTGCAGAATCGCATCGACGCGATTCTCTTCCAAAGCATTCGCATCGTCCGGCGCCAGCCACACGACTTTGAGCCGGGCATTCGTGCCTAAAATTCCCAGCGAGCCCAAAGCGGGATCGGCGACGGCGAACAGGCTATCGTCGATCAACGGCGGATAATCGAGCTTCCCCTGAGCAGCATGCACCAACGCGGCGGCGCCGATCAGTCGGTCCGCACGTCCATCCGTTGCGGCAAATGCCCCAACCCACGCACGCGGATCATGTCCGACATGGCTGGGTTCGCGAATTGGAAACGACTTGGCCGCACCTTCGGGGATCGCAATGCCGACGCGCGTCGTCGTCTGCACGAAGCGCATCGCGAAATGCATGACGCCGAACCCGAGCAGCGGGTACAGCACCAAGGGGAGAAACGCAATCATGAACACGGTGCGTCGATCGCGAAGCTGATCCCTCAGCTCACGCCACCAAATCAGGCGAACGATCGGCCAACGCATCGATTAGTGGTGAGGGGTGAATGGATAGTGGTGGTGAAGCGACGCGTTTAGCGGGGATCCGTAGGCGACCCGTCATTTCAACCCTTTCCCGCCCCACATTTCTTCCTCGCCGAAGGGGTGGGCAGGGCCGCTGACTTTGGGTTTGGGCGCGGATTTCAGTATCGCTTCCGCGAGCAGCAGGTCGTTTCGCGTCGTGATCTTGATGTTCGTCGTCACGCCTTCGACGACGTGCACAGGATGGCCGGCGCCTTCCACGAGTTGGGCGTCGTCGGTGATGTCGCGGTGCTTCGATCGGCCGGCATACGCTTCGGCCAACCAATCCTTGCGGAAAACCTGCGGCGTCTGAGCGAGCCAAAGCCCAGCACGCGGCTTGGTCGCCATGATCTTCTTGCCTTCATCCGCTAGCTTCACCGTGTCCGACACCGGAACCGCGAGGATGGCGGCCCCGGTTTCGGCGGCCTTCGCGAAAACGGACGAGATCAACGCATCGGTCACGCAGGGTCGCACCGCATCATGAATCGCGACCAGCTCCGCTTCGTCTTTCACCTGTGCGACGGCATTCGCCACGGATTCAAAGCGTTCGCTGCCGCCTTCCACGATTTGCACGTTCATGAAGGCGAGATTCGCACCAAAGCGTCGCCGAAACATTTCCATGTCGTCCGACGACACGACGACGAGCACCTGCACCACGTCCGGCCGATTGACGAACAACTCGGCCGTGCGCAGCCAAACGGCTCGTCCATCGAGCGTGGCGAACGGCTTCTTTTCCTTGTCCTTGAAGCGAGACGAACGTCCCGCGGCGGGCAGGATGACAGCGACTTTCGGCATGACGCACCCCTGGCAGCGCGGCGAACGGGCGCCGCGAAAGCGGGGCTATCCTATCGCGCGCGATACCCAATCCGCCAGCCTGCGGCGCATCGCTTCGGAGCGTTCGGTGAGTTGCCGAAGGCGTTCTTCGCCATCGCGAATCTGCTCGTCGAGCGATTGGGCGAGCTGCTCCGCCCGTGCGAAATGCGGCCCGCCGAACGTCCGCTGGGCCAAATCGACGCGGATATTGGCGAAGGGCGAAGGTTCCGCCATCGGCACCATGCCCGCCGCGAACGCTTCTTCCCGGCGCTGAGCCGCCAGCATCGACGCGTCCACGGCAACGCGAATCTGATCCAATACGTGGTCGTGAACCTTGGTGTGGTTCATGAGAGTTTCCCCCGGAGACTCGTCTGTTCCCCCAAACGAGAGGCCGGTTCATACCGTCGAACGGGCCGAGGGTAAACCCGTCTTTCCGGTTCGAGCAACGACGAGGCGATCTGCGGCGAATGACGCGTTGAGCGAGGAGCGGCTAAACAACGTGCATCGAAAACTCATCTTGTCAACTTCGAGCTTCGCGTTATCGTCCCGCTCTTCGTTGTGGCGGAAATGCGGTCGGGGGAAACGAAGCCGCATCCGCTGGGGGAACTCGCAACTCGACGAGAACGGGAGGGGAAACCGTGTACGTCGCCTGTTCGACGCTTTGCTTCGCGCGTCATCCTTTGGAAAAAGCTCTGCGCATCATCGCGGAGCTGGCATTCAGCAAGGTCGAGATCGCGATCCATGAGAATGGCCCGCATCTCAAGCCTTCGGAGGTGGCGAAGGACGTCACCGCCGCCGCCCAAGCCGTCCGCATCGGGCCGAGCCTGAGCCCGGCCGCCTTCAGCGTCGAGATCGACGCGCCGACGCAGGACGAGCACGACGCTCAGCTTCGCGCCATCTGCAAGCTGGCCCGCTCATCGGCCGTCTCCGTCATCAGCATGCCCCCCTCGCCGCTCGGTTTCGGAACCGACGCCGAGGTGCAACGCCTGAACCGCATCGTTCGGCTCGCATCCACCGAAGGGATCGTCGTCACACTGCCGACGCGGATCGGCACTTTGACTGAAACGCCTTCGATGTCGGTGGAACTCTGTCAGCGCGTACCCGGCCTGGGCATCACGCTCGATCCGAGCCACTTCATCAACGGCCCGCATCAAGGCGGATCGTACGACGAAGTATTTCCGTTCGTCCGCCACGTGCATCTGCGCGACACCGGCAAAGCGCCGGGCAAGTTTCAGGTACGCGTCGGCCAAGGCGAAATCGAATACGGACGGATCATCACCATGCTGAACCGGCAGCGCTACGATCGCTTGCTGAGCGTTGCGATCCATGATGTGGCCGACGCGCCGTACGCGATGGATTCGGAAGTGCGCAAACTGAAGTTCTTGCTCGAAAGCCTCGTGTAGCCGAGAGTATCTTGAAGGCCCCAGTTCGCGTGGATCGCGTCCTGGGGCTTTGTCATGCGCGGCAAAGCGGCTTCCGAGGCCGGTGCTTTCCCGCGATGTTTCGAGGTGTGAGTTAGGTTTCCTGCTTCAAATCAACCACGCGATGCGTTACACTTCATTCATCCCTCCCGCTTCCGTCCCCCCCACCTTGCGCTCGCCACTATGAAACGCATCCACCTCGTTGTTGCGCTTTTCCTATTCCCTGCCGTAAGCACGGCTCAGACGCCTTTGAAATTCGAGACGGACGTTCGGCCGATTCTCAAGGCACATTGCTTCGAATGCCATGGCGAAGGCAAGAAGCTGCGCGGCGGGCTCGATTTGCGTCTCAAGCATTTGATGGCGACGGGGGGCGATAGCGGGGCAGGGATTGAGGTCGGAAAGGCGGGCGATAGCCTTGCGGTGAAGCGGGTTCGTTCCGGCGAAATGCCGCCGGGGAAAAAAAAGCTGACGCCGAAGGAGATCGAGACGATCGAGCGATGGATCACGCAAGGAGCGCAGGTCGCGCGGGCGGAACCAAAGGAGTTGCCGCTCGGGTTTTCGGTGTCGCCGGAGGAAGCGTCGCATTGGGCGTATCAGCCGATTCGCGTGAACCAACCGCCGACCGTAAAGACGGCGAATCGGGTGCGGAATCCGATCGATGCGTTTCTGCTTGCCAAGTTGGAAGAGAAGGGGCTTGGATTCAGTTCGGAGGCGGATCGCGTCGTCCTCATTCGCCGAGCGACGTTCGATTTGCATGGGCTGCCGCCGACGACCGACGAGGTTGAAGCGTTTCTGAAAGACGCATCGCCGGACGCGTATGAGAAACTGGTCGATCGCCTGCTCGCGTCTCCGCGATATGGCGAACGGTGGGGCCGGCATTGGCTGGATGTGGCGGGCTACGCGGATTCGGAAGGGTTCACGGCTGAGGATCCGATCCGCAAACATGCCTACAAGTATCGCGACTATGTGATCCGAGCGTTCAACGCGGACATGCCGTGGGATCGCTTCCCGCAAGAACAGATCGCGGGGGACGAGTTGGTCCAGCGGCCCTTCGAAAAAGCGACGGGGGAAGAACTCGACAAACTGATCGCGACCGGCTTTCTGCGAAATGCACCGGACGGGACCGCATCGCCGGGGACCAACCTCAAAGAAGCAAGCAATCAAAATGTGGCCGACACTTTGCAGATCGTTTCGACCGCGGTGCTGGGATTGACCGTGCATTGCGCTCAGTGTCACCACCATCGCTACGATCCGATTTCGCAGGTCGATTACTACCGCATGCGGGCCGTGTTCGAGCCGGCTCTGAACCCCAAAGCTTGGCGAAATCCGGGCGGTCGGCTCATCACGCTCTTCAAGGACGAGGACCGCAAGAAGGCGGATGAGATCGAAAAAGAAGCGGCCAAGATCGATCAGGAGCGATTGGGACGCGAGAAGGAATTCATCGAGGCGACCTTCCAGAAGGAACTCGCCAAGCTGCCGGCGGAGATGCACGAAACGATCCGCGTCGCACGCAACACGCCGGATGCGAAGCGGACGCCGGAACAGAAGAACCTGCTGAAGACGCATCCAAGCGTGAATGTGTCGTCGGGTTCGCTGTACCTCTACGATTCCAAGGCGGCGAAGGTGCTCAAGGAATTCACTGAGAAGGCGACCAAGCTGCGAGCGACGAAACCCACGCCCGATTTCGTCTGTGCCGTGACTGAAATCCCGGGGCAAAAGACGACGACGCATCTCTTTGATCGCGGCGACCCGGATCAGCCGAAGGAAGCAATCGAACCCGCGGGCCTGAGCATCTTCGAGCCCACCGGCATCGGCCGACTGGCGGCGAAGGACGGCGCTCTGCCGACCTCGGGCCATCGCCTCGCCTATGCTCGCTCGCTGACCGACGGCAAGCATCCGCTGCCGGCCCGCGTGTTGATGAATCGCCTGTGGCACCACCATTTTGGCCGAGGCATCGTGGCTTCGCTCGGCGATTTCGGCATCCTGGGCGATCGGCCGACGCATCCCGAATTGCTCGATTGGCTCGCCGCCGACTTCATGTCGAACGGCTGGCGACTCAAACGCATGCACAAGCTGATGCTGACGTCGTCCGCCTATCGCCAGTTCTCGCAGCGACGCCCGGAGCATGACCGCATCGACCCGGACAATCACCTGGTGGGGCGCATGCCGGTGCGTCGATTGGAAGCGGAGGCGGTCCGCGATGCGATCCTCGCCGTCAGCGGCAAGCTGAACCTCAAGGAATTCGGACCCTCCGTACCCGTCACGCATGACGATGTGGGCCAAGTCGTCATCGGCAACGACATCCGCAATCCGGGCGACGGCACGCCGCTGGGCAAGGTGAAGTCGCTCAGCGGAGAAGAATACCGCCGCAGCGTCTATGTGCAGGTCCGCCGCAGCCTGCCGCTCGCGATGCTGGAAAGCTTCGATGCTCCGATCGTCAATCCGAATTGCGAGAAGCGCAACAACTCGACCGCCGCGACGCAATCGCTGATGCTGCTCAACAGCGGCTTCATCCACGAACAAGCGAGTTTCCTCCTGGAACGCGTGAAGAAGGAAGCCGGCGACGACCCCGCCCAACGCATCGTCCGCGCCTGGAAACTCGCGTTCGCGACGACGCCCACTTCGGCCGAGGTGGAAGGTTCCGTCGCCTTCGTCCGTCGGCAGACGGAGCAGTTTACGAATCAGAAAATCGCTGAGCCGGAGACGAAAGCCTGGAGCAACTTCGCCCAAGCCCTGTTGACGGCGAATCGCTTCCTGTATGTGGATTGAATACCCTCTCCCCCCGCTGGCGAAACCAGCAAGGCAGGGACGAAGTGAGAAGCGGGGGGAGAGGGTGCCCGTAGGGCGGGTGAGGGGGGCGGACGGTAGACAAAGGCAAGGAATGTGGAGCAAACGCGACGTTGGTCCGTATTCCTCCCTCCTGGTACTGACTTCGCAGATCCACCCTCACCCGGCCTTCGGCGACCCTCTCCCTCCGCCCATCCTGCGATGGCGACTTTGCTTGATCGCCGGCGGAGGGAGAGGGAATGATCGATGGCTTCGCTGAATTCGATGAGGTGCTTCAATGCTGAATAGTCGCAGACGGTTCCTGGCGGAGAGCGGGTTCGGCGTCGGCAGTTTGGCTCTCGCGTGGATGTTGAACCACGATCAGGCTCGGGCGACGCCGAGGCCGGAGTTGGCGCCGCGGCGATTCGATTTGCTGCCCAAGCCGCCGCAGCATGAGCCGAAAGCGAAGGCGATGATCTCCTTGTTCATGCAAGGGGGGCCGAGCCATATCGATCTCTTCGATCCCAAGCCGGCGATGGCTCGCTACCACATGCAGCCTTTTCCCGGCGACATCAAATACGACAACGCGGCCGAGGCGAGCGCCAAGGTGTTTCATTCGCCTTGGAAATTCCGCAAGTGCGGTCAGGCGGGGATCGAGCTTTCCGAACTCGTGCCCGCCCTCGCCGAAGTGATCGATGACGTTTGCCTCATCCGATCCACGCACACGGGCGTCAACAATCACGGCCAATCGATCAACGCGCTGCACAATGGCCGTATCCTTACCGGTCGGCCCGTGCTCGGCAGTTGGCTGACGTATGCATTGGGGACCGAAAGCCAAAACCTACCCGCCTATGTCGTGCTCGCGGACCCCGTGAGCCATCCCGTGCTCGGCGTGGACAACTGGTCAAACGGTTGGCTGCCGTCGCTGTATCAGGGGGCCGTCGTCCGCGCTCAGGAACCGCGCATTTTGAACCTCGATCCTCCGCCGCACCTTCGGGGTCAGGCACAGGAAAATTACCTGCAATTCCTCGGCGACCTGAATCGCACGCATGCCCAGGCCCGCCCCGGCGAACAGGACCTGGAATCGCGTATCGCCAGCTTCGAGTTGGCCGCCCGCATGCAGCTCGCCGCGCGCGAGGCGATGGATATTTCCAGCGAGTCGGCCGCGACGAAGAAGGTCTACGGCATCGACGACCCCGCCACCTCCGAGTTCGGCACGCGTTGCCTGATCGCTCGCCGACTCGTGGAGCGAGGCGTCCGATTCGTGCAGATCTGCACGCGCAATCAATACTGGGACCACCACGGCAACATCACGACCGCACTCCCCGCATCATGCCGCTATGTGGATCGCGGTTCGGCTGGATTGGTGAGAGACCTGCAATCGCGCGGCCTGCTTGATTCGACGCTCGTTCACTGGGGCGGCGAAATGGGCCGACTCCCCGTGATCCAAAACGAACGCAACATCGGCCGCGACCACAACACCTACGGCTTCACGATGTGGCTCGCCGGCGGCGGTATCAAGGGAGGCATGGCCTTCGGCGCCACCGACGATTTCGGCCACCACGCGGTCAGCGATGTCGTGAACCACTACGACTTCCACGCGACCGTGCTCCACCTATTTGGGTTGGACCCTGCACAGGTGTCCTTCGCGAGAAATGGGCAGCAACTGACGTTGCTCGACGGGCAACCGGGGCGGGTTGTTAGGGAGCTGCTGCGATGATCCCCCGAGGGTTGAAGAAGCATCGGAATCCTGGCGCCTCGTCTTTCCAATTAAAAAAGTAATGCCGAACGATAACCTCGACATCGCCTTTGTTTGGCGCATGGCTCACTGCGACATGTGCCGCAAGCCTTATACACTTGTTGACCTGAATAAGATGGCCGCAGAAAGAGGCCGTTCATTTCTCGACGAAAAACCGCGATTCTACTTTGCTTGCTGCTACGAGCCGACGATCGAAGATAACGACCTCTTTAACGCGATCGTTGATGCCTTACGAAAGCACTATGGGGTCTGATCTTAACAGAGAAAGGGTACGCAGACTGATTGACATAGGTGCGTCAATCCGTTAGCGTCCAACGACGCGACATTTCACACGTTTCGCGACATCAGGCCCAGCCCAAGCCCCATTCATGGGGCTTTCGCGCAGCGTTTAGGCCCGCCCTTGAGGGCGGGTTCAGGGTGGCGACGACCCATTCCCTTCAGAGCCCCGTTTACGGGGCTTCTTGCGGTTTGGCTTTAGCCACCTGCAGCGTCAGCGGCTCAAGCCGAACGGCGAGAACCCCCATAAATGGGGCTCACTTCGTTCATGTGGTCCACGAGTTACCCGCCCTCAAGGGCGGGCCTAAACGCTTCGCGAAAGCCCCGTGAACGGGGCTCGGGTTGGGCATGGACCATCCGCGATGGCCCATCTGTCCGGGAACCAGAGAGACTACGTCAGTTTCGGGGGTTGCTTTTCGCCTACGCTAAGCTGGAACAGGTTGCCGCATCGTTGGATAATGACGGATTGGATAACGCCATCTACGGCGATTCCAAGACCGTCCGGTCTTGGAATCGCCGTCAGCAAACGGTGTTTCGCGGCCGGTCGCCGTCAGCAAACGGTGTTTCGCGGCCGGTCGCCGTCAGCAAACGGTGTTTCGCGGCCGGTCGCCGTCAGCAAACGGTGTTTCGCGGCCGGTCGCCGTCAGCAAACGGTGTTTCGCGGCCGGTCGCCGTCAGCAAACGGTGTTTCGCGGCCGGTCGCCGTCAGCAAACGGTGTTTCGCGGCCGGTCGCCGTCAGCAAACGGTGTTTTCGCGCCGCCGCGAATGTTGGGCGCTTGACCTTCGCTTGAACACCGTAAGGTGGCCGCCGTTGCGTGAGGTGCCATCGCCCTTTGCTCCCTTCACCCGCATCGCCTCTCGCACGAAGGGAGAGGGAAGCCATGCAAAGCGCGCAGGTTGCTTTCAGGACGCGATTTCCGTAGGATTCCCAGCGCAGATGGTCGCCCCCAGCCGTCGGGTATCGCCACAATCGCGGCGCCGGCAATTTAGAGTCGGGGACGTATGGGAACGCTCACGTTTCGCCTGCCCGACTCTCTTTCGCCCACGCAACTCGCTGAGCTTGAACAGGCATGCGTTGCGGGCGGCCAGGATTGCATGCCGTATCTTTCGCAAGTGCTCGTCGACGAAGGCCAACTTCTCCTAACCCGCCAGACGGACGAATCCGGTTTTCTGGAAGTGCCTTGGCTTGTCGATGGTCTAGGCATGATGATGACCCCGACCGCGACGCTGATGGAACGGCTAGCTCCGTATTACCTGCCGCTCGAACTTGCCCGCGGCAAAATCAATCAGCTTCGCGGGCAGGCCGCCGACTGGATCATGGGCGGGCTCATCATGCCGGCGGGGTTGCCCGAGACGATCCGAGATGCGACATTCGCCTTTGCGCGGGCAGTCTCCAAGTCCCCGGCGCCTGCGGCGATGGCCGAGGCCCAGACGGCTCTCGAAAAGGGTTACGACGCGGCCCAACGCATGGTGCGGGCGTACGTAGATCAGGTGTTCCAGGTCCGACATCTGCGACAACCGAAGTTGGATTCAGTGCAAGCGTGCCGCCTTCATCGCATACCGACGGGCGACATGGAGCAGGACTTTCTCCGCTGCTTTAATGCGGTGGCGATTCCCTTTTCCTGGAAGCAGATTTCGCCGAAGGAAAAGTCCGAGGACTGGGCTCACTACGATGAACTGATCGACTGGGCGGAGCGCCATCGCCTTACGATTCTGGGCGGTCCGCTTCTCGATTTCGCCGGGCAGGATTTGCCGGATTGGCTGTGGCTCAAGCAGCGCGACATTCAATCGCTCGGCGGCAAACTTGCCGATTTCGCGGAGACGGCGGTGCGTCGCTATCGCGGTCGCATTCGCTTTTGGCAGACGACTGCGGCGAGCAACTGGGCGGGTACCCTCGCCCAGACAGACGAAGAACTGCTCTGGCTGACGCATCGCATCGCCGACACCGTGCGTCGTATCGATCCGACGATCGAAATCGCCATCGGCGTCGCACATCCCTTCGGCGATTATCTCGCGTGCCAAGAGCGTGCTCAGTCCCCTTTCGTGTTCGTAGACACGCTCATGCGGACGGGGTTGCGATTCGCGGCGATCGACCTGGAAATCGCCATGGGCATCTCCCCGCGCGGCAGCTATGTCCGCGATACGCTTGACGTATCGCGAATCCTTGATTTGTATGCCCTGCTCGGCGCACCGCTGCAAGCAACCCTCGCATATCCCGCGGCCGAGGGCGTGGATCCGAACGGCGACCCCGACCTGCGGATCGAGGGCGGATGGTGGCGAGGCGGGCATGCGGCGGCCTTGCAGGCTGACTGGGCGAGGGAGTTCGCGTCGATTGTTTTGTGCAAGCCGTTTGTCCGCGGTATCGTCTGGTCGCATCTGTGCGACGCCGATCCGCATCAATTCCCGCAGTGCGGACTATTCGATGCCGAAGAAAATCCGCGACCCGCACTGGAAGCGTTTGCCGAACTGCGAGCGCAGCATCTCAGCTAATGGCATGGCAATCATGCGGCGCCGATTCGACTGTTGAAGTGCAAGTGCGGACCTCCCACGTCCGGTGAGGGATGTGGGCTCATCATTATTGCGGCTCGGGTCCTGGCAAAACTGCTCCTTCGAATTGAGATGGCATGAACGCACAGAACGAATCCTGGAGCGAAGCCGCCGCGTGGTATGAGCGAGAGTTCATCGATCCATATCTGCCGGGCGTCAAAAGCCCGCTGCGGAAAGCGCTCGTTTCCCTCGCCAAACGCGGTGCGAACGTCGTCGGCGATCTCGGTTGCGGGATCGGCCCGCTATTGCCGTTGCTGTCGAAGAAATACGAACAAGTGATTGCCGTCGATTTCGCGGAAGGGATGCTGAAACGGGCCAAGGAGAAGGTGGGCGACCGCAAAAACGTCCGCTTCGTCCAAGGGAGCATGATGGACCTGAAGGAACTCGAAGGCCAACTTGATGTCGCCGTCTCGGTCAACAGCCTGGTGATGCCCGATGTGCGGGATCAGGAAAAATCGCTGCACGCGATCCGAGCCGCGTTGAAGCCGGACGGGTGGTTCCTCGGCATCCTCCCCGCGATGGACGGGATTCATTATCTCACAACGCTGCTCCTCGATCGCGCCCTCGCTTCCGGCATCCCGCTGGAACAAGCCCGCAAGAACGCCGCCCATCTCAACGATCATGCGGATTACGACTTCGGCTTCGGCCAATTCCGCTTCCAAGGCTTGGAACAGCATTTTTGGCAACCCTACGAGATCCGCTACCGCTTCCGCCGCTGCGGCTTCCGCGTCGTCCAGCAGAAGAAGGTCCGACTCTCGTGGAAGCAGTTCGCGGGATGGCGCGAGCTGAAGAAGTATCCGGCGCCGTGGGATTGGTTCTTCCTCGCGAAACCAGCCGTTACAATGGATGGCTCGGAAGAACGGTGATGGTATGGCGAGGCTCCCGCCGAGCCGCAAACGGAAGGCCCGCGAAGAATTCGATCGTTTCGCGAGCGCCTCGTCTGCGGGTCGGCGGGAGCCTCGCCCTCCCAGGCCGATCGATGCGTGTCCTCGTCGTTCGGAGTTCATGATGGATGCGGTTCCCGATTCGCTCCTGCGCAAGCTGCGAAAGTATCGCCAAGAGCATGCCGTCGTGGATTGGAATCGGCTTGCGGCGGATGCGCGGCGAGAATTGGTCGAGCAACTCGAAGCGATCGATTTCGCGGAATTGCAATCGCTGTACGAACGACGCGATGTGAAGGATGCGTTGCCGCCGATCGATCGCATCGAGCCGTTGCCACGCCCATCGGAAGATCCCTCGCAACTCGAGTCATTCCGCAAACGCGGGGAACAAGCGTTCGATCGCGGCGAGGTCGCGTTTCTCGTCGTCGCGGGAGGGCAGGGGAGTCGGCTTGGTTTCGAGCATGCCAAGGGGCTATTCCCGATTGGGCCGATCTCGGGGAAAACGCTGTTTCAGATTCACGCGGAGAAAGTCGTCGCCCTGGAGCGAAAATACCGCCGAGCGATCCCGTTCCTCGTGATGACAAGCCCTGCCACCGACCTGGAAACACGCGACCATTTCCGCGACAATCAATCGTTCGGACTGCAGGATGTCCGTATCTTTCAGCAAGGCACCATGCCCGCCCTCGATCTCGAAAACGGTCGGCTGCTGCTTGAATCCCCGGCAAGCTTTTCCTCAGCCCGAATGGGCACGGCGGCACGCTCACCGGCCTCGCCGAAAGTAAGCTGATCGAAGCGATGAAACGCGCCGGCATTCGCGTCGTTTCGTATTTCCAGGTCGATAACCCGCTCACGCTATTGGCCGACTATCGCTTCCTCGGCCAACATCTGCTTCGCGACGCCCAGGCATCATCGAAGGTGATCGATAAGAAGCACCCGACGGAAAAGGTCGGCAACCTCGTGCTGATCGAAGGGCGTAAAGGAATTATCGAGTACTCCGATCTCCCTGACGAACTTGCCCACGCGAAGGACGAACAAGGTCGGCCCAAGCTATGGGCGGGAAATCCCGCGATCCATTTGTTCGACGTCGATTTTCTCGACAAGGTGACCACCGGCGCTGACGCGATTCCCTGGCATGTCGCGAGAAAGAAAGTCCCCTACATGGCGGCCGACGGATCGAGGGTACAGCCCGAAAAGGAAAATGCGTTGAAGTTCGAGCGATTCATCTTCGACGTGTTGCCGAAGGCAGACCGCTGGACGGTTCAGACGACCACCAGGCCGCGTGAATTCGAGCCCGTGAAAAACGCCACCGGTCCCGATTCCCCCGCGACCTGCCGGCAGGCCATGATCAACCTCGCCGGCACGATGCTTGAGGAACTCGGCGTTAAGGTGCCTCGCGATCAGGACGGCAACGTCACGACGCCGATCGAAATCAGCCCCCTTTTCGCATCGAGCGCCGAGGAATTGCGAGCGAAGATCGGCGGTCTTCGTGAAGTGAGTTCTCCCACCCATTTGCAATAAACGACGAGTGTTTAGCGGGGAGCCGTAGGCGACCCTATTTCTCCGAGAAGCCATGATTATCGACTCTCATCAACACTTCTGGCAGCTAGGCAGTTTCGACTACAGTTGGCTCGAAGAGCCGCAGCACGCGTTGATTCGCCGCGACTATTTGCCGAACGATTTGGCCCCGCTGATGAAGAAGGTCGGCGTCGATCGCACCGTCTTCGTGCAGACGCAGCACAACGTCGAGGAAAATCGCTGGGTGCTGAAACTCGCGGAGCAGCATCCCTGGATCGTCGGCGTCGTCGGTTGGGTCGATCTCGCCAGCCCCAAGTGCGAGGAGCAACTGCTCGAATTCAAGGATCATCCGAAGTTCGTCGGAATTCGCCATATCGTGCAGGGCGAACCCGACGACGACTTCATCATCCGCGACGACGTGATGCGTGGATTGGCTGTCTTCGAAAAACATCGTATGCCGTACGACCTGCTCTTCTTCACGCAACATCTCCACCACGCGCCGACGCTCGCGAAGCGTTTTCCCAATCTGCCGCTCGTCATCGACCACATCTCGAAGCCGAAGATCAAGGATCGGCTGATCGATGACTGGCGCAAGGATATGAAGGCCGCGGCCGCGTATCCGAATGTGTGGTGCAAGCTTTCGGGGATGGTGACGGAAGCCGACTGGAAGCAATGGAAGCCCGCGGACCTGAAGCCCTACGTCGAAACCGCCCTCGAATGCTTCGGCCCCCACCGCTGCATGTTCGGCTCCGACTGGCCCGTCTGCGAACTCGCTGGGACGTATCGGCAGGTGTATGACGCGTTGGTGGAAGTGCTTGGCCCTATCAGCGACAGCGAGCGAGCCCGTATCTTCGCGGGGTCGGCGGTCGAGTTCTATGGACTGAAGGTCTGAGTTCCGGCTCCCCTCTCCCCGGGGGGGAGAGGGGCTGGGGGTGAGGGGCTAGCCCATGCTGAAGCCGAATTCGCTATCGAGTGTTTTACCGTAGGAGGCTTGGCAATGTCTCGATTTCGAGAATCCCCGGAAGCCTTTCTACTTGAACGTGCGCCTCTGGACCGCTTTTGGATTTTTGCCTCTGAGAATGTTCAGCCTGGATTGATTCATTACCTCGGATCTGACGGCGTTGCCTATGTGATCATGGATGATGATGACGAACGAGTCGTTGAGTGCATTTCATTCTTGCGACAAGCCGGTTGCCCTGTCTTTAGTCGTGACGACGACTTGGATGAGTTCATTGCAGCGCAATCCAAACTGCTCCGCGGATGAAAAGAAGTAACCCAAACACTGGTTGTTGCAGATCAACAGGCGTCAGCACGGGATAGCCCCTCACCCCCAACCCCTCTCCCCAAAGGGGAGGAGAACCGGCCGACACCTCACCCGGGCGTGAATGCGATTGCTTCCAGCAATTTCACCGGCTTCTTGCCGAACAGCTTCTCGTACTCGCTGATCGTCGTTTCCAATCGCACTTTGCGTTTCGCTTCATGCTTCGCGGCGATGTCGCTGAGCTTGTGAGCGAGGAACGGGTTTTGGAAGCGGTCGAGCGTTTGCCGGGCGAAGCGGGCCACATCCGGTACACGGTAGGCGATGGTGGGGACGATTTCCTCGTAGAGCAATCCCAGCACCCAATCCAGTGCGGCGGAATCCTTCATCACTTGCTGCACCGTCTCGAATCCCTTCGGCATGAATTTGCCGACCATCGCGGTGTGGATGCCGTTGAGGATGCGGACCTTGCGCAGATAGTACGCGGTCAGGTCGTCCACGATCTCGATCTTCGGATGCTTGATGAAATCGAACGGTCGATTTTTCGGTTTCTCGATGCCCCACAGGGCGTATGGTTCGCCCATGATCAGCATCGAGTCTTTTCCAACCATCGGATGATCGGTCGGCGGGCCGAGCACCATGCGATCGACGAGGCTGTTCAGCCAAGTGCATTCGGTTTCGAGCCAGGAGAGGAAGTCGGCCGGAAGCTTCCACCGATTCGCCTGATCGCGGACCAGCCCATGCAGGACGACACCGTTGTTTTCGATCAGTTCGCACGGCAACACCGGCACGCCGGGCCGACCCGCCTGGAATCGCGCCCAGAGGACGCGCGTCAGTTTTGCGGGATACGATCGCGGCGGATCGTCCGTCAACTTGTCCTGCTCATCGAGCGCGAGGCCCACTTCGGTCGTGTTCGACCAGATCCACTTCAGGGTCGGCGATGCCGCGAACTCGAGGACGGCGGCCCACTCCTTGCCTGCTTCCAGCGCCCGGCTGATGCTGCGGATTTTCAGCGTGCGGTCGATGACCTGCCCTTCTTCGTAGCCGCGCAGAGCGAGGTGGTAGCCGTCGCTTCCCTTGAGCCCTTCCGCACGCGAACCGGCCGTCGACTGGACGACGACGATGCTGCCGACGTTTTGGCCCGCTTCGTTCGCCTCGTGTACGAAGAAGTCGGCGAAGCCGCGGAGGAATCGACCCGTGCCGAACTGCAGAATGGTTTCCGCCATGATGCCCCCTGGAAGGCACGGCCCGGATTCCGTGGGCGACGCGCCGGTTTCTCATGTAATGTGGGTGTCGGCCAGTTTACGAATCTTCCGCTTTCCAGTCCGCGAAGAGGGAACACGGTGAGCCAGCTCAATCGTCGTCATTTGCTCCAGAGTTTGGCGGCCGCGGGAACCGCATCCGCGATTGCCGCTTCCGATGTCGTCGCTCAGGAAGGCCGCATCGCCGTGAATGGCCGGATCAAGCAGTCGATCGCCTATTGGTGCTTCAACACGGCCGGCGAACGATGGAACCTCGAACGCATGTGCGAGGTGGCCCGCCAACTTGGCTGCCCGTCGATCGAACTCATCGGCCCCGAAGGATGGGACACGCTGAAGAAGCATAACCTCGTCTGCGCGATGGCTCCCAACGGCATGCCGGGCGCCCCCTTCATGCGTGGACTCAACAACCGCCGCTTCCATGAGGAAGTCATCGATCGCACGAAGAAGTCGATCGATGCATGTGCCGATGCCCGTTTCCCGAATGTGATCGCCTTCTCCGGCTTCAAGTGGCGCGATCCCGAAAACCCGAAGAGCGAGGAGATCAGCCGTTCCGAGGGGGAGGACAACATGGTGAGAGCCCTCCGCGATTTGGCAGCGTATGCGGAGAAGAAACGCGTCACCGTCTGCGTCGAACATCTCAACACGCGCGACGATTCGCATCCGATGAAGGGGCATCCCGGCTATCAAGGCGACGACCTCGATTGGCTCGCCGGTGTGATCCGCCGAGTGGGTTCGGAGCGAGTGAAGCTGCTGTTCGACGTCTACCATGTGCAGATCATGCATGGAGACGTGATCCGCCGACTCGACCAATGCAAGGACTTACTGGGTCACATCCACGTCGCCGGCAATCCAGGTCGTGCGGAGTTGGATGATCGCCAAGAAATCAACTATCCGCCGATCCTGCGGAAGTTGCTCGATCTGAAGTACGAAGGCTACGTGGGGCAAGAATTCATTCCCACTCGCAATGCGTTGGAAAGCTTGCGACAGGCGGTACGACTTTGCGACGTTTAATTGGTTTTTGGGAGACGAATTCAAAGCGCTCAGGGTGTGCCACCCCAGATGGCTGGAGAGGTAGTGGATGAACATCGAGCATTTCGCGATCAACGTCGCCGACCCGGCCGCGATGGCCGCGTGGTATGTGCAGCACTTGGGCCTGCGCATTTTGCGAGCGCTGGACGTGGCCCCGTTCACGCACTTCCTCGCGGACAGCGCCGGACGGACGGTGGTCGAAATCTATGGGCACATGAAAGCCCCCGTGCCCGATTACCGCGGCATGGACCCGCTCGTGTTCCACATCGCGTTTTCCGTGACAGACGTGACTGGCGAGCTGAGCCGCTTGCTCGCTGTGGGTGCTAGCAAGGCAGGAGAGATCAACGTCACTTCGGCAGGAGACGAGATGACCTTTTTGCGCGACCCTTGGGGCGTAGCACTTCAACTGGTGAAGCGTGCAAAACCGCTGCAATAGCGATCGGATCGGTAAGCCGGCTAGACGAGGTCTAGCCTTCGTTTGGTGGACATCGCCCGGCTGCATTCGCTGCAGATGCCGCGGATGACGAAGCTATGGCCTTGGATTTGGAAGTTGTGCTGCTCGCTGATTTCGCGCTGCACTTGGTCCATCAGCGGATGTTGAAATTCGATCATCTTCTTGCAGCGTTCGCAGAATAGATGGTCGTGCTGCGGGTAGCCGTAATCGTGTTCGTAGTAGGTGCGAGAGCCGATCTCGAGGCGGCGAAGCAAGCCGGCATCGACGAGTTTTCCGAGCGTGCGATAGATCGTCGCCCGGCTGACCTGCAGTCCCTCGTCTTTCATTTCGTCGATCAGCTGATCGGCGTCGAAATGGTTGTGTTTGCTGAAGATGTAGTTGACCATGTCGCGCTGCTGGTCCGTAAACCGCTGCGGGCGCGATCGGCTCGATAAGTATTCGCGGAACTTATCTTCGGGCGACTGCGAGACGGCAACAGACGGCAGCACGCCAACTCCTCCGGTCGACCATGGGCGAGAATCCAACCATTATATCGGCGTTGCGAAGGCGGGGCGACTCGACCGAGATCGGCAATCCCGTGTGCATGCGTTCCGCAACTTGCAACGGATGGATCGGGGGCACCAACTGAACTGCGTCCGTTCCTGGTTGCGTCGTCGGAGGATGGCACGGCATCATTGCTTCAGATAGCGGTCCAGAAACTCGTACGCTGTCTGCCGTGCCGCCGCGGGAAAGGCATGCGGACCGGACGGATAGTAGGCCGCGAGCAGATTTTCGGTCCTATGCAACGCGTAAATGCTCGCGGCCGCCTTCATCACATCGCGCACGCCGGAGACGTCGAAGTCCGTGTCCTTTTCCGCCGCACAGGCGAGGAACGGACGCGGAGCGAAGGAGGCGACGATTTCCTGAAAATCGAACGGAACCTTGCGAGCATCGTTGCCGAACTCGGTGCGGATGCGCGGCATGTACGCCGGGCCGGTCCAACTCGGCATGTCATCCTTGCGAAACGTCGTAAAGCCGCAACTCGACACGATCACCCGCAACTTCGGCTCGAATGCTGCCGTGAACATGGCATTATGCCCGCCCAGCGAATGACCGATCACGCCGACTCGCTCGGCATCGACCTCAGGCAAAGTCTCGAGCACCTCCACGGCGCGGATGTTGTCCCAAATCGCCTTCATCGTGCCGCTCGCATAGCGGCTCTTCCCCAAGTCGAACTGGTGTTCGCCGAACGAAGGATAGTCCGGAACGATCGCGACATAGCCTCGCTCCGCGAGTTCAAGGGCATATTTCATCTCCGCATTTCCCCGAACGCCTGCCGGTTCGTCTTTCCCCGCGGCAATCGTCTGGTGCAGGCAAAGCACAGCGGGTCGTTTTCGTGACGGTTTTTCCTTCGGCATCATCACATACGCGGGCACCCGTCCCTCGGCGTCGGAACGGAAGGTGATCCTCCGTCGCATGATGTTTCCGACGACGTTCTCGTCGAGGGTCTTCACATCCAACGGAACGCGTTGCTTCGCATCGGGCAGCGCACCCATCACCCGTTGCATGTCCTTGAGGATCTGTGCCCGGCGAATCTTCCAATCTTCGGTAGATCGAATCGGCTGCGGCCTGCCTTGCGCGTCTTGATAGGTGGACAAGTCGGTGTGATCAGGCTCCTCTGCCGCCGCGAAGGCGCCTAGAGCGGCAGCGATTGCGAATAGGCGAATCCACATGAGTGCCATCTTTCATTCAGGAGGGACTGGGCGACGCAATCGCGTGCCCCTCGATTGCCGTCGATCATGACTGCGAAGGCAGATGCCGCGATACGAAATCGTCGAGGTTTTCGTTTTCGTGTAAGACCTCGTCCAAGGGACGGTAATCCTTCACGTCCGGCAAACGGGATACGAAAGTCATCGCCCGGCCCGCCGGGTTTCGGCACATGAATCGAGGAATGTCATGAAGCGTCTCAACGGCAAAGTCGCGGTCGTCACGGGTGCCTCCAAGGGAATCGGAGCCGCCATCGCGGAACGTCTCGCGGCGGAAGGGGCGGCCGTCGTCGTCAACTATGCGTCAAGCAAGGCGGCGGCCGATGAAGTGGTTTCTCGCATCCAGAAGAAGGAAGGCAGAGCCATCGCGGTCCATGCCGACTTGTCGAAGCCGGACGACATCCGCCGACTCTTCGCGGAATCGAAGAATGCGTTCGGCCGATTGGATGTGCTGGTCAACAACGCCGGCATCTACCAATTTTCTCCAATCGATGAAGTTACCGAGGAGAACTTCCACAAGCAATTCAACATCAACGTCCTCGGTTTGCTCCTCTCCACGCAAGAAGCCGTGAAGCAGTTCGGTCCTGAAGGCGGCAGCATCATCAACATCAGCTCCGTCGTCGCGACGAAGGGAGTGCCGTTCGGCTCGGTCTATAGCGGCACGAAGGGAGCTGTGGATGCGATCACCCGCTCGCTCGCTGCCGAACTTGGCCCCCGCAAGATCCGCGTCAATTCCATCAATCCGGGCATGGTCGAATCCGATGGCTTCCATGCCGCGGGTCTCGCGGAAAGCGATTTCCGCAAGCAGATCGAATCGCAAACGCCGCTGGGCCGCATCGGCCAAGTGGACGATATCGCTCCCGCCGTCGCCTTCCTCGCGTCGTCGGAATCGTCCTGGGTCACCGGCGAAGCCTGGCACATCTCCGGCGGCAACCGCTAACGGGAGCCCTCCGAATCGCGCGCATGCGGTAGGCCAGCAACACAAACGCCGCAGGAGATCGTTTGGCACTAGCGTTCCGGAAAACACGATTTGGCAGCAGCCGAGATCGAGCAATTCCTTGGGAACTCCAGCCTGGACCACGTTCATTCAACACATGGTCGCAAAGCGAATAGATGACGAAACGGCCCTTCTTTTCCCCTTGGATGAGATGGGCCGTTTTCAGCACCGTCAGATGGTGCGACACGTTGAGCGGCGGGATCTTGAGGGCTTCGGTGATCTGCGTGACGTTGTGTGGGCCGTCGGCGAGAAGTCGAACGATCTGCAATCGCTCCCGGAGCGGCCAGCGCGGCTCAATAATTCCGCACATCGTCGTGGCTGGATCGGATCGCGGGTCTCGGTCATGGCTTGGCCTCCATCGTCCTGACGGCCGCCGAGGTATTTTAGCGTTTTCGCCAAATGGTGTTGACGAGATCTTGCCTGATAACGTCTTGTAATCGGGCAGGCGTAATATTGTCCCGCCACGCTGCCCTCACCGCCATCGCGGTGCATCTCATCGCCGACACGGGTTCACGTTGATCTGAACTATTGGTAGTCATCGCAATCATCGCAGTGCTTATCGCCTTGCTTGTACCTGCCGTGCAAAAAGTCCGCGAGGCGGCCGCTCGTGCCCGTGCCAGAAGCCGCGCAACCGGCGCCTCTATGAAGGCGTCTACAAGAAATTACCGACCCTCTATCCGGGCACGGCGCCGGGGTCCACGACCTTCGATTACAAGTACACCTGGAGCGTGATTGCTCAGCTGAATCCGTACCTCGAGCAGACCGCGATCTACAACTCGATGGATCTTAAGCAGCCGATGTACGACGCGACCAACAACATCACGGCAGCGAACAAGTTCGCGGTCGTCCAAAAGATCGGTCTGCTGCTGTGCCCTTCCGATCGCGGCGTCCCAGTGAGCAGCGCGTATGGCGTGACCGACATGGGGCCGACCAACTATGTCGCCAATCACGGTTCGGGAACCAGCGGCGGCAACTATGGTTCGCCGATCGACGCCGACGGCGTCTTCCCGGCGGTGACTGGGCAGAAAGTTCTCTCGATCACCGACGGAACTTCCAACACAGCAGCGATGTCCGAAAGCATTCTGGCGGGCGACGCGGAAGTATCCAGCACGCAACCCGGCGACGAGCAAGTGGCCTACAAGTACACGGGATACTCTGGCACGCTGCCGAGCGACACCAACTGCGCCGGCAGTCCTTCGAGTTGGAACGGCTACAACCGCCGCGGTTTCATGTGGGCTTCGGGCGAAGCTCGCTGCGTAAGTTATAATCACTACTACACGCCGAACCAAAAGATCTTCGACTGCGTCGCCAACGACCCGACGAAGACCTACATCTCCGTCGGATATCGGGCCGCTCGCAGTCGCCACACCGGCGGCGTCAACGTCTTGCTCGCCGACGGCAGCGTCCGCTTCGTTTCCGATGGCGTGTCGCCGACGACCTGGCGCCAACTCAGCACCTGCGCGGGCAACGAACCGCTTGGCGATTTCTAAGCCGGAGCGGGACATGGCGGTGGACCAAATCAAAGCCGGGCGACCCGCGATGCTCGCGGCTGCCCCGGCTCTGCAGCGATCGTGGATCGGCATCGTCGTCGCGGCTTTCGCAATGACGGCGACGCTTCCGGGCCGCACGCATGGGCTCGGCCTGATCACGGTTCCCCTCACGACCGAACTTCAGATCAACGCGGTTGACTTCGCATTCGTCAATTTGCTGGCGACGTTGATCGGCGCCGTATTCTGCGTCCCCTGCGGTTGGCTCTTGGACCGCATCGGCGGCCGCTGGATGGTTCTCGCGGTCGCGGGGAGCCTGAGCGGCACCGTCGTCGCCATGTCGTTTCTCTCTCCGACCTGGGGCGTTTGGCTGATGCCGGCCCTTTTCGGTTTGGTGTTGCTCACTCGCGGTCTCGGGCAGAGTGCCCTGTCGGTGGTTAGCCTCGCCATCATGGGCCGAGCCTCGGGCGGGCGAACCGGAATCGGCGTCGGCGTCTATTCGTTTCTCGTCGCTATCGGATTCATGGCGGCATTCAGTGCTGTCAAGTACGTGGATTCGCTTCAGCCGGGTTGGCGAAGCATTTGGCTCGGCATTGGGGCCGCGGTGGCGGTATTCGCGGTGGTGGGCTCATTGCTCATGTCGCTCGATCGCTCGGATGCGGAGACACGCGTCGAGGAAAACACGCAGGCTCAGGAAGGGCTGACTCTGGCGGCCACGCTGATGACGCCCGCATTCTGGGTGTATGCCGGTGCGACTTCGCTCTATGGGCTGATCGCCGCCGGCGTGTCGCTGTTCAACCAATCGATCCTCGCCGACCGCGGCTTCGATCGCGACATCTTTCTCACGGTGACGGCTGCCACGCCCATGATCGGCCTTGCCGCGAATTTGGCGACGGGGTTTCTCGCGACGCGCATCGCGACGGGGAAGCTCATGGCTCTCGCGATGACTGTGCTCGCCGGAGCGTTGCTTGCGTTTCCTTTAGTGACGGAGCTGTACCATGTTTACCTCTACGCTGCCGCCATGGGGATCGCGGGGGGCATGGTCACCGTTCTCTTTTTCGGCATCTGGGCGGAAGCCTTCGGCACGCGGCACCTCGGTAAAATCCAGGGGGCGGCGCAGATGATGACCGTCTTCGCCTCCGCGGCCGGGCCGCTGCTGCTGGCTTGGGGCAACGAATCGTTCGGCTCCTACGTCCCCGTTTTCCGCGGCCTCGCCATCGGCGCCGCCCTGTTCGCCGTGGCCGCCCTCGTCGCGCCGCTTCCCAGGAGAGACCGCCTTGCAAGCGACCTTGGCTGAGCCGAGCGGAACCGACTCGCGCATGTCGTATTCCTGGCAAGACGACGGTTTCGTCGTCGCGCGTGGCCTCCTGCCTCGCGAACTCGTCGAGCAAGCACTCGCGGAAGCGATTGAACTCCGTAATCGCACCGATCTGATCTCGACGCGCAACCTTCGATGCCGCTGGCAGACGAATGCCGTCACCAACGAATGCGAATTCGAAACCTTCGACCCGATCAACGATTTGTCCCCCGCCTGTAAGGCGATCGCCTATCATCCTGCGTTGATTTCGCTGCTGGCGAATCTCTACGGCGAAACGCCTGCCCTCTTCAAGGACAAGCTCATCTACAAGCCGCCGGGTTGTCCGGGCTATGGCTTGCATCAGGACTGGATCAGCTGGCCCGGGTTTCCGCGTTCGTTTCTAACCGTCCTCGTCCCCATGGAAACGACGCATGCGGGCAACGGCTGCACCGTCGTCTATCGCGGCTACCATCAGCGCGGCCCGATGACTCCGGAAGACGGCACGTTTCGCTTGCTGGAGGACACGCAAGTGCGGCCCGAGGATGCGGTCGCTCTGGAGTTGCAACCAGGCGATGTGGCCATCTTCGGCGGATTCGTGCCGCATCGTTCCGACGTCAACCGCTCGGACCGCTGGCGGCGGCAACTGTTTCTCAGCTACAATCGCCTGAGCGACGGCGGCGAACAACGCGATGCGCACTATGCGGAGTTCCAGTCCTGGCTCCGCAAACGCTACGCGGAGCATGGCAAGACTGACGTCTATTTCGAATGATCCGCACGAGGCTTGACTCATGAATGCCCCGGTTTCGCTGAAGGTCGCCGACCCTGTGAAGTTTCACCTTTCGCTGAATGTCTCGGATTTGTCGAAATCCATCGACTTCTTCCGCATCCTGTTCGGCATGGAGCCGGCGAAGGTGCGGAGCGACTACGCGAAGTTCGAGCCGGATGAACCGCCGCTCGTGCTCTCGCTGGAACCGACGCCGCGCGGCAAGGGCGGAGCGCTCAATCATCTCGGCTTCCGCATGCCCGATGCCGCCTCGCTGGTCCGCATGCAAGAGCGATTGGAACGCGCCGGCATTCGCTCGCAGCGAGAAGAGGGCGTCGAGTGCTGCTATGCGAAGCAGACGAAATTTTGGGTCTACGATCCCGACGGCTTGATGTGGGAGGTCTACACGTTCGACGGGGACATCGACCACCGCGGCCCGGGCCAACAGCCATCCGCCATGGTTCCTCCGCCGGCTGCATCGACTCCTACGCTCGCGCTTTGGGAACACTACATGGGCGTGCCCGTGCCCGAGCGGCTGCCGTTCGGCGACGCATCGCTCGATGAAGTCCGCCTTCGCGGCAGCTTCAATCTCAAGATCGATGCCGCCGTCCGCGACCGCCTGCTTGCGGAATCGAAACGCGTGCTACGGCCCAAGGGTCGGCTCTTCGTCCATGTGCTGACCGCCGAATCGGCCTTGCAGCAACCTCCACAACTCCCCGGCCCCGCTGCCGCCGTGCAGCATGTCCCGCTTCAGTCCGATGTGACCGCATGGCTGGAATCGGCCGGGTTCCACCAGGCGAAGTTCCTCAAATTCGACGGCAAACCCTGCTTCGTCCGCGACGGCATCGCCATGCGCGAAACGCAAATCGAAGCATTCGCGCCAGCCGCAGCCGACAAACCCACCGCCCGAGTCCTCTACCGCGGCCCGTTCCGCGAAATCACTGACGACCAAGGCCGTCAATACACACGAGGCCAATGGGTGCAAACGGATCGCGAAACCGCCGCTCAATTGCGCAAAGCGGAATTCGGCAGCAGCTTTTTAGTTCTCGAAGACTGAATGAATCGAACACCCATCCTGTGGCATCTTGCGTTTAGGAATGGGTGCTGACGACGTTCGGGGGGGGAGAAAAGGGGATATTCATCATTATTGTGCCCACCCGGTGCCGTCCTGCGCAACCGCCAAAGTAGGCGTATTTTGTCTGCCCCGCGCAACGAAGAATAGCCGAAAAGAAACGCACCGCTCGAGATCGTCGCTACCGGCCCGGGAAGGCACGGTGAAATTAGCGAGGATAGGATCAGGGGCCCTCGATGATCTTTTTGCGTCGCGACTGATACTTCGCATAGGCTTGTTCATACCCGTCCGCCTCCGCATACATGAATATTCCGCCCACGATTCCTATGGTGCCGAAGATGCAGCCGAGCAGCGGACGGGGCCGGGGCGTGCCGACGAATGCAACAAAAACGCCGAGTAGGATGCCTCCAGCAAGTATCCATGCCGCCTGCGTCTTGACCGGAAGATACGGTTTGCCGCGCCTCGGCGTGATGTAGTGCTTCAGCAGTTCGATCTCCCACTCCTTGTCCAGTCGCGCCAATGCTGCGTCGCGGCGCAGTTGGTCGATTTCTTGATCTACTTCCCAAAGCGCGGTTTTTGCGACGAGCGGTTCGGCGGCAATGTCGTGCGGTGCGGCCGCCAGGCAAACCGATTCCCTGCGAATCGCTTGCTTCTTGGCCTCGAACGCTTCAAATGCCCGCAGATAGAGGCCCGCCAGCCGGAATTGGCGGCTTCCCTCCAATAGGACTACCACACCCAAAAGGCCGAGGGGCATTGAGACGAGGAGAAAGACCCAGGTAAACAGTGCCGGGACAAGCCACAGGGTCGCGAACACCCCGCCAGCGACAAGCAAGCCGATCGCTGCCCCACGCGTCGGAACCTGACCCTGGCGGGCTACGGCGGGCATTGATGAGGTAAGCTCGACGCTCGATCTCCCAGTTCAGTTCCAATCGCGCAGCTCTCGCTCCTCCACGCCGCGGCGAGTTGCTCCTGAATGGGTTCCGATTCGCCGCGCTGGGCGATGCGAATGCGGCGGCGAAGGAGCGGGAAGCCTTCTGAAGCGAATCGAAAGGGTAGGAATTGCGCCGAGGCGCCCCCTCCGGAACGGCGGAATCTTCGGCCATCGGTTGCTCCGAATCTTGGGCGAGAAAGTCGCGACCGAATGCGTGAAATGCCGTATTTTTCTCGTTGACGCATACGGCATATCAGCTTGGTAATGAGTCATAATTATAACTGCTTGTTCGGTTCGGTTGCGGTGACCTCGCCCCGATCCCCGCCGGAAGGTTTCCCTTCAACGGAGATTCTACGATGTCCAACCTTTACCAAGCCAACCGTCAGTGGGCCTCCCGTCCGGCCGACGAACGCCTCTGGGCCCTCGAGGAAGCCCATGCGGCCATCAAGCGTTACGCGGAAGCGGCAAGAACATATTCTCGACTCCAATTCGGCACCAATCTCGAACAACGTTTTCTGATCGAGTGATCGGAAGAGAAAAGTGGATATTTATCATTTTTGTCGCCCTTTCCGTGGTCGGCCACGGGGTCGAGCGTTGTTCTCAGGCCCAACGCCTCCGCAGTCGATTGCTGCCAAAGAGAGGAACGGGGACATTCATGAATGTCTCCTTATTTCTCCAATCGCCGCACCCTCTTTCGCAGAACCGTTGATGATTCCAACTCTAGCCGGACAGTAACGCCGGCGATTTGACATCGCAACGCAAATCGGTGTTTGTTCTTGGCTTACCGAGGTGGGGTTGGTTCGCTCTCGACTATGTCGGGCACGCTGGAGCCTTGAAGTCAGCTGGTCTTCGGCGTCGGCTTCAGCTTTGTCGCCATCGCTTAAGTGAAGGGAAGGCGACATTCATCACCGACCGCCCAGCGGACTCCGGACGCATTCGACAGGGCCGCAAAAGATCTCGGTTGCGGCTCGGCAGTCGCCTCGCCCTCCCATGCGGCCGCCTTAAGGAGCTTAGTTACACCCGGCTTGGAATTGCTCGCCATGCGGGTTGCTGCTTCGTCCAACGCCAGTCGGAGAGTTTGCGCAAACCTCTCAAATGGTGCCATGCGCGTGGTCGTTTCGTGCGGGGGTGAAATGGAACCGAAATGGAACTGCGGCACGGGCGGGACCTTCGGCGTTAGAGCGGGTTAAGTTCCGAGGCGACAAGCCGCGTGCGTTCGGAATGGAACCGATCGGCGAAGTTTCGGGCGCAATTTCGAGCGTGGGTCGCGTTTCTGGGGCGGAAGCAGATCCTGCATCGAATCGGCCGACGGCTCGGTTCGTCTAGGACAGGATCAGGAAACCGGCTTCCGCCCGCCGTCGCCTTGGTGCAAGGCACTCCTCCCATGACCGCCGCTGTCCTCGTACATTCCGATGCCGAGCTGCTTCAGCGTGCCAATGTCGGCGAACGCGACGCGCTGGAGGAGTTGTTCCTCCGTCATCGCTCCCTCGCCTACCGCGTGGCCTATCGCCTGCTGGGGCATGAGGAAGACGCCCTGGATGCGGTGCAGGAGGCGTTCGTCAAAGCGATCACGCATCTTCCGACTTTCGAGGGCGTTCGTTTAAGACATGGCTCCTGCGTGTGGTCAGCAATGCCGCCCTCGACCTGGAGGCCGCGGCAACGAGGGCATCCGCGAGACGATGAGCATCGTGGGCCTTCGTCGCCGGCGTCGATCGCCGAAGTCGAGGCCGAGCGCGGCATCGAACTGGATCAAGGAGTTGCAACGCGCGAAGACCCCGAGCTGGTGATGCCGGCAAGCCGCCGATTGCCTGCCCCGCCGACAGCAGACCTTCGTCTGCATGTCGATGCAGTTGATTATCACCGGGGTGGCCGACGCGGTGGGCATCGATCGGCGTGATGATCAGCCTTTCTGCTCTGCTCAAGCCTGGCGATCGGCCTCGCCGGACGAGGCGGTGATGGAACGATCAATTCAACTCTCCCCGGCCCAGGTGCCGGGCTTTCTATGCCGACGGCGAGTTCGAGGGGCGTGAGGATTGCAGCCGCTCCGCCGGCATCTGGAGGCATGGATCGCCTGAACGCCCAAGGGCTGACGAGATTGGCCGAGCTTCTACGCCGTCTGCGGCGATTGGTGGAAGAAACCCGCCGCCGGAACAAGGCGACGAGCACTGGACACCGCTGGTGACATCCGATCACCGGGGAGCGGACCTGGACTTCGCCGCGCGGCCTACCGGATGCCGTTACGAAAATCCTGGGCACCATCGCATCGCTCGCCGTGGTGGTGGTGCTGTTCCCTCGCCTTACACGTTTCGGCAGCCGCCCCGCGGAAGCATGGGCGACAGCGGGGCCGAAGGATGTGGAAGTCGTGCACGCGGAAGCGGACGACCTGGCTCTCGTCGCCTGGCAAGCCCCGCATGATCCATACCGTTAGCGGAAGCAGGGGATGTCGCATTCGTCAGACAGATGCCGCGGCATCGTCTACCGCGAAGGCGTGGGCAGGCCGATGATCTGGGCGCTGGCGGAAGAGGAACGCTAAAGACGCACGCCGGACATCAGGGAGATGGCGAAAGTCTGCAGGGCGACGCCGATCGGAAAACCGATGACGGCGCCCCATGTCCACATCTGAGCGCGAAGGCGGAGGATGCCGATGAGCATCTCGTCGGCGCTCGATTCGAGTTCCTGCCGTAGTTGATGCAGGCTGGCTCCGCCGCGTTGCAGTTCCGCATGGCGTGATCGACTGAGAATCCAGGCCGAGCAAGCCGAGTACGCGGGCCCAGAGCAGGCGGCGCAGCCAGGTGCCGCCGCGAAATTGGTTCGACAGGTTGCCGATCGCCATTTGCAGTGCCGCGGTCTGCGCCAACGAGGTCGACGCGGAGGAAGCGGGGGCTGGCGTCGGTTGAGTGTGTTCCGCTTCGCGAAACACGGTGCTGACGGTTTCGCCGCCAATTCCATACGCCGAAGTCCACCAGCACCATCGCGGCAAGCATGCCGCGTTGTCGAGCGAGGATGGTTGCCAGCGCATCCCACTTCGATCGACGCGACGAGTGCGGCAAGCCCCGCCCATTGCGGAACGGATTGCAGATACCAATGCGACAGGTAAGCGGGCGCATCCATAGATGAACACAGCGACGAACGTCGCGACGAAAGTCCGCACGCCGTGCCATGCAAGCTTGGTCAATTCCACGCCGAGGTTGCGCAACGCGACCATCCGTTCCTCCGTGCCAACCCTATGCAAACCAAGGGCCGAAGGGGGCATTTCGGGAATGGCTTTTGCTGAAGTGAGGCAGATCGTTCTTTCCTCAGGAGTGCTGCCTTGAAGGTTTTCCACTGCGACCACTGCGATCACCTCGTCTTTTTCGAGAGCGTCCAGTGCGTACGCTGCGAACGTCCGCTCGCGTATTTGCCTGAACTGGGCGTGACCGGTTCGCTGGATCAGGAGGGCGACGCGTGGGTTTCGCCGCTCAAACGGGCGGAAGGGCGGCGCTATCGGCTGTGCCGCAATTATTCCGAACATCAGGTCTGCAACTGGGCGGTGCCTGCCGAAAGCGAGGACCCGTACTGCCTATCGTGTCGGCTGACGCGCGTGATTCCCAACCTTGCTGCTCCGACCGCGAAGGCCGCCTGGTATAAGGTCGAAACCGCGAAGCGGCGGCTTATCTACAGCTTGCTTCGTCTGAATCTGCCGATCGCCAGCAAGATCGACGACCCGAAGCATGGCCTGGCCTTCGAGTTTCTCGCCGACCCCGAGGATCCGAACGCGCCGAAGGTAATGACGGGGCACGCGGAAGGAGTGATCACGCTCAACATCGCCGAAGCGGACGATCCGGAGCGTGAGCGGCGAAAGCACGAACTGCATGAGCCCTATCGGACCTTGCTCGGGCATTTTCGACATGAAGTCGGTCATTACTATTGGGACCGGTTGATTCGCGACAGTGATCGGCTCGAATCGTTTCGCAAGCTGTTCGGCGATGATCGCGAGAGCTACGCCGACGCCCTCGACCGCCACTACAAGAACGGTCCTGCCCCCGATTGGCAGAGCCGATTCATTTCCGCCTATGCGAACATGCATCCGTGGGAGGACTGGGCCGAGACGTGGGCTCATTACCTGCACATGACCGACACGCTCGAAACCGCGACGACCTGCGGCCTATCTCTGCGCCCCAAACGGGCCGGCGAACCAATATTGAAGCCAGACCCAAAGGTGATCGCTCCGGAGCCGACGGCATTTGAGGCGATGATCGATAGTTGGTACGCGCTGACGTATGTGCTGAACAATCTAAACCGCGGGCTTGGGTTGCAGGATGGCTATCCGTTCGTGCTGTCGCCGCCGGTCATCGAGAAACTGCGATTTGTGCATGAAACGATCGTCGCTCCTGTGTAGCCCTCTCGCTTCGCGAGAGGTAAGCGGCTGCGAATCATGCGGTTGCTTGGGCCTCATCTGCTAACCTCTCGCGGAGCGAGAGGGCCACACAAAATCGAAATGCCTACACGCCGATGAGTTCGTCGAGCGGTTCATCGTCTTCCTCGAAGACGGGCTTCGGTTGGATTTGGCACAGCCAGATGCCGAATTCGTAGAGGACGCACATCGGGATCAGAAGGAAGAGCATGCCCATCGCATCGACCGAGGGCGTGGCCACGGCGGCGAAGATGCCCATGAGGAACCAGGCGAGCCTGCGCTTGTTGCGGTAGGTGTCGACGTCAAAGATGCCGATGCGGAAGAGGAAGTACATCGCGAGCGGCGTCTGGAAAGCGAGGCCGAAGACGACGGGCATGAAGATTGCGAAGCCGAGCCATTCGCTGAACCGCAGGTCCGGCTCGAAGCCGATCCACTCGTTGAACCACAACAGGGCTTCGATCGCCTTGGGTAAGACGGCGAACTCGCAGACGAGCACCCCGATGAAGAACAGAATCAAGCTGATCGGCAGATACATGTGAACCAATTTCTTTTCGTGCGGATAAAGCCCCGCCGCGACGAAAAGCCAGACTTGCAGGAAGATCCAGGGGCTCCCGATGACGAGGCCCGTCACCATCGACACCTTGAAATATGCCATGAACGCTTCTTGGACATTGAGCGTCTTGAGCGTGGGCGGGACGATCTTGCGATAATCGGCCATCACCGAGATAACGAATTGTTCGGGGTTCGAGATCATCACTTTTCGGCGAGCCCACGTCATCTGATTCAGCACCGCGGGTTCGACCCAGTCGCCCATTTCGAGTTGATCCAACATGCGCATGACGCCGCTCATCAACGGGCGTTGCAGGCGGCCTTCATCGGAATTGGGCGGTTCGGGAATCGGCGGCAGATTCAATTTCTCGCGCATCTCGTTGAGCAATTTCCGTGTTGCCGTCTTTTCATCCGGCGTTTCACGGTTGTCTTCCCACATCTCGAGCAGGATCGGCGGAATGCGTGCCTGGCTGATGTCGCGTAGATACTGCTCCTGTTTGGCTTGGTAGAATCGTTCGTAAAATTCCTTAAGCTGATACTCGACCGGGGCGGCGATGAACTGCAGCACCCATTTGCCGACGATCAGGCCGAAAACCATGGCGATGAGGAAGCCGTAGACGGCCCGCAGAAGATGGGCGCGGAGATCCTCGATATGGTCGCCGAACGACATTTTGGTGTCGTTGAACGGATCGTCGGGATCGTTCTCGGGCGCGGAGAGGAACTTGGCCATCGTCGTCTCGAGGCGGGCAGTTCGAACCGTTTCATCGGGCGGATCGACGCTTCAATTCTACGATCGGCCGAATTTCCCACAACGGAACGAACCCCGAAACCCGCATGTCTTTCCGCGCCGACAGGATTTTCGGACGCTGAAAAGGGCCTGATCGCGCGAACAGGAGTTGACGCAAATAGCGAAAAAGGGCGGGAATTCCGCGGTTTGAGGTATGTCCGTTTCGCCTCGTCGGCAAAGTTTGCCGCGCTGGATGTAAGTTCAGATTTTTTTATACTGCGTCGTCTTGGCATTAGTTTCTTGCATGCTACAATCCTGAGCATGCAGCTAGGCTCGCTGAAAGTGTTCTGCGACGTCGCTCGCCATCGCAGCTTTTCGCTCGCGGCGGCCGCCAACGACATCACGCAGTCCGCGGCGAGCCAGATCGTCAGCCAGCTCGAAAAGCACATGGAGACGAACTCATCGACCGCTCGACGCGGCCTTTGCAGCTGACGTCGCTGGGCCAAACGTTTTACGAAGGCTGCAAATCGCTGCTCCAGCAGTATGAGGAGCTGGAAGCGCAGATTCGCCACGCGGAACCGGAAGTCGCGGGTCTGGTGAATGTCGCCGCGATCTATTCGGTCGGCTTCGGCGATTTGGGCCTGATCACTCGGCGATTCTCCGAGATGCATCCGCGAGCCCAGGTGCATGTGGATTACTTGCATCCCGACCAGGTCTACCAGCGCGTTCATGAAGGAACCGCGGACCTGGGGCTTGTGTCGTTCCCCCGCAAGGATGCCATGCTGTCGGTGCTGCCGTGGCGCGAGGAGCCGATGGTGCTCGCGTGCGCCCCGCAGCATCCGCTCGCCCGGCTTGAGGAAATCCGCCCGCGGAACCTCGATGGCCAGGCGTATGTCCATTTCGATCGATCGCTGACGATTCGCCGCAAGGTGGATCGTTTTCTCCGCGACCAGAGAGTGCGGGTGCGGATCGAATGCGAAATGGACAGCATCGAGAACATCAAGGATGCGGTATCGAGCAATGCGGGCGTCGCGCTGCTTCCGGAGCCGACGCTGCAGCGCGAGGTGCGAGCGGGGACGCTGGTCGCCCGGCATCTCGCGGAGGTCGAGTTCGTGCGGCCTTTGGGCATCATCCATCGCCGCGGGGATCGGCTGAGCGGCGCGGCGAGGGCGCTGCTCGAACTTTTGCGGACGGAAGAAGCCGTCGCGCAGCGGGCGACGAACGGCCCGCATCACGGACAATTCCGCCGCAACGGCTCGACCAACGGCCACGCGCGGCGGACGAAGACTCGCGATTGACGGCGGAAAGGCGAGACGGCGGCGGGCATTCTCTGACCCGCCATCCCTCGGCCCTTTCCGCGATTTTGGAGGCAGAACGATGAACCCCATCCAACCGGGCAAGCAGGGTCTTTACGATCCCTTTTACGAACACGATGCGTGCGGCGTCGGCTTCGTCGCCGACATGAAAAACCGCCCCGATCACGACATCGTCGAAAAAGCCCTGCGCATCCTCCACAATCTGGAACACCGCGGAGCCTGCGGATGCGAGCCCAACACGGGCGACGGCGCCGGCATCCTCATCCAGATGCCGCATGACTTCCTCGTCCGCGAAACCGCCAAGCTGCGCATCAAGCTCCCCGCCCGCGGCGACTACGGCGTCGCCATGGTGTTTCTGCCGAGCGACGCCACCGACCGCGCCCGCGTCGAGCAGATCTTCGAAAAGGTCGTCCGCGACGAAGGCCAGGCCGTCCTCGGTTGGCGGACCGTCCCCACCGACAACTCGATGATCGGCGAAACCGCCAAGCGTGGCGAACCGGTCATGCGCATGCTGTTCGTCGGCAAGCAATCGGTCCTGCCGCCCGACCGCACCGACGATCCGCTCGCCTTCGACCGCATGCTCTACGTCATCCGGAAGATGGTGGAAAACGCGATTCGGCATACGAATCTGCCGCATCGGGAAATGTTCTATGTCGCCAGCCTGTCGTCGCGGACGATGGTCTATAAGGGCATGCTGAATGCCGATCAGGTGAAGCCGTATTATCCGGACCTCGCCGATCCCGAGTTGAAGTCCGCGCTCGCGCTCGTCCATTCGCGATTCAGCACGAACACGTTCCCGAATTGGACCCGTGCTCACCCGTATCGCTTCATCGCCCACAACGGCGAAATCAACACCCTCCGTGGCAACATCAACTGGATGCACGCCCGCGAAAGCATGCTCGCTTCCGAACTTTTCGGCGACGACATCGAGAAGATCCGCCCCGTCATCGATCAGAACGGCAGCGATTCGGGCATGTTCGACAACGTGCTCGAAATGCTCGTTCTTTCGGGTCGATCGCTGCCGCACTCGGTCATGATGATGATCCCGGAGCCGTGGTCCGGCGACGAGATGATGAGCCCGGAGAAGAAGGCGTTTTACGAATACCACTCCTGCCTCATGGAGCCATGGGACGGTCCCGCGTCGATCGCCTTCACCGACGGCATGCGCATCGGCGCCATCCTCGACCGCAACGGCCTACGCCCTTCGCGTTACTACGTGACGAAAGATGGTCTCGTCATCATGGCGTCCGAAGTGGGCGTGCTCGACATCGCTCCGGAAGACGTGCTGCTCAAGGGTCGTCTGCAGCCGGGCCGCATGTTCCTCGTCGATCTGGAAGAAGGCCGGATCATCGCGGACGACGAGATGAAGCAGAAGATCGCGTCGGAAAAGCCGTACGCGAAGTGGCTGAAAGAGAACATCGTCCGACTCGAAGATATTCCCGATGGCGTCACCGAGAAGCCGGCGGATCACGACACCGTCCTCAAGCGGCAGCAGGCCTTCGGCTATACCGTCGAAGACGTGCGTACCCTGATCGCGCCGATGGCGAACGACGGCGGCGAAGCGATCGGATCGATGGGCAACGATGCCGCGCTGGCCGTCCTTTCGGACAAGCCGCAGCTCCTTTACAACTACTTCAAGCAACTCTTCGCCCAGGTCACGAATCCGCCGGTTGATGCGATCCGCGAAGAGATCATCATGTCGATGGACACGACCATCGGCCGTGAGTTCAACCTGCTGAATCCGACTCCACAATCGTGCCGTCAAATCAAGCTGAAGTCGCCGGTGCTGACGAACGAAGAGCTGGATAAGCTCCGCGAAATCGAAAACACGACGAAGGGGAAGTACAAGTCGATCGTCATTCCGATCCTGTACAACCCGAAAGAAGGGGCGATGGGCCTGGAGCGGGCGATGACGGCGATCTGCCGTCAGGCCGCCGCCGCGGTGCTCACCGGCATCGAGTATGTGATTCTCTCGGATCGCGCGGTCGATAAGGACCACGCGCCGATCCCGGCCCCCATGGCGGTCGCCGGCGTGCATCATCATCTGATCCGCGAAGGCACTCGCACTCAGGTAAGCCTGGTGCTCGAAAGCGGCGAACCGCGTGAAGTGCATCACTACGCACTCCTGGTCGGCTACGGCTGCGGCGCCATCAATCCCTACCTCGCCTTCGAAACCATGGAAGACATGGTTCGTCAGGGCTTCCTGCCCAAGGTCGATGCGAAGAAGGCGATCAAGAACTACATCAAGGCCGTGGGCAAGGGCCTCATGAAGGTGATGTCCAAGATGGGCATCTCCACCGTGCAGAGCTATTGCGGCGCCCAGATCTTCGAGGCGATCGGCCTGCATCCGGACGTCGTGGACAAGTACTTCACGTGGACCCCGTCCCGCATCGGCGGCGTCGGCATGGACGTGATCGCCGACGAAGTCCGCGCTCGCCACGAGCACGCTTACACCGAGCGGCCGACCAACGGCAAGACGCTCGATATCGGCGGGCAGTATCAGTATCGCCGCGAGGGAGAGTTCCACCTCTTCAACCCGGAATCGGTCCACAAGCTTCAGGCCGCGGTCCGCACGAACAACTACAAGACGTTCAAGGAATACAGCAAGCTGATCGACGATCAGTCGGCCCGGCTCGCCACGCTCCGCGGCTTGATGGAATTCGACCTCGAGAAATGCACGCCGGTGCCGATCGAGGAAGTGGAGTCGGTCGAAGCGATCATGAAGCGATTCAAGACCGGCGCCATGTCGTATGGCTCGATTTCGAGCGAAGCCCATGAGACGCTGGCGATCGCGATGAATCGCGTCGGCGGCAAGAGCAACACGGGCGAAGGGGGCGAGGATCCGGCCCGCTTCATCCCGCTGCCCAATGGCGATTCGAAGAACAGCGCCATCAAGCAGGTGGCGTCCGGCCGATTCGGCGTGACGAGCGAATACCTCGTCAATGCCCAGGAAATTCAGATCAAGATGGCCCAGGGGGCGAAGCCGGGCGAAGGCGGGCAGCTTCCAGGAAGCAAAGTCTATCCGTGGATCGCGAAGGTGCGTCTCTCGACCCCCGGCGTGGGCCTGATCTCCCCGCCGCCTCACCACGACATCTATTCGATCGAGGATTTGGCCGAGCTGATCCACGACCTGAAGAACGCCAATCGCCATGCCCGCATCAGCGTCAAGCTGGTGGCGGAGATCGGCGTGGGCACGGTTGCCGCGGGCGTGTCGAAGGCACACTCCGACGTCGTGCTCATCTCCGGCCATGACGGCGGCACGGGCGCTTCGCCGCTGACGTCGATCAAGCATGCGGGCGGGCCTTGGGAGCTTGGCCTCGCCGAAACGCAGCAGGTGCTCGTGATGAACAACCTGCGAAGCCGCATCGTGGTCGAGGTGGATGGCCAACTCAAGACGGGCCGCGATGTCATCATCGGCGCGTTGCTCGGAGCCGAGGAGTTCGGCTTCGCGACCGCTCCGCTGGTGGCGGTCGGCTGCATCATGATGCGGGTCTGCCATCTCAACACGTGCCCCGTCGGCGTCGCCACGCAGGACCCTCGCCTCCGCGCGAAGTTCTCGGGTAAGCCGGAACACGCGGTCAACTTCATGCGGTTCATCGCCGAGGAAGTGCGCGAGACAATGGCGAAGCTTGGCTTCCGCACCATCGAAGAGATGGTTGGCCGCAGCGACCTGCTCCGCATGAACAAGGCGATCAACCACTACAAGGCGCTCGGCCTCGACTTCTCGAGCATCTTCTATCAGCCGAATGTGGGACCGAATGTGGGCCGATTCCACACGGAAACGCAGGACCATGGCCTGGAGAAGTCGCTCGACGTAACAACGTTGCTCGATCTGTGCAAGCCGGCCATCGAGCGGAAGGAGAAGGTCGAAGGCAACCTGCAGATCCGCAACGTGAACCGCGTCGTCGGCGCCATCACCGGCAGCGAGATCACCCGCAAGCACGGCAGCGCCGGCCTTCCGGACGACACGATCCGCCTGACGTTCCATGGATCGGCCGGCCAAAGCTTCGGGGCCTTCGTCCCACGCGGCATGACGCTGACGCTCGAAGGCGATGCCAACGATTACTTCGGCAAGGGCCTCTCGGGCGGCAAGCTCATCATCTTTCCGCCGAAGGGGTCGACCTTCGTGCCGGAGGAGAACGTCATCATCGGCAACGTGGCCTTCTATGGCGCCACGAGCGGCGAGGCCTATATCCGCGGCATGGCGGGCGAGCGATTCTGCGTCCGCAATTCCGGCGTCAACGCGGTCGTCGAATCGGTCGGCGACCACGGCTGCGAATACATGACTGGCGGACGCGTCGTCATTCTTGGTCCTACGGGGCGCAACTTCGCGGCCGGCATGTCGGGCGGCATTGCGTACGTCCTTGACGAGGCGGGCGACTTCTCGCGCAAGGTCAACATGGAGATGGTGAAGCTGTTCAAGCTCGAGGATCAGGAAGAGATCGAGCAATTGCAAGCCATGATCCGCCGCCACGCCGACCTCACCCGCAGCGACCGCGCCTGGAAGGTGCTCGCCCTGTGGGAAGAGATGGTCCCCAAGTTCGTGAAAGTCTACCCCAACGACTTCCGCCGCGTTTACGAGACGTTGAAGACCTTCAAGGCGAAGGGCATGTCGGACGACGAGGCCGCGATGGCCGCGTTCGAGGAGAACAGCCACGACGTGGCCCGCGTGGGTGGGAAGTAGTTGTCCGGTTCTCCCCGTTGGGGAGAGGCTGGGGGTGAGGGGCTAACCCGTGCGGCGACTTGTCTTTCACCTGTCGGAGAACAAGCGATGCACCGCGACCCTCGCGAAACGGAGAAAGCCCGCTCCCTTCGCCGCGAGTTAACACCCGCTGAAAAGAAAATCTGGTCCGCAGTACGAGGACGAAAGTCAGGTGAGTGGTAGTTTTACCGACAGTATTCCGTGCCGCCGTACATCCTCGATTTCTGTTGCCCGCTGTTGAAGTTGGCGATTGAGATCGACGGTGAAACGCACCTAGGCAAGGAAGCTAGCGACGAACATCGGAAGAAGTATCTCGAATCGCAGGGCTATTTCGTGGTGCGATTTTGGAGCACGGAAGTGCATGACGATTTCGAGCCGGTGTTGCAAAAGATTTGGAACGTGTGTCAGGAGCGAACAAAGACGTGACGAACTCGGAATCGATGTCGGAAGAAGAATGTCGCCGCGATGTCCGCGAGTTGGTCGAACGCCGATTGAAGGATATCGATAAAGGGCGTGTTTAAACGGAAGAAGAAGCGGATCGGATCATTGACAGTTGGTTGAAAGACGGATCGAAGGAAGAAAAGTAGGCGTCCTCGGGGATAGCCCCTCACCAGCCCTCTCCCCAACGGGGAGAGGGGGCCAGAGGCGCCCGCGAGTTTGAGTTCTCTCCAGAGGTTTTTCGATGGGCAAGCCGACCGGATTTTTGGAATACCCCCGCGAACTGCCGCTCGCTCGGCAACCGCAGGAGCGGATCCATGATTGGGCCGAATTTCATGCATGGCAGCGAGGAACTCCTCAAAAAGCAAGGCTCCTCGCTGCATGGATTGCGGCGTTCCTTCTGCCACACCGGCACGCTCCTCGAAGGCATGGCGTCGGGTTGCCCCCGTCAACAACCTGATCCCGGAGTGGAACGACCTCGTCTATCGCGGCCTGTGGAAGGAAGCGATCGAGCGACTCCACAAGACCAACAATTTTCCCGAGTTCACCGGCCGTGTCTGCCCGGCTCCGTGCGAAGGGTCGTGCGTGCTCGGCATCAATGAGCTGCCGGTGACGATCAAGACGATCGAATGCGAGATCGTCGATCGCGGCGTTCAAGGAAGGCTGGATCCAGCCTGAGCCACCGCCGTTCCGTACCGGCAGAGGTGGCCGTCGTCGGCTCCGGCCCCGCGGGCTCTCGCCGCCGCCGCGCTCAACAAGGCCGGGCATTGCACCGTGTTCGAGCGAGCCGATCGCATCGGCGGCTTGCTGATGTACGGCATCCCGAACATGAAGCTCGACAAGAACGCCATCGTCCAGCGGCGCGTGCGCTGCTCGAGGAAGAAGGCGTCAAGTTCATCACCAATTGCGAGGTCGGGAAGGATTTCCCGGCGGACAAGCTGATGGCGGACTCGACGCCGTCGTCCTCGCCGGCGGTGCGACGAAGCCGCGCGATCTGCCGATCGAAGGCCGCAACCTCAAGGGCATCCATTTCGCGATGGATTTCCTGACGGCCAACACGAAGAGTCTGCTTGATTCGTTCCTCAAGGACGGCAACTACACCAGCGCCAAGGGGAAGGATGTCGTCGTCATCGGCGGCGGCGATACTGGAACCGACTGCGTCGCGACGTCGATGCGTCATCAGTGTCGCAGCCTGGTGCAGTGAGATTCTGCCGAAGCCGCCGATGGAACGCGCGGCCGACAACCCTTGGCCCCAATGGCCCAAGGTCTACAAGATGGACTACGGCCAAGAAGAAGCGGCCGCGATCTTCGGCGACGATCCGCGGCAGTACCTCATCCACACGAAGCGGTTCGTGGGCGATGCGAACGGCCATGTAAAGGAATTGCACACGGTTCGCATCGAATGGGCCAAGGACAACGGCCGATTCGTCATGAAGGAAATCCCTGGTACCGAACGCGTCCTGCCCGCCCAACTTGTCCTGCTCGCGATGGGCTTCGTGGGGCCCGAGGATCTCCTGCTGCAGCAGATCGGAGTCGAACGCGACCCTCGAACCAACGTGAAGGCCGAGCACGGCAAGTTCCAGACAAGTATCGCGAATGTGTTCGCCGCCGGCGACATGCGACGCGGGCAGAGTCTGGTCGTGTGGGCGATCAACGAAGGCCGCGGAGCGGCGCGAGAGTGCGACCGCTTCCTCATGGGCGAGACGGTGCTTCCCTAGCCATCTAGATCACGTTGCGAATGCAAGTGCCGAGTACAGGTTCCCGCGGATAAGTGCATCCAAATCCGGGGAATCAGTGCTCGGCACTTGTGTTGCGCTCAGGGAGCGATTTGGTGATGGATTAGGCTAAATGAAATCCAAATGGACTGGAGGGAAATCCCCACGACGGGTTGGCGTGGTTGTGCGGTTTGTGACGGTTGTGCGGAATGCCGAGGGGACGGGGGGGATCCTGCGTCTCGAAATGCCGCAAGCGAATCGGAAAGCGTTCGACTTACTCTTTCGGAAATCGCAGGCGATTCCGGCTCGCCGCATGCATCAACCACCGCATCTAGGGGTATACGTCCATGGGTTTGACCATCACGAACAATGTGGCGTCGCTGAACGCCGAGAATAACCTGAGCCGCACGAGCAGCATGCTCAGCAAATCGCTGGAGCGTTTGTCGTCCGGTCTGAAGATCAACCGCGGCGCCGACGGCCCTGCGGCCCTCGTCATCAGCGAACAGCAACGCGCCCAAATCGCCGGTCTGAAGACCGCGATCGACAATACCTCTAAAGCCGTCTCGATGGTGCAGACGACGGAAGGCGCCCTCAACGAAATCAACAGCCTGTTGGTGAAGGTCCGCTCGCTGGCTCTTGACTCGGCCAACAGCGGCGTCAACGACAGCAACGCCCTCGCCGCCAATCAGGCCGAAGTGGCGAATGCCCTCAGCACGATCGACCGCATCGCCGCCAACACTCAGTTCGGCCGCAAGAAAGTGCTCGACGGCTCCGCCGGCCTGACGGGTTCGACCGACGACACCGATGTGACGTTCCTGAAGGCGAGCACGAGTTCGCCGACGGGTTCGTTCGCGGTAGCGATCACAACCGCCGCCCAGCGTGCGAACACGACCGCTGGCACGGCCCAATCGGGCGCCCTCGCTGCTGATGAAACTCTGACGGTCAACGGCGTGGCGATCAAGCTGACCGCGGGCCAAACGCAAGCCCAGGTCATCTCGACGAGCAACACGTACAGCGGCCAAACCGGCGTGACCGCCGAAGTGGGCGCCGGCTCGGCGACCCGCCTCCGCACGAGCAACTTCGGATCCAATGCCAAGATCACGGTCCAATCGAATGTCGCCGCCGCCGCGACTTCGTCGGGATTCGGCACGGCGCAGACGAGCGTCACGGGCGTGGATGTCGCGGGCACTCTCGGCGGTTTCGCCGCTACGGGAAACGGCAACGTTCTGTCCGGTTCCGCTGGCGCTGGAGCCGCGGGCATTTCCGTCAGCCTCGGCCTCGCCGCGGCTTCCACGACCACCACGGTCACGGGCGCCCAGGGCAATGCCACCGTTACCGATAACTCGCTGACCTTCCAGATCGGCGCCAACGCCAATCAGACCGTGAAGGTTGCCGTCGATAATGCGACGACGACCGCGCTCGGTCTGAACGTCGCCGGCACCCAGTTCGCGAATTTGAACGCGATCGATGTCCAGAGCCAATCCGGCGCCCAGGATGCGATCAAAGTCATCGACCAAGCGATCAGCGACATCACCAACCTTCGTGGTCGGCTTGGCGCCGTCCAGCAGCAGACGCTGGAATCGAACGCCAACAACCTCCGTACGACCTTGGAAAACACAACGGCGGCCGAATCGGTTATCCGCGACACGGATTTCGCGGCCGAAACCGCCAATTTCTCGAAGAGCCAAGTGCTCATGCAGGTCGGCACGCAGGTTCTGCAGAACAGCAACCAGATCAACCAGCTCGTGCTCTCGCTGATGCGTGGTTAATCGGTAGAGTCCGCTCCGCGATTTCCGAGATGAGGCCCAGGACCGACACCGGTCCTGGGCGCATCTTTGCTGACCTTGTGCAAGGATCGCGGAGGATTCTGACGGCTTTGGGGGTTGGGCCGCGCGCCGTTTCTCGATTGACGAGGCGCGGAGGGTGTCATCTCGCTCGATCCATCGGCCAGGGTGATATGTTCCTCAAAGGACCGTCGTTCCTGGGCCCAATGCCATGAGCACTCTTTCGTCCGCGACGCTCAGCACTTCTTCGACGAACATTTCGGTCGGCGGACTTATCTCCGGTCTCAACACCGACAGCATCATCAGCGGCTTGCTTGCTCTCGAGCAGGCGAAAATCGCCAAGATCGACACCGACAAAGCCAAGATTCAAAGAGTCCAGACCGCTTTCAAAGGCGTTCAGGCCCGCATGTTGGCTTTGCAAGGATCGCTCGCCAATCTAAGCCGATCGCAGAACGGGGCCTTTGACGCGCGTTCCGCCGTTTCGAGCGACGAAAGCATCGTGACTGCTGCGGCATCCGCATCGGCGGCTCCAGGGATCTATTCGTTTCGTGTCGATTCGCTTGCCCAGGCTCATCAGATCGCATCGCAAGGTTTCGATTCCGCCAACTCCGCAATGACGCAAGGATCGATTCAGATCAGCATCGGCGATTCGCAAACAGCGAGCATCACGATCGACTCGAATAACGCGACTGCTCAAGGGGTTGTCGATGCCATCAATGCGGCGGGACTTGATGCGTCGGCGGCATTGGTGAACGATGGTACGTCCGGTCAGGGATACCGCATTTTGCTCACAGCGAAAAATCAGGGGACGGCTGGCAGGATCACGATCGCCAACAATTTGGCTGCATCGGCGGGCAACGCAGTCAAACCGGAGTTCGGTGCCGCGGCATTTGGCCCGGCGATGAAGGGGGCAGCGTATTCCGGGACCTCGTCGCCTACGGTCTCAGGAACCTATGCCGGAAGCACCAACAATACGTTTACGTTCAAGGTTCTCTCCGGCGGTACGGTCGGTACCGACAACGGCATTCAGCTTTCGTATTCCGACAAGACCGGAACGAAAACCGGCACCATTACCCTGAATGCCGCAGACGTTGATGCGGCAAAAACGGTGGCGGACGGCCTGCAAGTTCAGTTCGACGCGGGATCGCTCGTCGCGGGGAACACATTTCAAGTCAAGGCATTCGTCCCTACGGTGCAGGCCGCTCAGGACGCTCAGGTGACGCTCGGCTCCGGAGATGGAGCACTGACCGTGACCAGTTCGAGCAATGTCGTCAACAACATTATTCCCGGCGTCACGCTTAATCTGCAGAACGCCAATCCGAACAAAGTCGTCACGGTCACGCTTGCCAACGATACGGATTCGGCAAAGAAGGCGATCGAGTCGTTCGTGAACGCTTACAACGATGTGATGTCGTTTATCGACGATCAGGTCAGCTACGACTCGCAATCCGGAACAGGCGGTCCTTTGCTCGGCAATCGGACTGCGATTTCGCTTCAGGACCAGGTTCGATCCATCGTCACGGATGTGATTGGGGGCGCAAATCCTCGCATGAATCGGCTCTCGGCGTTGGGCATCAAGACGAACGACGAAGGAAGCCTGACGATCGATCAAGCCAAAATGAGCGATGTTCTGCAGGGGAAGATCGCAGGCGTTTCGTTCGCCGATGTGAAACGGCTTTTTGCATTGACCGCCAGTTCCAGTTCTTCCCAGGTGCAATTCGTCACGGGAAGCACCAAGACCAAAGCGACGGGCAGCCCTGTTCAAGTGCATGTGACGCAGGCTGCCGAGTCCGCGACCATCACCGCAGCCAATACGCTCGCCGCAACCACTGTCATCGATGGAGCGAACGACACGCTGGGTCTAACGCTTGACGGTCGAGCTTCGACGCTGACGCTTGCACACGGCACTTACTCGCGAAGCGACCTCGCCCAACTTGTGCAAGCCGCCATCGGTAGCAATGCCGATTATCTCGGACGCAAGGCAACCATCTCCGTCAGCGGCGACAAATTGATCGCAACCTCGAACAGCATGGGGTCGGCGTCCGGGTTGATTCTGACCGGCGGAAATGCGTCGGCCGTGTTGGGATTCCTTGGAAACGAAGGCGATTCGGGACAGGATGTCGCGGGGTGGTTCGTCGCCAACGGCAATACGGAAACGGCGACCGGCTCCGGGCAATTTCTCGTGGGCGCCAGCAGCAACGCAACGACGGGCGACTTGCAGGTGCGGGTGACCGCGACCACAGCTCAAGTGGGAGCGGGTTTCGATGCGACGGTGACGCCCACGCGCGGGTTCGCATCGCGCATGGATCAATTGTTGACGACGCTTTTCGATCCGATTGACGGTCGGCTCAAGACGATCGAAGTCGGCTTCGATGAATCGATTACCCAGTTGGATGCTCAGCGAACGAAGCAAACCGAAATCATGACTTCGCGCCGAAACGCGTTGCTCGCCCAATTCCAGGCCATGGAAACGACGCTCGCGAAGCTGCAAGGCGCGACAGGCTTTCTCAATCAACAATCGAATTCCACCAAGTAATTGGCGGGTTGTACTTATGATCGGCGTGCAGACGTATCGACGACAATCGGCACCGGCGTGGACTCGTATCGACGCAATTCTCTTTCTGTATCGCCGTGCCGACGAAAACCTCGAACGCGCCGACTCCCTTCTCGCTGCGGGCGACGCGATGGCTGCCGGGAAATTGCTGATTGAAACGCAGACGATCGTCACGGCATTCGCATCCGGACTTGAAGTTGCGGACGGCAATTCCGTGCAGCTCCTGAAGCTCTACGAATATATTGGGCACCACCTCGCGCAAGCGACCGGCGCCAGCATTCGCGAAGCTCGCAAGATTCTAAAGACGCTCTCTGAAGGTTTCGAAGCAGCCCAAGATCGGGCTCGCGTCATGGAGCGGACCGGCGAATTGCCCCCATTTAGCGCATCGTCGGCGATCGTGGCGACTGCATAAGACCGAGAAACAATTTCCGCCGAGGCGAAAGTTCTTCCGCTTGCATAGCGTCGCCCACCTGCTTTCGGGCGTCGTATCTTTTTGCCAAACCCCTATTTGGCGAACTTAGCTCCATTCGGCATGAGTGCTGCATTACTGCTTGTTGCCGCGCCAGGAAGGTGCGGCTTTCGTCAACAGCAGGGAAGCTCAGGCATGATCAACGGCCTGTACAACTCCGCGACTGCGCTCCAAGCGGCGCAGATGAATCACGAAGTCATCTCCGAGAATATCGCCCACGCGACCACGCCGGGCTATCGTCGGATGGGCGTCGTGTTTCAGGTCACGGAAGACGCACCACGTGCGGGTTATGCCGCTGGCGGCGTCCGTTCCGATCGCCAGTTCATGCACTTCGATACCGGCCCAATCCAACAGACCGGAAACCAATTCGATCTCGCACTTGCCGGCAACGCTTTTTTCGCAATCCAGGGACCGCAGGGTACGATCTACACGCGGAGCGGAGCCATGCGGCTCGGACCGCAAGGGCAGTTGCAGAATCATGCCGGCATGCCGGTCCTTACGAACAACGGTCCGGTCAACATTCCCAACCCGACTGCTCGGGTCGAGGTATCGGCCGATGGGACCATTTTCGCCGACGGTGCTCCACTCGGTAAACTTCGTGTGGTGACCTTCCCCAATCCGGAAGGCGTCCGTCGCGTTGGTCCCACGTTGTACGACAACCCCGATGCGCAGGAAGCGCAGGCGGGGTCCTATCGTGTCGAGCAAGGGTATCGCGAAGGCTCCAACGTACAAGTCGTGAACGAGATGGTCACGATGATGCTCGGCATGCGCCATTACGAGGCGTCGGAGCGGTCGATGCGGATGCTCTCCGAGGCGATCGGTCTCAACACCAAGCCGAAACTCTAGGCGACATCCTCAGGCGAAGGAATGGTTTCATGATTCGCGCGTTTCACACCAGCGCCACCGGCATGTCGGCCCAGCAGACGGTGCTCGACAACACGGCCAACAATTTGGCGAACGTGAACACCACTGGCTTCAAGCGAAGCCAGGTGGACTTCCAGGATTTGATTTACACGACCATGCGTCAGCCGGGCGCCCAAGCCGCCCAAGGCCAACAACTTCCTACAGGCTTGCAAATCGGAAACGGCGTCCGCGTCGCTGGAAACACACGGCTGTTTACTGCGGGCGCGCTGGAGATGACCGGCAATAGTCTCGATATAGGCATCGAAGGAGGCGGATTCTTCAAAGTTTCTGTGCCGGGCGGCGCCTTCCGCTACACCCGCGACGGCGCGTTTCGCCTCAACTCCAACGGCGAGTTGGTTACGTCAGACGGTTACTACTTGGAACCGCGCGTTACCCTGCCGCCCGATACGACGACAGTGACGATCGGAAGCGACGGCACCATCTCGGTCGTGACTGCAAGCTCTCCGAACACGACCACGACGGCGGGTACTTTGCGGCTCACTCGCTTTGCGAATCCGGCCGGCCTCAGTGCGGACGGCCGCAATCTCTATGCGGAAACGCCCGCCTCCGGAACGCCGACGGAAGTGACGCCGGGGCTGGAAGGAACCGGCAGTTTGCGAGGCGGATTCCTTGAGAGGTCCAACGTCGAAGTCGTTGCGGAAATGGTGAATTTGATCCAGGCGCAGCGGGCTTATGAGTTCAACACGAAAGCTGTTCGCGTTGCGGACGAAATGCTCTCTTCGACCAACGATTTGGTGCGGTGATCCATGCGGACCTTGTTTGCGATATGGGCGACAGCCGCCTTCGTCTTGCCGGCCTTTGCTCAGGAGCCGGGACTTTTTCCGCTGCGCGACTTCATTACGGTCGAATTGGCGCCGGCTGCCGAGGTCGAAGGACCGACGGTGAAACTCTCCGACATTGCGAGGTTTTCCGGCGGAGCCGACAGCGAACGCAGCCGGCTGATGCGACTCGATATTGATGAGCTTGGGCCCGCGGCAACTTCCGTCGAAATCACCCGGTTGCAAGTAGAGCTTCGGTTGCGATTGGCAGGTGTCCACCCCAACAGCATCCGCGTTACTGGCGCATCGAAGATGCGAGTGATCGCTGCCCGTCCTGAACTTAGCGAGCAGGCATTCATTCGAGCCGCCGCCATTGCGTTGGCGGATCGCCTCGACACGACGCCGGATCGTCTCCATCTTCGCCTCGCCTCTCGTTTCTCGCGGCCATACGGGACGCCGCGTCCAGGGGAGCCAGTGCGATTGGAAGGTCGCGTGGCTTCCAATGTGTCGGCCAATCACGCGACTCGAATCGATGTTGACGTCCTTTTCGGCGGCCGGGTTCGCGAAACTGTGCCGATTTACGTGGAAACGCCGGTCGCTCCAGCAGGTGGGATCATCGGCAAGGAAGCGGCGTCCGTTTCGGATTTCGGCATGCGCAAGCAGGCTCCGCCTCTTTCCGTCGCAGCACCGGGGACGATGCCATTGAAGACGCGAGATCGGGTGCGCCTGATCATTCGCGTCGGCCCCGTGTTGGTTCAAGCGGTCGGCGAATGCGAGCAAGATGCGGCGCCTGGCCAAATGGTTCGCGTACGCAACGTCGATAGCGGGAAATCCGTCTATGGGCGGCTTGTGGACACGGGAGTCGTGGAGGTAGGCAACTGACGGCGACTTTGGGAGGAGACACGGATGTCGCGCCTTGCTTTGTACCTTTCGTTCGCGGCCGTCGTGTTTCCGGTTTCGATCGCCCGCGCGGATTCGATCTGGGACCGCCGAGATCCTTATCTTTCCAGCATGCTTGAGGATTATCGGGCCCGTCGGCCCGGCGATCTGCTGACTCTCGTCGTGAGCGAAAACACGAATTTCGAGGGGCAGGAGAAGCGCAACATGAACAAGGAGACGAAGACCAATGCACTCTTCGCCTTCAACGGAACGTCGACCGGCAACTCAGGCATCACGCGATCCTTCACCAATAGCCTTGCAGGCACCGCCAATTCCGCTCGGAAATTCGACGGAACCTCGAACAGCACGATCGATCGCAAATTCACCGACACCATGACCGTCATGGTCACCGGCGTCATGCCGAACGGCAACCTCATCATCGAAGGCGTTCGGCAACGCGTGGTCGGGCGAGAATTGCGGACCCTTCGTATTCAAGGCATCGTCCGTCCGGCGGATGTCGGTCCCTTCAATACCGTGCAATCTCAGTCGGTCGGCAATTTTCGCGTGAGCTACGAAGGCGCGGGGCCGGATTCCAATTTCACGAATCAGGGTTGGGGCGGACAGATCATGAACTACATCTGGCCGTTCTAGCGATGCCGTGGTCGACCTCCGCGGAGGTCGCGTTCGAGTCGCCAAGGACCGGCGACGTGAATGGCGATCAAGGGTGGGCCTGAGGATTCGACATGCGAAACTTGGCGATGGCAACTGCAATTTTCGCCGCTGCGGCGATCCTGACGCCGCGCGTCGAAGCGGGCGTGCGCGTGAAGGACCTCGCGGACCTGCAAGGTGCGACCAACAATCAGCTTGTCGGGATCGGCTTGGTCGTCGGTCTCGACGGCACTGGCGGAAAATCCACGTCCACTCAGCAGATGGCCGTGGACATGCTGCAGCGATTCAAAATCAGCACCAAGATCATCGCCACGGCACAGGGTGATGCGGTCTTCAAATCGCAGAACATTTCGATGGTGATGGTGACGACGGACCTTGGCCCCTTTCATCGCCGCACCGGCAAGGTCGATGTGACGGTCTCCGCGCTCGACGATGCAACGAGTCTTAACAATGGCGTCCTGCTTCGGACGCCGCTTAAGGGATTCGACGGCATCGAATACGCCATCGCGTCGGGTCCGATTTCAACGGGCGGATTTTCCTTCGCCGCAGCCTCCGGCGGGGCGAACGCGGCGACGGCCCAAAAGAACCACCCAACCGTGGGGCGCATTCAAGGTGGCGGCGAAATCGTCCGTGAAGCACGCAGCGAAGTGCTGTGTCAGGGCCAAGTCCGCTTGATGTTGCGCGACCCCGACTACGCAACCGCCAAATCGATCGCTCGCGGCATCAACGAGCGGTATGGAATGGTCGGATTTCCGATCGATGCGGGGACGGTCCAGGTGATCGTTCCGCCGCATGAGTTGCCGAATCTAGTGGGGTTCATCGGCGAACTCGGCAAAATCGAAATCGAGCCGGAATCCGTCGCACGCGTCGTCATCAATGAGCGAACGGGGACGATTGTCGCCGGTCATAACGTCCGTCTCACGCCCGCCGTCGTGACGCACGGCAACTTGGCGATTACGACGACGAATGAGCCGATCGCATCACAGCCCGCGCCGTTCAGCAAGGGCAAGACGGTGGTATTGCCGCGAGCGAATATCGGCGTGACGGAGCAGGGGGGCCAGATGCGCATCATCGACCGACCGACGATGACGGTCGCCGAATTGGCGAATGCGCTAAACGCTCTTGGCGCCTCGCCGCGCGATCTGATCGTTATCCTCCAGGCCCTCAAGCAAGCGGGAGCGCTGCATGCGGAGATCGTGAAGATGTAAGAGCATACTTGCCGCTTTGCAGCGAAGAGAAGTGTCGGAAATTACAGGAGGTCGAGCCATGGACGGCTTGTCCGCGTTGCCGACGAGTGCGATGTCGATGTTCGACCCTTCGGCTCTGGCGGGCCGTCGGGTCGACAACGATCCAAAAGCACAGCAGGAGATCGGCAAACAGTTCGAAAGCATCTTCGCCTCCATGATGGTGAAGGAGATGCGCAGCTCGCTCGAACCCGATACCCTTTTCGGCGGCGATAAGGGAGACGTGTTCGGCGGCTTGTTCGATTTCTTCATGGGGCAGCACCTCGCGCAGAGCGGCCGAATGGGGCTGGCTCAAGTACTTCAGAAGCAGTTGTTCCGCCAGGGGAGCCCACCGACATCGTGAGACTTGCGACAACGGATGCGTTGGAACGTCTGGCGGCCGATTGCGTGGCGCATTTCACGGATGAAGCAGTGCTTCTCCGTGAGGTGAAGGCGGTCGCATTCGGATTGGATGACGCGCTTCAACGCGGCAAGGCCGACGAATGGCGCGCGCTTCTTGCCAAAGCACAGTCGCTGCCGCCTCGGTTGGAATTGTTGCGACCCCGACGTGCGCAGATCCGGCTTCGCTTGCATGCGGCACTAGGGGGAGCGATCCAGGATGCATCCCTGCGCCGCCTTGCCGAGCGTCTTGACACGGATGCGGCGGCGTCGATTGCGAAGGTCAGAATGGAAATTGCCGAAGCCTGGGAATCGCTTGCTCAGTTGCAGACGCGACAGACGGCTTTCGTTCGCATTTGCGGCGATTTCATTCATCGCTTGATCGCCGATGTGGCCGGAGCGACGCCTGTCGGACCGCGATATGGCCCGCAGGGTCGTCCGGTGGTCGCCACCATCGGCGCCGTCTTCGCTGCCAAGGGATAAGCCATGTCGTCGCTTCACATCGGCTTGTCCGCGCTTCGCGTCACCCAGCGGCAGTTGGAAATCGTCGGCCAAAACATCGCGAATGCCAATACGCCCGGATTTCATCGCAAGGAGGCAATCCTCGAATCCGTGCCTGGCGGATCGGTTGACGCGGGACTTGGCGTCGCCATCAAGGAAATCCGCCGGCTCAATAACGACCTGCTTGAAAACGCAATCGTCGGAAATGCTTCGCAATCGAGCGATGTGGCAGCCCATCTGAGCTACCTCAACCAAGTCGAAACGCTTCTCGCGCCGGGAGAAGGCTCCCTTCAAGATCTGGTCGAAAAGTTCTTCAACGAGGCACAGAAACTGACGTCGCGCCCGGATGACATGACGCAGCGCCGCGTTACCTTGAATCTCGCTTCGCAGCTTGCCGATCGCTTCAACTCCACCATAGAGAGCTTCAAGCAAATCACCGCGGATTCGAATCTGCAGGCGAATCGCTCGGTAGACAGCATCAACTCGCTGGCGAGCCAGATCGCGCAGCTCAACATGAAGATTTCCAGCTCTTCGATCAACGGCGGCGACGCGAGCGATTTGTTGGATAAGCGTGATTACCTGATTAAGCAACTTGCCCAAGAAGTGGACATCCGCGTCGTCCCTCAAGATTTCGGTTCGGTCAACATTCTTTCCGGCGGCTCGCCGTTGGTTTTGGCGAATGACGTCTACAAGTTGCAGTTCAACTACGACGGAAAGCAAGGAACGGTGACTCGAGTCGGGTCGACGCAGCCGATCGATCTCCAAGGCGGTCGAATTGCGGGATTGACCCGCTTTCTGAATGCAACCCTGCCGGGCATCAAATCGCAGTTCGACCAATTCGCTCAAACGCTCATCGGCAATGTCGACGAAGTTCACGGCAAGGGTGTCGGACTTGACGGACCGATGACGTTTCTTTCCGCCAATCGCTCCGTTCCCTCGTCCAATCAACCGATCGGCCTGCTGAACCTGCCTTATCCGCCGCAGCAGGGAACGATGACCATCACGGTCACGAATCTCTCCGATGGCTCCAAGAAACAGGGGCAGATCACGTTTGATCCCGCGACCGATTCGCTGAACGATGTGGCCGCGAAGATCGCCGCCATTCCGAACATGCAGGCAGTGGTGGATACGCAATCCGGTCAGTTGAAGATCCTTGCCAGGGCGGGATACGGCTTCGACTTTTCGGGAACTCTCTCCACCACGCCAGACGCGCAAAGCTGGACAGGTACCGCAGGCATCAAACTTGGCGGATCCTATACCGGGAAAACCAACGACACCTACACGTTCAAGGTGATAGGGTCCGGAACGGTCGGAGTCACTCCCGGATTGAAGCTGGAAGTGCGCAATTCCGCGACTGCCTTTGTCGGCGCCGTGGATATTGGCCAAGGATATTCGCCCGGCACGGATCTGCCGAACATCGATGGAGTGATCGCCAAGTTGCAAAGCGGGACCGTGGCGAACGGCGATACGTTCTCAGTCAACGTCGTCGCCGATTCGGATAGCGCTCGTTTGATCTCCGCTCTGGGCCTCAACAGTTTTTTCACCGGAGACCATACTCAAGGGCTCAACATTCGCTCCGATTTGCTTTCCGATCCGAGCGGCTTCGCTCTTTCCGCCACGGGGCAACCCGCCGACAGCGGGAATCTATCCCGCATCGTTGCTCTCCGCGATCAGCTTGTCTTCAACAAAGGCTCACAGAACTACAGCCAGTTTCTCGCCGACATGGTCACGCAGGTCGGCGCTCAGGTTTCGGACAACCAATTGCGGTCGACGGCTCTCAGCGATCTGGGTAAAAGTCTTGACGAGCAGAACCAGGCGTTTTCCGGGGTCGATCCCAATGAAGAACTCGCCCGGATGCTGAACTTCCAGCGAAGCTTCCAAATGGCGTCGCGTTACATCGTTGCCGTCAATCAAACGTTGGACGAAGGTTCAATCTGGTGCGCTGATCGGTGACCTACGCGTCACGATGAATACGCTGCTCTCGCGGACGCCTGCCGACGTCCGCAAGAACACCGATCAGCTTACGCGCTTGCAGGAAGAAATCGCACAGGAACAAAAGGATTCTTCGTCCTTCGATCCCTTCGCGACCGCCAGCCTGATGGCCGGAAAAGCCTACGACGGCAAGCTCGGCGCCTTTCTGGACAACATCAAGAACGCCAAATCCGTTTTCGACGCTTCCGGCTCCTCGCTGCAGGAAGCGAACAACATCCTTGTCCAAGCACGCGGGATGGCGCTCGAGGGGGCCAATGCCGTCAACGATGCCGGCGCCCGTGAGGCGCTCGCTCAGCAGGTGGATCAACTCATCGGTCGCCTGCTTGAAGTGGCCAACAGCAAGCAGGACAATTCGTATCTCTTCGGGGGCATCGACAATCGTACGCAGCCGTTTCAGGTTGTAGGTCGCGACTCGCAAGGCAAGCCGACGGCAATCGCTTACATGGGCCAATCCACACCGAGCATGCAGACGATCAGTCCCAACCAGCAAGTCGCTGCGTTCTATCCCGGCGATCGAGTTTTCAACGGATTCCAGCGGCAGGCTACGTTGTTCGCCGGCGATCCGACCGGCGCCAAGCCAGGCACGGGAACCGATAGCGTCATCGGACAGGGAGCTTTGCTGATTCGTCACACGGCGACGACTTTCGCACCCGGTTCCGGCGTGCTGCCCGGCTCAAGTTCCGCCAGCAGCGATACGATTCTCGGCCCAGCGGGAGCGCATTCGTTGGCCATCACCGACACGAGCGGAACCGGGGCAAGCGGAACTGTTTCGCTGGATGGCGGCCCAGCGATCCCGTTCACCAACGCTGACGCCAACTTGAAGGTGCTCGGGCCAAGCGGTCAGGTTGTCTTTCTCGATATGTCTGCGATCACGCCCGGCTTCAACGGCTCGGTCGCGATCACTGCCGACGGCGATATGTCGCTTGACCGAGGTGCGACCTACACCGCGATCGACTTCTCCCTCAATCAAACGATCACGGATTCGCGGGATGGGTCCGTTGCGAACATCGACACCACGGGGGTTCGGCAAGCGGGTACGAATCGATTGGATTTCGCAGGCACCTATGACGCGTTTTCATTGCTCATCGCGCTACGCGATGACTTGCGCAACACGAACAAGCTGAATGAGGCCGAACTGTCGAAGTCCATCTCAAGTCGGGTGGCTGAGTTCGACCGCGTGAAGTCCAGCGTACTCGACGCGCTGGGCGAACAGTCGGCGAATGCGCAGAACATGGAGTCGCTGCAATCGCACCTGGAAAATCAGCAGCTCGACACGAAGAGCCGAGTGGCGGCCATTGAGGAGCCGGATATTGCGGATCTCGTGGTCAAGATGCAGGGGCTGCAAAGCATGTTGCAACTCAGTTTGGCGGCTTATTCGCGAATTCTCGACACGTCGCTGCTGGATTACATCAAATGACTTCGGCCCAGAAGTCCCATTTTGCCTGTCGCATCTTGTTTGATTCGCTACGCGTATTCATGCGTTCAGATTGAAAGTCTCTCGGCTGAAAATGTTGCAAACTTGAGACTTTTTTCTGGATTTCGCGGAAATGCCCGGTAGTATTTCCTCCGCAGCTGCTTCCCGCCAGCTGCTACGAAGCCATGGTCGGCTTCCGCTCTCGTCTACGCGGAAAGGAGTCCCTCATGTTCGCCAATCCCACTCCGGGTGTTCGTGTCGCCATTTACGGCTCCGAAGTGAAAACTCCGGGTCGAGGCGTTGGATTGTGGTCCGCAGGCTACCGCGGCGCAGTCGTTGCCGCTGGGGCCGAACCCGTCTTTCTCGAACCGAACGACGGCTCCGAATCTTGGGATGACCTCATCGGCGATTGCGTCGGCGTGGTCGTGTGCGGCTTCGAAGGAGCCGACCGCCAGCGCGGCGATCTCGAATCGCTCTGCCTCTGGGCACGTTCGCATTCGTTCCCGATTCTCTCGATCGACAACGGTCTGCTCGCGATGAATGCGGCCTTCGGCGGGCTCAATCATCAGAGCCTCTCGCGCGAACTGCCTGACGCGCTGCAACATCGCCATCCGCCCGAACCGGGTCTGCGTCATGCGATCATGGTTGAAGACTGTACTCGTCTCGCGAAAGTCTACGGCGAGGGCGAGATCGTGGTCAACAGCGAGCATCGCGAAGGTCTTCAGCGTCCCGCAAAGGGATTCGTCGTCTCGGCCAGAGCACTCGATGGTGTGATCGAAGCGATCGAGTTTCAAGGGGACAAGTGGTTCGCGATGGGCGTGCAATGGCAGCCCGCTTCGGCCACCGCTTCCGGCCTGGACATCCAAGTCTTCCGCGCGTTGATCGATGCGGCGAAGACGCCGCAAGCTCCGCCGGCGCCAGCAACCGCCGTCCGCAAGATTCGGCCAATGGCCGCGGCGTAGCGTGCGTTGAGCACGTTACGCAAGCAAGTGCCGGACGAAGACACCTGCAGATGGAGAATCCCTCCTGCGAGGTCTGCGACCGGCATTTGCTTGCGCATCGTGCTCAGTCTCGCTTCTTGCTGCGCACGCGGACCAACGTTTCGCCAGCTTCGCGACGCAGATCTTCCTCAGGAGCGCCGGTCGAGAGGTCGGAAAGCGACTTCACGGCCACTTCATTTCCGATCTGTTCCAGCACCAGCAGCACGCGTCGTTGGCGTAGGCGTTCTTGATGGAGCGTGATCGCGCCAGGGACATTCAGTTTCTGGAGGAGACGTTCTGCCCGACGCTTGCCCTCCGGGCCGGGAGGATTATCAGCCACTTCGCGAAGCCCAGCCTCCACCCAGCGTCCGTATCGTTCCAGTTCGGTTGTTGCCTTCTCGCGCACATTGAATTTGGAGTCGTTGAGATCCGCGAGAAGTTTCTTGATCTTCTGCGGATCGACTAAGTAAAGCTGCTTTGATAGAAAGCTGGCGCTGTTCTCCGCCGCAACGAGCGACCAAGCCGCTCGCATACCGCGGTTTGCGTCGACCAAGGCAAGGTCCTGCCAGCGGCCCTGCAGGTCAGGTTGCGGCAGAGTCAACGTGGGTAAGGCGCCTCTCCGGCGCCATTCCTGTCGCATCCCAAATTCAAAACATCCGTCGGAGCCGGCGGATACCAGAGTGCGGCAGTCCGGCGTGAAATCGACGGAGATTGCCGGGCCTTCGTGCCTTCTTGCCCCACAAATACCTTCGCTCCTCCGAAGGTCCCACATTCGAATGCTCTTGCTCCCGCAGGCTGCGGCGATGGTGCGTCCGTCCGCGCCGGAAGACACGGCCAAAATGGCACTATGAGAACCTTCGTAGGTCTGCACTTCTTTTGCCGAACCGCTATCGATGAGGCGAACGATGCCGTCGTACCCGCCAAGTGCGAGCATGCGCCCATCGGGCAGAAACGCGAGCGAAGCAACCAGTGGTTGCTCCTTCGCGGGGCCGTCGGGGCGAGGATCGAAACGCCGCAGTTCGTTGCCGTTCTCCGCGTCCGCGATGAGCACCTTCGTGCGAGCGCCCACGGCGAGCGTCTTGCCGGATCGATCGAACGCCAGAGCTTGGATCGCGGTGGGCAGTTTCCATGCGAAGAGCTTCTTTTTGGCGGTCAAATCCCACAATTCCGAAGAACCGGAGTGGTACCCCACTGCGAGCCGATCGCTTTGGGGCGACACGGCGATCGACATCACCGTTGAGTCGCCTTCAAGGCTTATTTCGTACGCAAGCTTCGCCTGATGCGGATCCCAGGCTTGAATCTTCTGGCTTGCGGCCGACGCGATCAAAGCCAGTTTATGCTTCATGGCGACCGCCAACGAGAAACTCTGCTGTTCCTCGCCGGACGGAGCGATTGCAAACGTGCGTGTTGGTTTGGCGTCGCCGAGGTTCCAAACGACGGCATTTCCGTCTTCGGTGATGCCGATCCACGTCTGTCCCTGCTCGAGCATTGCCGCTTGGGCAATCGGGGCGCTGATGCCGTCTTCCGTCTCTCCAAGTGTACTTCCTGTTTTCGCGTCGAAGAGCTTGATGCGGTGCGAAGCGCCTGCCGCCGCGAGTAGAGTTCCGTCCGGCGAAAGCGCGAAGGCATTCCCGAAACCCCAGCCGGCTTGAATCTTCCTTAGTTGCTTTCGGTTGAACCAGTCCCACACAACGGCTTCGCCGTTGCGGGCGCAAGAGACCAACGTTTTCTTGTCGGTCGAGAAGAGCAGGGCGATGACTGGATGCGCATGGGCCGGAAGTTCGGCTTCCACCTTGCCCGTGTCGCGATCGGCGACAAGTAATTTTCCTGAATTGCCCGCCGCGAGACACTTTCCGTTGTTCAAGGGCTGAATCGCATGAATGACGGTTTCCATTTTCACATGTTTGAGGGGATCGCCATCAGGCTGCCACCAGCGAAGGCTCCGATCGCCGCCCGCGGTTAGCAACTGTCCATCCTCCGAGTAAGCGAGTGTCGTGATTTCTTCGGGATGAACCTTGATGTTCTTGACGAGGCGCCGTGAGTCGGCGAGGTAGATGTGCACCTCGCCGTCGCTTCCTCCGAGTGCGATTCGTCCGCTTTGCGACGATATGGCGGCGGTGCGAATGTTGGAAGGAGCAGAATCCAGCTTCGCCATGGGCTTGCCGGATTCGGGATCCCAAGCTTTGGCGCCGAAAAACGGATCGGATGTGATGATGGTTTTGCCGTCGGCCGGAAGAAGGATCGACCCAATCCAGGTTTCATCGAGCGAGAGCAGTAGTTTGCCGCTTGAAACGTCCCAGGCTCGTCCCGGATCGGCTCCTCCGCCGGCGTACAAGCGTTTGCCGTCTGCCGAGAAAGCCAAACATTGAATAGGGCTTCCATGGCGAAAGCGGCTGGAGCCCAAGCGGCGGATCGGCTTGCGGATCAGCGCGATCTCCGTCGTCTGAGCGACCAAAGCGATGGCACATGCGAAAAGACAGGTGGTTGCCGTTGCGAATCGAATTGCGGAACGCCCCATCATTCATGCCGCTCCAGAGCGAGGGAGATGGAAGATATTGTAAAGACGAAAGACTCGATGAATTCGGTCGGATGCCCCTCGCCTTTGCGCCGTTGCATGAAAGAAGTATCATCGCCATCATGTTCGAGCGAAGGAATGCGTCTTCCGGAGATGTCGCCATGCGTTCATGGACCCGATGGGGATTCGTCTGCTTGATGACGACGGCTTCCGCGATGCTGGCGTTTGCTCAAGCCCCCCCCGTTTCCGTCGATGAGGCACGTAAGGCCATCGCAGGATTTCTCGCCGACCCGCTGAAGGAATCCGCGAAGGACGATGCCAAAAAAATCGTGAACTTCGCCATGGAGAGTCCTGATGTCGTGGTCGTCATGGGTGAAGAGGAAACGGCTTGGCTTAAAGAAAAGGCAAAGAACAAGCAGGATTATGGAGGATTGCTCCTTACCGCGTTCATTGCCGGCAACATTCAGACCCAACTGGATCTCGGCGAAAAACGCAATGACGTCTACTCCGGAGCGATTCAGGTCATGAGGACCTATCGTGAGATCCGCAAGCGAGATCCCGAATTCCGCTCGCTCGCCGTCGAAGGATTGCTCAAGAAGCATCGAGACGGCACCTTGCTTCGACATCTCGCCGAAATCCAAGAGAAACGCGACGAACCTGGTCGTCCGAAAGCAGTCAAGCAGTAACGCCATTCGCGGCCTCGAACGCAGACGGCAATCCTGCGATGACCGTAGGTTTCGCCAAACTGCCTCCTTTGTCGCTTCCTCGGCAATCTCTGCCGATTCGACAAAGTTTCCGCCCTCCGCAAGCCGAAATCGAAGATAGCGGACAATCGTCTTGCGACCGCTTTCGGAGGATCTCGGCTGTGCGTACTTTCTCCTGTTTTCTGCTCACGCTCGCTCTCGTCGGATGTTCGCGGAATGAAAAGGCCGAGGAAACGCAGGGGCCGAACGCGAAAGAGGGCATTGTTGCGGAGGGCGACAATACGCCTGCTTCGGGAGACGAGGCGGGCGAGCCGAAGACAGCCGAAGACTTCGTCGCCCGAGCCAACAAGTCGTTCAAGGAAGGCGACGCCGATAGTGCCGTGGACGATTACACGGCCGCGATCGCGCTGAAGCCTGACGCGAAGACCTACTACAATCGCGGAGTCGCTCGAACGTCGCGAGGCGAACTCGACGAAGCCGTGAAGGATTACGACGAGGCCGTCAAACTCGACGCGAAAAACGTTGCGGCTTGGTTCAACCGCGGCTACGTGCTTCACAAGATTGGTAAAACTGCGGAGGGAATCGATTCGATCACCAAGGCGATCGAATCGAACCCGAAGGATGCGGTTGCTTTTATGAATCGCGGACTTTTCTATCTCGACATTGGACTGGGAGATAAAGCGCTCGAAGATTTCAAGAAGACGCTCGAATTGGACCCTGAACATGTCGAGGGCTGGATCAATCGGGGTTTTTGCTACTACGCTCGCGGCGAGTGGGATCATGCGCTTCACGATTTCAACAAAGCAGTGCAGCTGGCGCCGCTGAACGCCACCGCGTACGGCAATCGCGGCAACGTCTACTCGAAACTCGAAAAATACGAACTGGCGTTGAAGGACCTGAATGAAGCGGTGAAGCTCAACAATCGCGATCCTCAACTCTTCGTCAATCGCGGCAGCGTGTATGGAGCTTTGGATAAGAACAAAGAAGCGGTCGATGACTTCACCGTCGCCATCACGCTCGCTCCGGAGTTCGCTGCCGCCTATCGCAACCGCGGCCACGCATATCATGCGATGGCAGACAACGGGAAAGCCCGCGCGGATTTCGCGAAAGCGCTCGAGTTGGAGCCGTCGTTCGTCGATGCGATCCCCGAGCAGTATCGGACATCCAAGTAGCCATTGAGATTCCCACCCTCATCGTCATCGGACGGCGAAAACGTCATGCGGCTCGCTGGCGTCTTTTCGCCGTCGTCGAGCTTGGAGGGAGCGCAGCTACGGAAAGCGGTTGAATGCGAGGCAATTCGCTCACGGCTTCGCGGCTAGGGACCTCATGCCCAAACTTCTCCGCCTGAGTTCGGTGCGGTCGATGCCGAGGTCGTGCAGAATGGGAAGGAATACTTCGGCGTAGTAGGTGCTTTCGTAGAAGATCTTCAATGCATGAATCTGCTGCAATCGGCGCACGTTGTTGTCGAGCAGATCGTTGGTCGCAGGCATTTCGAAGTCGAGCATTACCGATCGCATCGCTTCAAGCACCATCGTGCGATCGATCTTCAGGTAGAGCGAGACGCAATCGCGGAAGAAGCCGTGGTGAGCCATTTCGTCAATGGCGACATGCTTCAGAATCGTCTCGAGCGCCCCGTCGCCTCCCAATTCGGCCGCGCGCAGCCGTAAGTTGCGGTAATTGACCTGCGCCGCCCGCTCCTGCACCATGGCATAGACGAGCATTCCTAGGTGGTTGTCTTCGGGCAGATTCCATTCGGTGCTGAAGACGCGTTGCTCCAGCTCTTCCATCTGTCTTTCGCTGCGATGGCCGGAGCGGAGCAGCCAATCGCCCAAGGCGAGCGAGTGTTTCGATTCCTCGTAGCCCCAATTCGCATAAAACCAAGCCCGCCCCTTGCTGGAACGGATTACCGGCAGAATCTTCGCGTTGTAATCCGGCAAATACAGCTCGATTGCGGTGAATGATTCGACGATGTCGGCGATGGCCGGATCGAGTTTGGCGTTGCACTGACTCCAGGGAATATCGTCGGCCACTTGCCAAACGTCGCTGCGCTCCGCCTTGTCGAAGAAGTCGCGATAAAGGTTCCAGAGTTCCCGTTCGAGTTCAGGGACAAAGAGCGGTTGGGGCGAGGGGCGAATTGGGCACCGATTGATCGAAGTTGCAGATCGAAACCGCCGAACCGTTTCGTTATCGACCTGTTCCAATACGAATGCAATCTCGGAAGAGGTGCTGGCGTTTTCCAGAACCAAAGAGCGACCTGTTTCGTCTCAATAGGTGAAGCAGTCGCTTGCCGCCAAATGGATCGGTCGGCTCGCCTGAATCTCGAATAGGTCACATGAGGAGTCTCATGTTTGCCTTCATGGCGTTCGCTTGAAAAATCGCTTTCGCTTTTGCGAGTCAAGATCTTCGGCCGCTATGGTCGCAGCGTGTGAGCTATAGTTGCATGATCTCGAGCGCCAACGTCGGGTCGAGGACTGTTCGGCCGAAACATGGATCGTCGGCTGGTTTCCGAGGAACGGATCATGCCGCAGGCGACGCTGAACGACTTCGCGGAGAAGCTTTGCCGCAGTCCGATCTTGGATGCCGTGCGCCGCGAGGAAGCCCTTCGCCTCAGCGTCTCGATCACCAATCCGCGCAAACTTGCTCAAGAAGTGCTTCGCCGCGATTGGATCACGCCGTATCAAGCCAACCAGCTCGCCCAAGGTCGAGGCGAAGACCTTGTCCTCGGTCAGTACGTTCTGCTCGAACGCCTTGGCGAAGGGGGCATGGGGCAGGTCTTCAAGGCTCGCCAACGCAACCTCGACCGCATCGTCGCCCTGAAGCTGATCCGTCCTTCATGCCTGGAAAACGAGCGTGTCATCCAGCGATTCATGCGGGAGATCCGGGCCGCCGGCCAGCTTTCGCATCCCAACATCGTCCGCGCCTACGACGCAGATTCGATCAAGGGGCACTGGTTCATCGCGATGGAGTACATCGACGGCAGCGACTTCCCGCGAAATCAAGAATCGCGGCCGCTGCCGATCCTGGCCGCATGCGATTACATCCGCCAGGCGGCGCTCGGCTTGCAACACGCACATGAACGCGGCCTCGTGCATCGCGACATCAAGCCGGCGAATCTGCTGCTCACGCACCATGCGGAAAAAAACCGCATCAGCAGTCCGATCACGCCGCGTCCTCCACTCGGCAATGGGCAAGTTGCTCCCGCGGCAAAGCACGACGAACGCCCGTGGGGAACCATCAAGATCCTCGACCTTGGTCTCGCTCGGCTTGGCGAGTCGCTGACGGGATCGATCGGAAATCTGACGCAGCTCAATACGGTGATGGGCACGCCCGACTTCATCTCGCCCGAACAAGCCTTGAACTCCAAGGCGACCGATATCCGCAGCGATCTCTACAGCTTGGGCTGCACCTTCTACTGCATGCTGACGGGACAGGCGCCGTTTCCGGAAGGGACGCTCACGCAGAAATTGCTGCAGCATCAATCCGACGACCCGCAACCCGCGAGCCTGGTGCGAGCCGCCCGCATGACCGCCGATGCCGGCGATGCGACGGCGATGCATACGGACCTTTACGTGCCGCAAGAAGTGGAAGCCGTCCTGCGGAAATTGATGGCGAAGAAGCCGCAGCAGCGATTCCAAACGCCGGGCGAAGTGGCGATCGTCCTCGAAGGCATCGTCGAATCGCTGCGCCAAGGAGCCTCGACCGCGACGCCCTCGCCGCGATCGCTGCCTCCTGTCGTTCTGAAGCAGACGGCGAACGCTGAGCCCATCGAAGTCGAGATGCGATCCGCGAGCGCGATCGTTCCCGCGCCGGCGCCGGAGCCGAAAGCAATCGCTGCCCGACGCGTTATCAAACGAAGCAAATTGCGTTCGAGGTTGCTGCTCGCGGGCATCGCCGTCATCGCGATCGTGGCCGCCATTGCGGTGTTTCGCAGCAGTCGAAATCGGCCTGCTTCCGCCGTCGCGGACCAATGGACGACGCTCTCGAATCGAATCAAGAACAAGCAAGGAACGTCGGACGAATGGCGGCATGAACTGAGCGTGTTCCGAAGTCTCGAACCATTCGGATCGCATGCCGTCGAAGCCTCGCAGACGATGGCGTCGCTTTCCTCTCCGCTCGATGCGTTGGACCGCTCCAAGCTCGAGAGCAAGCTTGTTTTCGCCTGGCAACCGAAGGAGTTGGTCGGCATCTTGGGCAACCTGCGGGGCGCAACCGCGGCACGCCATGCTCACCTCGCGTTCAGCGGCGACGGCAATTGGCTTGCAGCCGCGGGCGACGAGGGATCGACCGTTCGACTTTGGGATTTGCGGACGCGAAGCCCCTGCCCGCCTTACCGGGCTTGGCCGAGCGAACTGGATTGCGTGCCATCCGGAAAGCCAACTGCTCGCCGTCATGGGCGACGACGGAGTCAAATTCTGGGACATTAAGACCCGAACCGTACAGCTCTCACTCGAAGCAGGATCGAAGGCAGCATTCACGGGAGCATTCGGCCCCGGCGGGAAAGCGTTTGCCGCCGCCGGAGCGGACGGAATCGTTCGCGTGTGGGACCTTCCGAACCCAGCGCCGAAATACGCATTGCAGACGAACACGGGCAAGGTGCTGTCGCTTGCCTGGGCGCCGGATGGGAAGAGCGTTGTTTGGGGCGGCGACAACTTCGAAATTCACTGGGCCGACCCAGCTCATCCCGCGGTCGAAGGGTCCTACCTTGGATGCCCTGGCCCCGTTCGCGTGTTGGCGTTCGGCCCCGAAGGAAGGTCGCTCCTCTGCGGCAGCGGCAAGAAAGGCGAACTCAAGATTTGCCGCTGGGAATCCGGCAAAGCACGCGAATGGAAGACGATGACGGAACACGCGAACCTCGTGCATGAGGCCGCATTCTCGTTCGATGGAAAACTACTTGCGACATGCAGCGAGGATCACTGGCTCAAGATCTGCGATGCGACGACCCACTTGGTGAAACAGTCGTTCGAATTGCGTCACCCCATCCACTCCGTCGCTTTCGCGCCGGACGGCCGACATGTCGTAACGGCGAACGCGAACGGCACATTCTACGTGTTTCGTCTGAAAGGCTCGTAGGCTCCCGCTTGCGGCTTAGTGTTCGGATCGCACCATCCAATCGCTAAACCGTAAGCGACGGATCAGTCCGCGTACAGCCCGCGTTGCTTCGAGTCGATTTGGCGGATGCGTGTTTCCTCGCTGCGGACCTCGCGCTCCCATTTCATCCATGCGGCCAGATCGACGAAGAGTTGCGTGCGGACTTCCGATCGAGCCACTGGCCGGCTGCGGTCGCCGTTCTTGTCGGCGAAGACTTCCACGCAGTATTCGATGCGGTCTCCTTCCTTGATGTTGAGCGGTTGACCCTTCAAATCGATCGCTTTCTTGGTGTGGAAGATGTAGCGACCGCCGCCTTGGGTGCGTCCCAAGGTCTTGTCCGGATCGGTGGAGGGAGCGGCATAGAAATCGACGGCCTGACTTTCGGGCGAATAGAGGAAAGCTCCGCGGCGGAAATCGAAGGGGCCGGTCTTCTCCGAACCCTTCACCTCGACCATCGGCACGCGGATCCACTTTTCTTCTTCCACCGCCTCGCCGCTCGAGCTGTCGCTCCCCTTCTGAATGCGATAGAGGAACCACGACTGCCCCAGACCATAGGGCCCTGCGGCGTAATAGATCACGCGGACGGGCCAGCCCACGACCAGAGGCATGCCGTCCACCTCGAAATCCTCGAGCGGAACATCGGCGGAGATCTTTCCCGTCGGCAGGTAAAGATCCCGCAGGAGCGTTACCTGCGGCGATTCCTCGGGAATCATGCGGACGCTACGGCGCGGAGCCGGCTGGTTGCGGAAGCCATGCTCGTCTTCGACATGAATGCGGAAGGAGGATTCGTCCGGCTTGAGGTCGAACATGCCGGTTGCCGAGTTGCCGTCTTGGTCTACTGTCATCTCGACCGTGCGACGGTCGGTTTCGGGCACGGCTTCCTCGGGATTCTTGGGAGACCAGTTTCCGTCGGTCCCAAGCAACTGCATCCATGCCTTCTTGATCGGCTTCTGCGTCTTGATCGTGATCGAAGCCGTCGAACCCGGAATGCCGACGACATCCCCCTGGCTTTGCGGCACCTCGTAGCGATTGCCTTTCGGCGTCAGTCCGCAGTAGCTGGGGAGCAACACCTTCGCATACTGTTCGTTGACTGTGGGCCGCGGCACGATCGTCACGCGGCCCGTGTTTTTCGTCCGCCCATCGTCGATGCGAGCCCAGTATTCGAGATCGACGGTGGCGCCGACGACTTCAGTCGAGTAAATCGCGGAACCGTCGTCAGCCTTGCGGTCGAACTTCAGCTCGTAGGCATCGGTCGGTTGGTTGATCGGGCGAACCCAGAGCGTGCCGAGTTCGTCCGGATCGAGATCGTCGGCCTGCACCTTGAACTCAAGCAAGACGCGTTCGCCGGAAGGTTTCACAAGCTTCGCATGCAACGGTTCCAACCTCACGCGGCGCAGCACTTCGACATCGGCCCCGAACTGTCGAGCGACCAGCGAACCGATGAGGGCCGGCTTCCACGCGAAAATGCCGCCCGCAATCAGGAGAGCCGGCAGAAGCCAAAGCAGGCCTCGTTTCAATCGGCCATGATCGGCGACCGAGGCGAAGGGAATGGAATCCGATTGTCGCTGGGCCTCTTCTCCGACGACTTCGACGAGGGCCGTGGACACGCCTCGAAGATCGGCGCTTTCGCGATGCATCTGCACGACGGTGATGAGCCGATGCTGCAACTGCGGATGCTTCTCTTCGACCCACAGAGCCAGTTGGTCGTCGGGCAGTCGGCGAAACAGCGGACGCAGCAGCATCGCCAAGCCGATCACGGCGACGACGCCGAGCACGCCGCTCAGCATCCACCTGACGACGCGCGGCGTTTCGCTGAGGCGATCGATGCCGTAGTCGATGAGACACGCGACCGCAAGGGCGGCGAGCACGAGCACGACCCAACGCGAAAGGCCCCAAAACGCACGCAACTGCCGTTCGCGGCTGCGAAGCTGGCCCAGGCGTCGGCGAAGGTTTTGCAGAATCATGTCGTGTGTATCCGTTTATCTGGTTCTCCCCTCCTCCGGGAGAGGGTTGGGGTGAGGGTGCTTCTACCCTTCATCCCTCACGAACCGCCCAGGTAAAGCACATGCGTCAAAATCAATTTCTCGCTGGCAATGAGGTTCTGCCCTCACCCCAACCCCTCTCCCGGGGGGAGAGGGGAGCTTAGCTCAAATCCGAGAATTTACGCACCAGCCATTCCGCGACGATCAGCGTGAGGAACACCACGAAGATCAGCGGGTTCCACAGCAGCACCTCCTGCCGAACCGCGAAAGTCGCCTTCTGCACCGGCAGATCGCTGGGCAGGCGGTGCAGGTCTTCTTCCCGATAAAACCGCCCGCCCGAAGCGACGGCCAAATCGCGCAGCGCCTTTTCGTTGAGCCCCAGGTCGGCCAACTCATGCTGCGGCGGCGTCTGCACCTCGTAGTCGAACGACGTCGGTTCCGGGTTGTTGACCGTCAGCTTGTATTTGCCGGGGCGATCGTTCGTCATCAGCGTGCGGTATTCGCCTTCGCGACCCGGGATGGCCTGCAGCGTCACCTTGCGGATTCGCTCGCCGCCCCCCGCCTTGGCATCCAGGTATTCGAGCGTCGCTTCGACCGACGCATCCTTGCGCGGTTCGTGTTTGGAATCGAGCAAGCGAAGGTAGACCGAACTCGGTTGATCGAGAAATGCCTCGCCTCGCTCCATCGACATCGAAGCTCGCGGAGCGCGGTCCTTGAGAAGCGAAGGCAGCCCCGCTTGATACACCATCTGACCCCAGAGACGAGCGAAATGCTTGTTCTCGACGTTCGCACGCCATCGCCAGGTTTCGTCCGTGGCGAGCCAAATCACCTGGCCCTGCCCATAAAACTGCGTAGCCACGATCGGCGCCGGCTGATCGCCCGATTTCGCACGCGGATTGACGACTAGGGCTTGGGCGCCGGGGCGGAGCTTCGTGGTCGGGTAGAACCAGTGGAAGCCGGGGAGCGTCTCCCACAGCTTGCGGTTCTCCTCGTTGCTGTCCGCAAGCGACATCATGCCGCTGCGTAGGCCCGACTCCGTGAGCGTCGGCTGGTATTCCTGCGTACGCACATCCTCGCTGCCTGCTTTCGCGGCAGCCACGAATTCGACCGGCAGGAATTTGGCGTCGCCGTAGCTGCTCGGCATGTGCTGCCGGCCGGAAAGTGCGATGAGCCCGCCGCGCTCGTTGGCGACGAATTTCTCCAGCCACTGCAGCGCATCCTTGCCGAGCTTGTCCGCCGCGATGTCGCCGAGGATGACGACGTTGAATTTGTTCTTCGCGAATTCCTCCCACTTCGTCGGCAATTCGGCGAGGAAAGGCGGGCCGGATTTCTTCACCTCGTCAGTCGCCTGGGCGAGATAGAACGTCGGTTCGATGCGGCGATCGCGGAGGAGCATCGCTTGCAAAAACTTGTATTCGAATCGCGGAGCGTTCTCGATGTAAAGCACGCGAATCTTGCGGTCGGCCACGTTGGCGATGCCGGACCATTCGTTGCTGAAGCTATCGTCGCCGACGTTTCGCACGCGGACCTTGATCGGTGCCTCTTCCTTCCCTTCGGCCAACTTCGGAACCATGAAGTCGAGCGTGGTCCGCAGATCGTCGCCCGACTGAATCGCGAACTCTTTCTTGTAGACCGTCTTGTCGCCGAGGGTCACCTGGAATTCGACATTCCCCTTTTTCAGCCCCTGGGCTCGCCAGCGGATCGGCAACGATACCGTGTCGTCGGCGAAGAGCGTGTTCGGCATCGCGACTTCGCGGATCTGCAGCGATCCGCCTTCGGACGAACCGACGCCATAGACGAACAGCGGAATGTTCGCCCGCTTGCACGCCTGAGCAGCCTCGGCCAACGTGTTCTTGCTTGCGTTATCCTGGCCATCCGTCGCTACGACGATCGCGGTCGGCGGGTCGCCGTCTTTGCGTTGGAGGATGTCGTGGATGGAGTCGGCCAGCGTCGTCTTCGATTCGTCCCCCTTGAGGCCCGCCTGCAGCTTGGCGAGCGGCGAATCGGCGTCCCCTTCTTCCTGCAATCCGCGGACGCGGGCGCCGAAGGTGAAGAGCCGAAGCGGTCCGGTCTTTTTCGTTTCCTCAAGCAGATTCATCTTCGAGTTTTCGAGCACTTTGCGAAGCACATCCACCCGGCTCGGATCCTTCGGCGTCCCATCCGGAAGCGCCGCCGTCCCGCCCACGGCGTCGGCAGGCAGTAGGTTCCAAGCCACGGCCACGCGCTGCTTGTCGGCATCCGCGACCCGCCGATCCTTCTGCGTCATGCTTTGGCTGTTGTCCACGAGGTAGACGACGCCGCGATTGCGTTCGCCTTCGAACTCGGTGAGGAGCAGCGGGCGAGCGAGCAGGAAGAGAATGAGGCCAAAGAGCCCGATGCGAAGGCACGCGAGGATCGATCGGCGGAACCACCCGAACTTGCCTCGCTCATGCAGGTAGAGCCACACGGTCATGGCGCCGAGAGCGACGAGGAGCACGAGGGCGAGCCACGCGGGGAGCAGGCCGCGAAACGCGAGTTCCGCCGACCGCAGCGATGCGTTCTCGGGTGCTTCGATCCCCAGCATTTGCATCAAACGATTCATCGACAACCCATTGTTTTGCGAGTGTGGTCCTCACGCTCCGCGTGAGGTCAGCGGACGCTTCGTCCACGGACCGTTGCCACTAGAACGCACATGTCTCGGATGTCTGGCCTCATATCTCCGCTGACCTCACGCGGAGCGTGAGGACTACTCTCTACCACGCCCGGCCGCAGAACCATGCGAGCAGGGCTTCGCCGATCGCGAGGATCAGCACGGCCGCGAGGGCCCAGAGCGTCCATTCGCGGCTCACGCGTTCGATGCCGGCGACGGCGTTTTCGCCCCCTTCCGCCGTGAGGTGGATGGGGGTGAATCCAAGTCGCGTGTTGATCTGGTTCTCTTTCAGGATTTCCAAGTCCTGCGTTTCGCCAAGGTCCGCGGAAACGCCGAAGGGGATGCCCTTCTTGCGGATCTCGTCCTTTTCTTGGTCCGGATCGAGGTCCGATTCGGAAGGTGCCTTCGCTCCCAGCCGATAGAGCCCGGCCTTGACCAAGTCCTTCGCCGTCACGACCGGGCGTTGGCCGACGGTTTCGGGCTGGCCCAGGCGAACGAGTTGGTCATCCGGCGTGAGCAGCGTGTAGGCGCGGACTTCCTTCAGCGACGGATACCAGCGCAGCGTGTCGCCCGCGGTGAGATTGTGATTCTGCGATTGCCCCTGCAGCAGGTGCGTCGTCAATCGCTGGACGAATGGAATGTAGCTCGGATGCAGCGGGAACTCGCTCCATGTGAATTCCGGCGATTTCGCATCGATGCCCGGCTCAGCAGCGGTCCCGACGATCAGGGTCTCGCCCCAATCAACCTTGCGGGAAACGATCGCCGGTTTGCCGTTGCTGTAGCGGAGCACGACCGTCGTCGGATCGGCCTTCGGCGCCTCGTCGGCCGGCTTCTCCTCGGCGGGTTTCGCGTCGGGCGATTCGGGAATCTTGAGCTTCTTCGTTTCCTTCGTCTCGGCAACATCGAGCGTTTGGAAGATGGCGATGTCGTTCATCGTCTCGAAGAACTTGTCCTCGCGGAGAGGGCGAAACGCAGGCAATTCGAAACTCGCCCGCTGGAATCGCATCGGCTCTTCCTTCTTCGCCAGATCGATTTTCTTGAGCCCCGCGATCGGCATCGGCAGCAGGCCGAGCTGCGTGCCAAGCACTTTGTTGTAGGCAGAGGGCCGCACATTCTCGCCGCCGAAAATGACGAGGCCCTTCCCCTGGCGGACGCTCTTCGCCAGCTCTTCCAGGAAGTCGCTCGGAGGCGCTTCGAGCCGAGCCCCCTTGGCGTCGCGAAGGTTCTTGGCATCCTCCGCGATGGCCACATTGGCGAAGACGACGATGTCGGTTTTGGCAAGCAATGCCGGAGATGCGAGGCGCGGCGAGATGGTCTTCACCTGCACGACATGCTTGGCGCGCTCCGTCTCGCGAACCGGGGCGAGCGCGTGATTCAGGAAGAAGCTCGAAGACCGCTCCGGGTCTTTCGCATCGAGAGCGCCGTCGAGAACGAGGATGCTCACCTGCTCCTGCACGCTGAGCACCTGATCGAGGCGGTTGTCGCCTTCGAGTTGGTCGCCATGAATCGTCGCGGTGAGAAGCCGAAGGCCGGCCTTCTCGATCTTGCCCGTCATCGTCACCGCTCGCGTTTCGCCGGCCGCGATCTTTTCGAGGAGGAACGACTCGGTGTTTTTCTCGTCGTTGTCCACCGACAGCGTGACGCGGATGTTTTGCACTTCATCCGCCCCGGTGTTTTTCATCAGCACGGCGAAGCCCAGCCGTTCGCCCGGCCTCGGCACTCCCGACTGTGGGACGATGCCGAGCAACGCAACATTCTTCGGCGGCGTCGCCGCTCCACAGCGAACGAAGTGGATCGCCGCCTTCGTTTTCAGTTCCTGCAATTCCTTGACGACATTCGCGGATTGCTGATCGAAGGCCAGCTTCTGCATGTCGCTGAAGAGGTAAAACTCCTTGTTCGGCGCCGAGCCGCGTTCCAGAATCGCGCGAGCCTCCGCCACGCCGGGATACAAGTCGCTTGCGAGGCTTTCGGTCTGCAGTTCTTTGACGAGCACGGTGGCTTGATCGAGGTTGCCCGGATTGCGGGGCCCGATCGTCTGAGCGCGATTCGAGCAAACGACGATCTGCACCGTCGAATGCGGCGGCAGCTTTTCGATTAGCTTCGTCGCCGCCTTCTGAGCGAGTTGCAGCCGCGTGTCGGCCCCGTCTTTCGCTCCCATGCCATAGGAGACGTCGAACAACATCACCGCATCGACCGCATCGCCGCGACCGGATCCGCGGACCAAGGAGGTGATCGGTCGGGCCATCGCAAAGGCGAGCAACGCGAGCAAGACGCAACGCGAAACCAGCAGCAGCAATTCCTGGAACCGCAGCCGACGGCTCGTCTGCTCGATGCTGGTGAGCAGAAACTTCATCGCCGCCCACGGCACCGTGCGATACCGGCTGCGGAAAAAGAAGTGGATCGCAATCGGTATCCCGACCGCGGCCGCACCCCAGAGCATGTACGGAGCGAGAAAATTCATCGTGCAAACATCCTTCGTTTAGCGGCGAGCCGGAGGCGAGCGGTCGCCTTCGGCTCCCCGCTAAACGGGTTATCGCGTCAGCATCAGCCGTCGTGCCAGATACCCCGTCAGCGTTTCCGAGAGGGGCGATCCGGTATTCATGCGGACGTAGTCGCAGCCGCTGCGTTCGCAGCCTTTCTGCAGGTCGTTCATGTACTTTTCGAGCGCCCGCAAGTACGCCGGGCGAATCATCACGGGGCGAGTCAGCAGTTGCATCCGCTCTTCCATGCCGTCGAATTTCACCATGCCGTCGAACGGAAAATCCATCTCGTCCGGATGCAGAATGTGGAAGACGACGACTTCGTGCCCTTGGAAACGCAGATGCTGCAAGCTGTCCACCAGCGGTTCCACATCCTCGAAGCAGTCGGAGATAAGGAACACCAAACCCCGGCGACGCACCTGATTCGCGAGGTCATGCAGCAGCGGCGCGATCGCCGTCTTGTCTTTCGGCTCGACGCTCTCCATCGTCGTGAGAATCGTTTGAATGTGGCTGAGCTGGCTGCTGGCCGGAAGGCGTTCGCGCCATCCTTCGTCGAAGACGTTGAAGGCGACGCTATCCCGCTGATGGACGATCAAATACGAAATCGCAGCGGCCAGCACCTTGGCGTATTCGAGCTTGTTCGCGTCCCCTTCGCCATACAGCATCGATCGGCTCGCATCGAGCAGCACATGGCCGATGAAATTCGTTTCCTGCTCGTATTGCTTGATCGTGTAGCGTTCGGATCGGCCGTAGCTTTTCCAGTCGATGTGGCGAATGTCGTCGCCCGCGACGTACTCGCGGTGCTGCACGAACTCGACCGAAAATCCGCGATAGGGGCTTTTATGGTCGCCCACGCGCAGACCTTCGACGACGCCGCGCGCCTTGAGGCCCAAGGCCTGGGCTCGCGAAACCACATCGGGATGCAGATACGATGGCATGCCGTTTTCCGTAGTCTTCGTTCGTTAGCGGGGAGCCGTAGGCGACCCGTATGCTGTCACGAAACTCCACTTTTGCCGCGGTTTGCCTTCACGTTCGGGGTTGCGTTCGACGTAACCGACTGAGCGTTCGATGTCGTTAGGCTCATCCAAAAAGACCTTCCATAGCCGTCGTCCCCAACATCCAGGCGTCTCCCCGGCTTCATCCATGTGATCCGCGAAGGGATGTATGCCGCGGTCCTTCAGTTCCTTCGTGGCTGCACCCTTTAGGAGGATTGCAACCTGCTCAACTTTGTAGCTATGGCGACCTAAGACCAAATGCACATGCTCAGGAAGGATGGCACATGCATACACCACAACGTCTGACTTCTCGACGTAGTTCATGAAGCCGCGGCCAATCGCCTGTGCCTGCAAGCCGTTGAAGGAAACCGGTGGGTAGCTCAACGTGTCTTTAGCCGCTTGGCGGGTATCCACTTTGGTTGCTGTGCCGAAACGGCGTAATTCCCAATCGCGGACGAAATCAGACCAGGAACTACGCGGATCGTTCGGCAACCAGAAACCGTAGGCGCTCAGGATGACGTGGTAGCCGATGACCATCACACGTCTCCGACCGGTCGCCTACGGCTTCCCGCTAAACGTGGATGAATACTACCTGCGCGTGCCGGAGGCATCGTTTTTGGGGACCGATTTCAGCAGTCGCTTGATCACGTCTTCCACCGTGATCCCTTCGCTCTGGGCGGCGAAGTTCGTGATGAGGCGGTGACGAAGGATCGGCAACGCGACCGCGGCGACGTCGTCGGCCGACACATGATGGCGGCCGTCGAGAATCGCATGGGCCTTCGCTGCCATGATCAGGTTCATGCTGGCGCGAGGGCCGGCGCCCCAGGTCAGCCACTTGTTCAAGAAGTCGGCCGCGCCCGGTGTGCCCGGTTGAGTAGCCCGTAATCTTCTTCGTTAGGTCGAACACATGATCCGCCACCGGCACCGGCGAACGGATCTGCTGCAGGTCACGATATCGTCGCCATGCAGCACCTTGCTGACCGTGATCTGCTGATCGCTGGTCCCTTGCCGCATGATCTGTTCTTCTTCGTCCGCCGTCGGATAGTTGACTTTGATCATGAAGAGGAAGCGGTCGAGCTTCTGGGCTTGGGCAGTGGATAGGTACCTTCCTGCTCGATCGGGTTCTGCGTCGCGAGCACGAAGAAGGGGTTCTTCATCGGATAACCGAGCCGCCAATCGATGCCTTGCTCCTGCATCGACCCGAGCAACGCGGCCTGCGTCTTGGGCGGCGTGGTTGATTTCGTCGGCGAGGACGATGTTACAAAGACTGAACTGGAACGCGAAGACGCGCTGAGTGACCGGGTCGTCTTTGATGACTTCGGTGCTGGTGATGTCAGTCGGCATCAAGTCGGGGGTGAACGGATGCGCTTGAAGCGAGATCGAGCGCCTTCGGTGAGAGCGTGCTCACCATGAGGGTCTTGGCGAGCACCAGGCACGCCGACGAGAAGAGCATGGCCTCGGCAGAAGATCGCCATCAGGAGTTGGTCGAGCACTTCCTGCTGGCCGATGATGATTTTGCCGATCTCGGGCGCGCATCTGCCAGGAGCTGTGCGCAGCGATTCGAGCATGCGAAGGTCGGAGTCGGTTGGGTTCATCGAGATGTCTCAGCGAGGCGGGATGAAACGCATGATCCAGGCGGAAACGTGGATCATAACCTCGTGTCTGAGTGAATTACAACCACCTATTGCGCATTTTGCCTAGTTTTCCAAGTTGGTGCAAACGGGAACTCGTACATGAAAGCGGTTAGGCCTTCGGCAGATCAGGATGTCTGTCCCGGAAGCCGCTGGCTGCGTCAAACCAATGCGGTTCCTTTCGCTTACGGTGGTTGTGTGGCGTCAGCTCAGCAAGAAGCTCAGAGATCTGGAAATGAGTTGCGACGTTCAGAAGTTCCATTTTGCGCCCTTAAGCAAAACGCGGAGGCCAGGGATCAACGCCAGCGTGACTGCATGACGTCTGCTCGCGCCTGCGTTGCGGCCAAACTGATGAATGCGAGGTTACTTCGGAGCTAGCATCGCCGAAAGGCGTTTGCTCGAGGCTCGGGCGTTTTCTCGACTTTGGCGAGATCAATGAGCTTTTCGGAGACCACGGCCATGGCGCGCGCCTCGATGCGCTGCATTTCGCGCCACGACGACGTAGACGGCGACGTATCCTTTGTGCTCGATGGAACTTTTCTCGCCGGATTGATTTTCGTCTCGACGTCGTGAATGTCGGTTTTGGAAGCGCAGGCGAATTTCCTTCAGCTTCTGCTGATGGGCTTTCGTCTTGTCCTTCAGCTTCTGCTTCGCGTGAACTTGAACTTGCCATAGTCCATGATCTTGCAGACAGGCGGCCGATGCGGCAGCGACCTCCACGAGGTCGAGAGATCGCCTCGCGGGCTGGCGTCCATGGCTTGCGACGTCGGCACGACGTCGACCTGCTCCCCGAAGCCGGCCCAATCAAACGGACGGGGCTGATGCGGATTTGTTCGTTGACGCGATGCGTGTCCCGATTCTGGTCGCGATCTCGCGCGAATCGGTCATTTCCCGGCGGCGGCAAGGACTTCGCTCTCCTTCGACTTGGTGAAAGGCGATCGGCAGGACCACTTCCCCCGACCACGGAGGCCCCGTTCACACGGAACTAAGGACCAATCGCCTAGTTTTATCCTGCAAATCCTACGGCGTCAACGGGAAGCGCACATTTCCCGCATTCGGCCCCGTCAATCTAGGATTTTCCGCCGGGGGCGAGTTCGACGTCGATTTGGTTGGCGCCTGGTTTCACCTCGACGGAAACGCTCCGCGGGACAAGTCCCTCATATCCCGACAACGGAGGCGGCGAACCGGGCTTGGGCTGAATGCCGGGCGGATAGTCCAGCAGGGGAGCACTGTAACTCACGGTATGCTTGCCGACAAAGGCACCGTCGGATTCCGCAAAGGTTCCGAGCGAGTAGTTGCCGTCTCGGACGACTCCCACTGCGGGCTTCCCCGGATTCGCCTCGGTCGATCCGCCTTGCGGAGAGAACGTCAGCGAGCCGCCGCTAACGGGCTTTCCATTAAAGGTGACTTTTCCCGAAACGCGAGCCAACTCGCGGCCACCTCCGCAACCCAAGCACGCCGCGCCCCACATGGACGCGAGTAAGGCAGGAAGCCAACGCCACATGATGCCTCCAACATATGAAGTGTGACGAACGAAGATGCATATGCAAGTACGTCCGGGCGTTCGAAGCCCGGACGAATGCATCTCCGATTGGGCGAAGATTAGAAGTTGTTGTTCGCTTCGTTGCCGGCGCGGGTAGCTAGTGATCGATACGTCGCCGTGCTGATGCCGTCGCTTGCGAATCGAACCGAACCGTCCCCCAAAAGGAAGTTGGCTCCGCCGGTATGCCGAGAACCGAAGCTCATGTTCGACTCGGCGCCGGTTTTTCGATTCAGGGTGTAGTTGGTGTCCGCAAAACGAAAGACCGCGCCGGAATTGGCGATGCCATTGCATCCGCCGTTGTTGTTGCCTCCCGCCCACACCGGGAATCGACCGTCCCCCGTGTTGTTGGCACGCACGTCTTGCGATTCGGTCACTTCGCCGACGAAAATCGTATTGCTCGTGCCGTCGGTGATGGCGGCCATGTTAGTGGTCCACGTATTGTTGTTTTCGTTGGAGAAGAAGAAAACGCCCGTCTGCATTGGTGGTCGAGCATTCCCGCCGGCACAAGTCGTCAGGTCGGCGGTCGCCGTGCCGATGTTCGCGCAATAGTTCGTCTTGCCCAGACCATCATTATCCACGTCGGGAAGCGTGTCGGAAGGACATGTGTAGAGGGCGATTTTCGTCTTGCACAGGTTCCAAATCGCCGCATTGCCTGAAGTGAGTTCCGAATTGTTCGAGTTGGTGTCCACATTCAAGCCGTTGCTCCCGCCTCCCATGCCTGGCGGAATCCAGAGTCCGGCAGTTTGCATTTGCTTGTACATCGGTCCCTGTTCGATGAACGGAAGGATCCAAGTGCGCCAGCAGAAGCTGCGGTTGTCGTCGTCATGTTCGCCGACGGGAAACCGCTTGAATGTGTCGTGATAACCGTGAATGGCCAAACCGATTTGCTTGAGGTTGTTCTGGCATTGAGAGCGGGCGGCCGCTTCTCGAACTTTCTGAACAGCGGGCACTAGCAGAGCGATGAGTACGGCGATAATCGCGATGACCACCAACAACTCAATCAGGGTGAACGCATTTCGGACCGAGCGAGACGCAAACGACATGACCAGACTCCTTAAAAGATGGGAGGAGCGCGAATCGGCCGGCGTTTGTTTGGACGCGAGTGCGTCGGCGACGCCGACTAATGAGAAACTCATGAAAGGCTAATGAGAGGGATGTTAGCAGAGGACAAATCGATATGCAAGGTATTTCGATACTTTCAGCCGTAATGCCGTAATGGGGTGAGCAGCTGGAAAGTAGGTGGAAAATTTCTGGCAATGCCCGGTGTGGAGAAGAAAGATGAAGGGATGGGGCGTAAGCGGGGGCCATTTCACTAGGAGCAGGAGTCGCGTCATGAAGGGTCGGATGCAGGCGTCGTCTCTACCCCTGAGCAAGAGGCCGAGCCGCGGCGTTTGGCGGAACTGATTTCGACCAAAGCACGCGAGGAAGTGCTGGCCATGGCTCGGATCATGGTGTCCAAGCGATCGGGAGCTCTTGGCCAGGCGCGAATTTCAGGTGCAAGTGATCGAGCGTACCGTCTTGCCGCCCACGCCCTCGAAACCGCCGTCAACGAGCGGAAAAAAGGGGTGCTCAAGGGTCGAGCACAGCTGCCCTCACCGCCGCGAGCTTCAGCGCGTTTCGTCGGTTATCGAAAGAAGACGGTCAGCGTCTTGTGGGAGACTTGCGTCTGTGGCGTGGCTACTACCACTGCTCGCAATGCAGCCAAGGTCAGGTGCCTTGGGACAAGACGCCGTCGCTTGCGAACGAACGCCTGACGCTGCTGCTCAAGAGGTGACCTCGCTGGCGGCATTCAGGAGAGCTTCGGCAAGGCGGCCGACCTCACGCTCCGCAAGCTGGCCGGCCTGCGTTGGAGCGAATCGACGGTGGAGCGGGACGGCGGGAGTCCGCCGGCATGCGGTTGGGCCGTCTGATCAAAGAGGGGAAGACCTTCGGCCCCAAAAGGAATGGGCTTGGAACAAGGACTGCACGGGGAAAACCTGGCGCGTACGTGAGTTTGGACGCGACGGGAGTGCTGATGCAAGGCCCGGAGGATCGAAGGTCGAAGGCCGGATGGTACCGGGCATGGTCTTCAACCCCAGCCTGCCCGAAGACGAGGAGGCCTTGTCCAAGCCCTGCGACGGGGTTCGCTACTTGAAGTGGACTGTACACGCCGGCGAATTGGGCGAGGCGATGCGGAAGCAGGCGGCCCAAGTGGGAATGGATCAGGCCCAGCAATGGATCGCCCTGAGCGACGGAGGCGCCGGACTGGAGGAGTTCTTCGACGTGCACTTTCCCGTTGGCCGTCAAGATCCTCGACTTTCAGCACGCGGTCGGCTACTTGGCGGCTTTGGCCAAATCGTGGCGGCCAGCGCAGCGGGCGAGAAACTGTTGTCGGCCTGGTAGCGTCACCGCTCAAGCATGCAGGAGGCTTCGGGTGGTCAAGATGCTTGAGAAGTTGGACGTGAAGAAGATGAGCGACGAGACCAAGGCCGAATACGAGCGGAGCTTGAACTACCTACGCGGCAAATGTCGAGCGAATGAAGTACCCCGAGTACCTGAAGTACGGATGGCAGATCGCGACGGGCGCCATCGAGTCCGCCTGCAAGACAGTCGTCAACCAGCGACCGTGCATGGGCGGACGTGCTGGGGTGAACAAGGCTCCGACGCAATCGCCCACCTCCTAGCGCCTTGTACTGCAGCGACACCGACCAATGGAAGCTTTTTGGGCCATGGCGGCGTGAAATCTACCCACTTACATGACGCTCACCCGCCGTAATGACCGCCGTGGTGGATCAAGGTAGATCGGAAACCACGATTTCATGGCTGCCGCTACGAGTGCTGATCCACGCCAAACGCCGAGAATCAGGCGACCACGCAGGGAAATGGTCGTATCCGGCGTGTTGAGAGAGGTTGCGCACCGCGGATCCGTCAGGTTTCATGACGAGTATCTCATAGTTGCCGGTGCGATTCGAAACGAATGCGATGCTATTGCCGTCGGGGGACCAGACAGGACAGAAATCGATTTTCGGATCGTCGGTCAGGCGTTTCTGTTCGGAACCGTCGGCTTGCATTACCCAGATCTCGAAGTTGCCGGTGCGGCCTGAAGCGAAGGCGATCCGCTTGCCGTCGGGCGACCACGTCGGGCCGTTCTCAAGTGCGGCGGGGCTGGTCAGGCGTTTCAGGTTTTTACCGTCCGCGTCCATCGTCCAGATGTTTTGGTTCTTGTCGCGCGTGCTGGCGAATGCGATCGTCTTGCCGTCGGGCGAGACGCGCGGGCACTCATCGAATGCCTTGTGCGGCAAGAGATTCTTGTGATCGCTACCGTCCGAGTTCGCGACGTCGATTTGGAATTTGCCGTCGGTCCCTTGCAAGCGATCGAAGACGAAAAGGATGCGTTTGCTGTCGGGATACCAGCTCGCATCGAGCAGCGGGTTCGCCTCCTTCGGCAGAATCTGCGACATGGCCCCGCCGGTCGCGGGCATTGTCCACAGGCCCATTTTCCCGGCATGAATGCGAGTGAAGAGAAACGTCTTGCCGTCAGGCGACCACGAGAGATGTTGAATGAAATCGCCGCCAAGGTCCGTCATTGCCTTCGGTTCGCCGCCCAGAGTGAGGGCAACGATCAGAGATGCGAGATGCGTCACGGCGAGACCTCAGAACAATTCTTCGATCGCCCGGCCGAGGATCGGCAGGCCCAATGTAGCGGATTGCTCGGTCGTGATGCCGACGGCTTGGTAGACGGTCGCGGCGAGGTCGGCGGGCGTCACAGGGCGCTCGATCGGCCGCTCCGCTCGAGCATCGCTCGTGCCGATGACGCGTCCCCCTTTGATGCCGCCGCCCGCTAGCAGGGCGCTGTAGCAGTGCTCCCAGTGGTCGCGGCCCGCCTTGTCGTTGATCCGCGGCGTGCGGCCGAACTCGCCAACAGCGACGACGAGCGTCGAATCGAGCATGCCGCGGTCGGCGAGGTCTCGGATCAATGCGGAATAACTTCTGATCGAGCCAGGCTGCATGCCGATCCTGCATAAGCTGGAAATTGCGATAGTGATGGTCCCACCCGCCATCGCCCGGAATCCTCCTCCGCTCGATCGGGTCGCTCCAATTCACTTGGACGAACGGCACGCCATGCTCGACCAGCCGGATTTTATGAGCAGGCACGATTGGCCGAACCGTGTGAGGCCATAGTGGTGTAGCGCGTCGCTTGCGATTCGCGGGATAAATCGAACAATCGCCGCGTCCGGCGAGGTCAGCAGCGATGTTGCTTGCGAACGGTAGTCGTCGATCGAGCTGTTGCCGAGTTGCCGCGTCGGCCTGGCGTTGGGCAGCTTGAGCGACGTCAGCAGGCGCTTGCCGATCCTGCAATCGCTCGGGAGTGAGGTTCGTCGGCAACTGCAACACGGGAACGCGGAAGCCGGAGCGTGGATCGTATTCGAGGCGAAACGGATCATAGAGGGCGCCGAGCGTGCCGCCCCCTTCGCCGGTGATCGCCTTCTTCCCTTGATGCAACTTTCCGCCGACGACGAGGAACGGCGGCAGATCGCCGCGATGCCCCTTGGCCCGCGCCACCACCGAACCGCCGCAGGCCGCACCGCGCCCTGCGCTGCCGCGCCGCCGAGATTGACGCTCCCTTGCGACGAGCCCGTGAGGCCGACGGTACCCGCGACGCTATTACTGGTCTGGAGGTAGTAAGCAGCGAACGCAGGATGGCGAATCGATCCGCGAGATCGGCAATTTGCGGGAACAATTCGCAGATGCGGATGCCGTTGACACGTGTCGGAATCGTGGAAGAAAGCGGCCGCGAAATTCAAGCGGTATTCGGCTTCGGGTCCCAGGTATCGAGTTGCGCCGGCCCGCCCCACAACCAAAGAAAGATGACCGACCGCGCCGTCCCCTGCCCATATTCTTGGGCGCGAAGACGCAATGCATCCGCCATCGACAGCCCGAGCACGGTCGAGCCGCTGATCTGCAGAAACCGCCTGGCGAATCCCCGGCATCAGCAAGGTTTCTGTCGTGACCAAGAAGCAGCATCGAAACTCCGCGGAGAGAGGGTGCTTTGATTATCCTCAGCCCATGCGGGTCAAGTGTCGGGCAGAGCCAGCACGAGGGAGTGCCAACAGGTTCCCGGAACGAAATTGGACTAGCCACGAATATTGATGCTTGCGCCCAGGGAGCTTGCCGGCCGCTCCCTACTAGTCGCGGCTCTGCCGTCACTCCCACTGCTTCGAGGTTGGCCAGCATGCGTTCGATGTCGTTGCGCAAGCCGGCATCAGGGCGAACATCACGAGGATGGCGATGCCGAGGAGGATGCCGCAGGTCCACTTCAGATCCAGGTTTGGCGATGATCGACGGCGGCGTGCCAGATTTGGGCGAAGACGTCGATCGCGAGGAATGCGATGCCCATGAAGAGGATCGCACGCACCCGCAGGATGATACCCAAGAAAATACCTGCCACCGAAAGTACGGCGAGCAGCACCGCCAGCGGCCATTCGCCCAGGCCCGCGATGAAGAGGTCGGCGGCGGACGACGCATAGATCAGCGTCAACGCGAGCCAGCGGATCATTTGGCGTTGATCGTGCGAGAGGCGTGGGCGATTCACTATCTCGGCCGCGATCAGGAGAACGCCGACGGGATCAACCAGCTTCGTGGATGCACGAACAATCCGAGCCCTCTTGATGGGCGAGCACCCACAGACCGAAATTCGCCCACAGGGCTGCGAGCAGCAGATGATCTGCCGATCGCCTCATGCCGGCGACCATGAGGTAGAGCACGCCGAGCAGGAACCAGAGCGAGGCATGCCGCGGGCGAATCAGGAAGAACATGCAGGTAACGCAGGATCGGTTCGGGGCCGGGCAAGCCCTGCTCCAGATGCATCGCCAGGATCGCCGGCTTAAGGACGAACGCGAGGATCGGCACCATCGGCAGGCTGAAGCCGGTCTTCCGCAGCGGGTCGGCGAGGACTATGCTGCCCCGACGTGCGAACAGCCCCTCCTGCTGCCGTCGCTGCGAAGCCGATGCCCATGAGGATCAGCGGCCACTTGTTTCCGAGATAGCTCGGGAAGATGTCCTCGGCACATTGAGCCGTAGGTGGACGAGCCAGAGCGAACGCGATTTCCGCCAGCGGCCCACACCAAACCTTTGCGTGCATGCTGGCTCCAACCTTGCTCCTCATTTCGGCCACGCAGCCGCAGCCACGATGAATTCAGCGACTTCACGCGAGCAGGAGCGCGAGCACCAAGAGGACGGCGGGCCAGTGCCAGCGGCGCGCGGCGAGCAACTCGGTCGTAGAGGACAAACCTGGCCGAGGATCAGCATCAGCAACGCACCGTTTCATCCACGCCATCGCGGGGACCAGCCGAGTCGCCGCGTCTCTTCCACAACGCGGCTTCCATGCGGCCCAAACCGCGACTGCCGAGAAAGAGCACCGCGACAAGCGTGACCGCGAGCATGGCGACGGAACGATGCAGCCATGCCCGGCAGGTCCGCACCCATTCCGGCCCACGCCGTACGCCGCGAACCAGCCGCGAGCAAGGAGCGATGCCAACGATGAAGCCACGCGATTCGCGTTGCTGATTGACATGTGCCATCAGCGGCAGCCGCCGCGGCAGACAGCACTGGCCACTGGGCTGAGCCACGCGCGGCGGCTTCCTTTTCGAGCAACGTCAGGCGTACGCCGAGGACGATGCTCGCCATGAGGACGAAGAGCTGCACCGCCAAGAACCAGAAAGCGTTTTCTTCCTTCGTCACGCGTTTCAGCAGCAATCGCGATGCGAACGCAGCGACGACGGCGAAACCAGCGAGCGCCCATGGCAGGGAGTGCAGAATCGAATCCGCGTCGAATCCCATCCATCGCGCGAGGCCCGCCGTCCACACCAGGCCCATCACGTAGAGCATGCCGGGAGCGGCATCGCGTTCCTCTTCGTCGCCGAAGAAATAGGAGCGAAGAATGCCCGCAGTAACGACGCCCCACATCCAGAGTGCGGGTTGCCAGGCAAAGCTCCAACCCGATCCCGCCGCCGCGAAAGCCGTCGCGAGAATCTCGGAGACGACGAGCGCTGCCGTCGCCAAACCAGCAGCGAAAAGGGGGAACTGAACCGATCGGAATCGCGGCTCTTCCGTGTTCTTCCGAAGGCTTCGCAGTTGAGCGATGGCGAATCCCCAGCAAATCGACGCGCCGGCGAGAGCGACCGCGAGCTGCCACGACCAGACCTCATGATCCAAGGCTTCGATCGCCTGGAAAAATCCAAGCTTTCGCCAGGGATCGGTGATCCACTCCAGGCCAACGAATGCCGTAGGCATCAAGCCGGAGATGTACACGAAGAGCGACGAATTTCGCCAGACTGCCACGGACCCCAGCAGGAGCGTCAGCAACGCGAAGCCGATGGCACACTGCATCGAGTTGAACTGGGCCAGCTCTAATCCGAGCAGCGTGAGAAACATCGAACCGGCGAAACCAACGATCCACCATTGCGATGCCGAAGCGGGGAACAACGCCGCCAGCTTGTCGATGAATCGCTCCGGCTCGTCGCTTTGCGATCGATTCGCTTGAGCCGCCCATGAGATGGCGAGCAGCACGAAACTGAAGACGCCGAGTTCGATGACCAGGAGCATCCAGGGCTCAATGGCCGCCCGATGAAACCGCACGGCTCCCATCGCCGCCAGCATCGCAACGAGTCCGTCGAAGCAGACGACAGTAACGATCGACCGTCGGCCGACGAAGCGTTGCACGCCGATGGTTGCGAGCGTCACCGTTCCCAACACGATCCATGCGGTGCTGTCGGTGAGTGCCGTCGCGAAGCTGGAAGAAACGAACGCCGCGAAGAGCGTTGCGAGCAGGACGGGGAAGGAAATCACGCGAGCCAGCGTGATGGATGCGGTGAGGTAGCCTCGGCTTCGCCATTTGCCGATCGCAAGCCAAAGGATCGTGCAACCCGCGGCCGTGCCCAGGCCCACTTGAGCGAGGCGGATGAGTTGGGCTTCGCGAATCGTGATCTGCGCTTGCACCATGCCGAGCGCGGTTCCGCCGACGAGGGTTGCCGTCGTCAGCAGAATGGCCGCGAAGAGATAGCCCGGCTTCGCCTCGAAGACGCCGGTGCCGAGCAAGCCGAGAGCGAGCAATGCAAGTGGGCCGACCATGTTCGCCATCACGCCCATGCGGGCGAAGAGCGAACCGGGGATTGGCCCGCCCATCGGCAGTTCCGCGAAGGCGCGTTCCGTCGTAGCGAGCGTCAGGAAGACGAGGATGCCGAGACCCAGCGTCAGTGCCATCCATTGAGCGAATCGGCCCGTCGTTTTGATCTCCGCGTCCGCGTTTTGCGTCCAACCGCGAAGATTCTTCAACAGCGAGTGACGGGCCCATGTCAATGACAAGGCGATGGGAAACAGCAAGCCGAGCCACCAGCGAAGCGCCGAAGCGGATGCGACGTCGCTTCGATGCGGGGCCGCAAACAGCCAGGGGAGCGTCCATGCGAGGAAATGCAGGCCGAGATATCCCGTCATCGGCCTACCACCGAGCATGCGCCAGGTCATGGCTCCGGCGAGGATCGCGACGACGATGAAGCCTCGCATCAGATCGACATGGGGACCGACGAGATTCGCGGGGATGACGCCGATCTCGCGGGCCAATTCGGGAAGCACGCCGGACGCGACGACGAAGAATTGGACGAACAGCAGCACGCCCAGCGTGACGCGATCGAGGGCGGGCAATTCGGGATCGAAGAGGGCGATCCATTCAGGCCGTCGCGCGAGGCGGGCGCGGACGATCGACCATACAAGCGCCCAGATGCTGAGCGCGAGCAATATCCCCTGCAGGGAGCGGGCGTGCCAGAGGTCGGCCCAGACTTGCAGTTCGCCGATGCCATGCATCCACGCCGCGGCCGCGATGCACGCTGCCGCGCCGGTTCCGAGTTGGCAGAGGGCGAATCCGATGGGCGATTCCTCGGCCCGGCTCCAGGCGCCCCACCAGACGGAGAGCATCAGCATCGCGCCGCTGCTGAGCCACAGCGAATCCCAATGCAGCGTCGTCGCCCAGGGGAAGATCGCGATCAGCGACGCCGTCAACGCCAGAGTCCGCATCGGCAGGCTGATCGCATGAAGCAGGTGATGTTCCGCAAATCGCTTCGAGGCGATCAGACCCGGAATGCCGACGAGCCAGGAGTAGCTGATGAGGGAAACGACAAGCGATTCGTCGAGGTGCAGACCCGGCGACGCGAAGCGAATCGCGAAGAAGAGGGTGGCGAACAACGTCGTGAATGCGGGCCACGCGATGACTGCATGACGAAATCGGATTGCCACAACCAGGCCGATAGCGGTTGCTGATGCGAACACGGTCGCGGCGAGTCCGGACATTTGCAACGATTCGCGAACAATCGAACCCATGCCCGCCAGCGATGCGAGCAACGCGCCGGCCCAGAGGAATCGCGTCGCTACTCCGCGGCCCATACGTGCCGTCGCTTCGGATGCACCGAGCCAAAGTGCCGCGAGCGCCATCCAAGTAAGGCTGCTCATCGAACCGGTTAGTAATTTCGCCAAGTGGTCGCTGGCTTCGCGTTCCCAGTCGATTTCCCCCGTGATCGCCAACGCTCCGACGACGAACGCCAAGGCGAATGACGGCAACGCCAATCCCAGCAACCAACCACGCTGCCAGCGCCAGGCGATGGCCGCAAGCGCTGCCGCGTTCGCCAAGCCCACGATGACGATCGCGGCAGGCCGAGGCCAAGCGAGCCCGAGGCTAAGGGCGATGAGTGCGAGGCCGAGGAAACCGCAAGCGGACGACAGCACGCGGACGAGGGCGGAGTGTTCGTCGTCCGTCAGACGTCGGCGCAGCATCGTCGCCGCGAGCGTCATCGGCCATGCGACGATAGCGATCGGCACGGCGAGGTGGGAGAAGACGCGGGTCGGATCGCCGCCCCAATAGACGAGGAAGCCGAGCCCCATTGCCACGGCAAAGGTCGTCTCGCCCAGATAGAGAAGCAGCGATGCGGCACGCGGCCGATCGACCGTGTCGCGAGCACCCAGCGATTGCACGATCCAGCCGGAGCCGAGTGCATGCACCAGAGCAGGCAGCATGCTGAGCAACACGAAGAGCCAGGCCACGGGTTCCGCGATCGGCAGCCAGCGCGGCGTCAGAAGGATGCTCGCGGATGCGGTCGCCATCGTGATCGCCGCGGAATAATCGGGCCGGCCGGCTTTCGCATCGAGCAACGGCGTCGCCAATATGCGGCCCGCTTTCCATGTCAGCCACCCAAGCGCGGCCAATGCGGACACTTCGATCGCCAGCGAAAGCCCTCCCCCTTCGCCCTTCTGCAACCCAGCAAGCACGAGGAAATCGAGCGGCGTCAGCAGCGTTGCGATCAGCAGCAAACTGCGGCTTGTCGATTCCAGCTTCCAATGCCGTAGCGTGTACAGGCCGGCCGCGAAGATGGCGGCGGTGATCGCGGTGAGGATCAAAAAGGGGAAATATGGGATTTTCTCGAGCGTCTGCCACAGGCTGATGACGAGGGCGATCGAGCAGCCGACGATGAGCAGTCCGCCCGCGAGTTCGCCCCAGAGGATGTTCTTCTCCTCCATGAACCCCGCGAGCATCTCGCCGAACGATCGCCTCGGCTTCGCCGGTTCCTGCGGCTTTTCGCGGACTCGGCGTGGCGGAGGAGGCGGAGCATCGCGTTCGACATGTTCGTGGCGGACGCGGCGAACCGGCACGGGGGGCGGCGTCTCCGCGACGGGTTCGGCCAGTGTGTAAACTTCGGCGGCGGATTCGGCGATCTTCGCCTCCGGCACGGCTTCGTTGATATCGACGACTTCCGGATCCGGCACTTCCGCAGGCGCCCCAAGCTGCCGTTCCAACACGGCAATGCGTTGTCGTTCGTCTGTGGTCTGCGCCCAGCGCCGCGCGTGCTCCAGAAACCGCCGACCCCGCGACCGATCGCTTAGCGCGATGGAAAGCGACGCTCCGCGTAATGCCGCGGGAAGGCGGACGGTGCTGATCGTCTGCGTCGTCACCACATGCTCATAGAGGTCGAGCGCTCGCCACTTGGCGTCGCGATCTTCCAGCAATCGGCCCACTCGGTATAGGTCGTTGGAGCGAAGTCGATTCCATTCGCCGCTGGTCATCTGCTCGAAGAAGAAAAGCAACCCGCGAATCTGCGTGGGCGCCAACTCGGCGGTGGACCGTTCCTCGGCGAGCAGGTTTTCGACGACGGTCCATGGCTTCTGCAATCCCGGCGAAAGCATCGCCTGCCGGCGATCCGCGAGCACTCGGCGAACCTTGCCGCCGGTGGCCGCATCCAGATAGTCGTCGCGTTGCAGGTGAGCAATGATGTGGTCCGCGGCATCGGTATCGCGGAGGTAGCGGGCGAGTCGGCTCGATTGATCGAGGTGGCAGATCTCGCAGCGATATTCGCCCTCCATCGCCCGAGTGCCGCATGCGGGGCAATGCGTAGTCCCCGGCCGAGCCGGCTTATAGCCCGTGATGCCGGAGAAGATGGCGGAAATGAGCAGCCACCCGCCATGCCCCACCAGGACGACGAGGCCAACGACGAGCAGAAAGCCAAGCAAACCGACGCAGAGGTCCATGGCGGCCGCCTCGGCATGGGAACGGAAGTGCAGTGACGACGTGGGCGACGTCTGCAAGCATGGCCCGCATTACGGCCAAATGTAACGCGTCGCGAGCGAAGATGGGAAGGAAATGACGGCGAGCGATCGCAAATGGCGCTGTAAGGATCGCCCTCCGCGGCGTTCCGCCGAATGGGACGAGGTCGAAAGAAGCGAACCCATTCGCAATCGTCGAACGACCGCTTGCGGCTTCGGGAGCCGGAGCTACGCGATGGCGTGGGGCCTGGTCGATGGCGAACAAGCGTCCGCACGGGCGTTCCCCCTCACTTCCTCTCCCAAGCGAGGACAGGGGAGCAAGACCACCGGTGCAGTTGACGTTTTTTTTCCGGAAATCCTTCTTTATAATCCCGCCCGTTCAAGACGAAGGAGCGTTCATGCGACGGATCGCGATCATCAATCAGAAGGGGGGCGTGGGCAAAACCACGACTTCCGTGAACCTGGCCTCCGCCCTCGCTCGCCGAGGCAACCGAGTCCTCGTCCTCGATCTCGATCCCCAGGCCCACGCATCTACCCATCTCGGCATCGAGCCCGACGGCAAGTCGCCCTCGATCTACGACGTCCTCACCGATAATCGCCCGCTCGCCGAAGTGCTGCGTCAGGCCGAACCGAATCTCTGGATCGCCGCCTCCGACATCAATCTCGCCGCCGCCGAAGTGGAGTTGGCAGGAGTCGTCGGACGCGAGATGCTGCTTCGCGATCAGCTTCAGCCGCTCGAAGGCCAATACGACTATGTTCTGATGGATTGCGGCCCCTCGCTCGGCGTGCTCACGTTGAATGCGCTGACCGCCTCCTATGAAGTGTTCATTCCCCTGCAGCCGCACTTCCTGGCCCTGCATGGTTTGAGCAAACTGTTTGAAACGACCGCCCTGGTGAGCAAGCGAATCAATCCGCATCTCACGGTCACCGGCATCGTCCTCTGCCTCTGCGACACGAACACGAAGCTGTCGCAGGAAGTCGTTCGCGACCTCGGCGAATTTCTTGAACAATCGCGAAGCCACAATGTGCCGTGGAACAAAGCTCGCGTCTTCGCTTCGCGCATTCGGCGGAACATCAAGTTGGCCGAGTGCCCCAGCTTCGGTAAATCGATCTTCGCCTACGCTCCAACCTGCAATGGAGCGGAGGACTACGTCGCCCTCGCCAATGAGGTTTTGGCCGGCACCCCCGAAGTGGTGTCGGCACGCGTCCGCATCGAGACGATCGAATCGCCTCGCGTCGTGGCCGAGGCACCGCATATCTGAGTTCGCGAATCACGAGAGATCTGTTGCACGGGCCGGGCTGAGAACAGCGGGAACTGGTTCGCAGTCGTGAGTGGGCCGGACGACAGAGAAGAGCGCCCGCGGGGATCCTCCTCCCCGCGGGTTTTTTCGTTTGCAGGCGAGCAGCCGCCTTAAAGCGGCTTCTCGTCTACGCTTCTCGCAAAACGCCGTGTATCGGCCGCACCTGACGGGAACTTGAGCGGAAATCGGCGGTTCGCCTTGACCTTCCTTTCAGGAAGAGGTATTCGCCCCTCTCCGAATGGCTGCGCCAGGAAGGCGCTGTATTCGTCGTCGAGGATTCCCATGACCGGGACGGCCGACGCTATTGTGAATCGCCGCCGAAAGTTTGCCAGGCATTTCGTCCTGGCTGCCGCGGCGTTTTTCTGCATCCTCGGCTCCGCCCAGGCTCAGTATCAGCAGACGCCAATCGCCGATATTGCCGTCACCAACAATCGGAACGTATCGTCCGAACGCCTGCTCAACATCATCCGCACCAAGATCAAGCCGGGCGACGTTTACTCCAATGTCACCGTCATGGAGACGGTGAAATCGCTGATCGAGTCAGGTCTGGTCCGCAATGTCCGCCCGTATGAGCAACCGACCACCGATGGCCGGCTCGTGCTCGTCTTCGACGTGCAGGAACATCCTCGGCTCATCAAAGACATCGTTTTCAAAAACGTGCAGCATGTAAGCGAGAAGGATCTCGAATCGATGGTCCCCCTCAAGAAGGGCATGCCGCTCGATTCCGCCGCCGCCCGCAATGCGTGCTTCGAAATCCAAGATTACCTACGCAAAAAGGGACGTTACTTCGCAACCGTGACGCTCGAGGAAGGCGATCGCTCCACGGATGAGCGGATCGTGTTCAACGTCACGGAAGGTCCGATCGTCCGCATTCGCGAGATTCGCTTCGTCGGCCAAGACAAACTGGCGACCTCCTCGCGACTCAAGACGCAGATCGAATCGAGCCGGGCATTACTGATGTCGTTCGGCGGCATCTTCAATCCGATGCTCGTGGACAACGACGTGCAGAAGCTCGAAGAGTACTACAAGAACAACGGTTTCCTCAAAGCGAAGGTGAGCCGCGAACTGATCTTCAGCGACGATTACACCTGGGTGACAGTCGTCTTTCACATTCAGGAAAACGAACGCTTCCGCATCGAGGGCTACACGCTCGAGGGAGCCAAAGCACTGCACAAGGAAGAGCTGAATCGGATCGTGCAGGTGAAACGCGGGGATTACTACAACGAAGGCATCGTCTCGGGAGACGTCAAGAATATCTCGGATTACTACGGTTGGCGCGGCTATCCGGTGATGGTGCAGAAAGATCTCTACGTCAGCCCCGATCAGCCGAACGTCGTGCAAGTGCGATACGAAGTCCGCGAACGGCCGCCTGCGAAGGTGGGTCAGGTGTTCATCGTCGGCAACGAGGTGACGCAGGACCGCGTCATCCGCCGCACGCTCGGCTTCTATCCGGGCCAGACGCTCCGCTACCCGGAACTGCGGCTCGCCGAAAACAATCTCTCGCGCCTCGGCATCTTCAAGATCGACCGCGAACTCGGCATCAAGCCGAGCGTGAGCGTGATCGATCCGGACGGCGAAGGCGAATACAAAGATATCCTCGTCACCGTGAAGGAAGACCACACCGGCTCGCTCAACGTCGGCGCCGGCGTGAACTCGAACTCGGGCCTGGTAGGTCAGGTTTCGATCAACGAACGCAACTTCGACATCACGCGATTCCCCACGAGCTGGTCGGATATCGTCGAAGGTCGAGCGTTTCGCGGCGCCGGCCAGGAATTCAACATCCGGGCCGAGCCGGGCACGCAATTCCAGCGTTACTCGGTCAGCTTCCGCGAGCCGTTTCTCTTCGATCGGCCCTACAGCCTTTCGCTCAACGGGTTTTACTTTACCCGCGGCTACAACGAATACATCGAAACTCGCTACGGCGGCCGCATCACGTTGTCGCACATGCTCGCTCCGGGTTGGTCGGGCAACATCGGTACTCGACTCGAAGGCGTCAACGTCAGCGGCGTCGCCGCGGGGGCGCCCAAAGATTTTACTGATGCCGTCGGCACCCACTTCATCGCGGGTCCTCGCATCGGCTTGACCTACGATCAACGCGACTCGTTCCTTCGCCCCACCGAAGGCGGCATCGTTGACGTGTCGTACGAACATGTGCTCGGCGACTACAACTTCCCGATGTTCAACATCGATGCCAGCAAGTATTTCACGACCTTCCAGCGTGCGGACGGATCCGGCAAGCAAGTCATTGCTCTTCGCTCGCAATTCAGCTGGCAGGGAGGCGACGCTCCGGTCTTCGAACGTTTCTACGCCGGCGGATTCGGCTCGATCCGCGGCTTCGACTTCCGCGGCGTCGGCCCGAACCAAAACGGCTTCTTCACCGGCGGTCACTTCATGTGGCTCAACAGTGCGGAGTATCAGCTCCCGGTGAAGGCGAACGACAACCTGTTCATGGTGGCGTTCGTCGACTCCGGTACTGTGGAGACCAATACGCAAATTCTCGACTACCGCGTCTCCGCCGGCGTCGGCCTCCGCATCGTGGTCCCCGCCTTGGGCCCCGTGCCGATCGCCCTCGACTTTGGTTTCCCCATCGTCCGCGGCGAAGGCGACCGCGACCGCCTCTTCAGCTTCTATATCGGCCTCACGCGGTAGGATGTCTTTGGCCCCCTCGTTCCACAGAGGGGCAGGGGTGTTGGACATGGGGATACGTCATGGCACATCCGACTTCGCTTGATGCCGCGGAGACTGCGGTCCTTGTCGTCGATATGCAGGAAAAACTACTGCCCAAGATTCTTGGGGCCGATGCGGTCGCTCGCAACGCAGCGTTTCTGCTGGATGCCGCGAAACTGCTGGAGGTGCACGTCGTCGCGACCGAGCAGTATCCGAAGGGGCTAGGTCCCACGATACCGGAGATCGCGAAAAGGCTGCCGCCGAAGCGACCGGAGAAAACGGGATTTTCCTGTGCATGCGTCTCCGGACTCACGGATGAGTTACGAAAGTTGGACAAGTTCCGCATTGTGCTTGTCGGCATCGAAACTCACGTCTGCGTGCTCAACACGGCACTCGATCTGATCGCGGAAGATTTCTGGGTCTATCTGCCGATCGACGCATTGGGCAGCCGCTACGCGATCGACCACGAGACGGCGATTCGCCGAATGGAGGCGGCCGGGGCGGTGTTGACGACGGCGGAGACGACCGTCTTCGAATGGCTGAAGGATGCGAAGCATCCGCGATTCAAGGAAGCGAGCGGGCTTGTGCAGCAGCGCATGAAGGAACTCGCATGAGCCGATTCGACGTCGTCGTGCTCACCGAGGACCGCTACGCCGCGCCCGACCCTTCCGATCCGTATGTCGCACAACTCTTGCATGAGGATGCGCTGGTATGCGAAGCGCTGACACGGTGTGGATTGCATGTCGCTCGTGTTTCGTGGGCGTCGCCTAATTTCGATTGGCGGCAGACGGCATGCGCGATCTTTCGTTCGACGTGGGACTATTTTGTACGCGTCGATGAGTTCACTCGTTGGCTCGGCGTCGCTTCGACGCAGACGCGTCTGCTCAACGATGTGTCGCTCGTCCGCTGGAATCTCGACAAGCATTACCTGCTCGACCTCGAACGCTCCGGAATCGCCATCCCGAAGACGCGCATCATCGAACGCGGCGAACAATGCAGCTTGGCATCCACATTCGCGGAATTCGGTTGGACGGAAGCGGTGCTGAAGCCCGCGATTTCGGGAGCAGGCAGGCATACCTATCGCCTGACTGCCGCGAATGTCGCGGAACATGAAACGACTTTTCGGCAATTGATCGAAACCGAGGCGATGCTGCTGCAAGAGTTTCGACCCGAGATCGTGACGTCCGGCGAATCGTCGCTCATCTTCATCCAGGGCTGCTTTAGCCATGCCGCGAAGAAAACCGCTAAAGCCGGCGAGTTTCGCGTGCAAGATGACCACGGCGGCATCGCCATGCCGCACCAGCCCGCAGCAGACGAAATCGCGTTCGCGGAAAAGGTGCTCGCCGCATGTCCCACACTTCCGCTCTATGCCCGCATCGATTTGCTGCGAACCGCGGCGAGCGAATGGCTGCTGATGGAAGCGGAATTGATCGAACCGGAGCTGTTCTTCCGCTTCCGGCCCGAAGGTGCGGATGAGCTTGCGGCTGCCGTTTCCCTTCTCCTCGAACATCGTTGAAGCGCCAGTGGGTGGCACACTCTGAGCGCAGCGAAGGGTGTGGAGTCTCGCCAGGGACCTAAGCGATTGGGGCAAGTCTGCTAATACTTCCCCACACCCTTCGCTGCGCTCAGAGTGTGCCACCCACTGGCGCTTCCACGGCAATGGATCAATCTTTGTACGAGATCACCGTTTGCTGCGTCGTCGGCGGCAGGGGGTGGAATTCGCTGCGTGCGAAGCCCGCGTTGGCGAACATTTTCTGGTACTCGGCGAACGTGTATGCATCCCCGTGGCCTGTCGTCGCGAGCATCACGAGGGCGAAGGTCGCGGTTCCCGGCGGGGTCACTCGATCTTCGTTGGGCACGAACTCCAAAGTGACGGCTCGGCCGCCGGGCGCGAGTGCCGCGTGGGCTTTACGAGCGATCGTCTCGCACGTCGGCACATCGAAGTGATGCAGAAAATTGGTCAGCAACACCACATCGTAAGGCCCGCCCCAATCGACATCGAACGCGCTTCCGGCAATCGTCGCATGCCGGACTGCGAGCCCCGCTTTCGCCGCATTTTCGCTGGCAACGGCAAGCACGTTCGGCCAATCAAGCGCGGTGATGTGAGCCTGCGGATACGCTTTCGCGACAGCAATGCCGAACAGGCCATGCCCCGCAGCCACGTCCAACACGCGCAGCGGCTTCGATCGGTCTCCACCCAGCAATTCCGCGAGCAGAGTTGCGGGCATCGACATGAGCGGCCCCATCGCCCGCGCGAACGCCACCCAGACCGGATTGTCGTGCGAAACCGTCCCCTCAGCCGACAGCGCGGTGCCGCCTTTCACGACGGCCTGCGTCAGCTTCGCGAAGCTCTCGCGAAGCTCCGGCGTCAGCAGAAAATCCGCGACGCTTCCCATGTATGTCGGCGAGTTGCGATTCAGAAATGCGGCGGCATCCGATCCGAGTTCATACTGATCGCCCGATTTGGCGAGGAAGCCCAGGATCGTTAGATAGTCCGCAAGAATACGTACCCCGCGAGGAGACGCCTTGCAGGATTTGGCGAGCGTTTCGGCGGTCCTGTGTCCGTTGTCAATGTTCGTGAATAGGTCGAGCTCGATGGCGGCTTTGAGAGCTTCGGTGCGGTGGAAGCCATTAAGCGTATCGAAAAACAACATCGGATTCGGCTGGGCAGCCATAGGGCATCCTCGCGGCGACAAGTCTCTGTGGCAACCAATGTATCAACTTGCCGGAAGCAGGCATGCGTTCGCTCCGGTCAGCAACCAAAAAAACGCGGCAAACCGCATCGCCAAAGAATGACGGCTGACCCGAACCAAAGTCCACCGACGATGACGGCAGACGTCATCCCTCGCGTGAGTTCCCCGGCGCCCATACGGAAGAGAAGCAGCATGAAGAGAATTTGTGCAATCAGCAGGGCAAAGGGCAATGGATGCTCAAGGCCGGCGGTGACGGAAGCAAACACGGCCTAAACGAGGAGTAACGCAATTTCCATACTCAGATCCGCAATACGAAGGAGTCGGATGCTTAGGAACGAAGGCTGGTGGGACTATCACGGATGCGGCATGCTTAGGAACGAGCGGGCGCAGGCGCCGGCAGGGGGTGCCACTCCGGGACGTCTTCGCGAGTGTGGACTGAACCTGGGTCTTGCGTCATGCGTTGCCGATACGCTTCCGCGGCGATGGGGCCAAACTGCTCCAGGTCGCGAAGCGAGACTTGCTCCAGTTCGCGGTAGAAAATGATCTGGTCGGCCTGGTCGGTCCAGACCACGTTCAGGCCGCGATGGGTGCCGGCGGCGAGTTCGCCGAGCGCTTGACCAGAAGCGTCGCCTGCCAGGGCGATGGCGGCGATTTCGCGTTCGGGGGAAGCTCGGCCCAATTCAGGCGCGGTCTCGTCAAACGATTGCTGCAGAAACTCTGCAAGATGCTCGGGGTCGTCGTTTCCTTTTTGAGCGATGACGATTTCCGCCACGCTCGCACCTTGGAAACCTGGTTCCAGGTATTTTTCCGCTTCTTGAAGAAGTGCGGGCGCCAGATTCCGTACCACTGTGGACGAGCCCATGCAGATTTCGAGCAATGCCCGAAATTGCTTGCGGATCATCTCCTGAGCCGCCTGGTCGAAGGCAAGCAGATGCTCTTCAAGGATCGATGCTTCGCACTGCTTGACGGCGTCGTCCAGCGTTTTGCACTTGTCAGGGAGAATGTGCTGTTCGTACTGCGAAGCTGCGGCTGAGGGCGCTTGGTCGTCCTTTTTGAGGAGTGCCGCAAGCTCGGCCAATCGCTGCCGGCAGAATCCGACTTCGCGGATTTGATCGGACAGGTGGCCGCGAAGACCCACATAGAGGCGATTGACGTTCGCAAGCACCAGGCTTTGATACCTGAGCTTCGGATACGCCCGCATCAACTCGAACAATTCATTGCCGAAGTTGGGAATGCTCGACGGCGTCTTACGCGAGAATCCCCAGAGGGAGCCGCCGCCCGATGCGCTGCCGCTCGCCTCGAGCATGCGGTGGATGCGCTCGTAATAGCTGTTTGCTTTCTGGCTCAGTTCATGGGCCAGCGTCTCCTGAGCGTGTAGCGCAGCTTCGATGATGACGATGAACTGTCGAAGGCCTTCTTCCGCTCCCGCGAGTCGAAAGCGAGGTTGCTCGATGAGCGAAACGATCGTGGCCGCGAGTCGCTGATCCGAGGAATCGGCTACAGCGGCTCCCGCATCCAGCAGCGCTTGCTCGATGAGGGCAGGGGGCTGATGGTGATGCTCCGTCGTCTTGAATTCTTCAGGAACCCCGAGCAATTTCTCGATCGCGGCCATCGCCTGTACGGCAGGGCCCAGGTTGATCGGACCTTTCGCTCCCGCGTGTTCGTTCGCGGCCAAGATTCTGGCGAGCGGCTGCACGACGCCCTGAATCATGCGATCGGCGGGTTGCTGCAAGATCGATTCGGTCTGCTCTTGCAGACGCTGTATGACGGATTCGGGCCGCATTTCCTGTGCGTCCCACTGCTCCAGGGCCCACGCTCGCACTTCGTCGGCGATCGGCGCTGCGTTTTTCGCCATCCAGCGATCCACGAGCCGCTGACACATCTTGCGGGCCGAACGCTCCAGCATCGCTTGACGCGGCCAGACGATGCGGCGCATGCCGAACGACTGCAACCAATAGGGTTCGGGAGTGGAGAGATTCGCTTGCTTTCGCCACTGCTTTCGCGAGACGTCCAGGGCTTTACCAAGAGGAGTAGCCAATTCGCGACCCAAATGCTGGGCGGCTTCATCCAACGTCGGCGGGATCGATTCCTCGAGGCTTTGAGGCTTCTCCGGAAGACTCATCAAGACGCAACGGTTGAACGGAGCTGACTGATCCCGCAGCTCGGCGTTGGTCAGGAGGAGGAGTCTTTATCGCCGTCCGATCCTGAGCCTTCCAGCGAGCACGTTACTGGCCGGGGACCCAGCCTGAGAGCGCGGTGGCTGCATCACAGACCTGCCGCCAACGAACCCCTCCCGGACGCATGGGGGTGAAAGTCCCAGACGATATCCCAGGGTCCGAGGCCCCGGCCAGCAAGCAGACGGATGAGGGGCCGACCAAGAATCATGCCAGCAGCATGATCCACTGAGGCAGAGACACGGATGGCAAGCCCGAGGAGGATCCCGGAGTTACCAGTGGCCTTCTGCCGTTTCAACGGCCAAAGGAAGAGGGAGCCTAGAACACCTTCCAGTGATGATGATGGAACAGATCTGCTGGACGCCGTGCTGGGTGCGGCGCCCGCCGTGCTTCCTAGAATTGCCCGGCCGGAACGTATACAAAGAGCCCCGGGCCGAGTCACGGGGCCCCCAGAGCCCGCCAGCTGCCGTGGCCTTTTGAAAAAAGTGAGTTTAAAAGCGCCGGTTAATATCACACATCGTTGGCCGGGAGTGATGGATGCCTGTAATCCCAGCCCGGGAGGCTGGGGACAGCCCGAGAATGACTGAGCCCATCGCGGCAATGAAAGTTAAATTGTGCCATTGCACTCCAGCCTGGGCAACACAGAAAGTGCCGAAAAAAGCTGAGAAACATATGCGCGTGGCCTGACTGAATGACACACGCTGCCGAACGACGCCGGCGAGGCGCCTCTTCGGGGCAATGCCAGCGTCACGGCTGGTGAGAGGATCTTTCGGGAACGGGAAGCGGCGCTCGAAACGGGCACGGAGTCTTCAGAAGCCGGAATGCTGCCCAGCGACGGAGCCGGGAAGATGGGCCGTGCTTCGCCTTGCGGGCGAGCTGGCAGGCCGAGACCGGCGGTGGGGGCTTTCTCGCCGGCACGGGCGTTCCAGGTCACAGCAATGCTATCGCCGGCTTTTTGCCGTGGGTCGCCATAGACGTTCGAAGAGGTCGGCGTATCGACCTGCTGCGAGGGAGGCGTGCGGGGGCGGAACCAGGACGGATGTTCCTTGGAAGTATCTCCGCGCCGCCGTCACCATCTCCACGCAGGTCGGGAAACGCTGGTCAGATTCTTCGAGGAGCGCTCCCGCGTGATCAGCGCTCTTCCGCTGAAAGCCAGAAAGGTTCGGCTCCTCCTGCAGATGCCATGACGAGCTGCCGCATCGTCGACCCCTGGAAGGACGTTGACCGGTTAGCAATTCCTGGTAGACGATGGCGAGGCTGTATTGATCGCTGAATCGCTGAGCCAGCCGTCGAAGCGTTTCGGGGGCCGCGTACACGGGCGTGACGCCGCCAGTGATGGTGGCGGCCGCCATGTTGCCGGTATGTCCTTTACCAAACCGAAGTCGGCGACCTTCACATGGTTGAAGACGAGAAACAGGAGTTCTGCGGCTTGATGTCGAGATGCTGCACTGAAACTGATTATTCATCAGGTCCAGCTGCTGGCCGTTTCGGACATAGCCCAGCAGTTCCTCACGAGGAATGCCCTGCAAGCCTCTGTTGCCGGCATTCCTGGAAGCGATCCCAGAGGGTGCGATCCGCCAACTCCATCACGATGATGAGTTGGCCATCAATGATGTCGTAGCGTTCGAGCGATAGGATGTACGGGTGGTGGACGGTCTTGACCCGGCTCAGGGCTTTGAGTTCCTGCTCGGCGCGCGCACCATCGGCGGAGTCCGCTGCTTGGAGGTCGCCGAAGACGGTCTTGGATCGCCTTGAAGAGACCGCCGGGAGCTTCGGCTTTCCACACTTCGCCGAATCCGCCGCCACCGAGACGTTCGATCAGCCAGGCCGGGGATCGGTTCGGCATTCGCTTCGATCCGAACGGGCATGAGGGTTCCTGCCTTTCCCAGTCCGTATTGAACCATGGGCGTCGGACGGGGATTTTGGGTCGTGCAAAGTCCTTAGCTTCGTGCGCCCCGGTCGCAACTTCCGGGACGGAAATCGTTGGATTGCGATCGGAAAGTAAGGTATTTTTGTCCAGGTAATGCTAGCCGTTGTCTAGCCAGCCGTGAGGAGACATGCTCCAGATCGCCGTCAAAGCGCCCGGCGACCCTGCCCGTTCACGGGTTGGTACGACGAAGTCGATCGCCGGTTGACGTTGCCATGCGGCCGGATTTTGACCATGCGGCCTGCGTGCCCGATGGCCGGAAAGAGGCTTGGCAGAACGTTCCGGACCACTTGCTTGAAGCGGCCAAGATCGGCGGCGGCATCATCGGCGCGGCGTCGCTGGTCGAATGCGTGTCCTATTCGGACCTCGAAAAGTTCATCGCGGACCAGGCGAAGCATCGCAACGAGCCGAGCTGGTACGAGCCGAAATTGTTCGGCTTCCGCTTCGGAGAAGCCCAGAGACGTTGCCGTTTCGGAAATATTCGGGGTGGTTCAAGTTTTTTCGAGGTGGAATACGTGGCCGAGCCGGTGAAGTCATGAAGCGGACGGGATTGTTGGTGAGCGCCTGCGATGAAAAGGACGCCAAGGAAGAGAAGACCAGCCAAGCTCCCGTGATGACGCATCCGCTGGCGACGATGGTGGCCGCGATCGCTCTCGGTCAGCTTCCCGGCGAAGAGGAAGCCGACCCGGCCATCGAAGCCCGTCTCAAGGAAAGCATGGATATCGCGAAGGAACTGATCAAGTCGGACAACCCCAAGGTTCGCGGCCAGGGTCATCAACTCCTGGGCCTCGCTCTGTCGAAGCAGGGCAATCGAACCGAAGGTTTGAAGGAATACATCAAGGGCCTGCAACTGCTGAACCCGGGCCAAAGCACGTCGGACCTGAATCAGCTCGTGATGGAGCACCCCGCGTTCAACCAGCCCGATTCGTTGAAACGGCCCAATCCGTACCTGGCCGAACTCCACTTCGGCCGCGGCCTGCATCACTTCTGGGAGAAGGACTACGTGCAAGCCGAGCAGGAATTCAAGCAGTCGGTCACCTTCTACGAAAGCGACGCCCGCTACCAATACTTCCTCGGCATGGCGATGCTGAAGCAGAAGGGGAAAGCGAAACGAGACGCCGCCTACTACGCGTTCGAGAAGGGCGCCAAGCTGGAAGCCAACAACCGCCCGAGCGTCAGCGACATCAACGCGAGCCTGGAACGCATCCAAGGCGAACCCCGCGTCTTCCTCGACCGCTTCCGGACGAAAGGCATCACGACCTCGATCGGCGAGTGATCGCTAAGAGCCGCGCACGAAGTAAGCGGTTTCTCGCTCCACACGGTCTCATCCGCTTACTTCGTGCGCGGCTCCTTCGGACGATTTGCCTGCCGTTTGGGAGATCTGGGCCGAATCGGAAAGGCGGAGGATTTTGCTTTCCTTTGCCGAAAATTCCGACTAAGACAGACGACGACCGTACACTCGCTCCGCTCTGTCCGAACCTCCGCGCAGGAGTTGTTTTCCATGGTGGGATCGTTCCGTCGCTTCGCTGCCGTCCTGGGCATCACTCTCTTCGTTTCGGCATCCGCCCATGCTTACTGCGGATACGTTTGGTATCCCGGCACGATCTCCTACTCCTACGTCTCGCCGCTTTATTACTCGTCCCCGATCTACTCCACGCCGATTTATTCATCGCCGATTTGGCCCTGCCCCATCGAATCGGCCATCCGCGTGACGCCGCTCGCGAAGCAGACGCCCGCACCCGCGAGCGAGCATCCGACCACGAAGGAACCGCCGCTTGGCATCCCACGCAAGGGACCGACCATCACGGAGACGCGTTCCCTGGGCGGAGCTTACGCACCCGGCGTCGGCGTCGTGTTGCCGCGCTGCAAAGTCGGTTTCTGGAACCTGACGGGGAAAGAAATCACGGTGCGAATCGAAGGGAAAGACCAGACGCTCCCGAAGGATCGTGCCGTGACGATGGAATTGGAACGCAACTTTACTTGGCAAGCCCCCGGCCGCGAGCAGACGATGGAACGCGTCCCCGAGGATCAAAACGCGTTTGAAGTGATTATCCGTCCCAACATCGACTAGCCGCGATGTGGTGTTCGTACTTGATGTCGCTCCAAGGGCCGTCAATCAGCTCACAGCTCGATTGCGGCCTTCGTTCTTTGCTTGATAGAGTTTTTCGTCCGCGCGACGGATGAGTTCCTGGGGCGTAATGCCCTTTTCGCCGATAGTCATGGCGATCCCGGCGGAGATCGTTACGTTATAGGTGTTTTCTTCGTAGGTGAACGCATTTTCTGAAACCGCTTTGAGCAATCGCTCCGCCAGGAGCGTCGCTCCTTCGCGTGTCGTCTCGGGCAAGACGATCGCGAATTCCTCGCCGCCGTAGCGGGAGAACAGCTCTTCCTTGCGAATGTTGCCGCGGATGCGGGCGGCGATTTCCCTCAGCGTGAAGTCGCCGCCGAGATGGCCAAGCTGTTCGTTGATCGATTTGAACTTGTCGATGTCCACCATCACCAGCGAGAGCGGGCGAGCATATCGGCTGGAGCGGGCGAGTTCCCGATCGAGGAATTCGATGAAGTAGCGTTTGTTATGAATGTCCGTCAGCGCGTCGATGATCGTGAGGCGATAGATTTCTTCGTGGTACTCCGTCTCGACATTGCCGCCCATCAGAAATCGATAGATGCAATTGCCGATCCGCAGATAGTCGCCGTCCTTCAGCTTGCACATGGAGGCAGGCTGATCGTTGACGTAGGTGCCGTTGGTGCTCTGCAGATCAACCGCGTAATAGCCGTCGGCGCCGGGTTGGATGCGAGCATGGCGACGCGAGACGGAATGATCGTTGATGCGGATATCGCAATCGTTTCCGCGGCCCAGAATCAGGGGCAGCTCGCCAAGCGTATACCGCGTGCCCATGCCGGGGCCGGTGGGGTAGATGTGGACGAGGCACGCATTTCGGTTGGTGGCCGAGATGCGGCGTTCCGGCATCGTCACCCAGGTTTCGGTGATGCGATCGGAGGAGGGGCCATTCGAGGGGACTTCGTCCATTCGCTTTGCATGACCTGCGACATGGGCTTCCATCTGGTCCGCATCGACCATTTCCGAACACGATTCGCAACGAATCTTCGCCATGGCACGCCGCGGAACCACGTGGGATTTCGCTGCAACTATACGCGATTTTCGTAGCCGGGGCCAGCGAATGGCTTTCGTGGGAACAAGATTATTATCTTGTTCGAAATGGCTGCTTCGATCTGACAGCAACCGATTCCGACAAGTGAATAAACTTGTCGCCACGAAAACCAACTACTTCCGCGGCGTCACGAATGCGTTGATCAGGCGGCCTTCGGGTTCGCTGAGATCGACGTTCTGCGGTTCCGGGGTGACGGCGGCGGATTCGTTTCCGGCGAGATCCTTCACGCGGAGGCGGAGGTAGACCGCCACCGGCAGGCGGTCCGGCAGTTGCCACGAATGTCGGCCCGTGTTGCCGAGGTTGGTGGCGATCGGGTTCCAGGGGGCCTTCGCGTTTTTCCGCCCATTCGAGCGTGATCGGCGTCGGCGAGATCTTCACCTTGGCGGCCCATCGGAGCAGCAGAGAGTTGTTGCGATGCGGATCGACGACGGGCTGCGCGAGCTGTGCGATCGGAGCCGTCGTATCCACTTCGACACGAATCTCCGGAGCCTCGCCGGCACGCGGAGCCTTGCGGCCCAGGCCTGCCTTGCTCTTCACGATGAGGATGAAGCCGAACACGCCATCGCCCGGCAACGGCACGATGCGTTGCTGTCGGCCCGGCTTCGCTTCGATGCTCGGGTCGTATGCGTACATTTCCCACGTCTTGCCGTCGTTCTGCGTCCACCAGAGTTCGATGCTGGCGACGCCCGAAGGGCCGACCTTCGCGAGTTCGTATTCGAGCGTGACCTCGGGATTATTGACGTACATCAGCGGCGGCAGCGACTGACGCTGCGAGACCGTGTTGGTCGTCGTCTGCACCGGCCCATCCGTACGGGCGATGATCTTCGTTTCCTCCACCGGGTCCGGGGTGGACGGCGGCGGCACCGGATTCGGATTGAGGTTCGGGTTCGGCACGGGCGGCGGAAGCGGGTCGCCGCCGAACGACGGTGGAGGCAGCGGTTGCTTCACCGGCGGCGGCAGCGCATTCTGTTGCGGCGGGACGAACGGCGTATTCGTGTTCATGGCCGGAGGCACTGGCGGCGGAATCTCCTGGGCTGTGGGCGGGAACGATTTCGGTTCGACGATCGGCGTTTGCAGTCCCTTTGGAGCGCCAGGCAAACCACCCACGCCCGGCGCGGGGGGCAGCGGCAGTCCGCTACCGGGCAGCGGCGTGGATGCGGCGGGATTGTTCAGCGTCGGCGAAGCTTCGTTGCCCGTCAGCGGGGTCGGAGCCGGCGGAGCGGGGAACGGCGAAGGCGAGCCCGGCGTGAACTGTGCCGATACGACACCTCCCGTAGCAGGCGGAGCCATGGCGATCTGGGCGCCGTTGAGTTCGGCCGTGGCGATCTGCGAATTGCCCGCCATGTCTCGCAATTGCAAGCGCAGAACGACCGGCCCCTGCGTGATCGGCGTGAACCGAGTGTTTCCGCTCAGACCGGGGGCAGCGGTGACCTTCGACCACATCGGGGTGGCCGAATCCTTGATCTGATATTCGAGTTGGAACGCGCTCCAGTCGGGATGGTCTTCCTGCATCTCCCATGCGACGACGACATCGTTCCCCTGACGGCTCGGCCTCAGGGCGATCAGCGGCTTCAGGCTGTCGATCACCATTTTGATATTGGGTGGACCTTCGTAGAGGTTTTCCGGCTGCTGCTGATTCTTCTGATTCACGGTGGCGACGCGGAGCCAATACGAACCGTCGGTCGGCGCGTAGAAGGCGAACGCGGCCTTGTCCGGTCCGATGACGGCGACCTGTTGCCAGGACGTGCCTTGGTCGCGTGAGGCGAAGAGACGCAGCTCGCGAAACTCCGGTCGCGCGGCGGCGGGCACGTTCACTGGAATCGAGTGATTGCGTTGATTCGTGAAAAAGACGTCGTTCGGCGTTTGCGGCGCTTGGCCGAGCGTCAGTCCGAGAATCGTCGTCACGAGTGCGCCTGCCGTCGTCATGCCCGCCTCCGAACAGCTATCGGTTGTCGGCTATCTGCTATCGGCGACCGCAAGGGTGCTGCCGAGAGCCGAAAGCTGAGAGCCGAAAGCCCTCATAGAATGTCGGCTGTATCGAAAGAATCGGTTGCGCAAAGTCGAAACTTGAAAAGTTCGGCGGCGAAAGCGATTTTTCCTCAAGATTCGAACCGTGGCGGCCCGACGCGGGCAAGCCTCAAACCCCTATTTCGCCCAAGCTGGTGTCAACATGCTCGAGCCCGGGGATCTACGTGAATTGTTGGAGCAGGTGCAAACAGGAAAGGTGGCGGTGGATGCGGCTCTGGAGAAGTTGAACGCCCCCGCCGTGGCCGACCTCGGCTTCGCCCATGTGGACCTGCATCGCCGCGAACGCTGCGGCTATCCCGAGGTGATCTTCTGCCAGGGAAAGACGGCGGAATGGGTGGAAGGCGTGGTCCAGCGTCTCATCGAGGCGGGCCAAGATTGCCTTGCGACGCGCGTCTCCGATGACCAAGCCGCCCACCTGGCGCAGCGATTTCCCAAGGCCCAGCAGGACCGACTTGGCCGAACCTTTTGGTTGCCGGTGAAACCGCCCGCGCCCCCGAAGGGACGTGTCGTCGTGCTCACGGCCGGAACAAGCGACTTGCCGGTCGCGCAAGAAGCGGTCGTCACCGCTCAGGCCCTTGGCTGCGAAACGCAACGCATCGCGGACGTGGGCGTCGCGGGCATCCACCGGCTTCTGCGGCATCACAGCGAATTTGTCACCGCGGATGCGATCATTGTCTGCGCCGGCATGGACGGAGCGTTGCCGAGCGTCGTCGGCGGCTTGGTCGATTGCCCCGTCATCGCGGTGCCGACGAGCATCGGCTACGGCGCCGCCTTCCAAGGCGTGGCTCCGTTGCTAACAATGCTCAACGCGTGCTCGGCGAATGTAGTGGTCGTCAACATCGATAGCGGCTTCAAAGCCGGCTACGTCGCGGCCCTCATCGCGAGAAGGAAGGCGTAAGCCGGTGTAGATCGCTTCTATATAGCCCTCTCGCGGAGCGAGAGGGCTACACAGTATAGCGGTGCATAGAATGCACCGCATGTCCCTCGTGCTCAAAGACTGCACCTCCGACGAACTGCACGCCGAATTCGCCGGCATCGGCCTGTCGCCGAAGTTCGCTCGGCGATTGCAGGCGGCGATCTTTCAACGACGCAGCCCGGATGTCCCCGCGCAACTTCCCGAAGTGCCGCGCCGCGTGTTGGATGAAGTTCGCCAGCATGCGCGTTTTCCTCGCCTGAAGCTGCTCGACTGGATCGTTTCCCCTACTGATGGCTTCGCAAAGTATCTTTTCGAGGGGGATGGGCCGCAGCCGTTCGAGGCGATTCGCATTCCGCTGATGCACAGGCCGGACGACCGCAAGTACATCGTCTGCGTCAGTTCGCAAGCCGGCTGTGCCCTTGGTTGCGCGTTTTGTGCGACGGCGAAGCTCGGCTTCCAACGCAATTTGCAACCGTGGGAAATCGTCGATCAGGTGTTGCAGGTGCAGGCGGATAGCGAGCATCCGGTTCGCGGCGTCGTTTTCATGGGCATGGGCGAACCGCTGCTCAATTACGACCGCGTGATGCGGGCGGCGGCGATCCTCTGCGAACCGTGCGGGATGGCAATCGACGCGAAAGCCATCACCATCTCGACCGTCGGCGTGGTGCCGATGATCCGCAGGTTTACCGAGGAGCGTCGCCCCTATCGCCTCGTCGTTTCGCTGACCTCGGCCGACAGCGAAGCACGGAAGCGGTTGCTTCCCATCGAATACACGCATCCCTTGCCGGAGCTGATAGCCGCATTGCGGGAGCGATATGAAGCGACCGGGAAGCGCATCGTGCTCGCATGGACGCTCCTCGGCGGCGTCAACACACGGCCCGAAGATGCCCGTCAACTCGCGGAGTTGACCCGAGGGCTGCCGATCGTGGTGGACCTGATCGACGTGAACGGCACGCTCGGCGGTTTCCGTCGTCCCACGGAGGACGAACTCAACCGTTTCCGCGATGCCCTTACCGCCGAACTCGGCATGCCGGTGGTCCGCCGTTACAGCGGGGGCCAAGACATCGACGGCGCCTGCGGCATGCTTGCCGGCAAACGCATCTCGCTGCTGTGAGACGCGAAATAACAGTAGCGGACGCGTAACGCGCTGTTGGGAACGCCCTCCCTGGCGTTCCGCCGAACTGAATGATGTCGAACAATCTGACGAACATCCAACCACTCGTCTCCCGCTCGCGGCTTAGCGAGCGGTGGCGTCGGCGCAAACGCTAATCTGCAAGCGGAATGCGGGCGATTGAAACGGGCCACATTTCATCGGACTCGCCCTGTTCGGTGGAACGCCACGTAGGGCGTTCCCTGCGGAGCCTCAAGGTTTCGTACGGTTGGATGTGAGGCGAGCCTGCAAAGGCCGCATGTTTTATCGTAGAGTTTAGTGCGTGGATGCTGTCGACGACCACCGGATGCGCATGGCATTGGCGGCAAATCGTTTTTGTGTTGCCGAGTTTCTTCGCCACCGATTCGATCGCGGCGACCACATTCTTCTTCGCTTGCGTCTGCGAATCGAATTTCTCGAACTCGCGTAGGGCTGCGGCTGCGATGACGGTACCTGACCAGGATCGGCAATCCTTCGCGCCAAACTCCTGGCCCGCGACTTCATTGAGGTAAGTGTTCATGTCCGTGGAATCGACGGCGCGACGATTTCCCTGTTCATCGAGATGCTGAAACAACTCCTGACCGGGCACATCCTGGCATCGCTACACCAGTTCGGCGAGCCGACGATTGCGGATCGTGATCGAGTGCTTCACAGCGATCTTTCCGGTGAACGCGAAACGGACCTCGGGACCGCGAATTTCCGAATGGCGATCTCGCATGGTGGTCAGGCCGAACGACTGGTTTTGGCATGCGTATTCCTCATTGCTGCCGATGCATGGAGTCGTCTCTGGGAACCTGCGATCACTTGCTCGCGCGTGCTCAAGTCTGATCTCGCCGCCTTCATGCAATACGTGGGTTTCGCATCCCTCTGAGATCCGCGCCATATCCGACCTGCCATCGCGGCCGCCATTTCTTCGATAGGTTCGACTCGCCCGCTCGTTCCGCCGATCGTTCGAACTTCGGTGTTCACGATTCCCGATCTCGACGCTCTCGATCGCATCATGAGCGGCGAAGAACCGGGATACATCTACGCGCGGGATGCTCATCCGAATGCTCGTCTCCTGGGCGCCCAACTGGCGAAGCTTGAGGCAGCCTCCTGGGGGATCGTTACCAGTTCCGGCATGGCGGCGATCAGTGCGATCGTGCTGGCGACCGTGCAGCAGGGTCAACGCATCGTCGCCAGCAATCGGCTCTATGGGAGAACGGTGCAGCTGTTTCAGCAGGAACTGGGCCGATTCGGCGTGGGCGTGGAGTTCGTCGATTGCAACGATCTGCATGCGGTCGAGAAATCACTCGCCTCCGGCGCCCGGATTTTGTTCGTAGAGACGATGTCGAACCCGTTGCTTCGCGTCGTTGACCTTGGCCGCCTCGCGGAACTGTCGCATCGGCATGGTTCGCTCTTCGTCGTGGACAACACCTTCGCGACGCCGACGCTGGTGAGGCCCATCGAACTCGGCGCCGACTTCGTCATGGAGAGCTTGACGAAAATTCTCGCGGGACATGGCGACGTGACGCTCGGAGCGGTCGTAGGAAAGAACTCGGATATGCTCGGGCCGGTGCAGGCGGCGAGCAGCATCTGGGGGCTGGCGTCCAACCCGTTTGATTGCTGGCTCGCGGAACGTGGTCTCGCGACCTTGGAATTGCGATTGAAGGCTGCGTGCGACAATGCTCTGTCGCTCGCCGAATGGCTGCCGTCGCAGCCCGGCGTGGCAGCGGTGCATTATCCGGGATTGCCGCAGCATCCGGACCACGCCATCGCCCGCGAACTGCTGAACGGCGGGTTCGGTCACATGCTTTGTTTCGAGTTGGCTGGCGGTCGCGATGCGGTGAATTGCTTCATGCGCCAAGCGAAAGGCATCCCCTTCAGCCCCTCACTGGGCGATGTCGCGACGACGCTGAGCCATCCTGCAACCACGTCGCATCGCTACGTCAGCGCAGAGGATCGCCATCGCCAGGGCATCGGCGATGGTCTCATCCGCCTCTCCGTGGGCATCGAAGCGATTGAAGCATTGAAGGCGGAGTTCACACGCGGCTTGAAAGCGTGACGCGCCATCAATCGACGTACAAAAACTCGTTCGCGTCCAAGAGTACTTGGCACAGATCATTCCAAGCCGCGCGGTGGGGATCTGCGGGAACAGGGGATGCGGAACGCAATCTGGCCTCTTGCTCTTGCAGGAATTCCCGGGCCATCGAGCGTTCGTCATCGTTGGGGCGACGGCCCCAGGTGAGGCGTACGGCGAGTTCGAAGCGGCGTTCGTCGTCCCGAGGTTCGTCGCGGTGCAGGCGATCGCTGAACGCCTTCGCGTGCTCCATCATCGCGGGGGCGTTCAGCAGAAGCAGAGCCTGCGTTGGCGTGGTTGTGACATTCCGTTGAGCCGTGCTAGTGATGTTTTCGGGCAAGTCGAACGTGTCCATCAAGGGGTCGCGCGTGTTGCGGCGGACCTTCAGATAAATCGAACGACGAGTCGACGCCAACTCGACGGACGATCCGCCCGCGGCGCCGTCGAGTTTTCCGCTAACTGCCAAGACGGCGTCGCGGATTTGTTCGGCTTGCATGCGACGCGTCGGCATGTGCCAAAGAAGGCACTGTCCGCGTCCTTTTTGAGTCCCGCGGCATCGCCGCCTGCACCGACGCTTGCCGATACGTTTGCGAAGCGAGCATCGAACGATGCATGGGCTGATGTCCCATCCTTGCTCGACCAGGGTGACGGCGGCAATCCAACAGTTCGGGATGCGTTGGTGTTTCGCCCAGCTTTCCGAAGTCATTCGCGGTGCCGACCAATCCGCGGCCGAAGTGCTGCTGCCAGAGCCGATTGACCATAACCCGCGCGGTGAGCGGATGATTGGGTCGAGTTAGCCATTCGGCAAGAGCAAGCCGCCTGCCGGTGGATTCGTTGCGGGTTTTGATTGCAGGCGGCTTTTCGTCAAGCACCAGCGGGAATGCCGGATCAAGCGTCTCTTTGCGTTTAGGAAGCGTTGTCGGAGCGGCGACCGTTCCTACTTCACGTGCCGTCAGGGCCATGGGAAGGGGCGCGGGGCGATCCGCGTCGAACTTCGCCAATTCCTTGCGAAGCGAGGCCAATTTCTCGGCGGCGGGGCCTTTGATCTTCTTGTCGAGATCGATCTCCGCATGGACCTGCCGATCCGCGAGCGAAGCGAGCTGTTTTTCCAGCGGCGAGCGATCGGCGTCGTCCTTCTTCAAGATCTCCTGAATATCGGCCGGAAAAACCTTCTTCCCATTGCGGATCGCCGTTTCGCTTTCCTTCTTCAGAAGCTCCGCGATCTGGTTGCGAATGTCGGCGGTCTTTGCCTCCCAAACGGCCATCTGCTTGGTATGCCGTGCGATGGCTTCCGGAGTGGCCGCGACGACGTTTTCGCTAGGCATGAGTCCGCCGAAAAACGCGCGAAAGCGGTAGTAGTCCTTTTGCAGAATGGGATCGTATTTGTGGTCATGGCACTTTGCACAGCCAAGTCCCATCGCGAGAAAGGCCTCGCCGGCCGTCTCGGCCATTTCGCTGACGATGCCGTCCCATTGAGTCCGCACATCGCGCTGATTGAATTCGTAAATGCCATGGACGAGGAAGCCGATGGCGACCTTCATCTCAGGGTTGTTCGGCTCCATCTCATCGCCCGCGATCTGCTCGCGGACGAAGCGATCGTAGGGTCGATCCTGCTGAAACGCACGGATCACATAATCGCGATAACGCCAGGCGTTGGGCCGAAAGGCGTCTTGTCGGTAGCCGTCCGATTCGGCAAAGCGGACAAGGTCGAGCCAGTGGCGAGCCATCTGTTCGCCGTAGCCGGGATCGTCGAGCAGGCGATCGACCAATTTCTCGTATGACTTCGGGTCGCGATCGTTGACGAAAGCGTCGATTTCTTTCGGCGTAGGCGGTAGGCCGAGAAGATCGAAATAGACGCGGCGAATCAGCGTCTCGCGCGAAGCGGGCGGACTAGGTCGGATCCCTTCGGCATCGAGCTTGGCGCGGATGAAACGATCGATGGGGCTGGCGTTCCACGCGGCGTCGTCCACCTTCGGCGGATCGATCTTCTTCGCGGGGCGATACGCCCAGTATTCGCGATCCTCAGGCGACACGGTACCCGGGACACGCGTGTTTTTCTTGTCGCCGGAATCGGTCCACGGAGCCCCTGCCTTGATCCAATCGACGAGCACTTTTTCTTGATCCGCGGGCAGCGGAGCGCTTGGCGGCATCCGCGTGTCGTCGTCCTTGCTGCGGATCAGTTCGATCAGGAGGCTTTTTTCGGGTTGCCCCGGAGCGACGGCCGGCCCTGTTTGGCCCCCCTTCAGCATCGACGCTTTCGCATCGAGCATCAGATCGCCTTTTGCCTTGTTCGCCTTGTGGCTGTGGCAGCGAAAGCAATGGGCCTCGAAGACGGCACGGGCCTTCGTTTCCAACTCGTCGGCGCGTGCGATGAGCGGAAAAGCGGCGATGCAGGCGACGACCAACGTGCAGCGGGCGGACATCGATGCGACCGTGATGGTAAGAATGCGGCTCGAGCGTGCGACCCTTCTATGAAACCGCGAACGAGCAGGAAATGCAAGCGGGCCGTTTCCTTGGTCGGGTGCGTCGAGCGTAGCGAGACGCACCCTACGAAAGGCCGCGGCTTCTGACGGGCCGCGGGCTTTCGTTTGTTCGCATGAATCGACTAGAACTTGAACTTGCTCGCGTTCCCCGCTTGGCCGAAGGCGATCATGCGTTCGGCGACGACCTTCTTCATCGCTTCGCGCGCCCGGCGAGGTAGTCGCGCGGGGTCGAACTTTTCGGGCGGTTGAAGAACACCTTTCGGATCGCTGCCGTGATCGCCATGCGGTTGTCGGTGTCGACGTTGATTTTCCGCACGCCGTTCTTGATGCCGAGTTGAATTTCTTCGATCGGCACGCCCCACGTCGGCTTCATCTCCCCGCCGTACTTGTTGATCATCTTCTGCAGATCTTCCGGCACCGACAGGCTGCCGTGCATCACAAGGTGGGTGTTGGGCAGCTTCTTGTGGATGTTGATGATCGTGTCCATCGCAAGCACTTTGCCGTCCGGCTTGCGGGTGAACTTGTAGGCTCCGTGGCTGGTACCGATGGCGACCGCGAGGGCATCGACGCCGGTCTTCTTGACGAAGTCCTCGGCCTCGTTCGGGTCGGTAAGGAGTTGGTCGTGCGAGAGCTGGCCTTCGGCTCCGTGTCCGTCTTCCTTTTCGCCCATGCCCGTTTCCAGCGAGCCGAGGCAACCGAGTTCGCCTTCGACGGAGACATTGACTGCGTGGGCGATCTTCACGACTTCCGCGGTCACGCCGACGTTGTAGTCGTAGGGGGCCGGAGTTTTGCCGTCTTCCTTGAGCGAACCGTCCATCATGACGGAGGTGAAGCCCTGCTGGATGGCGGAGACGCAGGTAGCCACGCTGTTGCCGTGGTCCTGGTGCATGCAGACGGGGATTTTGGGGTAGAGTTCGACAGCCGCCAGCATGAGGTGGCGCAGGTACGCGTCTTGAGAGTAGGAGCGGGCGCCGCGGGAAGCCTGAATGATGACCGGGGAATCGGTCTCCTTGGCGGCTTCCATGATGGACTGAATCTGCTCCATGTTGTTGACATTAAACGCGCCGACGCCGTAGCCGTGTTCGGCGGCGTGGTCGAGCAGCTTGCGCATGGGAACGAGTGGCATAACGAGATCTCCTTGCCGATTCGCCGATACTTTCAGGCAACCGTGCTTGTTTTATGGACGAATCTGCGGAAGGCCGAACGAATTGTCTGCAACGTACGGCCAAAACCGAAGATCTGAAGGGGGCATGCGGCGCCACTCAATAGCTCGCGCCAACATCTTCAATGTTCGTTCGCGGACGTGGTACGATTCGAACGTGCGATTTTCATCTGACTCTGGTGATATCCATATGCATGCATCGGAAATGCCGGTCGGGCCGTCGGCACGCGACTGGGCGAACGCTCCCCTCAAGGTGACGAAGGTCGAGGCCAATAATCCCGAAGAGGCCATCTACGAGTTCCGAAAAGAACTCGTGATCAACGGCGTGCAACATCAGCAATTCGCATGGGTGAATCAACAACAACTGCGAATCGTTGCCATCGACCACGGCCTTTGACAATCGAACAGGCCTTGCGGACCCATCCGGTGGCGTCATAGCACGGGGATCGGTGGGGTTTCCGCGAGGCGGGCGACCGATGCCATGCTGGGGAGCAGGCGGAGCTGGCCCACATCGAAGAGCACGTGCAGCAGCGTGGAGATGAGGTGGCGGGGCGCGAACGGTTCGCTGTTCGGCTCGCCGCCGTCGCGGGTGGATTGGCCGAGGACTCGGCCGGGTTGGATGCCGCCGCCGTACATCATGAGGGGTGCGAGTTTCGCCCAGTGATCGCGGCCGCCGTTGCGGTTGAGTCGCGGCGTGCGTCCCATTTCGCCGCAGCAGACGAGCAGGATCTTGTCTTGCAGCCCTCGTGCTTCCACATCTTCGATGAATGCGGCCACCGCATGATCGAACGGTCGGCCGATCGCCGCCATGCCGTCGATCATGTTGAGGTTTTCGCCGTCGGCGTGCATGTCCCATACGCCTTCGTAATCGGCATGGATGGTCACGAAGCCGCAACCCGCTTCGCAGAGCCGGCGAGCCATGAGGAGCAATTTGCCGATCGATTTCGCCTGTCCGGAATAATACCCGCGAGCGCCGCGGTGGGCGGACGACCAGTTGTCGCGGCGAACGAATCGACTCGTGTCGTAGCGGGCCACCGTTTGCGGCGCCTCACGGCTCAGATCCAGCGCCTCCGCGATTCCGCCCGTCAGCAGCATGCGATATGCTTGATCCTGCAAGCGGTTTCCCGAGGGCCCCGTTTCAACAGCGCGATTCAGCCGCGTGAATTCTTCCAGCAACAGCCGTCGATCGTCGAAGCGGTCGCGAGGCAGGGTGAGCCGCATGTTCGCCTGAGCGGGGCCATCGACGCCGGGGATGAAGGGGGCGAAGGTGGGTGCGAGACCGCCGGTGGCAGAGATATTGCCTCGGGCCGAACCCCGCGCAACGTCGCTGCACGCGGACTGTGGGAAGAGGACTGCATTCGTCGGCATGCCGCTTTCGGCACGCACCGGGCCGACGACGCGCGAATACAAGCAGCCGATGTTCGCGTTCAGCGTTTCGGGGCTCACAAGCGGGACGATGTTGTGTTCGGCGTTGTTCGTCTGATACGACCGGACGACGGTCAACTTGTCGGCAACTTTGCTGAGTTGCGAGGGTGTCGCCGAAGAAGACGCCTGGGATCGGGTTGCGCGACGCCGGTCACGGTGCGGATCCGGTGGGCGGCTGCGGTTTGGGATCGAAGTTCGAACTGACTTGGTCCGCCCTGTTGAAACAGGAGAACGGCCGATTTCACCGCTGACGTGGCTTGTCGAGCCTTCTGCGGCCTGTAAAGACGAAGGCAATGCAGAAGACCCGCCCAGCCCGAGAGAGCCGATGGTGAGGAAGCCGCGCCGATCAAGGCGTCCGGTTGGAATCGACCCGAGCGTGAGCATCGTTGGCTCGCAAGGCGGGCAGGGATGCGGATGGTGGGTCGGTAAGCCCATTCAATCCGATGCGGCTTCCGGTTGCAAGCGGAAAGAAGTCGGACGGTGACGGAATGACGGAAACGAACATTTCCGGAAGGGAGCATGGGCATGCGATTCGGCATATTGGGGCAACTGTGTTGGATCGTTGCTTGCGTCGCCGGGCCGATCGATCGTTGCCATGGTCAAGACGAAGGGGTTGTCCGCACGGTCGTTCGTCGTCAGGGCGACGACGGCGTGCATACCTATCGCATTCCAGGTCTGACCACGACCACGAAGGGGACGCTGATCGCTATATTCGATGTGCGACGTAAGGGGGCAGGGGATTTGCCGGGAGACATCGATACAGGAGCGATGCGGAGCACGGATCAGGGAAAAACCTGGACAAAGATGCAGATGGTGCTCGATTTCGACGTGAACGAAAAAGGCGCTCGCGGCAACGGCGTTGGAGACCCCGCGATTTTGGTCGATCGAAAGACTGGGCGAATCATCGTTGTAGGGCTTTGGTCGAAAGGCAATCGAGCATGGAACGGTTCGGGGCCAGGCCTAACCCCGGACGAGACAGGGCAGATGGTGCTTGCCCATAGCGATGACGACGGGAAGACGTGGTCGAAGCCGACCAACATCACCGCGAAGATCGCCGGCCGGGCCAGGAGTGGCGTCTGTGCTTTCAAGGTCGGCGCCGGCATTCAACTCGCCGACGGCACGCTCGCCTTCGCCGCTCAATTCCGCGATTCGGCCGGCGTTCCCCACGCGTGCTTCATGACAAGCGGCGACGGCGGCGTGACCTGGAATCCGACGCAGCCTGCGATTCCCGCGAAACCCGCGACCAGCGAAGCCCAAATTGCTCAACTCGACGACGGTTCCGTTCTCATCACTATGCGCGACGAATCGCGCAGCGGAAAACGGTCGTGGGCTCGGTTCGAGTGGGCTGGAGACCTTCGCAAAGGGAAATGGAGCGAACCCTGGTCCACGGTCCCTGATCCCACCTGCATGGCAAGCCTGATTCGCCATCCGAAAGGCTTGTTGATCCTGTCCAGCCCTGGATCGGCGAGAGAACGCAAAGCGCTGACCGTCCGGTCGAGCGGCGACGGCGGGAAGACCTGGTGCGCGGGTCGAGTGCTCGACCCGCGACCCTGCGCCTATTCCTGTCTTACCGTTCTGGACGACGGCACTCTGGGCGTGCTCTACGAATGCGGCGAAAAGCATGCATACGAAACGTTGACCTTCGCGAGGTTTTCGCTCGCGTGGGCGACATCGCCCTGACTTCGTTTGCAGAGCGATCGCGTCGCTTGGTTTCCGGGTCGCCCCTTCCGAAGCGCCCTTTGCGTGAAGGCCTTTAAGACTTCGTTTTCTTTTTCGCTTCGGCGCGGACTGGAAAATCGTCGGAGTCCGTTCGAGCTGATCGCAAATAGGTTTCGATGCGCTCGATCACATCCGGATGTTGGTCGGCTACGTTCTTGGATTCTCCGATGTCGTTGGCCAAATCGTAGAGTTCAAGCTTCGAGCCGAGCTTCGGACGGATCGCTTTCCAGTCACTGGTGCGAACCGCCTGCTGGAAGCCTTTTTCATGGAACTCCCAGTAGAGAAACTCATGGTGTTGTTGTCGGCCTTTCCCAAGCAAGGTCGGCAGGATCGAGATGCCGTCGATTTCTTTCGGCGACTGGCCGCTGGCGAGTTCGACGGCCGTGGGGAGGAAGTCCCAAAAAGCCCAGACATGGGTGTTCGTTTTCCCGGCGGGGATTTTGCCGGGCCAGCGGACGATCGCGGGGACGCGGATCCCGCCGTCGTGCATCGAACGCTTGATGCCTCGGAGGAGGCCGGAACTGTTGAAGAAGTTCGGATCAGCGCCCCCTTCTTGATGTGGACCGTTATCGCTGGTGAAGAAGACGATCGTGTTCTCGTCGATCCCCAGTTCCGCCAGTTTCTCGAAGATTCGACCAACGTCGCGATCCAACCGCGTGATCATGGCGGCGTGGTTTCGCTGGGCTTCGGGCCAGTTTTCCTTGGAGTACGGCTCGTCGCTCGGAATTTCCATTCCTCTCTTGCCCGCCTCGTTGTTGGCGTGAGGGAGGGTGTAGGCAAGGTAAAGGAAGAACGGGCCGGATTTCTGCTTCTCGAGAAACCGCACAGCTTCCTCGGTAAACAAGTCGTGCGAATATTGGACTCGCTTGGTGGCGACGCCTTTTTCGACGACGTTGCCGAGCGTGATTTTCTCCTGGTTTCGCCACAAGTAGTCGGGATAGTAGTTGTGGGCGTGCGTCTGATTGAGGTAGCCGAAGAAGTGGCCGAAACCGTGCTTGTCCGGAACGCCCGTCGTCGCCGGTTCGCCGAGCCCCCATTTGCCGACGAGGCCGCAGAAATAGCCTAGGCGTTGAAGCAAGCTGGCAACGGTGATGTCTGAGGGGCGGAGCGGAACAAGGGCATTGCCGCGAACGCGGGCATGACCAGTATGCTTGCCCGTCATCAGAGCACAGCGAGAGGGGGCGCAAACGGTGCTCCCCGCATAGGCCTGCGTGAATCGCATGCCTTGGGCCGCCATGCGATCGAGGTTCGGCGTCTTGATCTTCTTCTGCCCGAAGCAGCCGATGTCGCCGTAACCAAGATCGTCGGCCAGGATGAAGATGATGTTCGGCTTCTTGGCTTCTTGCGAAGAGGCAGGGACGGCGGCCCACAAAACGAACGCAAGGGCGGATAGGAAACGCATGGCAAGCTCTCCATGGGGTGGCGGCCATTGTTTCGGCCAGGCGAGCGATCGTCAACATGGCGGTTGAGAAGGCATCCGGGATAATCTGGGGGCGATGCAACAAGCACCGCAAAACGCAGAGCACGTTGCGTCTTGGCAGGGATCAATTCGCGAGCGGGCGCAGATAGCGCCATTCGTCAGGCACTTCGATCAGCGAAGGTCCGTCGCGGCGTTGCGCATCTTGCAGTGCGGCTGCGAACGATGCCGCGTCCGCGGCGCGCGTCGCAGGGACGCCGTATGCGTCGGCCAACTTCAGGAAGTCCGGGTTGTTTAGTTCCACATCCAGATAGCGTTCGCCGTGTCGGCGTTGCTGGATGTTCTTGATCGCTCCATACGTCGAGTCGTTGTGCACGATGGCGATCACTTTGAGGCGATAGCGAACCGCGGTCGCGAGTTCTTGCGAGGTCATCGTGAATCCGCCGTCGCCGCTGACGCTGAGCACCCAGCGGTTCGGCAATGCCACGGCCGCGCCGACGGCAGCGGGGAATCCCCAGCCGAGGGCGATGTAGTTCGATGGATAAAAGAAGGAACGCGGGCCGTAGGCGGGGAAATCCATGTGCATGCGATACGCCATCTCGGACGCATCGGTAAATACCACCGCATCATCCGGCAGGTTCGCACGCAGGGTCTCGATGAACCACTCGGGGCGATCTACCTTCGCCTTGCGGGCGCGGTCGAGGATGTCTCCCCATTGGCTGCGATGCGCCTCCGTCAATTTGTTCATCGCCATACGCAGAAAAGCGTGGGCGTCCGCTTCCATCGAAATATCGGTCGGATAATTGACGCCGAGTTGGCGCGAGTCGATGTCCACTTGCACCAGTTGGCCGGGGATCTGCAATTTGCGGAAGCCGGTGAACACCTCCGTGAATCGGCAACCCAGCGCGAGAATCAGATCCGCATGCGGCCACGCGGCTTGAGCGCGAGCACTGCGCGCGTGGCCGAGCGAGCGAGGATGGCGTTCGTCGAGAATGCCTTTGCCATTCAGCGTCGTGACGACCACGGCATCGATCCGTTCCGCGAACGCGGCCAACGTCGCCTCTGCGCCCGAAGATACCGCGCCGCCCCCCGCAAGGAGGATCGGCCGACGCGATTGGCGAATAAGTGCGAGCGTGGATTCCAGTTTCTTCTCGTCGGGCACCGGAATGGAGACTTCCGGCAGCGTGGGCGTCGTTCGCGGAAAGGTGGAGGCGCTTTGAGCCATGAGGTCTTGCGGCAACACCAGCGAGGCGGGGCGCGGTCGGCGCGAAATCATCGCATGGTAGGCGCGGTCCACTTGGCCGACGATATCTTCGAGGCTCATCATCGTGACGACGTGCTTCGTGCAGGGCCGTAGGATGCCTTCGAGATCGATCTCATGGTAGGCGCCGCATTCCTGATGCAAACGGTCGTGATTCACCTGGCCCGTGAGCAGCAGCAGCGGAATCGAGTCGGCCCATGCCTCTCCGATGCCGGTCAACGCATTGGTCGCCCCAGGGCCTGCGGTCGTGCAGATGACGCCGGGCTGCCCGGTGACGCGGGCGTAGCCGTCCGCCGCAAAGGCGCCGGCTTGCTCGTTGCGAATGAGGATGGTGCGAAATCCGCCGTGCCTCGCGATGGCGTCGTAGATGGCCGTGGTATGCGACCCCGGCATGCCGAAAATCACGCGCACGCCATGGTGATGCAAGCGATCGACGAGGATATCGGCGCCGGTGGGCAAGGGCGGCTCCCTGTGTGGTTGTTGATGATGCGACTCCCGAAGGCTTAACACGCTGCCGTCACGGCGGCAATCGGGATTTCGCGAGCCCGCTGCTCGAATCTGCACCAGGCGCTTGCAGATGCAGGCGTTTGCAGATGCACGTGGTTGCGAAATCGAGCGATCGATCGAATTGGCGAGTTGGCCCAAATCCTCGAGTGGCTCGTCGCAATGCTTGCGCAATAACCAAGCCGCGAATGCCAGTGAGCGGCCGACAAGTTCCCTGGTTTCGATGTGTCGACCACTTGGCGGCCGGATACGTCGAATCCGAGGGACCTGCTTTCGGCTCACTGTCATACGCGGCTCTGCAGAGCGAGGATTAGTATCCGCGCTTCTTCGCGAGATCGCCATCGTCGATGAGTTGCTGCAAACCACTGCGGTCAAGCGGTGTCGTTCGGACTCCCGCTTCCGGTACCGGTAGTTTCGCGGACCACGCCACCGCGTTCGCGAGCAGCGTGCGGACGCTTTCCATCGCCAGGTTGCTGTGGTTATGCAGTCCCGTGAAGCCGAAGCCGCGACCGCCGTCAGGTCGTTCATATGCCCAGGCCACGACTTGAGCCTTTCCGGCTTCCACTGCTTTGTACGCGTCCGGGTTGCCGCCGTGCGATTGGGCCTTCTCCTTGCCTCCCGCGATCGTCTTGATCGGCGGCAGGTCGGACAGGATCGGCGTCACGCCCTTCATGTCGTCCACGAAACGCATGTGGTAGTACCACTCGTCGTTCGTCGAAAACGGCTTCACGCCGCGAGTTGTTTCGTGCTTGGGGATTTCCTTGAAGTTGGCGGTCCAGTGGGGGTTGACCGACCAGAACGGCTCGAAGTAGCCCCCCATCCAATCGAGGTAATGCTTTCCCTGATCCCCCTTTTTCACCTCCACGCCATAGTGGATGGCGACGAAGCCCGCGCCTCGCTTCATGGCTTCCTGCACAGGCTTGTTGTCCGCCGCCGCCCCGCCGTGATTGAGCAATACGACCACGCTGTCGGCGAACGACAAATCCTTCGGCCAATTTCCCGTCGTGTGCACGGTAGCGTAGGCATTCGGATACGCGTCGTTGACGGCGCGGGCGAGATAAACGGCGGCGGCGACGAATTCATGGTTGCCGCGAGCGCCGTGCGTGCCCTTATCGGCGATGAAGACGATCCGCTTGGCGTCCTTGGCCGCCTTCTGGGCCTCGTAGTTGAAGATGTCTCGTTCTTTCTTTTCCTGAGCGAAACCAGCGCCAGCCGACAGAGCGACCACGCTGGCGGCGACGAACGCGCCAAACCATGCGAACCGCGAACGCATGACGAGCCTTCCTTCGAAAATCGGTGCCTTGGGGTCAACGGCTGTCGATTGTATCCCCCCGTTCGCGCCCTCGGCAACCATTTCGCCCGCGCCCGCCACGCGGAACATGCCATTTCCATTTCACTTCCGCTCTTGCCGGCATTCCATTCCGACTTCATTTGGTCTAAGAGGCCCTGAATGTCAACCATGGTAATCGATGGGTCCATGCGACGGAGTCTCCCAACCTGGGACGCCAGACCCACGCGACACGATTCAAAGGCGTTGCCGAACTGTCCCCTTTCCGCACACCAAGGTGGTCGGAATCGGCCACCGCAAGCTCTCGTTGTCCCACGAGCGGTCTTGCGTCCACCAACGCATTCGCGAATCTTTTCACAAGTGTGCGTGAAATCGAAATTCAGCGCCCGAGTCGGTGCGATGTTTGCAAAGCGGACAAATAGATCCTAATGTCGAGAACTGCTCCCCAGGCGGTTTCGAGGTGCTCGTCTGCACCCGTCGAACTCACTTCTTGATGTTGGCAAAGCCAGACAGACCTCGGCAAAGCTGAGCGGGTTCTTCGAGTAAGCGTCGTTGAGTCGACCACCTCGAACTCGATAGGCGGCGCGGGAGTTCGTTTAGGCCGAGCGGTTTCATTGATTCTCGCCTTCGTTTCCTACCCTACAAGGAGCGTGACGTGTTTTGCAATCAGTGCGAACAAACCCAAAACACCCGTGGCTGCACCGAAATCGGCGTCTGCGGCAAAGACGCCGATATGCAGTCGTTGCAGGAAATCCTGCTCTATGGCGTCAAGGGCATGGCCGCCTACGCCAACCACGCCCGGCGTCTTGGCAAGTCGGACGAGTCGGTCAGTGCGTTCATCGAAGAAGCCTTGTTCGCGACCATGACCAACGTCAATTTCGATCTCGAGAGCTTGTTCGAGTTGGTCTTGGAATGCGGGCACAAAAACCTTCGCGTCATGGAATTGCTCGACGCGGGCCACACCGAAAAATTCGGCACGCCGACGCCCACCACGGTGTATGAGGGAACCAAGGCGGGGCCCGGCATACTCGTGACGGGGCATGATCTCGTCGACCTCGCCGAATTGCTCGACCAAGCGAAGGGCCAGGGCGTGAATGTCTACACCCACGGCGAAATGCTCCCAGCTCATAGCTATCCCAAGCTGAGGGCTCATCCCCATCTTGCTGGACACTTCGGCGGGCCTTGGCAGAATCAGCTGTGGGAATTTCCCGCCTTCACCGGCCCCATCGTCGCTACGACCAACTGCATCCTGATCCCGCCGGAAACGTACAAGGACCGCTTGTTTACGACGCGCATCACCGCCGTCCCAGGAGGCAAGCGACTGAAGACGAACGATTTCAGCGAGGTGATCGCGCTCGCCAAAAAATCGCCGGCCCTACCCGATCGCAAGGTCCGCGAATCCACCATCGGCTTCCATCACAGTGTCGTGCTGGGCTTGGCCGACAAGGTGGTGGAAGCGGTCAAGTCGGGCGCCATCCAGAAATTCTTCGTCATCGGCGGATGCGACGGCGCGGAGATCGGCCGCAACTACTACAGCAAGTTGGCCCAATCAGCGCCCCAGGAATCCGTCATCATCACGCTCGGCTGCGGCAAGTACCGAATTCGCAATCATGATTACGGCACCGTCGCCGGTCTGCCGCGGCTGCTCGACATGGGCCAGTGCAACGATGCCTACGGCGCGGTGCAAGTGGCTGTCGGGCTGGCGAAGGCGTTTCAGTGCGGCGTGAATGATTTGCCTTTGTCGATCGTGCTCTCCTGGTTCGAGCAGAAAGCGGTTGCGGTTCTGCTGACGTTGCTGGCGCTGGGAGTGAAAGGGATCCGCGTGGGGCCGCTCCCGCCGGCCTTTGTGACGCCGAACATCTTCAAAATCCTGCAGGAGAAATTCGACCTGAAGCTGATCGAATCCGAACCGCCGCCGTCGCTGTATTCCTTGAGCATGGCTCCGCCGACCACCACGTCCATGCCCGCGTAACGGCGTCTTCCCCTCATGCGTCCTGGCGTTGAAACCAGCGCCAGGACGCAGGCGATTGTTTATAAATGGAAGTTCTTATGACGCATGTGGACGAAGAGCAGTTGGAACGCGATCCCGAATACCGCTTCCGATATCTCGCGGACTTCATCGGCTTTTCCGCCGCCGACCAGTCGGCGGTTCAAATGGCGGCGATGTACGTCGGACCGATGATTCCGCAGCTCGTCGATACGACCTATCAGCGGCTGCTGGCTTATGACGCGACGGCACGTCACTTCATGCCGCAGCAGCATGGTTACGAAGGCCCGCTGCCGACGCGGCTCGACGAGTTGGCAGGCAGCGCTCAGATCCGTTTTCGCAAGGAGCACTTGGGCCGCTATTTCATGCAGATCTTGGGACGGTCGTTCGACTCGAAATTCGTCGCCTACCTCGACATGGTCGGGAAGATGCACACGACCAAGGCAGGCAATCCCAACATCCATGTGCCGCTCGTGCAGATGAACGCACTGATGGGACTGCTGGCGGATATCCTCGCCGAAGCCATCGGACAAATGCCGCTCAGTGCAACGGAAAAACTGGCCGTTTCCCGCGCGTTTCAGAAGTTGCTCTGGATCCAAAACGATTTCATCACACGCCATTACGCGGAAGGGAAAGCGTAGGTCGGCGCCAACAAAACGGATCGCCTCGGTCGCTTTCGAATCAACGTCCGACGAACCAAGCCTTCGCGGTCTCGTCTTTCTTGAAGAAACTCAGCAACTGCTCGGCGGCCTTGCGCCTGCCGCTCTCGCTCGGGTGTACTCCGTCATTGGCGACATCGCTCCGCTCCCACACCAAGCCGTCGCTTTTGCGAGGCGTGGTCCCATCGGTCCCGAGGTATGCACCCCACAACAGTACGGGCGACTTCACGGCGCCGCGAGCCGCGTCGAAATTCAGAGCTGGGGCGCCCTTGATCTGGTCTTGGATCAGCCAGCGGACGACGAAGGCGCTCTCGTACGCGTAGGGCTCCGGGTTGAGCCGGCCGGTGCTCCAGCCGGCGTAGGTTCGGCTGTCGAGGTAGGCGATGCGGAGATTCGGGAAACGGGTTTTGGCATTCTGGATGACGGCCAGCGTGTCCTTCTCAAGCTTCTTGCCGTGTTCGGCGAGGTCGCCGCTAGGTCCCTTGTTAGCGAGCTTGATCCACACGACCTGCACCTGCTTCGCCGAAACGCCGGCGGCCTTCAGACGCCGGTCGGCCTCGATCCACGCAGACGCCTTCGGGCTGACCCACTCGGCCATCGCCTGCCCGCCTTGGGCGCAATCGACAACGGTAACCCGCGGCGACTTCTCGGAATCGGCATCGGCCATCTTCTTGAACATCGAGAAAACTTGCGTGGCGTTCGACATGCTGATCGACGCGAAGCCGATCGTTCCCCTCGCGGATGGCTCCCCGTCCGCATCGCGGGGCACGATCTTGCCGGCCTCGACACGGGAAGCGGCGAGGTGGCCGGCGGGCGGGGCGTTCTTCCCGCCGCCGTAGAGGCCGCCGTCTTCCCCCTTGTAGCGATCCTCCGCCGTCATCTCCGAGAGAGGCTTGAACCCTACCGACGCCTTGCCTCCCTGCGATTTTTCGGGCACTTGGTTGCCGCCCTTCCCGCCGAGCTGAACGGCGTGAATCACCGGCTGGTTTCCGTCGCGCTCGATCGTCAGCGTGACGGCGGTCCCTTCCTTCAGCTCCTTCGACCGGATGCCTTCCGCCAGCGGCTGTCCTTTCTCGTCGAGAAACGTCGCGTCCTTGGCGATGCGAACCGTGCGCTCCTGCTGGCCGGCGTTCACGACCATCGTGTTGTTTCCGGCGTCCACCTTTCGTAACACCCCGCGAACCTCAAACGCCGCTGCACCTCCAACCGCAAGCAGCAGGCCCACAAGCACCATCCCATTTCGGCAACGCATGACGCCTCCTATACCTCTCATTGGGACCTTTCGCGGGCAACCGTATTTCGAAGGTATCTCGGCAGACGCGGCCGTGGAAGGAAAAAGGGACGTGAAATACGTGTCCCCCTCACTGCATTCTGCGAGCGTAGAGACGTAACGTCGGAGTGGACCAAACTCCGACGTGCGCCCGGTCCACGCCGTACTTACGTCACGAAGCTGTCCTTCCGCACGCGTAGCAGGAAGTGGGCGCCCTGAAGGCGCCCACCACTGCGAACGGAATCGAATTGCTTCGTTTTTCACGACGGTCGACGCGACGATTTCGGTGCGTCGAGGGAGTCGCGATGGCCGGTTAGAGCGTGGTCACGCTCTTCCAGTCGGTCCAGGCGTGACTGTCGTTATTGAACGCTTCGACATAGAAGTAATACGTCGAGCGGGACGCCAGGCCGGTGACGGTATACGACGTGGTGTTCGCCGCGATGTTGTTCGCGACGACGAACCAGCTCGATCCGTTCCATTGATAGATCCGGTAACCGGTTTCGCTGGCGACGTTGCCCCAAGTCACCATAACGCTGGATGTGGAAATCGCGGTCACATTCAGCGGATTGGGGATCGGCACCCACGTCGATGCGTCGATGCCGCCGGAATTGACGGAACCGAAGGCACCATAGGCTTCTACGTAATAGTAGTAAGTCGTGCCTGCGGTGAGTCCGCTATCGATGTAGGAAGTGGCATTGGCCGCCAGCGATGCGATCTGGGCGTAATTGGCGCCATCCCAGCGATACAGGCGATAGCCTTGTTCGCCGGAGATGTCGGTCCAACTCAAGGCGATTTTGGTGAAGCCGTCGGTCGAATTCGCCGTACCGGACAGGACCGGAGCCTGTGCCGTGGTGGTTGCCGACTGCCAATCCGCGTTGGACGTGCCCTGGCTGTTGGTGGCGGCGACGTAGAAGTAGTACGTCGTGCCTCCTTGCAGTCCGGTCACCGAGTAAGAAACCGCGCTGGAGCCGAGGTTCGCGATCGAGAACCACGACGTTCCGTTCCACTGGTAGATCTGGTACGAAGTGGCTCCGGCCGATGACGCCCAGGTTAGGTCGATGCGCGACGCGGAAACGGCCTGTGCGCTGAACGAAGCCGGAGCGGCCGGGCCGGACGCAACCCAGGTGGTGTCGGATTTGTAGTCGCCGAAGCTGGTTGCCCCGGCAGCATTGAACGACTCGACGTAGTAGTAGTACGTCGTCGCAGCATTGAGACCCGAATCCGTGTAGGTGGTCGTGTCGGCCGCGAGGGTCTGTCTCAGGACCCACTGCGAACCGGACCAGCGGTAGACGCGATAGCCCGTTTCGTCGGAGACGTCCGACCACGTGAGTTTGATCTGGGACGACGAGATCGCCGTCACATCGAAGTCGCTCGGCGCCGCGGCGAGGCCGCTGGAAGTCTTCACCGTCGCGTAATCGGCGTAGGTGGTGCCGGCGCCGTTTACCGCCCCCACGAGGAAGTAGTAGGTCGTATTCGCCGTAAGTCCGGTGACTTGGTAGGACGTGACGTTCGCCGCCATGCTGATCAAGTTAGACCAACCGGAGCCGTTCCACTTGTACAGGTTATATCCTTGCTCGCCTGCCGAATCCTTCCAGCTCAAATTGACGGCGGTGCTTGAGGCTGCGGTTGCGGTGAGCGGGCCAGGAGACGACGGGGCCCCGCCGACCGTCGTCGCGCTTTGCGAGGTGCCGGCCGCGGAAGACGAGGCGTTGAACGCTTCGACGTAGAACCAGTACTTGGTGTTAGCGGTGAGCCCTGTGGCCTGATACGTGGTGGTGTTGGCCGCGAGCGCCGCGCCTTGTTGTTTCCAGGCCGATCCATCCCACATGAATACGCGATACCCGGTTTCCCCGGCCACGTTCGTCCAGGAGAGGTTGATCTGCGTTCCGGAAACGGGCGTCAGAGTCAGTGGGTCCGGAGCAGCGACGAACGTGGTCACGGACTTCCAGTCGGACGAGGCCGCGCCCGTGTCGTTGTAAGCCTCGACGTAGTAGTAGAACGTCGAACCCGCCGTCAGGCCGGTCACGGAGTACGAGGTGACGTTGGCTGCGACCGTACCCGTCAAATGCCAGCCGGTGCCCGTCCAATCGTAGACGCGATAGCCTTTCTCGCCGGAGACGTCGGACCAAGTGACGTCGATGCGCGACGAAGAGGTCGCCTTCACCGCGAAGTTGCCCGGAACGGCGGGAGCGCCCGCCAAGGTCGTGACGGTTTGGTAGGCGGTGTCCGTATTGCCTACGCTATTGACCGCCGAAACGTAGAAGTAGTAGGTCGTTCCGCCAGTAAGGCCTGTTGCGGAGTAAGTCGTCGTGTTGGCGGCCAACGGCGTAGTGGTGATCTTCTGCCAAGCGCCGGCGTTGTATTTGTAAACGTCGTATCCGGTCTCGCCCTGCGAATCGGTCCAGGAGAGACTGACCGTGCTGCTCGACGCCGCTTTGGCGACGAGAGGTTCGGGCGACGTGGGACGACCACCCAACGTATTGATGGTGATGTAGGCGGTATCGCTCTTGCCCGCGGAATTGACCGCGGAGACGTAGAAGTAGTAGGTCGTGTTCGCGGTCAGCCCAGTGGCTTGGTAGGAGGTCGTATTCGCGGCAAGCGGAGTCGTGGTGAGATTGCGCCAGTTGCTGATGCTTGCGTCCCAGCGGTAGACGTTGTATCCTGTTTCGCCAGTGGAATCGGTCCACGAAAGGTTGATCTGGGTCGAGCTGGCGGCAACGCCCTTCAGCGGCTCAGGCGAAGTGGGTGCACCGCTCGACGTTGTGGCCGACACGGATGCCGAATTGCTCTGCGTCGCACCGTTGACTGCCGAAACGTAGAACCAGTACTGGGTTCCGGCGGTCAACCCGGTCGCTTGATATGACGTGGAGTTGGCGGCGAGAGGCGTCGTCGTGCGTTTGGCCCACCCGCCGCTGGTCCACCAATAGATGTCGTAGCCGGTTTCGTTGACCGAATCCGTCCAAGTCAGGTTGATCTGGGTGCTGCTGACTGCGGTGGCCTTCACCGAACCCGGCGTGGTCGGCGCCGTGCTGCCGGGGGTGGTGATGCTTTGCCAAGAGCCGGTCGATTTGCCCAGGGCGTTGGTCGCTTCGATCTGATACCAGTACGTCGAGCCGGGCGTGAGGCCCTTCGCGGAGTAAGTGACGACGTTGGCCGCGACGGTAGTAAGCTTGACGCGGGCAGAGTTGACGTACGTGTAGATGCTGTATTCGGTCTCGCCGATCGAATCGGTCCACTTCAGATCGACCTGAGTGCTTGAAACGGCCGTCAACGTGAGCGGATCGGGAGTGGTCGGAGCCTGGATGCCGACGACCGTGCCCTTGATGGTGTACTGGCCGAGATCGTAGTAGTTACCCGCGCTCATGACGACGATGCGGTAGCTACCCGCCGTCAGATTGGCGCTCACCGTTGCGCCGAGGTTCGCGGTCGGCGTCCCCGCAACAATGAAGGTTCCGTCCGCCTTTCTCAACTCCACTTTCGCCGCGAGCATGCCGCCGAGTTCGAAGGGATTCACGGTGAAGCTGACGCTGCCCGCACCGGTCGTGAACGAGAAATAGTCGGTATCCGAGGTCTTCTCGATGATTCCGGAGCCCTTGACGTCGTTCCCGGTTTGGGTCAAGGACGTGGCGGTCGCTGCGTTTTGGCCTTCGCCTTGGGGCCGATACCCGAAGCCGTTCGCCGCCTTGGAGAGAATGGCGAGGTCGTCCTGCGTGGTCGTGGAGGAGGCGCTGCTCTTCCCCGTCCACCAGACGCCCCGTGTCGCCGAATAGCTGCTGCCCATCACCGGAGCCAGTGCCGCGGTGCCTGGATCATACTCATTGGTCTTGGTGGTGCCGTTGTAGGTCGATTGATGATCAAGTCCGAACGCGTGGCCGGATTCATGGCAGACCGCTTCGGCAACGTTCTTGGCGAAGCCGTTCGATAGGTTCTTCGAAAACACGTAGGACGTGTTGGCATTAGCATCCGTGAACGAATTGACGTAGGAAACGCCGCCGACCTTCTTGTACCACGCGCCGTCGCCGCCAATCGCGACGCGCTGTGCGACTCCGTTGGCGAACGATGAAGGCTGCACGGTGGTGACGTTGATGTTGAAGATCGAGTACTTTTCGCTGACGCGCTGCCAAATTTCCTTGATGGCGGCGATTTCGGAGTCGCTGAACGTGGTTGCGTCGCCGTCGGTATCGTAAACCGGCGTGGTGATGTTGGAGTAACTGCCCCAGGTCGATTCGAAGAAGCCGTCGAAGTCCAAATAAAGCGATGCGGTGGCGGAAGAATTGCTGTTCAAAACGGGAATGCTCGAGAGCGACACCTTCCCCTCCGCCAGACCTGCGGCCGATGGCAATACATCGTTCGTGGTCAAATCCGAATCCCGCAGGAGATCATGGATCTCCCCAGCATGAGGGTGGACTCGCTCTTCAAGCCGATCGAAATCGAGGATCGTGCGGAAAGATCGGCGAGCGGAAGGCGAACGGCGAGAGGATGACATGGCAGCGTCCAAAGAGGAGGAAACCAAGCCGGCGGGCAAGGCAGCGAAGATACGTAAGAAATAGCGGTGGGCGGTCGAAGCGATATTGCACTCGCGTTTTTGCGGTAATGCAAGTAAAAATTTCTAAAAACTTTTCGGACCATAAAAACGGCGGACAATGGCTCGTTCTTGAGAATGCGAGTTCGGCATTTCCTTGCGTCCCGCCAAATCAGCGAACAAAGATGTAGGTTTTGTGTCTTATTTTCGACATCGGATCATGCGAGACGATAAGTAGGCGTTCTCGTGATGTCGTACAGCAGTTGCGAGGGGCCGAAGTTCGCTAGTGCTCCACGTATTGCAGCTGACGTTGGATTGCATCGCGTTCAAGACGACGTCGGTTGCCTTCGTATCGGGCGAATTCCGAATTTCGATACGAGGAGCTGGCGGATGGATGAAACATTCGTCCATTTCTCTCTTGATGTGCAGTCCTGGCAGGATCACCGCGACGCACAGAAGCGCGGGATGGGACCTGTTCGGCGAAACATTCATGGCGGATTCCCTCGACGCATTCGTTTCCTGATCACTCCAGCGGAAGCTCATCGCGATAGGGGACAGGAAATCTATCCGTTTTTCGCGGACGTTGGGACTCGCTTCTTCGAACGCTTACGTTTCGCAAGTTCGCCGGCGCCGCTCCGCCTCCTCTTTTGGCTGGCTTTCTCTGCTCATCAATTCGTGGTCGAACGGTCGATAACGAAAAAGGAACCGATTTCATCGCGCAAGGATGCGATATGCCCGGAGATGTCATTCCGCGTTACGAGCGACCTTCGCTCTGAATGCAGAAAATCGACCGCCTAGGTTGGGCGGCAGGAATCTGCGTTTCCGCATTTGGTCTGCGGATCGGCGTGCGCACGAACGCGCCGGAGGTGTTGGACCAAGTCCGGCGATGCCTGCCGCCGGGAGTGGAGCCCCATGGGGCTCCTTTCGTCGATCATCTCTACTCGTTGAAAGTCGGCGGAAAGAACACACGGCCAAACACCCGCCAGTTCACGCTGCTTTACGCCGGATTAAGCCGACTGGCGCGAACGATGGACCTCGATGAAGCGCTGGCGGAACTGTCGGACAACCTCGAACGTTATTTGGCTTTGTACGCCGCCGATCGCGTGTTTCTTCACGCTGGCGTCGTGGGGTGGAAGGGCCAAGCGGTTGTGCTGCCGGGCCAAACCTTCGCCGGCAAAAGCACGCTGGTCGCAGCCCTGTTGCGGGCGGGAGCGACGTACTACTCCGATGAATTCGCTGTGTTGGATGATGAGGGACATGTTCATCCCTTTCCTCGGCCCCTGGCGCTCCGCAAGCCAAACGGCGAAGATGGCGGAAGATGTTCTCCCGAACATTTCGGCGCTCAGGTCGGCAGGGAGCCGCTGCCGATCGGTCTGGTTGCGTTGCTGACCTACCGCAAAGACGCCGAGGAAGGGTTACGGACCATCTCGCGGTCTCGGGCCGCGCTGCAATTGGTGCCCTACGCCTACTGCGCCACCGTGAACCCGGAGCGTGCCGTGTTCGCAATCGCCAAGGCGGTTCGCGATTGCGACGTACTGCGAGGTACGCGCGGCGAGGCGGATGCGATGGCGGAAAGGCTTTTGCATTGGGTCGAGCAACGCTCGCAAGTCTGCGGACAAGAGTAGGTTTTTTGGGGAGTACGCCGGTGCATCCGACGATGCGACGCCATGAGATGACGGTTCGGCATCTGGGAAACGAGCTGCTGGTGTACGATCACCGGGACACGAAAGTGCATTCTCTCAATGCCGCCAGCGCGTTCGTCTTTCAGTGTTGCGATGGGCGAACTTCCGAAACGCAGTTGGCGGAATTGCTGCGGGAGCACATGGGCGTGGCCGACGCGGCGTCGGTCGTGTCGCTGGCGCTCGATCAGTTGCGGCGTCGCCATCTGCTGGAAGCGGCGCCTTCGGCGACCACGCCTAGTGCGGCGCAGCGTCTTTCTCGCCGCGATGCCTTGCGCCAGCTTGCCGCGGCGGCCATCGCATTGCCGGTCATTGCGACCATCACGCCGAAAGCGTCGGCGGGATTTCTGGTTTCTGGGAAGAAGCTCTGCCCCTCCGGAATGACTGAATGCGGAGCGAGAGCCCTTTTCGTCCTCTGCTGCGCTGCGGGCGAGGCCTGCGACACCGCCGTCATTGGCTCTCCTGTCTGCGTTCCCATCATTCCGCCCACGCCCACTTCTGAGGATCTCTAAGCGAGCGTACGCGCGGAAGCCGCGGGGAACCCGCTGGCGTGGTTGCGGAACGTCGACGCTTCCGTGGAGCCTCGGAGATGCTGCGAACTATGGCGACTTCAGGGCAATTCGTCGCGGAGATGCTCTCCGGATCTTGGAGATCGGATCCCGAACTGCTCGAATCCGATCCGGATCGACTCGCGGAAATTGCACCGCTTCTGCTCGAGGGGGGAGCCGGCGCGCTGGCATGGCGTCGGCTAGGCTCGGCGCGGTTGCGAAATTCGCACGCGGGCCGACGATTGCGGCAGGCGTTTCTCGCTCAAGCGATCGAAGTCGATAGCTGCGACCGCATGCTCGGCGATGTCCTTCGCCGACTCCGCGATGCAGGGGTCGAGCCCATTGTGATCAAGGGCTGGGTCGCTGCGAGGCTCTATCCATTCCCCTCGTTGCGGCCCTATTCCGACTTCGATGTGTGCGTCGATCCGGAACAACTGAAAACCGCGAGGCGTGTCTTCGCTGAGACGAACTGGAAATTCCTCAGCGTGGAGTTGCATGAAGGCGTGCCGGACATTTCCGATCGACCTTGGTCCGAAATCCTACGTCGCTCTCGGCTTATTTCCCAGGGCAACCTGCGGGTGCAAGCACTCGGTTTCGAGGATCAGCTTCGCCAATTCTGCATCCATCTGCTGCGACATAAGGCACTGCGTCCGCTTTGGCTGTGCGACATCGCGGCCGCCATCGAGGTGCTCCCGGCCAATTTCGATTGGGCTTATTTCCTCAGCGGCGACGAATGCGCGACCGAATGGACGCAGGCGTTTCTCGGCCTCGCATGCCGAGCTTTGGGCGCCCGCACGTCCGCACCTCCGATCGTCGCCGCTGCCGAGAAGGTGCCGTCGTGGCTGATCGACGACATCCACTGGCGTTGGGGCAATGGCATGAGCCGCATGCCCTTGATCGATACCCTGAAATGTCCTCAACACCTCTATCGCGTCATACGCCACGATTGGCTAAATCGCATGGCGATCGCCTATCGCTCCAGCCTCTCCCCCCATTGCTCGCTCCCGAAGTTGCTCGCATATGCCGCATTCCAGCAACCTATGAAAGCCGCCGTCCGCATCCGCCGCATCGCTTCGACCCGAATCCGAAAATGGACGGGAGCAAGCGAAGAGCCCTTCAGCCTCCATCTCAGCGAAACTTCGCGATTTCTGTAGTTGGATTGTGCAGTCCTTCGACTTGCGTGAGAAATGAAGTTCGTCGTGTCCGTCGTCGAAAGGAGTGGAGCGTTCTGCGAGCGCTCCACTCCTGGTCAGCGTTACTTCTTCTTCGTCGTCGCAGTGGCCGTTTTGCTCGCGGCGGCTTTGGCGTCCTTCTTCGGTTTCTTCTTCTCTCGGCTCTGCGAATTATTGCCCTTGCCCATGGTCGTGACCTCAATTCGGGGACGGTAGCTGGATCGATCCGAGAACGATGGTAACGATTGCCAGCAATTCACGCCAGGGGCAGTTGCGGCAACAGCACGCTGCGGATCATGAGCCAGACCTAGGTCCCTGTAGTCTGCTGCGCGAAATGCCGGGGCCTGTCCTTCGGAAACGTCCCCCTTCGTCGATGAACATCCCTTTGCGCATATCGGTCGAGCGGTCTTGAGAGGCGAAGGAGAGGGCCCTAACGTCGACGAGGAGGAAGAGTCGGCAACTTTGCGGCCGACGTTGTATGCAGTGAGAGTTGCTTTGGTCCTCTTTGCGGTGGGGTTGCTCGTGGTCGATCGATTGGGCGATGAGCCCGCGAGGATGCAGGCCTCTTCGTCGCGCTGCTTGCGACCTTCTATCTGCTTGCGACCTTCAATTCTCGGCGCGATTCGTGCGGCACGGGCATCCGCGTGGCTTCGCTGGCGTCGGCTGCCCTCTCCCTTGCATGGGGGGCAGGGGCGGTTACACCTGCTTCTTCACAAGGGTGCCTGCGACGTCGAAGGTGCCGTCGTCAATGCCGAGCCCGCCGTCGACATCGACGTAGACATCGGCTGCGGAGGCGCCGGTGTTTTTGCGGACGCGGGCGTCGATGAAGTCGCCGCCGGCGCCGGCATTCATTTTGGCGGTCAGGTTGCCGGTGGAACCGCTGTCGATCTCGGCTTGCATGCGGAGGAAGTCGTCCCCCGAACCGGTGTCGATCTTAACGGACAGGTCGCCGTCAAGTTCGCCGTTGTAAAGGATGATGTAGCTGTCGTCGCTGAAGTACCCCGCGTTGACGCCGAAGCCGTCGCTGAGGTTCCAGGATACGTCGGCTCCGGCCGCGATGTCGATGCCGCCGAGGTTGGATCCCGCGGAGAAATTCGCTCCGATCGCGTCGATGGAAGCGGCGTCGTTGCCGTTCTCGCCGAATGTGGCCAGATGGTGAGTAACGTTGCCGATGTTGGCTTGGTAGACGCCCTTGAAGATGTCGTTGCCGCTGCCCATCAAGGAGAAAACATCGCGGTTGACGGTGAGATCGCCGACGAGCGTATAGGTAAGTTTGTCGTTGCCGTCGTCGAGATCGATGGAGATGTCTTCGATGCTGCCGCTGAAGAAAGTGGTGACGCCGCCTGCGACGACTTTGATCGCGTTGTCGCCGCCATGACCTTGGTCGAAGATCTGGACGTTGTTGCCGCCGGCGTCGCCCCGGATCGTGATTTGGGGCACTCCTAGAATTACGTCGACTTTGGCGCTGACGGTCGGAACGAGGCGTTCGGCGAGGTTTTCGACGAAGGGAGCGAAACGGCTGCGACTCGACTGGCTCATGGGTAGGGTCTCCTGTTCGTTGTTTGGTTGCGATCGAACCGTTGATGACAGAAGACAACGCAGGGCGTATGCCAGTCTAGTTTGATCGAGTGGTCAAATGGTCATAAACAGCTATTTATCAAATAGATATATCAAATCAATCGAACGAATGACGCTCGAATGATATTGGGCAAAGCGCACTCAAAGTGGATAAGTGTAGTTTATTTTTGATTACACATGGACGTTGGAAGAATCGAAGCGGCGTCGAAATGCCAGACCAAGGTCGTCCTCCTGGCCCGGAACGCAAGTGGGGTCGCAATCAGTCCACGTTTCCGAGCGCGAGGTGTAGGAAGTCTGATGCGTTTCGTTTTCCTCTTCTCGCTAGTGGAAGCAACCTGTTCCCCCGGTTAGACTAAGCGCATTCGTGCGTCGTATCGTCGGCAGACGCTCCGCGATCGTCCGAGGGTTGCTCCATGAAGCGGCATATGGCTTGGGTTTTGTGCGTGCTCGGTTTCGTTGCCCCCGTGTGGAGCCAAGATGCGGCACAAGTCGCTGAGGACGAGAAGACGCTGAAAGCTGCGGGCTTGCCGTCCGATGGGCCGGCTTTGCTTGAATATCTTCGTAAACGCACCATCAAGGAAGCGGACGGCAAACAGGTGGAATCGCTCATCCGCGATCTAGGGGATGAGGAATTCAAAGTCCGCGAAAAGGCGTACGGACAACTAATGGCGATCACGCCGCGGGCCTAATTCGAGTGAAGCAGGCGGAGAGCGACAGCGATCCCGAAATCCGCGCTCGGGCGAAAGACATTCGCGAGAAGATCGAAGCGAAGGCCGAACCGCCCATCCAGGCCGCGACGGCTCGTCTCATCGCGAATCGGAAACCGACCGGCGCGGCCGAAGTGCTGCTGGCATACATTCCCTATGCGGCCGATCAATATGTGATCGATGAGATCGGCAAGACGCTGACCAAGGTCGCGGTGCCGGACGGTAAAGCGGAGGCGGCGATCGTCGCCGCCATGAAGGATCCGCTCGCCCTTCGCCGGGCGATCGCGGCTGAGGCAATCGTCAAGGGTAAGGCGAAGGAGCATTTCGCCGGTGTTCGCGAGTTGCTGAAGGATACCGATCCGCTAGTTCGCTTGAGGGCTGGGTTGGCCTTCGTCGATCTGCGCGACAAGGATGTATTGCCCGTTCTCATCGAGACCCTGAAACATCTTAATCCCGAACAGCTTTGGCCCGTCGAAGAGATACTGGTCCGCCTCGCCGGTGATGCGGTGCCGACGGTGTCGCTCGGCAATAACGAGATCTCGCGCAAGGCAGCCTTCGATGCGTGGAACGATTGGTACGGCAAGAACCAGGCGAAAGTCGATCTTGCGACGCTCGACAAAGTCGATGCCTTGCTCAACTACACGGTCGTGGTGCAGCAAAACGTCATCCGCATCGTCAATGGTCAACGCATGCCGGCGGTCGGCGAAGTCTATGAACTCGATGCCAACAAGAACAAAAGGTGGAGTTTCAATGTGCCCACCTATCCCGTCGCTGCCGAAGTCGTCGGAGCCGACCGCGTGCTGATCGCTGAATACCAGGGGGGCAAAGTCAGCGAACGAGATACGAAGGGGAATGTGATTTGGGAGAAAGCCGTCGGCGGCAACCCAATCGGCGTGCAGCGTCTTACCAACGGCCATACTTTCGTCGTTACGCAGAATCGCTTGATCGAATTCGATGCCGCCCGCAACGAGGTGTTTTCTCACCAACGTCCCAATCACGACGTCTTCCGCGCTCGCAAGCTTCGCAACGGAGAATTCGTCTTCGTCACCAACTCGGGCCAATTCGTTCGCATGGACGCGAAGGGGCAGCGGGTGATCAAAACCTTCAACGTTTCTCCGATCCCGGTGCTCTTCGGCAACATGGATGTTCTGCCAAGCGGCGGCGTAGTGATTCCCGACTTCCAGCAAAACCGAGTCGTCGAATATGATGCCGACGGCAAGCAGGTCGCGTCGTTCAACGTGCAATGGCCCAACTCGGTGATGCGGCTGCCGAACGGCAACACACTGGTCGCAAGTCAGAACACCCGCAAAGTTTCCGAATTCGACCGCACCGGCCGCGAAGTGTGGTCGATGAACACGGAAGGCATGGTCTTCTCCGCCCGCCGCCGCTAAAGGGCGATGTCCGAACGATCGGATCGCCGAGTTCCACTGGCTAGCAGCAGTTTCAATGTCTGCGATGCTTTGAAGTCAGCGGTATCTTCAAGAACGGGGATGGAGCCGCTCGTTGGCAACGATTGATCGAGGGTCACCCAGCTTCGGCAACCTTGATACCCGATGGTATCTTCGATATTCATGGGCGACGGCGCTCTATAAACGCGAACGGCCCACGCATGCAGTCCAGGCGTGCGGTACTCGAAGCGTTTGCGGACTGTGTCTTCCGACCAGTAATGCAGATGCGAAAGGGACAGCGCGGTGGCCAATTCGCGTAGATGCCAAACGCCCGTGACCTCCGCCCAATGGCTTATTCGAATGACGCTGGTCGGTGGTCGATCGTTCATGGCCTCGTCAAGCCACAGGGCGCCTTCGGGGCTGATGCCGTCGCGCTGCTGATGGACGTAGGTCGGAAAGAGCCAGAAGCGATGATGCTCGAGGCGAAAGTCTTCCGCGATGCCACCCTTGCGGAGAAGGATCGATTGCTTGCCGAGTTCCAGGGCGCGGCAAATGACGGCCCATTCCTTGAGTGCGTACTGCAGCATCGTCATCCCGCCGCTGCGGCGACCGCGTGAGGTTTCGCCGATGTTTTCGGCGGCACCTTGAGGCTCAGTTTCCGGCGAATCTCCGTTTGAATCTCCGGCGGGGGTGCAGTGCCGTCGATGGAGATGACGAGTTCCTTTTTGCGGAACAGGTCGAGTATCGGCGCCGTCTTGCCGTGGTAATCCTTCATACGTGCCCGCACCGCTTCCGGCGTATCGTCGAATCTCGCAATAAGCGCGCCCTTGCACACGTCGCATACCAGATTGGCCGCCGGTCGGCAGTAGATCAGGTTGTAATCGAGCCCGCAGCGCGAGCAAAGCCGGCGATTCTGCAACCGCTCGATGACGACCTCGTCGGGCACGTCGATATGGATGACGGCGTCGATGTCGTAGCTTTCGAGGAAGAACTCGGCCTGATGGTGATTGCGAGGGAAGCCGTCGAGCACGAATCCGAAATTCCAGTCATGCAAATCGAGGCGGGCCTTGACCACTTCCTCGACGACCTCGTCCGACACCAGACTCCCCGCCGCCATGATGCGCTTGATGCGGGCGGCCATCTTGGTGTGGCTTTGGATGTGCCAGCGAAAGATGTCGCCGACGCAGATGTGGACGAGATCGAAGTCTTGGCAGAGCATTTTGGCTTGCGTCCCTTTGCCGCAGCCTTGCACGCCCATGATGATGAATTTCTGCATGAATAATCCTTCGTTTCCCGTCGATCGTCAGCGGAGTCGGTTTGCCGCGGCCCGTCTCGGCAATTGCCTAAATCGCTTCCGGCCCGCGCTCGCCGGTGCGGATGCGGATGCAGTCTTCGAGCGGCAGGATGAAGATCTTGCCGTCGCCGATGCGCCCTTCCGGGCCCGTTCGGCCGGCTTCCATGATAGCGTTGACGGTAGGTTCCACGAAGTCCTCGTTGACGGCGATCTGGAGCTGCACTTTATGCAGCAGGTTCACCGTCAGTTCATGGCCTCGATACACTTCGGACTGCCCCTTCTGTCGGCCGAAGCCCTGCACGTCCACGATGGTGAGTCGAAACACCTCGACTTTGTTCAGCGCTTCCTTCACCGCTTCGAGCTTGTGCGGCTGGATGATGGCAAGAATCAGCTTCATGTTCATCTCGACGAATGCGGAAGAGGTAGCTGTTGCTTAGTTTGGCGGAACGAGCAGGCGAATCAAGTGCGACGCAAGGGCCGGATCACTGGGTTGCCGGTGCGGCAGAGATCAGGGCGGGCTTCGCGGGGTGCGTCTTGAGCGATCGCTTCACCAAACCGTGAAACGATTCCTTCCAATCAGCGGGCCGGCTTAGCAGCTCTTTTGTGATGAAGAAGTTCGCGCCTGCGTCCTTCAGCAGATCCGTCGCTTCCGGCGTTTCCTGGGAAAAGAGGGCAATCGGCCCCGTCCATTGCAACTCGCGGCGTATCTTTCGGCATAGCTCGATGCCGTCCATTCCTGGCAGGTTCATGTCCAAAAGTGCGAAATCAGGCTGGTCTTTCTGCAGGTGATGCCATGCCTCTTCGGCGGTCAGGAACCAGTCGATTTTCAGCCCCACCCGCTCGCCTAACGTGCGGATAATCGCACCGACTTCCGGAAGGTCTTCCACCATCAGCAATCGAACGCCGCGAAGCGATTCGTCGTCGCTCGGGGCTGTCGACAATTGCGGGGCAGGCTGCACGGGAGACGGCGGCGCGGTCGGTGCGGTTCGAGGCGTCGGCAGGGTGAAATAGAAGGTCGCTCCTTCGCCGACTTTCGATTCCACCCAGATGCGGCCGCCATGGGCTTCGACGATCTTTTTGCAGATCGCCAAACCCGCCCCGGTCCCCTCGTATTCCCCCTCATGATGAAGGCGGCGGAAGATGCCAAAGATCTGGGCGTGATTGTTCGGATCGATGCCGATGCCGTTGTCGCGGACATAGATGGTGGCGAAGCCTGGGTCGCTCTTCGACGCGGCGCCGACCAGGATCGTTGGGGTCGAGCTTTCGTTGTACTTGAGACCGTTCGCGACGAGGTTCGTCAATAGTTGCGTGATCCGTTGCGAATCGCCGATGACGACGGGAAGCGAGCCTTCATTGAGCACGATGGCGTTCTTCCGCTGGATCATGTCGACGAGGTCGCGGCGGACGGTTGCAATCGCTTTGGTGAGGTCGAATTCCGCCCACGATTTCGCCATGCGCCCAGCCTGGCTCAGCGTGAGCAGATCGTCGATCAAAACGCCCAGACGACGGCTCGCATGCACGAGATGGTTGATGTACTCGAAGCCGTCCGGCCCGAGTTGCCCCGCATAATCTTCGGCCAATATGTGGCTGAACGCCTGCAAGGTGCGGAGCGGTTCCTTCAGATCATGCGAAACGACATGGGTGAAATCCTCTAGCTCGGAGTTGATGTGCCGAAGGCGGGCGTTGGCTCGCTCCAGTTCCTGCGTGTGATTGCGGAGTTGATGGGCGAGGCGATTGCGTTCCGTGAGGTCGATCGCCGAGCAGCGCTCAGCGGACGAAACTGCCGCTCGAATCGTAGACCGCTTGCGAACGAATCCACACATCAAGCGACACGCCGTCATGCCGACGCCATTGTGCCTCGGCTTCTTCCTCCTTTTCGGCGGTTAGCGGAAACGGTGGAGCGTCTTTTTGGGGTGAGTCGAACGCAAGCACTTCGCGGTAAGGCCGCATCGCCAACTTCTCGCGAGGCGTGCCGAGGATACGGACCAAGGTGTCGTTGAAGCCGATGAGCCGCTCGAGCGAATCGAGCGAAAAGTACATGATGGGAGCTTGGTGATAGAGATCGTGATAGCTGCGTTTGAGTCCGCGTAAGTCTTGACGATAACGCTCCGTGTCGCGTTTGGCGAGGATAAGTTGGCGCTCGAGGCGCCCTTTGGTTCGCAGCAGCTTCGCCTCAGCGGTCGCGTCGGAAAAGATGCAGCGAAACGTCAACGGCTGCTTGGCGGAGGACTTGCTGGTTCGTCGCAGCGAGAGCCGCAGCATGCGTCGCGGGTCGGCGCCGGGCTGCGGGGCCGACAAACGGACTGCGAATCGGGCCGCGGCGCGTGCTTCGCCGAGTCTGGCCGCGTCTGCGAATGCTTTTTCGATGGATGCTCGATCCGATTCGATGGCTAGTTGCGATACGAGTACGCCAAGCAATTGGGACCGACTCCGGCCAAGCCGTCGCGCGAATCGCGGCGACACGTCCAGCAATCGTCCTTCAGCGGAGAGAGTTGCAGCCATAATCCGGCGAGCCAGCCAACTACCTCGCTGACGGCGTATGTTGTGCGGCTTGCGGATCGGCAGCGGTTCGGTTGAGGATGAAGCAGGAATGGCTCTTGGAGGTCGCGACAATGCGGCGACAACGATACCCGCGAGCGCGCCGGGCAGAAACGCCTGCCCCCACCACAGAGGGTCGGCGAGCAGTGAAGCTAGGTCGGATGATCGGACGAGCGAAAGGCCGAACTCGGCAACCGCGGAAAGCGCGCCGCCCAATACGAGCCCCAGGGCCAGCGAGCCGACCGAAACACGCATGAGAGAACCGCCACCATTTGCGCGAGGGCTGATCATGCCCATGGTACAGTACCTGGGACAATTCGCGAAGCATCTATCCGCTTCTCGAGGCCTGGCGATCGGCTGCGGCGCTTAACCGCGAGCGGGGCAAAGGCAAGTTGCCTAAGCGGACCAGCGTAGCTTCCATTCGTGTGTCTCCATTTCACGAGCACGAAACGCTGCCTCTGCGTCCGTCATTGAACTGGCGACAAAGCGAACCGTATCGTTCGGTCGGATTTGAGCGAGCACATCGATGTCGGCCTGGATCACTTGCGCGAGTTTCGGATACCCGCCGATCGTTTGACCATCGACTCCGAGCACGATGCATTGGCCGTCCCGCGTCGTTTGGATGGTGCCAGGGCAGACGGGTTCCGAGGCAATCTCCGCTGGCGGAATAGGGAGCGGCGGCCCCTCCAGGCGAACTCCCATGCGATTGCTGGCATTTGTGGCTCGAAACGAACCTGAAAGAAAAACTCCCGGATAGCCTTTCTCGCCGACCGGAAATTGATCGCGCTGCAAACCGGGTAACACACGCAGCGTCCATTCCGAAGGCATTTGCAGAGAAGGATGACTTGGCGGCGCAGAGCGAATCCGGCCACGGCTTTCGCGACATGCGAGCTTCTCGCCGACATGCACGGGCTTCAACGCCGAACTGCTGCCGAGAATCGTTTTCGATTCGAAGCCGCCTCGGACGCAAAGGTACGCGCGAACGCCGAAGGGCGTTCCGCCGATGCGAAGCGTTTCGCCGGGCCCAGGTCGAAGGTCTTGCCCACCACGTACGGTTTGAGATCTATGGAAACGACGAACGGAGCGCCGAAGACGACGCCATGGATGTTGCATTCGGCCCGCAATGTCGGCCCCGCAAGGGTGACCTCAAGAGCCACGGCGTCCGGGTTATTTCCAACGAGCGCGTTGCCAAGCCGCCAAGAGCGTCGATCCGCCGCCCCGCCGACGGGAACTCCGAAACCACGTGACGAGGGGCGGCCCGTATCGACCAGGCGTGATTCGACTCCAGCGGACAGCACGACGAGACTCATGCGAATGCACGCAGCCGGAAGCCTCGCCGCGTCAAGACTTCGCGAAGATTCAGCACGAACGCAATGGCTTCGGGATTGTCGCCGTGGACGCACAGGGTGCGGACGCCGCGTTCGCGGATCAATTGCTCCGCTTGCTCTACCGCCTCGGCGGGATCATGGATCATCGCATCGGGCCGCGAGCGAGGAACCAGGGTGCCGTTGGGCAGATAGCGCCGATCCGCGAAACCTTCGGCGACGAACTCGCATCGACCACGGCATGCCGCTTCCAGCTTGGAGCCAGGCAATCCCATCAATGGCAGGCCGAGCTTGGCCGCGACATCGACAATGGGCTGAGCGATGCGATCGTCGCGGCATGCCTGATTGTAAAGCCCACCGTGCGGCTTGATATATCGGAGCGTCACGCCGAGATGATCGGCAAGTCCGGACAGCGCGCCGATTTGATACGCACACAGACCAGCAGTCGCCTCGGCGGAGAGATCCAGTTCGCGTCGCCCAAAATGTTCGCGATCATCGTATCCCGGATGGGCTCCGGCTGTCACGCCTCTCTCTGCCGCGAGACGTAAAGCGGCGGCAGCGATGTCGGGCCCGCCGGCATGAAAGCCGCAACTGATGTTGGCCGACGTGACGAGGTTCAGCAGCTCCGCGTCGTTGCCCGCACCTTCGCCCAGGTCGCAGTTCAAGTCGATATCCATGCTTGCCATCTTAGACGGCCCGACCGCCGCGTCACACCTTCCGACGCATTGCGGCTTATTCCTTCCTCCGGCTACGCGGACTTTCGCACGGCTAACAGCCTGATTACGATGATGGCCCTGCCTCCTTCTCCCGCCCGAGGTGATCCATGCGTCTGCTTGCGCTTGCTCTCGCCGTCGTTCTCGCTCCCGATGCTGCCGCTCAGGAAAAGAAAGCCGAGCATCTTCGGATGGCGCTCGTCAACCTGCGTTGCGACACCTCGGCAGGACCGGACGCGAAGACGAATCAGGCGGCAATCGATGCGAACCTCAAACGGCATGTTTGGTTTGTCGATATGCTCGCTGCCGAAGGCGCCGAGTTCGTGGGTTTCCCCGAGTTGTCGTTGAATGGCTACAAGTTCAGCAAAACCATGCAATGGCTGAGAATCGATGGCCCCGAGATCAAGGCAATTCAGAAAAAAGCCATCAAGAAAAAGATTTACATCAGCGTGGGGCTCGCCTTGGAAGATACGGACGGCAAACGGTGGAACGCGCAAATCGTCATCGATCCCGAGGGCCGCATCATCGGCATGCACAAAAAGATCTGGCTCACCGCGGAGAAGGGGTTTGTCGAACCGGGGACCGAACATCACGTGTTCGACGTCAAAGGCATAAGGACGGGGATCGTGATTTGCGCTGACGGAACCGATCGCAAGAACCTTCAGGCTTTGGTCGACCAAGGCGCGAAGCTCATCTATGGCCCCCACGCGAACACGACGGGAAGCACGATCGCCGGATGGTATAAGTTTCGCTCGGCATGGGCGGGGCCGAAAGGTTGGATCGCGGAAATGAAGGTGCATGCGGCATTGCACAATCATGCCGCGATCGCGGAGCCGAAATATGACGCCCCCATGCCGCTGACGCCAAACGGCGCCTGGGCGAGCGGAGCCTGGTTTATTGGGCCCGATGGGGCAACGATCGATCGGATGCCGCCTTCGACTCAGCGTGGCGACAGCAAGGAGTACGTGCTGATCTGCGATGTGCCGATTCCGAAGAAGTAAACGCTCCTGGTTCGACGCTCCACTACGTGTCGCGGCAATCCAGGGTGCGTCAAATCAACAGGATCCGCGCGATGCCGATGGCTCCGCATCCCAAGACGATCCACAGCATGTCGATTTTCCCGCACTGCAAGAGACCGAATGCCACTGCGGCAAGCGATAGCGCGTAGGCGTCGAAGGCGCCGTTCGGCAGGATCGTTTCCCGCCCGAAGACGAATGCGAGATTCGCGATGACGCCTACGATCGCGGCAGTGATGCCGGAGAGAAACGCGTGCAGCTTCAGGTCGCCGCGCATGCGCTCGATGAAGGGCGAGCCGAGGAGGATGAAGAGAAACGATGGCAGAAACGTGAAATAGACTGCCACCGCGAAACCCAAGCATGCGGCGACGGCATCGCCGTCCGTTTTCTGCCAACCGCCGACGAAGCCGACGAACGACACGACCATGATGAGCGGCCCGGGAGTCGTCTCGCCGAGGGCCAACCCATCGACCATTTGACCGGGCCGAAGCCATCCGAACGTTTCCACTGCGGCATCGCGGACGTACGGCAGAACGGCGTAAGCTCCGCCGAACGTGATGAGCGCCGAACCCGTGAAGAACATGCCCATCTGGAAGTGAAGTCCGTCGCGTCCTTGTGCGAGAAAGAGCATCGCTATCGGCACGATCCACATCAGCAAACCGATGACCAACTGCCGGGTGAACCGCATCGTTGGCAGCGGCGGCAGTTCGACGAGCGGCGTTTCGTCGATCGCGTCGGCGTGCTTCTTGTGCGGATTCGACTGCAGGTGGACGCCGAACGTACGCGTCGCAACATAGCTGATGCTCGCCGCGGTCAGCAGGATCGCGGGAAAAAGATACGGCGACAGCGATGCAGGCAACCAGAAATCGTGCGTGATGAGCACGAGACCCGCGAGGGCCGCGATCACGTAGGCGAGCGGATGCCGCAGCGAACGTCGTCCAAGCCGAACGACAGCCGACAAGACGACGGCAAACACGGCCGCTTTCATGCCCCAGAAGATGGAGACGGCAACGGGGTTCTCCTGGTGGATCGCATAGAGCCAGCTGAGCGCCAACATAACGAACACGCTCGGCAGGATGAACAGTCCCCCTGCAACGATCCCGCCCCACACTCCGTGTAACAGCCAGCCGAGGTAGGTTGCCAATTGTTGGGCCTCGGGACCGGGGAGCACCATGCAGTAGTTCAGCGCATGCAGGAATCGGCTTTCGGCGAACCAGCGACGCCGTTCGACCAGTTCCCTGTGCATGATCGCGATCTGCCCCGCCGGCCCTCCGAAGCTGATGAAGCCGAGCTTCAGCCAAAAGAGAAACGCCTCGCCGAAGGATACGCGGCGAGGCGTGGGGGATTGCGGTTCGTCCATATGCGGAAAACCCATGGGTGCTTATGCCGGTTGCTCGTCGGCTTCGTCGCGATGGACGATGTGCGGCGAAAAGGCTGGGGTGCATACGGCGATGTACTCGGCCCCGTTCGGTTCCGGAGTGCTGTAGCGGACCCATTCGCCGTAGTGAGCGATGACGGCCTGTCCTTCGCGTACTTCGAGGCTGCCTCCCTCGAATTCCACCTTGAGCATGCCTTGCAGCACGATCGTGTATTCCTCGAACTCCGGACGTTGGCCGGGCTCGACCCACCCACCGGGGCTTCGCATGTGGGCGACGCTGATTCCTTCGTGCCGGGAATTCACTCGGCCGATGTATTCGTCGATGATCTTCGGTTTGTTCCCTGCCGCCTCGATGCGTACCGGCGATTGAATGTGCGTGGGCATGGTTCGGTCTTGGGTTATCGGTTTTTGATTTTCGCACCAAGGTGCATGGATCTGGTGGATTGTATGCTGCTGAAGCGTCGTAGTCGCATCGATCGGGGATGCCTCGATGGATGCGGATAAGCGAGCTTGCACCCAATTTCAGTTGCAGCTGAAGCCAGGAGGAAACGTGCGTTGGCTCTGCGGGCAGTGCATGCTTTCGAGTTTTTTGACTAGCCGGCATAAGCGGCGATCGACTTGCCGTTCTTCGAGCAGGGTTTGCTTGAATTCCGCGTCCAAGGGGAGCGCGAACGCCATAATGTCGCAGAGCGTGCCGAGCGAAAGATTGCTGCGGAACAGCTTGCGGAATTCCTCGATCACTTGATCTTGCCCGGGGAACCAGGTGGGCACTTCGCGGATCAACCGGCGTCTCCAAGTGCGGTCCTTGGTTTCGTCGGCGAGCGGGACTTCGTGGAGGGGTTCTGCTTTGGCGGTGCGGTAGAGCTTATCGGTGCCGACTTCTTCCTGAATGCGAACGCGAGTGATGCCCTTCAGGAGCAGGTTGTAACGGCCGTCCGGCAGCTTTTGATGCGCGGTGATTTGGCCGAGGCATGCGACCTGATGCAACGTGGGTTTGCCTGCATAGCTTTTCTCCCAGCCCGAATGGGGGAGAACTAAGGCAATAAACTGGTCATCCGAGAGGGCATCGGCCGTCATTTGCCGATAGCGCGGCTCGAAGATGTGCAGCGGTTGAACCGCTTGCGGAAAGAACACCAGGTTCGGCAGAGGAAACAGCCGGGCCAATCCGCGGTATTCGGCCAAGGGCGGTTGGTCCGGGGTCATGCCGTCACTCGTCCTCATGCAGATATTCCGACGGGTCTGGCCAAAATTCCGGTGCCGGGTCAGGGTGCAGTTCCGGAATCAGTTCCTCATCGATCGTGCTGGAGCGGTCCGGCGAGGCCGCGAGCACGGGAGCGAAGCACGCTTCCATCTGCCGCCAAAACGCATCAACATCCACATCCCAGAAGCGAGGGCCGAAACGGGCCATGTAGTCGCGGCTGGAGCGGTAGAGCTTGGCGGCTCCGTTGACGTTTCCGTTGCAGAAGTGGCAGAGACCCACGGCTGCCTGGATCAGACCCTGCACGAACGGCTTTTCCGGACCATGCGTTTCCATCCACAGCGATTCCCACACTTCGTGGGCCTCGAAGAAGTCGCCGCGGTTGAAGAGCACGATGCCGGCCAAGTATCGCGGATCGTGTTCCATCGCCACCTCAATTCAACTCCATTGTAACGGCCAGATCGCCCGATTTCCCGTTTCGCGGAAAATCATTGCGGGAAAAGGAATTGACGAGGAAATCGGCACGAATGTCGGGCCCAATGGCAGCGATCAATCGGTTCGAATCGCTCCGCACACCGCGCAATCGGGCCGCCTACGTATGCCGACTTTGCGGAACGACAGATTGCTCATGTCTCCCACGAGCATTTGTCGGTCGAGCGGTTCGCCGAAGTGAGCGAGGATTTTGATGAGTTCCATCGCCGCCATGCATCCCACGACGCCCGAGACGGCTCCGAAAACGGGAAACTTGCGTTTCCACGAACCGGGCGGCTCCGGAAAAAGGCATGCGAGACACGCAGATCGGCCAGCACGGACGACGAGCAACTGCAGGTCCATGTCGTACATGGCGGCATCGACGAGCGGCCTTCGCTGCGTCACTGCGGCCGCGTTCATGGCAAGCCGCTCTTCGAACAATGGTGCACAACTCGCGACGGCATCGACGGAGGCGACAAGGCGCGACGCGTTCGCTTCGCTCATGTTTTCCGCAACCGTTTCGACGACGATCTTTGGATTCATCGCACGCAACCGGGCGGCCGCCTGTTCGACCCGGGATTGGCCGAGTCCGGCGTGGCTCATGAGGATTTGGCGATTGAGATCGTCCGTCCGCAGATTGCCGCCATGCGCCAGCACGATCCGGCCCACACCCGCGACGGCGAGTTTGAGAGCGACCATACCGCCGACACCGCCAATGCGCGAGATGAGGACGCTGGCGTTTTTCAGGCGCCGCTGTCCTTCTTCGCTGAATCCGGAGACGGAAAGCTGCCAGTCGTGGCGGGCACGATCGAACTCGTCGAGCGGAACCATGAACGATCACCCGCCCGCCATCGGCGCGAGAATGGAAACGACGTCGCCTTCGCTTAGGGTATAGGATGGATCGACGCTTTGTTCGCCGATGAAGAACAACAACATCCGCCTGGCTTTACCTTCGCCATCGACCAGCATGTCGCGAAATGTCGCATCATGGCGGGACGCGAGGGTCGTAACCAGTTGGCCTAGCGTCGAAGCAGCCGGCAATTCCGCGGTCTCTCGGGCTGTTCCTGCAGCACGCTTGATTTGGGCGAGATACTCGACGGCGACTTGCATGAGAGTAGTCCTCACGCTCGACGTGAGACCAGCGGTGATGAAAGTTCGGTCGTGTCTTTCGTGGCGACAAGTGTATTCAACTTGTCGGACCTTGAATTCAGAGAACACTTGACCAAGTTAGATAAACTTGTTTCCACAACTTCAGCTATTGAACAAGTCGTCACCGACCTCACGCGGAGCGTGAGAACGACGCTACTTCTCTTCCGCGATGACTTCCATTCCGCTAAGGATGGTCGGCCTGCTGGATGCGGATGCGGGAATTAGCCGTACGGTGAGCGAATCTTCGGCGACGAAACCGAAGAACTCTTTTATCACGGATCGCCGAGGACCACCGGCTTCCTTCACGATGTCGAAGCTTTTCAGCACCTTCTGCCCTTGAATTTCGACATCGAATACGCGTTGGCCGGGTTCGAGGTTTTCCGGCTCCGCAAAGACGAGCCTGACGGTGAAACTAGCGGGCTTGTTTTTCTTGCCTAGAGTCAGAGTTGCTTCGGAAAGACCTTTGGCGCCGGACGAAGCGACCCACGCCATCGGGCCATCGACGAACGATGCGTGCCTGCGGTAAAGCTCTGGCATCTTCGGGTTCATCGCCACCTGGACCAAGGGCGAAATGCCGCCGGTGCTCGGATATTCGAGCCAAAGCGTGCCGTTTTCCGCGCGTCGGTCGCCGCTGCCGCCGAAGTTGAGGCCGACGCGGCGAACCGGGCCTTTCAACTCCTTGGTGCCGAAGGATGTCCACATTTCGTTTTCCGGCATGTGGATCAGAGCCACCGATGTTTGATTCTGATAACTGCAGGTGCAGGTCCGGGTGTATTCCGGAACGACTAGAATGCCGCCGGCCACGATGAGGTTGTTCGTGCAACTCGAGCGGAATCCGCCGAAGTTGCCCGTACCGCCGTCATTGCACAAATCGAAAAAGCCTGCGGCGCCGGAGCGGAATAGCATGAGGTTTTCGGACGCGGATGGCGTATTGCAGCCGTAGTTCCGTTCCCATTTCCAGGGGGTCAGTTGCCCCGTGATCGGATCAGGTCGCATCTTTTGTTTGCCGGTGAGCAGATCGCAGGCGCTTTGCCCCTGAAGGATTTCATCGCCATGGATCATGGCGGGGCCGAGATAGGTCGGTTGATGCCAGAGCGCCGTGCCGTCCTTCGCGTTATAAGCCCGCATGCCTTTGGGTTCGTCCTTCAGCGTGTCGCGAGCGATGCGACCCGCTTCGATGAGGATGTCGTGTTTCTCCGACCAACTCAGCCAGGTGCCGAAGATGTCGTTGGTTTCGCTCCATAGTTCGCGACCCTTGGCGAGATCGAGAGCGACCAGGCGGGGAAGGTGTTCCGGTTCTTCCTTCTTCGCTTTCAGCTTGCTGACCTGGTCGCCGGAAAGACGGTCGATGGCGTAGAGCCGACCGCCGCCGACGCAGATTCCGTTGTGGCGGAATCCGAGATGCGCCTTCGCTGTCCACACTGTTTTTCCCGTGTGCCGATCGAGTGCGAACAGATAGCGACTTGCGGAGAGATTGTCGCCAGTCCCCTTGATTGCCTTGAGCACCTTGTCAAGCGACTTCGATTTGGCGCTGCTCGGCTCGTCGTCGTTTCCGTTGCCCTGTTCTTTCGGCGGCATCGACTTCACGTCGAAAATCGGGTCCGCTCCTCCAATGAGGAGATCGCCGACGACGTCGATGTAGCCCCAGGGCGCGACCGGGTTCACCCCGGAAAGTTTCGGTATCGGGAATTCGTGGATCGTTTGGCCGTTGGCTGGATCCAAGACGGTGCAGCCTCCGCGATACGCGACGTAGATGCCGTCCGGCATGCTGACGAAATTGCTTCCCGAAGCATTGGCTCCCGGTTGATGGGCCACGTTGTTGTAGAAAGAGCCGACTCCAGGGAGCGATGTCTCCCAGAGTTGCCGGCCTGTGTACATATCGAGGCAGCGAATCAGATCGACGCCCTCAATGATGATGCGGCCATCGATCGCATGCGGTTGCGGGCCATGTCCATGGCGAGGCAAAATGCCGTCGTTGGTCGGACCGCCAAACCAAAGCAGCCCCATCGGTGCTTTCACCAGGCGATCCTTCGAGACGCGTGAATTGGCGGCATCGGCGTGTTCGTGAGTCCAATTCCCCGATCCCGGCGGAGCACCGACTCGTCGGACGAAGACGTAGTCCCCCTTGGCTTCGAGTTGGGCGTTTGCCATTTTGGCATTGCCGAGACGGTCCATGTCGGCGGCGTCGCCCGGGATAGCCGCCATGCCGCCGTGAGGCCGCAGGCAGTCGTAGGCTTTGGCGACCTTGTCGGACGCCATACTGCTCCAACGGCCTCCTTCGCTGACGATGAGCGACGCGAAATAAGGCGGAAGCGACTCGATGCCGTCCGCGGGGAGAATGGAGACGCGCGTGCCGTAGAGGTCCATCGCGGTCCAGCGGGATCGAAGCGATTGGACTTTTGCCGGGTCTGATTCTCGTACGACAATGCGAAGGCGGGTGCGTCGCAGAAGTTCTTCCGCGAGCCGTCCCGTCCCTCCTTGCAGAACGAGTGCCCAGCCCTCGGTTTGCTTGGTGGTTTCCAGAATGTCGTTGGCCTTTTCGGACCAGATGTCGTTGACCTCAGGCAGTGGAATTTGCTTCCACGAATGAATCGTCGGCTGAGCGGGACGATCGACGCCGAAGCAGAGAACCTTTCCTTCGCGTGTGGAAACGATCAAGCGATCTTCAGCCGCGAGGATGTTGTCGGCATGTCCTTCCAGGGCAAGCTTCCAGGCTTGGGTCAGCGTTTTGCTTTCGACGTCGAAGTCGAATGCCGCGATGAATCCGTCGCCGCCGACGTAAATACGGTTGCCTGCACGAATGACGTCGAGCGCGAGGGGCGTGGTTACTGTGGCAAGTTCCGCCGAAAACCACTTCGGTCCGCCTTTGACGGCATCCACGACCTTTTCGACCACCGTCTTGTCGCCGCTCTTGAGATCCTTCGCCGTCTTAGCGGCTGGGTCGTTCGGCTTGGGGGGCGTCGGATCGACAATGCGGAGAGAGTTTCCCGAATACATCGCGACGAAGTCGTCGGCGAGCGCGATCTGCTTGCCGCAATCCCCCATCGATTTTTGGGAGGAGGTCTCGAAGACGGCGCCGCCATTGAAGAACAGTTTGCCCATCGCGGCCACTTCGGACCCGCCGCCGCGCTTGCCGTGTTCGGCGAGTTGATACTTCAGCAACTTGCCGGTTTTGCGATCCAGAACGGCAGGCACGGATCGACCGCCGGGGAGGATGAGCTTGTCTCCCTGTACGACAAGCGGGCCTTGCGGCGCGATGCCGGCGAAGGAATCGGTCATGTGCGGTTGTTTGATGTAGACGCAGCCGTCGCCGTCGTTGGTCCAGACTGGAGCGCCTGTGCGGGCGTCAAGAGCGTGGATGAACGTGCCCATGAAGGGCCAGATGCTGGCGGCGAAATAGAGCGTTTCGTCCGCGATGACCGGGGCGCCGCGGGCCGGCCACATGGAAATCATGCGTTCATTGCCGAGCACACGTCGATTATGCGGCCCGCCGCGAAACTTCCAGTGCAGCTTTCCGCTGCTCGCTTCGAGGCAGTAAAGGTTGCCGTCATCGCTGACGACATAGAGCTTGCCTTCCCATGCGAGCGGCGCGAAGCGGATGGGACCGTCGGCGTAGAAGGTCCATCGCTCTTCTCCCGTCATCACATCCAGTGCGCGCACGCAGTCATGACGTGAGGAATTCACGTAGAGTGTTTGGCCGAACACGATCGGTTCTGCGGCGAGGTCGAACGGCATCTTCTCTTGGTCCGGCCAAGCCGGGACTGGAGCGAGAAAATCGCGCGACCAGTGGAGCGTAAGTTTTTCAGGCAAGGACTTGGGCGAGACGCCTGATCGTTGGGCGTCGAAACGCCATGCAGGCCAGTCCTCCGCATATGCGGGATCGGCATTGGGGCATGCTGCAAGCAGAACGATAGCAAGCGTCAAAACGATCGGTTTCATTGGGAGGCGGGGTGAAAGCACGAACGCAGTGTGGGGCGGGTTCTGCGGTAGGACTAGGGAGTCACTCATCACGATAATCGGTTCTCCGAGAAGGCACAATGAAATTGGGAAGGGAGTTTTCGTTTTTTCGTTTCTCGAATTCGACGCAAATGGCGATCGGAATTCATATTTGGCTTCAAGGGCACGATCTGGATCGTCAGCGAACGGACACGGAACTGAGGTTGACCTGCTTGGCGATTTTGGAGAAAAGGCCGTTCGGACCACCGTAGAACGCAAGGATGCGCCACGGATGAATTTTCAGACCCGTCAGGATGCCGCCCTCCGCGCGTCGATGTTTGAGGATCCTGCCCTCTCCTCCTTCGATCGCGCGTGGATTCTCGAGAATCTGCTCGGCGAAACGGCCTGCCGTCATTTGGGCATCCGGCCGATCCCTGCCGACTTCAAGTTGTCGGTCGTTATCCCCGTCTACAACGAGGAGCGCTGGCTGTCCGAAGTGGTCCGCCGCGTGGAAGCGTCGCCGATGCCGAAGGAAATCATCTTCGTCGACGACGCCAGCACCGACGGTACGCCTGCGCTGCTCGCCGAAATGAAGCAGCGTGGCCATGTCGTGATTCGGCAGCCTCAGAATATGGGGAAGGGAGCTGCCCTGCGGACAGGGTTCGCGAAGGCAACCGGCGATGTCGTCATCGTGCAAGATGCAGATCTGGAATACGACCCTGCCGATTATCCGCGTTTGCTTCAGCCGATCCTGGACGGCGAAGCGGATGTCGTCTTCGGGTCGCGCTATTTGCACGAAGCTCGACGCGTGCAGGGTTTTTGGCAATCGCTAGCCAACAAGTTTCTGACGCGGCTCTCCAACTTCTGCACCAATCTGTCGCTGACCGATATGGAGACGTGCTACAAGGCATTTCGCCGCGAAGTGCTTGGAACGATGAATTTGAAGTCAAACCGCTTCGGCTTCGAACCTGAGTTCACTGCGAAAGTTTCCCGTAAGCACCTTGCATGGCGCATCTACGAAGTGCCCGTTTCCTATCGACCGCGAACGTACCAGGAAGGCAAGAAAATCGGCTTGAAGGATGCGATCCAAGCCATCTGGTGCATTTTCCGCTTCTGGGTTGCCGATTGATGCTTCCAGGTAGCCCTCCCGCTCCGCGAGAGGATGAATGCGATGCGATTGCGTGAGACGCTGCCGCTTGCCTATCGCGGAGCGAGAGAGTTGCCTAGAAGTGCCGGAATTAGAACACGAATTCCAGCCCAAGGTTCAGCGATTGAATCCACACGTCGTCACGACGCAGCAGCGGGGCGGGGAAGGCGGGGTTGCTGAGGGTCGAAGGGGGCAGCAGTCCGGGGTTGACGTTGATGTCGATCTGATCCGATGCACGGGAAATGCCCTGCATCAGCAGCAATGAGTATCCGAAGGTCAGTTTCATGTTCGTCGTCACCTGGTAGCCGAGATTGACGCCGAGTTCCGGCAAGACCGACCAATCGCTTTTGCTGCGCGTGCCGATGTTGCTCGTCAGCGCGAGCACGCCGCCTTGTTGGATCGAAGCCGTCTGGCCGGGCACGAACGATTGCTGGCCGCCCGAGACATTCGATTCGCGCACCTGTCGGCCCAACGCGACCTTGGCGAGCAGGCCGAGGGACCAGTCGTCGCTAAGCAGAAAGCGGAATCGCACGCCCATGTCGATTCCGTGGAATTCGTTTCGCGTACGGAAATCGTCGAACGATTGAATCACTGTGCCCGGGATGAACGCGGCTTCCTGCGGCATCGCCGTCTGCTGGATCACCACGCGTTCGTCGTATCGGTAAAAGCGATAGCCGATGATCGAGTCGGCCCGGAAGGTTCCGGTATCGATCGTCCGCTCGATCAGATCGAGATGCCCTTCGTAGAAGTTGCCTGATGAAGCCGTCACATCGATGCGACCTCCCGAGACGCCGGGAAACGCGACAAGCACCGCTTGCTGTGAGTTGCTGGTGACGTCGAAGAACGGGCGAGCGAGGATCTTCGTTCCGTCGGAGCGGATGGCATAGATCGAGCTCTGGCTCTCGAGCATCGAGCCGCCGAACTCGACGCCGAGTTGGTCGTTGCGGGGGAACCAGAAACCGGTGTCGAACTTGACGCCGTTGCGGGCTCCGTTCGCGGCGCTGCCGGCTACGACGAAATCGGTGTTCGGATTGCCGAGCAACCCGGCGAAAGCTCGCGGCGTCCCGGGCGAGGCGGTGGTGACGAGGGCGGGCAGTTGCATGCCTTCGACCCATCCGACCCAGTATTCGGCCTTCACCCAAAACGGATCGGCGGCGGCGATCGGGCGATTGAGCGTGGATGCCCACTCGGCGAGCGGCGGAGTCGATTCGACGAGGATCGGCGTGTTGATCGGAGCTTGCGGGATCGAACCGGTCGATGTTCGCAGCGTTTCACCCGGAAGCGACGGCGGCGTGATCGGGGCAGGGCGCGGCGGTTGGCCGGGTTCGTCCTGGCTCTCTTCCGTCGCGAAGCGGGGAAGCGGTTGCGGCCTGCCGACCTGGATCGTCGGCATCGCATTGGCGAAAGTTCGCGTCGGTTGGATCGTTTGGATAGTTGGAATGCGCTGGACTGGCGCCGCAGGCTGAACTTTCGGAGGTGGCGTCACGCTGCGAAATTCGAGAACATCGTCCGCGGGGCGCGCATCCTGAGCCAGGCACGGCGAGGCCAAAGCCATCGCGACGGTCCAGGCGATCCACGCGCGTGCGCCCATGAAGACGACACCTCCTCAGGGCACGGCATTTCCGAAGAGCGAAAACGCACTTTGCCCTGGACACGACATACATCGTCCACCCGACTTTTCGGACTTTGCTCTTTTTGCGGCCTGAGCCGGATTTGACGGCAGGCCTCATATTTCACCTAGGTTTCCGATCCAACGCCGCTTGACATCGACGCACGCTTTTGCGTTGGAAATGCGAAATCCGTTGCTCATTTCTCCGTGTTTCTTGATTCATTTCAAGGCGTAGTCGACCGCTGGGAAGGCGAGGCTCCCACCGAGCCGTTGTCGAAAAATCCGCAGAGAATCGAACTTTTCTGAGTTGGCCAGGGCATCGACGGTTCGGCAGGAGCCTCGTCCTCCCAATGCAGGCGCGACGATTCCGGCTTCCAGCAATCTCTTCTACGTGGCTGTTTGGCATCTTCTTTGCCTTACATTTCTCAGCCGAACTGACGTTGAACAAAAAATCCCTCGCTGGAGATACGCCATGTACCTGATGCGCAACCGCTTTTTCGGCACCACCATGGAGCGCCTTGGAAACATCCGCTGGGGCCTCGCCGCTATGCTGCTCGGCCTGCCGCTCCCGTTCGTGCTTCTCGCGTTCCTCTTCGGCGGATGCGGTCGCTAACGCCCGCGCCCAAGCATTCGTCGAGCGGCCACCGAGCCGTGAGACCGCCGTGCACCAGAACACGTCGGTCTTACGGCTCGTTTTCGCTCTAGGCTGTTTCGCTGAATAGGCTGGCGGCATTTCACTCTCTAGGAGACTCGCAATGGCAACTCATGACGAAACACCTCAGGCGGAAGACCTCGCCTCCGTCGGCTCCCGCATCAGCTGGGGAGCGATCCTCGCCGGCAGCTTCCTCGCACTGGCGATGCATGTGCTTCTTACTGTGCTTGGAGCCGCGGTCGGTCTGCAAATGAGCGACCGCGTGCAATCGGATACGCTCGTGAACACGGCCCTCATCTGGGCAGTGATTGTGGTCGCCGCTTCGTTCTTCGTCGGCGGCCTGGTGACAAGCCTGTTCGCGGTCGGCGAAAACAAAGTCGAAGCCTGCGTCTACGGCGTCATTATGTGGGCCTTCGTCACCGGCGTGCTCATCTTGATGGCCTCCTCCGGCGTGCGAGCCGGCTACAACGGATTGATGGATGTGGCGACCGCAGCTCAGGGCACGTCGGATTGGCAACAAGCCGCGAAAGACGCGGGCGTCGATCCGCAACAGTTGGAACAGTGGCGAAAGCAAGCCGCGACCGACCTCGCCAACAAAGCCCAAGATCCGCAGACGCGCGACCAGATTCAGCAAGGCGCCAAGCGCACCGCTTGGTACGTCTTCGGGGGCGTCTGGCTCTCGATGCTGTTCGCCGCGCTAGGCGCTTACATGGGCGCCGGCCCGACCTTCCGCTTGGCTCGCGTTCATCCGCGGCCGGTAATGTGAGTTTTCGTTCCTCTGCATACACGCTGCAGCGGCGAGTTCTCTGAACTCGCCGCTGTTTTTTCGCTCCGACGCAGTGGCTCGACGAACGAAGCGTCATTGCCCCAAGCTGGCGGTTGGCCGGTTGTTTCGCTACATTTGACGCATGAAAATTCTTCTCGTCATCGGCGATGCGGCCGAAGTGCTCGACACGTTTTACCCCCTCTTCCGTCTCCAGGAAGAAGGCTGGAAAGTGGATGTGGCTGGGCCAGAGAAAAAGACGTATCACCTTGTCCAGCACGAACGGCCTGTCGGCTGGGACATCACACAGGAATCGGCCGGTTACCATCTCGCGGCCGACATCGCTTTTCGCGACGTCAAGCCCGAGGAATACGCGGGCTGCGTGCTCTCCGGCGGCCGAGCTCCAGAGTATATTCGCTACGACGAGGATTTGCTTCGCAGCGTCCGCTGGTGGATGGAACACCGTCGGCCAATCGCTTCGGTATGCCATGGCATCGAGATTCTTGCGACCGCCGACGTGATTCGCGGCAAGCGGGTGACGACGGTCAAGAAATGCAAGTTCGACGCGGAAGTTTGCGGCGGCGTCTATGTGGATGAGGAAGTGGTCGTCGCGGACAACCTCGTCACCGCCCGCACCTGGCACGACAACCCCGCCTGGATGCGCGAGTTCGTGCGCTTGCTCAAAGGGAATTAACGTATCTCGCTTGCGGCTTCGCGTGACGTCCCCGTGACCCGCCCGCTAAGCCGCAAGCGGGATTTCATAGGATAAACGCGACCCGAACCTCGCTTTCCGGATACTCGTCATGCAGCGTACGCTCATCCTCCTCAAGCCTGATTGCGTTCATCGTCGTCTGACGGGCGAAGTGACGAGCCGATTCGAGCGCAAGGGGTTGCGCCTGGTCGGGCTGAAACTGGTGCAAGCGACTCGGCAAATCGCGGAAAAGCACTACGCGGTGCATCAAGGGAAACCCTTTTACGAATCGTTGCTCAGCTTCCTGACGAGCGGGCCAACGGTCGCGATGGTGTGGGAAGGCCGCGAAGCGGTGACGACGGCCCGCAACCTGATCGGCGCCACCGACGGCGCGAAGGCCGCCCCCGGCACGATCCGCGGCGACTTCGGCATCAGCGTGCAGAACAACCTCGTCCACGGCAGCGACAGCCCCGAAAATGCCGCCGCCGAGATCGCTTTGTGGTTTCAACCCGCGGAACTGGTCGATTTCAAGATCATCGATCAGCCTTGGGTGGGCTAAAACCAATCGGCTTGAACACTCTACCGCACGCGTGCCCATGCGTGCGGTTTCTTTTTTGACCGGTTCTGGCAAAGAATTCGCATCGTTTGATCCAGTTTCGCCACGGCATATCGACGGCGTTCGTTCGAACAACCGGCCTCATGCCGTGCGTCGTGGAAAGTTTGACCTCTCCCGGATCGAACTGGTATGCAACAGACCCTGTCGAAAAATCCTTCGCTACGGCGACAAACTCGCTCATGGCGAATTGGGGGCCGGTTCCCAACTCGTGAACCGCACGCTCGCCGCCGCAATCGGCGTCAGCCTGGGTCCCTTGCGCGAAGCGATCAACCGCCTTGCGAGCGAAGGGCTAATCGAGCAGGTTCCCGGAGCGGGCGCCTTCGTACGCAAAGCCTCGCGACAGGAGTTGGAAAGACCTCTACGTCCTGCTCGAATCCGTCGAAGGAACCGCGGCGGCTGAAGCGTGCCGCTTGATCGGTGATTTACAAATCGAAGAACTCGATCGTTTGTGCGCTGATTGGAATCAACTCGCGGAAGAACTGCAAGCGAACGACGGCCAGCGCTGAGCCCGGCAGCAAATGGAACGGTGGGCCAACAACGAAGAACGCTTCCATTCGGATCGTGGTCGAAGCCGCCCGCAATACGTGCTCGCGAAAGTCATCCGCGAGCATCGCATGCTCGCCCGCGTCTTCGGCGCCCATCGCATGCAAGCGGCATCCCGACGCCCTCCATCGTTTCGGAGACGGCAAAGGATCACTATGAACTGATCGGCGCCCTGCGCAAACGGGATGCGGATGTGCGTCGAAAACGCTGACGTCGCAAAAAGTTGCAGAAAGAACGCCGCATCGTCCTCCGGCTCTTCGCCGCTTCCCCACCCCGATGCCAATCACTCGCAGCATAGAGCCGTTGGGTGTGTCGAGCGGTAGCGAGACGCACCGTTGCAGGTTTCGCCGGTCTTGCCTCTCTCGACTGGGGAGATGGGTTGGGTGAAGGGCGAACCTGTGTACCAGCCGGATTGCGTCAACGGGTCGAAACGCAAAAAAGCCGCACGTTGGATGCGGCGTTTTGCACGTTGGACACCGGGCATCTCGGGAACCTGCAACGGTGCGTCTCGCGTTGCTCGACACACCCTACTCAAATCCCGCTCACTCGCCGGTGAGGCCGTGGGCGAGTTTGCCGACGGCTTCGTGGGTCATGGGGAAAGGGGTCGGCTCGCGGGCGGCGCCAGGTTGTTTCGATGCTTTGTAGCGATGCACTTCGGCCTTCTCGGCTCCTTGCACGTGTACCTCGTAGTAGCGAACCTCGTCCCCTTTTGTCTGAGGCTTGGAGCTGCGGACGATGGCTTCGTTTTTTCCTTTGTCGGCTTCCAGGAGCCGCAGTGGCTCAAGCAAGCCGCTGGGGCGCGATGCGATGCCGTCGGCCCAGGATTTGGCGTCGCCGGCGGGGGCATCGCGGCGGACTTCGACGGAGTCGATCATGACGCTGAATTCGTCCGACTTCTGCGCATGGATTTCGATCGTCCAGGGGCCTTCCTGGGCGGTAATCGTCCGGGGAGTCGCACTGGGACCCGCGTCAGCGAGTTTTTCCAGCACTTGATTTTCGAGGGTCATCGCTCTCTCCCTGTTTCTTGATGGAGCACTGGGCTCCGTCGTGCGTCATGAGGCTCGGCTGCTCGTCGAGTATCGTCTGCAGCGAGACCGGTCGTCCCCAAATCGCGGCCAGGTGGCCCAATACATCCTTCGCGTGGTCCAGCTTGAGATCAACACCCGCATGCTCGTGGCGAAGCAACAATTCGCCGCGATTGCGGTAGTTGCCGTCAGTCACATGGATTACCGGTTTGCCGAAGTTGGTGAGTTGTCCCAGCAAGCGTTGCTTGACCTTCTGGAACTCGCGCGAATCGATGACGTAGTTCTTTCCCTGCTCCTGATAGGAGAACGAAAAGAGCTTGTGCTCCTCGCAGAACTCCGGCGTGAGGAACGAATCGATGAACGTCAGGTCGTTGTGGACTCGGCGAACCTCGAAAATTTTCTTACGGCCCAGGTTCGTCGCTTTGTTCCAGCGGCGCTTCTCGTCCATGTTGTCGCATTCTTCCCACTCTTTGCCGAACTGACCCACGTTCCAGCGGCGTTCGATGTCGCGGAAGAGTTCGATGCCGAGCTTATAAGGGTTCAGTCGGCCTCGCTGGGTCGCCATGGTGCCGGAGTGGTGGTCGGCGTAGTCGATGCACTCCCACGGCGTGAGAGCACGCTCGGTCATGATGGTGCTGTGCCAATAGCTGGCCCAGCCTTCGTTCATGATCTTCGTCTGACCTTGCGGAGCGAAGTAATATGCCTCGTCGCGGATGATCGAAAGCACATCGCGTTGCCAGGGTTTGAGCGACGCATGCTCGATGAGGAACAGCAGCACGTCCTTCTCGGGCCGTTCCGGGAAGGTTCGCTCGGCGGCGAGGTGTTCCTTCTTGCGTTGCTCCTCTTCTTCCTTCAACGCCTTCTGCGGGTTGATGTACTCGTCCATGTACTCTTTGCTTTTGAACCGCGTCAGCTTCGCGCCTTCGTCGTCGCCGGCTTCCTTGAAATCGTAACGCGACGTATCGGGCCGACGGCGGATCGCGGTGGAATGGATGTCGATGAGATCGTCGATCGACATGCAGCGATCCACGAATTTCTCGACCTCATCCTCGCCGTACTTATCGACATAGCGGCGAATGCGTACGCCATGATTCGCCATGTCGTCCATCATCTTGCGGCTGGTATGCGCGAAGTAGGCGTTATTCTTGAAGAAGTCGCAATGGCCATAAACATGGGCCATGACCAGCTTCTGATCGACCGTGTGATTGCAACGCATGAGGTAGGCGTAGCACGGGTCGTTGTTGATCACCATCTCGTAGATTTTGGACAGGCCGTAGTCGTAGCTTTTCTTCAACTCCTGGAAGGCCATGCCGAACGACCAATGCGGATACCGCGTCGGGAATCCGCCGTAGGCCGCGATTTCGTTCAGGTCTTCGGCATCGACGACCTCGAAGATCGTTTCGTAGAAATCGAGCCCGAAACTGCGTGCATGGGCTTCGATCTCCACCTTGAGGGCGGCGAGGTCAGGAGGCAGTCGTGTGTCGTAAGGTACGTCCATTCGCTCACCATCCAAACACGTTCCGCAGTCGTTCCACCGCTTGACGTAGTTTCGTTCGTTCGCGTTGCTCTCGCTCCGTATCCTCCGCCGTCGGCGTTCGCGTGTTCGGGGCGCCGAGGCGGGCGAACTTCATCTGATTCCATTCTTCGTTCGTCTTGGGCGCCTTGGCTGCGTATTCCTGCAATCCGGTCAACAAATCTGCGGGAATCGCCTGCAACTCCTCCGATGCCGTCGCTTCATCGATCAAGTCAAGCAACGCATGCACCGCCTCCCATCGCGTGATCAGGCCCTTCAGACGCTTCTTGCAGACCTTCTCGATTCTCGATGCCACAGATTTCGTCCTCTCTTGAGGAGCTGCGCACGAAGTAAGCGGATACTGCATGCTCGCATCCGAAAACCGCTTACTACGTGCGCGGCTCCTATCTTCCCGTGCCCAGGAACTCCTTGATGCTCCCCAGGATATGATCCCGGTCCGGAATCCGGCTCGCGATCACGTTCTCGAATTTCTCTGCATACGCGGCTACATGTTCATGAAACTCGCCAGAGCCGTAGGGGCTTTCGACCTGTCCGTAGCCGAACAGGTTGAGCCGGGGGAGTAGCTTTTCGCGTAGGATGCCGAGGCACTTGCTGTTGTCGTCGCCCCAGTTGTCGCCGTCGGAGAAGTGGAAGGCGTAGACGTTCCACTGGTCCGCGGGGAAGCGGGTATCGATGATTTGCGAGCAGAGTTCGTAGGCCGAGCTGATCTTCGTCCCGCCCGATTCGCGGACGTGGTAGAAGGTGTGTTCGTCCACCTCATGGGCCTCGGCGTCATGCACGATGTAGACCGTTTTCAGACCCTGGTAGTGATGCTTGAGCCAGGTGTCGATCCAGAACGACTCGATGCGGACTATTTCTTTCTGCTCGTCGGTCATGGACCCTGAAACGTCCATCATGTAGATGATGCTGGCGACGCTCTCGGGCTTCTGCACTTCCTTCCAGCTTCGGTACTGCTTGTCCTCGCGGATCGGCACGATCTTCGGCTTCTCAATCTCGTACTGCCCCGACGCGATCTGCCGACGCATTGCCTTCTTGAAGGTTCGCTTGAAATGGCGAAGCGATTCCGGGCCGGTCTGGCGGATGCCGGTGTACTTGTCCTTGGTCGTGACGATGTTCTTCTTCCCCTTCGGCTCGATCCGCGGCAACGCTAACTCTTCACCGAGGATTTCGGCGAGTTCGGTGAGGGACATCTCGACTTCGAGGATATGGCCGCCTGGGGAATCGCCGGCGCTTCCCTTGCCGTCTCCATCGCCTTGTTCGGGCGTGAGCGCCTGGCCGACATCGCCATCGCCTTGGCCCACGCCGCCACCGCCTTTTTGGCCGAAGCGGAACTGCGGGATATCGATCTGGGGCAACGGGATGCTGGACGAGGTCTTTTCCCTGCGGCCCGATCAGTTCGCCGCGAGAAACGTACTTCGAGAGATCGCTCTTCACTTCAAGCCGCGAACGATCTTTCGGAATCGCTGGAGGTCGCTGTCGATCTTCTGAGACATATGAGCCAAGGGAGGAGGGGAGTCGCCTCCCGTGGTTGCCTTTGTTCCGGTTTACGGCTTCGTGGTCGCTCGCGGAATCGCGTTCCTTACGCAGGCAAGAAAGAACGCGAGCCGTGATATTCGTATCGTGCAACTCCGTGCTAACCAAGCGCACGCTAGTCCGGGCAGAGAGTCCGCAGAAGGATTTCATCCTCATGCAGCGACAAGTTGCCGCACCCTGGCACCGCGCAGCGTGCTAACGGACACGTCCTTACTTCTTCGTGACCGCGGGCGAAGATCGATGCGACGAACGATAGTACATCCGTGCTGCACACATCGCAAAGTAGCCGTAGCTGCGGATCAGCCGGCTCTTCACCACGTCGATCTTCTCCTGCGTCGCCTTATCGACCACGTTCGACACCAGGCTGGTCAGCTTGATCGAATCCTTCTGATCCTCGAACAGCTTCAGCTCCAGCGCCTTCTGCAAGCGTTCGTTGGTCTTCCAATCGAAACGCTTGCCGTCGATCGCCAGGGCGCCGATGTAGTTCATGATCTCACGGCGGAAATCATCTTGCGGCCCTCGGGGATGTCGATTTTTTCCTCGATCGAACGCATCAGTCGTTCGTCCGGTTCCTCGTAGTTGCCGGTAGCGGTTGCGGACTTCGCGCTGCGTAGGCCTTCACGTTGTCGATGTAGTGCTGGAACTCAATCGCTGCAATGCATCCTCGTCGGCCGCGATTGCACGCGTTGGACTTCGCTCCTGACGACGTCCTCGGTATTCCCGCTTCACGACGCCGAGCGCGGATCGCGGGAAGTGCTGCAACTGATCCTGGTTCGTGATGAGTGCATGATGCCGTAGGCCGACTTCCAGTTCGTGCGGCATCACCATGAACGGATTGACGCAACCTTCCTCCGGAAAGCGGCAACCAGGGCATTGCTGATCTTGTCCTGGATATAACGCGGGCTGATGCCGGCATGCCCTCGTTATTCGCCCGCGCTTCATGCTCGATGACGTTGTCCTCGGTAAACCCGGGCAGCGTCTTGCCGTTGTAAAGTCGGGCTTCTGCAGCAGCGGTCAGCTGGCGTGCTTCGGCCGTTCGAGGCGGGTATCGCCCACATCGCCGCCACTTGATCGTGTGGGGCTACCAGGTGTTTCCCTTTCACTCGTTCTTGGCTGAACGATTTCTCGTAGATCTTGATTTCGTCCGAGAGCCGGGTGACGTACGGCACGTCGATCTTCACCGTGCGGTCGCGCAGAGCTTCCATGAACTCGTTGTTCTGGAGCCGGCGATACTCCGGCTCCGTTCGTATGTCCCAGAATGACTTCGTCGATGTCGGTCTGGGCGAATTTCTTCGGCTTGATCTTGTGTTCCCGGGGACGCTCCGAGGAGATCGTAGAGGAACGCGACATCGAGCCAGCACTTCAATGAACTCGACGATGGCCGCGATTGGCGATGTTGAGTTCGCCGTCGAAGTTGAGCCGCCCGCGGATCGCTGTCCGAACCATACTCCGCGATCTTTCGGTAATTGATGTCGCCGGCAGTTCGGTTGAGCCCTGGTTCTTTCGTCTTTCGGCTGGAAGGTGCCGATGCCGATGCGGTCCTGTTCGGAGAGCGTCAGGCGGAAGACTTTGACTTTCAAGCATCCGTGTCCAATCGCCTTCGTACTTGGCGAGGCGTTCGGAGTGCATCTGCCGGCAGAAGGGGCACAACTTCAAGTGGATGGACGACTGGCGATCGTTCGATTCCTTGCCTTCATTGAGCAAAGCCGCAATCGTAGCCCGCATGTCGTTGGGAACGATGCAGAGGCTTCTTCGTGCATGGGGCACTTGACCAGGAGCCAGTGGTTCCTTCCACGCGAACGAGTAGAGGGCTGCGCCTCTTCGTCGGAGCGGGAATACAGCTCGGCGCCCTTCTTGATGAGTCGAGCGATCAGCTCTTCGAGGAACCGACCGGACCATGCAGCAACAACACGCGGCGTTCGGTGCCGTAAATCTCGGCGTTTTCGAAGACGTTGACGAGTTGCATGGTGATGCGATCGAGCCCGAAGATGCCGTCGCCATGCTGCGTCGCGAATTCATGGAAGAAGCTGTAACGGATGACCTTTTCCTTGTGGTCGATATCCGCTCACGTCGCGGGAGAGGATCGCGTCGTAGACGCTGAAAGGCGGACTGGGTGATTGGGCGTTCCTTGACGATGTCGAAGTAGTCCTCGCAAGTCCCTTCCCAGTGCTTGCGATAATCGCCCAGGTCCACATCTTTTGGCGGACGGCATCCAGGACGGATTTTCCGACGGACATCAGGCATACTCGAAGAGCGACGCCTCGGGGAGGCGGCCGGTTGCTCGCGTGCTGTCAATAAGAGCCAAAGGATCGGCGAAAGCACGCGAAGAGGGAGCGATTTCTGAGGACCATCCCAGGGGATGGGGTTCGCTCTGGAGTAGGCGGAGCTGCGGGCGGCGTGAGGATAGGAATGGGATTGCAGGCAGGCTCGAAATTCATCGCGGCGAGCGTTTGCATCCCTTCTCAGTTGTTGTCCCACTTCCGGTTCTACCCTGCAATCTCCGTTCCGATTTTCCCGAGCCCCGGTTTTCACCGTAGTGTCCTCAAGAAAAACGATGAACTCGTGGCAAGGTCACATGGCCAATCGCGTTCGCCGCCGTGGAGAGCGAAGCAGTTCGCTGCATTGTGTCGCATCGTTCTCGAACGCGTGACACCTGGCTGTTGCACGAGAATCGCGACAAAGCGAATGCCTGCGCATGTCTTTTCGCTCTCCCACGGGCAAGTTATTGCATCTTCGCCGAGAGCCGTGGCACGAACGGCGTGCGCGTTACGCTGCGCGTCGTGGTTGATAGCCTCGCTCCGCTTCGCCCGTACAAGCATGTCCCCAGACGGGAAGCCGTAACCGGGAAGTGGGCATGCTTCGCCGGTGGTACAGGAATGTCCACGACTTCGGCGAGGGAACCATCGAAGCATGGCACGCCCCCGGGTACGCACAGTAGCTTACGGCGAAGATGTGGAATTCTCCTCTCGCAGAGGGAGGGAGATGCGACGTTTCGCCGTATGCGATGCAACGCGCGCTTCGCCCAGGCGAAGGTCCGGTCGCGACAAGTTTTCAGTTACGCGTGCAAACGAGGAGGAGACGTCAAAAGGGCCGAACTGGTTCGCGGAATCGGAGGGTTACGAACCGACGCTCACATTCAGAGCCAAGACTGGGCACTCTCGTCCAGCGGCAAGGATACCCAAAACGGGTAGGCGCCTGTCAAGGGGAAGTGACTCTGAAGTGGAAGGAACGCTTGAGCTGTGCAAGCAAGGGATTGCAGGTTTTCGCAAAGAGATTTCACTCATCAAAAATAACTTGTGTCTAACACCAGCCGCGTCAGCGCGTGAAGCGAAGGATGTCGCGGCTTGTCCTTAGGAACAACTTCGCAACAATACAGGACCTTCCCTTCCCGTTTCGCGGCTTTTGAGTGTTGTCATAGCCGCCCAGGTGACGTGCCCTTCCTGCGCCGCGCGCATCGCGACGACGGACGATGCTTCGCCACCATTCAATGCCCTTCCTGTACAAACCTTTCGCACCGATTCCACCGCGTTCGGCGTGCTGCAACGATCTTGGGCGGACTAGGCGACGGAGCCGGAACGTCCAACCTCGCCGCCGGCTCCGGCGTCAACGGCGACGGCGGAGGCATCCAAGTTCCCGATCCGCATCGCCCTTTGACGTTCGAGTCAAGTCGCATATCGCTCCGCAAGCGATCAATGCGTGCGCATAATCCGCCTCCTTGGAACGCGGAGGGCGGTCGCTCCGTCTGCTCTCCCGAACCAACTAGCGGCAACGGCAAGCAGGGACCGCCGGGATCAGCACCGTCATTGTCATCGGACTCATCGTGCTGCGTGGATGTGCCGCCTTCATGCGAAATCAGCTCGATCATCGACCTGTCGTGATCAATCCGGGCGCCTTGGCGATCGATTTCGGCAACTTCAACGTGAAGCCATTTCAATTAGGTCGCGGGCGGCCCTGACCCCCAGTGGGATTCCGTCGCCCTGGTCAAGCCGCCGTTGCAACCAAAGAAGAAACGCGACCGGAGACATCCTCGCGCTGGTCACCTCGATGCAAGGTCCGATCCGCGATCAGCATCGCCCAGGTGGGGGCGGCTTTCGATTGGTCCTGTTTCCGCGATCGCCTGCAAGATCGGCAATCTCGATCGCGATACGACTCATCCGCAGTTTCTGCGTTCCATCGTCCAGGCGATGGAAAAGGACATGTTCGCTGCCAACTTGACTCCCTGGATCGAAGCGGACGTCCGCCACATCCAAGAACTGCCGAACGGCGATGTCACGGCATCCGTGCGCTGCGCCGACGCCAAAGGAGGCGGTTGGTTCGATCGTTGGCATTTCACGCGGCGATCCGGGAGTTGGAAGTTTTTTGAGGTGGAGTACTTGGACAGCGGCAATTGCTTTGCCGGCGCCATCCTTTCCGCACCCGAAAGCCTGTATCCGGATGCGGCCGGGCGACAGTCGATGTACGCCGTGGACCAGGCGATCCGACTTATCAACGACAGCAAGTTCGATCAGTCCGAGCAACATCTGAAGCAAGTCGTTGCGCATCGACTTAAGGGCCACTTCGCCATCATGCATGTATTGGCCAAGGGCCGCCTTCATGAAATCCGCAATCAGTGGCAGCAGGCAGTGGACACGCTCAAACCGATCGCCGATCAGTACGCGTCGATTCCCGCAATCGACTACTACCTCGGCATGGCGTCGAATCGACTCAATATGCGGGGAGCTTTGGAACCGCTGGAAAGGTTCCACGCCATCAGCGGCGACGACGCACGCATCTGTTACGAAGTGGCCGAGGCGAATCGCTTGGCCCAACGATTCGCGGAGGCAGCCAAGCTGTATCGCAAGTCGCTCGACATCCAGCCAGCGTGGGGCGGCACTTTTATCGGCCTGCTCCGTTCACTTCGGCCCGAGGACGATCGGGACGACCTTGCCCGGCGTTTCGAAAGGCTCGACAAACGTGAGGCCGATTTCCGATCGTGTGCCGAGGACTGCCGGCTCGCCAAGGATTGGGACAGCCTGGAACCGATCGCGCGGACGATGGATCGCTTGACGCCAGGACACGCCTCCGCGCCCGCCTATCTTTCCGTCGCCTTGGCAGGGTTGGGCAAGACCGATGAAGCGGTCCAGCATTTCAAACGCATTCCAGGTCTTCAGACCGGTCCGGTCGGCGCCCGACAGGAGGTCTTCTGGTTCATCGAGGAAATGACTCGGCAAGGGAAAGGGCGCGAAGCGTATGCGGCCATTCCGGACGCCAAGGCGATTTTCCCGCAACTCATCGCTGCCGCGAAGCGAACCGCGCACCCGGGTCAGCTTCGCATGCTCGCCGCGGAACATGCCAAAAAATATCCCGAGGATGCCTACGTCAAGCTCTGCAAAGCCGAAGTCCTCGCGGCCGGATTCGAAGATCAGGCGGCGGACAAACTCTTCAACGAGGCATGCAAGCAGCAGTTGGATCCCGGCGTCCTCAGCGTGTTTCGTCTTTCCCGCGTGGCCGTCCGCTATCGCCTTGGGCAGGCAGTTTCCGCCTACAAGGAAATCGGCCCTCGTCATGAAACGTTTTCGCAGCTTCAGCTTCTGTGCCGGATGAACAAGGACGAAAAGACGCTTGACCAGATCGTCGACCTGCACAAGGAAAACGATCCCCTTGATCCGCTTCTTGTGACGGAGCTACGCACGAGGCTGGTCAAGCAGGGCAAAGCGGAGGAAGCGATCGCGCCGGTCCTGGCCGAACTGGAGCGGACGAAACAGCCCAGCGATCGGACCAACGTCCTTCGTCCGTTTCTGCATGCGATGGTGGACGCGGAGTTGGAGATGCAGGTGTACGCCAAGATCCCAGAAGCCGTCGCCAGCGAGGCATTCAACGTGATCGGCTACGACCTCGCCTACGGCAAAAAGCCGGAACGACTCGAGGCACTTATTGCCGCCCATCGCAAACGTCATCCCAACGATCCGTTGATCCCTCGGCTCGAAGCGGCCGCCGCGGTACGAGCCAAGAACCATGGGAGGGCTGCGGATTTGTTCTTGGTCGCCTTGAAGAAGCAAGACGATCCGCAAGTTCGCAACGGCTATCTGATCGCCGCCGCCGAGTCCGGGCACGCCGTGGAAGCGTTTCAGCAAATCAAGGGGACGAACACGGATTTGACGGTCCTCGGTCGCGAACTCGCCCGCAAGAAGCAATGGGACGAACTTGACCGCCTTATGAAAGTCTTTGCCCCGAATGGATCGGTTGATTCCGCTTATCTAGGTCTGCTCGCCCGCCGTCAGATCGCGGCCAAACAATGGAAGGATGCGGAGGAGACGCTGAACAAGTACAAGAGCAAAACCAACGGCTCCATGCAGTACGACGACAACGTCTTCGCCATCGCCAACGCGTTGATCGAAGCCGACCGGCCTCTCGACGCCTATCGGCTGTCGCCGAATCGAAGCGTCGCTTTCGATACCGTAGCTCGAAGGCTTAAGGCGGCGAAGAAGCCGGATGAGCTGGCGAAACTGCTGAACGAGCACCGAAAGAACTTTCCGCGCGACCAACGCCTCCAGCTTCACGATGCGGAATTGAAGCTGCTGCGAAACGACCCCGACGGCGCCATTCGCGTGTTGGACGAACAAAAGATTGGGCGGATGTCGACGTATTCGTACCTCCAGCAAAACATCGTGAATCGCGCGTATCTGCTCAAAGGAAGGGTGAAGGAGGCGTACCAGAAAGCGGGCGCCAACGATGCGGTGTTTCGCACGCTTGCCGACGAATGCATGCGGCAACGGAAGGCGGACGACCTTGAACGTCTCATCGCTTTGCATCGCGAAAACGATCCGGACGATCCCGAGTTCCGCTTCCGAAATGTGCAACTGCGATACCTCCGCAACGATCACGAAGGCGTGATCCGCGAAGCCGACGCGTTCATGAAGGACCGCAAGGCGCAGCAGTCGCCGATCGCTTACCTGCGGCTGCGGTCGAAGATTCAATTGAAGCAGTTCGAT